>JAFEEF010000069.1 GCA_018241265.1 Pseudomonadota bacterium | reverse complement strand
GGTGCCGGTCGGCCGCGTGCCGTACGGCGTGGTGGTGGTCGAATGAGGCGCCGGAGCGAGGCGCCTATGGAATTGCGCAGCGCAGGCGACTCGGCTCAGGGGTTTCCGATCCCACGCGAAGCAAATGACTCCCGGCCCCTGAGGCGATCCGTTGCGGCTTGGATGCTGCTGCTGGCGTCGGGTGCCGCTGCGGCCGGCACGCTGAAGGCGACCTTCATCGGCCCGCAGGACGACCCGCGCCTCGAACGCACGAAGCTCGAGCGCGCCTACCTCGGCCATCCGGGCGGCCCGGCAACCGACGGCCTGAAGGTCGCGATCGACGAAGGCCAGTTCGAGCTGCAAGCGGCCGGCGCCGACATCGCGCTGAGCGACACGACCGCGGCCTCGGCGGCCGCCGCGAAGACCGCCGCGCAGGCCGCCGAGAAGGCCGGCGCCGCGGTGCTGATCACCGACCTGCCGGCCGACTGGACGCTTGCGGTCGCCGACGCCGTGAAGATTCCCGTCCTCAACATCGGCGCCGCCGACGACCGGCTGCGCCAGGCCGACTGCCGCGCACGGCTCTACCACGTGATCCCGAGCGAGCGCATGCGCGCCGATGCGCTGGCGCAGACCCTGGTGTCGCGCAAGTGGACCAAGGTGCTGCTGCTGATCGGCCCGAGCGCCGAGGACCAGCCGCGTGCCGCGACCGCCCAGGCGACCATCAAGCGCTACGGGCTGCAGGTCGTCGGCACGAAGCCGTTCAAGCTGTCGACCGATCCGCGCGAGCGCGACTTCGGCAACCCGCTGCTGCTGACCGCCGGCAACAACTACGACGTCGTCTGGGTGGTCGACAGCGACGGCGAGTTCGCGCGGGCCTTGCCCTACCACACCGTGCTGCCGCGGCCGGTGGTCGGCGATGCCGGCCTGGTCGCGCTGGCCTGGCATGCGCAGTTCGAGCGCTACGGCGCGCCGCAGGTCAGCAGGCGCTTCCTGAAGGCCGCCAAGCGGCCGATGACCGACTACGACTGGTCCGCCTGGACGGCGGGCAAGATCCTGATCGCGGTGGCCGGCGCGACGCCGCAAGGCCCGGCGAGCGCCTGGTCGCAAGGCATCGCGAAGATGCAGGTCGACGGCTCCAAGGGCGTGAACCTGAGCTTTCGCGCCTGGGACGGCCAGCTGCGCCAGCCGGTGCTCCTGACCGACGGCCAGGGCGTGATCTCGCAGGCGCCGATCGAAGGACTGCTGCACCCGACCGACGTGCTCGACACCTTGGGCGCCGATGCACCGGAGAAGCTATGCAAAGTACAACGATGAAGCCCGCCGCGGCCGATCCGACCGCGCTGCCGTTGCGCCGCGGCCCGGCGCATGCGCTGCAGGCCTTGCAGGCGATCGTGCTGCGCGAGGTCATCAAGTTCTCGCAGCAGACCGGCCGGCTGATCTCGGCGCTGGTGCGGCCGCTGCTGTGGCTCGCGGTGTTCGCGGCCGGCTTTCGCAACGTCTTCGGCGTCGCGATCGTCGAGCCCTACGACACCTACATCCCGTACGACGTCTACATCGTGCCGGGCCTCGTCGGCATGGTGCTGCTCTTCAACGGCATGCAGTCGTCGCTCGCGATGGTCTACGACCGCGAGATGGGCTTGATGCGCCTCTTGCTCACGGCGCCGCTGCCGCGGCCGTGGCTGCTGTTCTGCAAGCTCTGCGCGACCGCGCTGCTGTCGGTGCTGCAGGCGCTCGCCTTCGTCGCCGTCGCGATGCTGATCGGCACCGACCTGCCGGTCTTCACGCTCGGCGGGCTGTATGCGCTCGTCGCGCTCTGCGGCGGCGCGCTGATGCTGGGCGCGCTCGGGCTGCTGCTGTCGGTCTACATCAAGCAGCTCGAGAACTTCGCCGGCACGATGAACTTCGTGATCTTCCCGATGTACTTCATGTCGACCGCGCTCTATCCGCTGTGGAAGCTGCAGGAGTCGGGCGCCGACTGGGTCTACCAGGTGTCGCGCTTCAATCCGTTCACGCAGGCCATCGAATGGATGCGCTTCGCGCTCTACGGCAAGGACCCGGGCGCGGCGCCGTACGTCGTGATCGGCTGCCTGGTCGTGTTCTTCGTGATCGCCTGCTGGGGCTACGACCCGCAGCGCGGCTTCGGCGGCCTGACCAAGCGGGGAGGGGGCGGCGGATGAGTTCGTTCCGACGTCGTCTGCTGCTGGCGAGTGCCGCGGCTCTCGCGCTGCCGGTGCGTGCCGCCGCACCGTTCCCGTCGCGCCCGATCATGCTGTGGGTGCCGTGGCCGGCGGGCGGCGCGACCGACATCTCGCTGCGGCTGCTCGCCGAGCTGGCCGGCAAGCAGCTCGGCCAGAGCGTCGTCACCGAGAACCGCGCCGGCGCCGGCGGCACGCTGGCGATGCCCATCCTGCAGCAGGCCGAGCCCGACGGCTACACGATCGCGCAGATGCCCGAGCCGGTGTTCCGCGCGCCGTTCACGCAGAAGGTGCTGTGGGATCCGATCCGCGACACGACGCCGATCATCCAGATCTCGGGCGTGACGTTCGGCGTGCTGACGCCGGCGAACAGCGCGTTGAAGTCGATGGACGATCTCTTCGCCTATGCGCGCGCGCATCCGGGCGAGCTGACGATCGCGACCAACGGCGTCGGCACGACGCCGCACCTCGTGCTCGAGGAGCTCTTCACCGCGCGCGGCCTGCGCTACATCCACGTGCCGTACAAGGGCACGGCCGAGCAGATCAACGCGATCGCCGCCGGGCAGGTGATGGCCGGCGTCAACTCGACCGGCTTCGGCCCGGCGGTCGACGCCGGGCGGCTGCGCCTGCTCGTCACCTTCGGCGCGACGCGCTCGAAGCGCTGGCCGCAGGTGCCGACCTTGAAGGACCTGGGCTTTCCGATCGTCGCGATGTCGCCGTACGGCATCGCCGGGCCGCGCGGCATGCCCGACAGGATCGTCGCCGTCCTGCACGACGCGTTCAAGAAGGCGCTGTTCGAGCCGCGCTTCGCCGAGGAGCTCGTCAAGTACGACCAGGACATCGACTACCTGAACTCGGCCGACTATGCGCGCGCCTGCCGCGAGCAGTATGCGAAGGAGCGCGTCGCGATGGAGCGCATCGGCATGACGCGCGGCGCCAGCGGCGGAGGCTGAATGCAGCTCACCGAGCGCACCGATGCGTCGGCTGCCGTCGAGCCGGCGGTGCGGCCGCAGGAGGCGCCGTCGAATGCCGCGCTGCGCCGCCGCCTGGCCGACGGCCTGCGGCGTGTCGCCGGGCCGCCGCCGGCGTCGCGCTGGCGCTTCGACCTGTGGGTCGTGCTGATCGCGGTCGTCGGCTCGTACCTCATCGCCTCGGCATTCGATCTGCGCGAATCGCTGACCGCCTTTCTCGCCCGCTACGAGCGCTGGCAGGCCGACGAGCTGCCGCTCACCGGCATCGTGCTCGCGCTGGGTCTCGCGTGGTATGCGCTGCGCCGCCGGCGCGAGACGCAGACCGAGCTGGCACTGCGCGAGGCGGCCGAAGCGCATGCGTCGGAGCTGCTCGCGCACAACCGCGAGCTGGCGCGCCAGCTCATCTCGGCGCAGGAGGACGAACGCCGTGCGCTCGCACGCGAGCTGCACGACGAGCTCGGCCAGCGCTGCAGCGCGATCCTCGTCGAGACCGCCTGCCTGCGCCACAGCGCCGGCGACGCCGCGCCGTCGGTGCGTGCCGCGAGCCTGCGCACCGAAGCGGCGGCGCAGAGCCTCTACCAGCTCGTCGCCGACATGCTGCGGCGCCTGCGTCCGGCCGATCTCGATGCGCTCGGCCTCGTCGGCGCGCTGCAGGCGCTGTGCGAGCGCTGGGAAGAGCGCAGCGGCGTCGCCTGCGTCTTCCACCACGAAGGCCTGTCCGACGACACGGCCGATGCGCTCGACGACAGCATCGCGATCGCCGTCTATCGCATCACGCAGGAGTCGCTGACCAACGTCTGGCGCCATGCGCAGGCGCGCAACGTGCGCGTGCGCTTGATGCGCGCGGTCGATCGGGTGACGCTCGCGATCCACGACGACGGCCGCGGCATGGACCCGGCGGCCGACACGCACGGCCTCGGCCTGCTCGGTGCCACCGAACGGGCCGCGGCGATCGGCGGCGTGCTGAGCATCCGCAGCGCGCCGGGTACCGGCACCGGCATCGAGCTCGTCGTGCCGCTGGCGCCGACGCTGCCGTCATGATCCGCGTCCTGCTCGCCGACGACCATCCGGTGGTGCGCAGCGGCTACCGGCGCCTGCTCGACGAAACCACCGACATCCGCGTGATCGCCGAGGCGGCGACCGGCGACGATGCCTATGCGGCCTGCATCGCCGACCCGCCCGACGTGCTCGCGACCGATCTCGCGATGCCGGGCGGCGGCGGGCTCGAGCTGATCCGCCGCGTGATGCAGCGCGAGGCGGCGGCGCGCGTGCTGGTGTTCAGCATGTACGACAGCACCGCGCTGGTACGGCGCGCGCTCGAAGCCGGCGCGCGGGGCTTCCTGACCAAGGCGGCAGCGCCCGAGCGGCTCGCCCAGGCAGTGCGTGCCCTGCATCGCGGCGAGCGCTACCTCGATGCCGGCCTGTCGTCCGCGCTGGCGCGCCGCGATCCGGCCAGCGAAGGCGAGCGCCTCGCGACCCTGAGCCTGCGCGAGTTCGAGATCTTCCGCCTGCTCGCGCAAGGCCACACGCCGGACGAATGCGCCCGTGCGTTGAAGCTCAGCCCGAAGACCGTGTCCAACCACCAGACCGTGATCAAGGACAAGCTCGGCGTCGCGACGTCGGCGGCGCTGGCGCATCTGGCGATCCGCCATGGCGTGATCGGCACGGCCGGCGCTTGACTCGCTGCAGCGCGGGAAATTTTCCCTGTCGCGCATCGAGCCGGTCTGCTAGTTTCGCGGCCGATTCGAACAAGACATCGGGAGATCCCATGGATCGTCGGCGTCCGCCCGTACTGGCGGCGATGGGTTGCGGCCTCGTGAGCTTGGCGCTCACCGGTGCCGCGCATGCACAGGCCGCTGCCGCGCCGGCGCCGGTCGCGGAGGTCGCGCAGGCGACCCTGCCCGCGGTCGAGATCGTCGGCACGACGCCGGTGCCCGGCACCGGCGTGCCGAAGGACCAGATACCGGCCAACGTGCAGACCGCCGACGACCGCAAGCTGCGCCGCTCGCAGGCCACCAACCTGCCGGATTTCCTCGCGACGCAGATGCCCAGCGTCAACATCAACGAGACGCAGGGCAACCCTTTCCAGATGGACGTCAACTACCGCGGCTACACCGCGAGCCCGCTGCTCGGTACGCCGCAGGGCTTGTCGGTGTTCCTCGACGGCGTGCGCATCAACGAGCCGTTCGGCGATGTCGTCAACTGGGATCTGATCCCGACCGCGGCGATCGCCAACGTGACCTTGATTCCCGGCTCGAACCCGCTGTTCGGACTCAACACGCTGGGCGGCGCGCTGTCGATGCAGACCAAGAGCGGCGATACGCATCCGGGTGGCGAGGTCGAGATCGAGGCCGGCTCGTGGGGCCGCATCGCGGCCGACGCGACCTACGGCACGAAGCTCGGCGAGCACGGCCATCTGTTCGTCGCGCTGAGCAGCTTCGACGAGAACGGCTGGCGCGACTATTCGCCGTCGCGCCTGCGCCAGGCGTTCGTGAAGGGCGGCGTGCGCCAGAGCGACCTGAGCTGGGACGTCAGCCTGCTGCAGGTCGACAGCAAGCTGGTCGGCAACGGTCTCTTGCCCGAATCGATGCTCGCGGTCGGCCGCAGCCAGATCTACACGCGGCCCGACCAGACCGAGAACCACACGTCGCTCGTCACCTTCAACGGCAAGGCGATGCTGAACGACAGGCTCGAGCTGTCGGGCACCGCCTACCTGCGTCGCGCACGCCAGTCGACCGTCAACGGCGACCTGAACGACGACTTCGATCCCGAGGAAGACCCGCTGACCGGCGTCGACCACGAAACCCGGACGACACAGGACAGCGAAGGTCTCGCGCTGCAGCTCAGCGGCACGTTCGGCGCGCACCGGCTTCTGGCCGGCATCTCGTACGACCGCTCGCGCAGCCACTTCGAGCAGACCTCGGCCGAAGGCAACCTCGATGCGACGCGCGGCGTCGTCGTGACCGAACCCACCTCGGTCGACGCGCTGATCTCCGGCCATGGCAGCACGACGAGCTTCTATGCCTCGGACCTGTGGACCTTGGCGCCCAACCTGCAGCTGACGCTTTCCGGCCGCTACAACGACACGCGCTCGACGACGGTCGACGACGGCCGCGCGCAGCTCGGCCTCGACACCGCGCTGGACGGCAGCGGCCGCTACACCAAGTTCAACCCGGCGGCCGGCCTCACCTGGCAGGTGACGCCGGACCTGACGGCTTACGGCGGCTACAGCCAGGGCAACCGGGCGCCGAGCCCGATCGAGCTCGGCTGCGCCGATCCGAACAACGCCTGCATCCTGCCGAATGCGCTGCAGGGCGATCCGCCGTTGAAGCAGGTCGTGTCACGGACCATCGAAGCGGGACTGCGCGGCAACTGGTCGGGCCTGCGCTGGAACGCGTCGACCTACCGCACCGTCAACACCGACGACCTGCTCTTCATCAGCAACGGCCATGCGGCCGGCTACTTCGCCAACGCCGGCCGGACCTTGCGCCAGGGCGTGGAGTTGTCGCTGGCGCAGCGCAGCGAGACGCTCGACTGGTCGATCGCCTACAGCTACCTGCGTGCGACCTTCGACTCGACGGCCTGTCTGCTGGCCGCGTCGAACAGCTCGGCGGGCACCAGTTCGACCTGCACCGGCGACGACGAGATCGCGGTGCAGCCGGGCGACCGGCTGCCGGGTCTGCCGCAGCACAGCCTGAAGTTCAATGTCGACTGGAAGGTGCTGCCCGACTGGAGCGTCGGCGCGCAGCTCAGCGCCTATTCGAGCCAGTACGCGCGCGGCAACGAGAACAACCAGCAGACGCCCGACAACGTCGACTTCTTCGGCAGCGGCAAGGTCGGCGGCTATGCGGTGCTCAACCTCACGACGAACTGGAAGGTCGCCAAGGGCTTGGAGCTCTATGCCAAGGTCACCAACGTGCTCGATCGCAAGTACGCGACGAGCGCGCTGCTCGCCGAGAACGCCTTCGATCCGCACGGCACGCTGCTGTCGCCCGACCAGTGGCGGCAGGAGCAGTTCGTGGGGCCCGGCGCGCCGCGCGGCGCGTTCGTCGGGGTGCGCTACAGCTTCGACTGAACCAACGCGGGCACGAGGTCGACCGCCGGTGTCGTTCGTGCCGCATCCGGCCCGGTCTCGCTCAGCCCGAACTCCGGATACTTGCGCGGCATGATCGCGCGCACCGTCTCCCGCCCGCAGCGGAACAGGTATTCCTTGTCGGCGCGGCTGAGCCGGAAGTCGATCGGCGAATGCGGGCCGACGTCGATCACGACGGTGTGCGGCCAGTGCTTGGCGTCGACGAACTCGCGCGACAAGGTCGTCATGAACGTGCGGATCAGCATCTGCACGTAGCCGGGCAGCGGGAAGAAGCGGCGCCGGCGGCGCACCGGCGGCGCGGCATCGCGCCGGCTGCGCATGCGGAACACGCAGACGGGCGTGCCGTCGCCGGCCCAGTCGCGGTGCAGCACGTCTTCGCTGAGGATGCTGCCGTCGACCAGCACCGAGTCGCCGTAGTCCTGGAATGCGAACAGCAGCGGGATGCCCATCGAATGGCGCACCGCGCGCGCGACGGGGTAGTCGGGCGTCGTCGTGCGGTCGAATACCACCGGTTCGCTGCGCCGCACGTCGGTCGCGACGACCGCGAGGTCGAGCGCGAGGTCCTTGAAGCGCACGCCCTGCAGCAGCCCGTCGAGCCACTGCTCGAACGAATTGCCGGAGCTGAGGCCGCCATGGAAGATCAGCTGCAGCAGCGAGTAGCCGCGAAAGCGCCCGAAGTCGATGTCGACCGCGAGCTCGTGCAGGCGGTCCGGCGACCAGCCGTTCGCATGCAGCGCCGCGACGATGCTGCCGCCGGAGACGCCGACGATGCGCCGGTAGTCGACGCCGAGTTCGCCCAGCGCCTTCAGCGCGCCGACGTGCGCCGACAGCCGCGTGCCGCCGCCGGCAAGCACCGGGACGATCTGGGGAAGTGGCGGGAGCGGCTCAGGGCGCATCGGGCGATGGTGCACCGGCGCAGCAGGCGCAGGTCGACCCATCATCGGCACAAATGCGGCGCTCTTGAGCCTGGGCGCGGGGCGCGCCTCTTGCTTGCGGCGTGCGCCGACCGCGCGGTCGTCCCAGGCGCGGGACAATGTGTCGCGCGCCGGCGGTCGCCGATGCGCGCATCAGAACACCACGGAGACAAGGACACGGCATGGATCGCGCGGACGCGCTGCTGCAGGACTGGCGGGCCCGCGCGCTCGCGCTCGAGGAAGAGGTCGCCCGGGCGGTGATCGGCCAGCCGGGCGTGATCCGGCTCGTCAACACCGCCGTGTTCGCGCGCGGCCACGTGCTGCTGCAAGGCGACGTCGGCGTCGGCAAGACGACCTTGCTGCGCGCGTTCGCGCGTGTGCTCGGCGGCGCGTATGCGCGCACCGAGGGCACGATCGACCTGATGCCGAACGACCTGATCTATTACACCTACATCGGCGCCGATGGTCGCCCGGCGGTCGAGCGCGGGCCGCTGATCCAGCACGGCGAAGAGCTCGCGATCTTCTTCTTCAACGAGATCAACCGGGCGCGCCCGCAGGTCCATTCGCTGCTGCTGCGCGTGATGGCCGAGCGCAGCGTGTCGGCCTTCAACCGCGAGCTGCGCTTTCCGCACCTGCTCGTCTTCGCCGACCGCAACCGCGTCGAGCGCGAGGAGACCTTCGAGATCTCGTCGGCCGCGCGCGATCGCTTCATGATGGAGATCACCATCGAGTCGCCGACCGCGGATGCCGACCGGCGCGCGCTGATGTTCGATCCGCGCTACCACGACACCGGCCGGCTGATCGACGGCCTCCGTCCGGCGCTCGTCGCCTACGACGCGCTGAACGAGGTCGCCGAGCAGATCCAGCGCACCGTGCAGACGTCGGAGACCTTGCAGCGCTACGCGCTCGACCTGTGGCGCGCGACGGCGGTGCCTGCCGAGTACGGCGTCCGGATCCCGGACATCGAGGTCGCGCAGCTCATGCTGGCCGGCGCGAGCCCGCGCGGCATGAGCATGCTGCTGCGCGCCGCGCGCGTGGCGGCCTGGCTCGGCGGGCGCGACTATGCGACGCCGGAGGACGTGCAGGCCGTCTTCGTGCCGACGATCGCGCATCGGCTGGTGTTCCAGCCGGTCTACGAAATGCGGCGGCACGAGATCGGCGACGCACTGATGGCAGGCATCCTCGACGGCGTCGCGGCGCCCTGATGCGGTGAGCAACGTGCCCGGCCGCCGCCTCGAGGAGATCCACTACCGCGTGGGCGCGCCGGTGCTCGGCCACTTCCCCGGGCACCATCGCAGTCCGCGCGGCGACAGCGGCTTCGAGTTCCGCGGCCACGTCTCGCTGATCGATGCGCCCGATCCGCGCCGGCTCGACCTGCACGCCAGCCTGCGCGATCCGTTCGGCGACTGGCGCGTGCGCGTCTATGCGGAGCGCAAGGCGATCCCGGTGATCGTCGTCGCGGACCTGTCGGCGTCGATGGGCTTCGAAGGCCGCGAGCGCAAGCTCAGCGTGCTCGCCGACTTCGTCGACAGCCTCGCGTGGTCGGCCTGGCGCACCGGCGACCGCTTCGGCTTCATCGGCTGCGACGAGACGGTACGGCGCGACTGGCTGCAGCCGCCGACGCGCGCACGCGGCATCGGCTCGGCCTTGGCCGCGCGGCTGCGGGCGCTGCAGCCGAGCGGGCGCAGCGCGCAGGGGCTGCGCGATGCGCATCGGCACCTGGGGCGGCAGCGTGCGCTGCTGTTCCTCGTGTCCGACTTCCACGAGCCGCTCGACGCCATCGCGTCGGTGCTCGACGGCCTCGCCCATCACGACGTCGTGCCGGTCGTGCTGTGGGATCCGCGCGAATTCGCGCTGAGCGCGCCGCGCGGACTCGCGCAGACCGTCGATGCGGAGAGCGGCCGGCAGCGCATGGTCTGGTGGCGGCCGGCGCTGCGCGCGCGCTGGCAGGCCGCCTACGACGAGCGGCGCGCGGCGTTGCGCCACCTGTTCGGATCGCGCCGCATGCAGCCGCTGTTCCTCGATGCCGGACGCTTCGACGCGCAGGCGGTGACGCGGCATTTCCATTCCTAGGCGATGCGCGTGCTCTTCGTCCGGACCTTGATCGCGCTGGCCGTGGCCGGCATGCAGGTCGATGGCCATGCAGCGCCGGACACCCTGACCGCGCGCGTCGTCGACCCGCGCGCTTTCGGCCACACGGTGGGCGAGGTCGTGACGCGGCGCGCGACGATCGCGGTGCCGGACGGCCTCGCGCTCGATCCGGACTCGCTGCCGCAGATCGGCCAGCGCGGCCGCGCGCTCGAACTGCGCACGGTCGAGCTGACGCGGCACGATGGCGGCCATCGGCTCGAGCTGAAGCTCGACTACCAGATCTTCCTCGCGCCGCGCGAGGTGCGCGTGCTCGAGTTGCCGCCGGTGATGCTGCAGTTCGCCGGCAACCCGCGGCCGCAGACCTTGCGCATCGATGCCTGGCCGCTCAGCGTCGCGCCGCTGATGCCGGTCGACGGCTCGACCCGCGAAGGTTTCGGCGAGCTCCGGCCGGACGTCGCGCCGCCGCTCGTCGATACGCGGCCGATGCGCATGCGGCTGGTCGGCTACGGCATCGTCGCGCTGCTGCTTGTCGGCTACCTTGCGCACGTCTACATCGGGCTGCCGTGGTGGACGCGCCGGCATCGTCCGTTCGGTCGCGCTTTCGATGCACTGCGCGGCCTCGCGCCGGATGCGCCGCTGCTCGCGCGTCGTGCCGGCTATGCGCGCGTTCACGAGGCGCTCAACGCGACCGCCGGCGGTGCGCTGTTCGAGCACGGTATCGACCGCTTCCTGGCGGCGCATCCCCGCTATGCGACGCTGCGCGACGACCTCCAGCGCTTCTTCGAGCGCTCGCGGCGCGAGTTCTTCGCGGCCGATGCCGAAGCCGGCGACGATGCCGCCTGGCTCGTCGCGTTCTGCCGGCGCTGCCGCGACCTCGAGCGAGGCGCCGCATGAGCTTTGCCGCGCCGGCATGGCTCTGGCTGCTGCCGCTCGCGCTGCTGCCGCTCGTCGCCGGCCGCCGCGACGCGCTGGCCAACACCTGGCCGGCGCTGCTGCCGCACGACCCGGCCTCCGACGCGATCGCCTGGGGCCTGCGCATCGCCGGCGTGCTGGCGTTGGCCGCGACATCGGTCGGCCTGGCCGGTCCGTACCGGCCCGAATACCGCGTCGAGCGCGTCGGCCGCGGCGCCGAGATCGTGCTGGTGCTCGACCGCAGCCGCAGCATGGACCAGAGCTTCGGCGGCGCAGGCCGTCTGCCGCCCGGCCTGCGCGCCAACAGCCCCGAGGCGCTCGAGTACTACTCGACGTTGCGCGCCAGCGAGGCCCGGCGCTCGAAGGGCCAGGTCGCGCGCTCGCTGCTCGGCGAGTTCGCCGCCAAGCGCCCCGAGGATCGCTTCGGCATGGTGGTGTTCTCGACCTTGCCGCTGCGCGTGCTCGACTTCACGCAGAAGCCGGACGTGATCCAGGCCGCGATCGCCGCCGGCAACGTCGGCCGCGGTCTGTCCGAGACCAACATCGGCCTCGCGCTCGACGCGGCGCTCGGCTACTTCGAGAACCGGCCGTTCACCGGATCGCGGATCATCATGCTGGTGTCCGACGGCGGCGACCACATCGATCCGGACATGCGCGAGCGCCTCACGACGCTGGCGCGCAGGTACCGCGTCGGCTTCTACTGGATCTACATCCGCTCGGCGGGCAGCCCGGGGCTGATGGCCGATGCGAACGAGCCGCCGGCCGATGCGGACGCCGTGCCCGAATACTTCCTGCACCGCTACCTGCAGTCGATCGGCGTGCCGTACCACGCGTACGAAGCCGACAACCCGGAGGCACTCGGCCGCGCGGTCGCCGATGTGAACCGGCTCGAAAACCTGCCGATCACCTACCAGGACACGATGCCGCGCCGCGACCTGTCCGATGCCGCCTATGCGGTCGCGCTGGCCGCGGTGCTGCTGCTGCTCGCCGCGAGCACGCTGGAGGTGCGGCGATGGGCCTAGCGACGCGTCGCGTCACGCGGATCGCGATCGGCCTGCTGATCGCGCTGGCGGCGGCCGCCGCGATCGACGGCGTGCGCTGGTGGGAAGCGGCGCGCGACAACGGCCGCATCGCGTCCGGCGCGCCGATCGCCGCCGACCCCGGTGCGCGTGTCGAACTGCGCTTCGCGCGGGCCGCTGCGATGGGAGCGAGCGCCCCCGGCGATGCCGCGCTCAACGCCTACCGAGCGCTGCAGAGCGACCCGCGGCTCGGGCATGCGGCGCGCTACAACAGCGCGAACCTGCTGGTGCGCCAGGCGGTCGTCGTGCGCCAGGGCTTGCAGCCGGGCCAGGCGATACCGCTGCTCGAGCTCGCCAAGGAAAGCTACCGCGACGTGTTGCGCGACGACCCCGGCGACTGGGACGCGCGCTACAACCTCGAGCGCGCGCAACGGCTGCTGCCCGATCCGGACGAAGCCGACGACGAAGCGCCCGAGCCGTCGCACAACCGCGAGCGCGCCGCGACCACGATGCGCGGCTACGCCCCGGGGCTGCCGTGATGCGCATCGACCGCTGGTTGCTCGGCGGCGCCGCGCTCGCCCTGGCGGCCTGCCTGTTCGACCCCGGCTGGACCGCGACGCGCGAGCGCTACGACCACGTCGTCGTGCTCGACATCACGCAGAGCATGAATGTCGAGGACGAGGCGCTCAACGGCAAGCCGGCGTCGCGGCTCGTCTATGCCAAGGCGCTGCTGCGCGATGCGCTGCTCCAGCTGCCGTGCGGCTCGAAGGTCGGCTGGGGCGTGTTCACCGAGTACCGCGCGCTCTTGCTGTTCGAGCCGGTGGAGGTGTGCGCCAACCTCGCCGAGCTGCGCGCGACGCTGGCGCACATCGACAACCGCATGTCGTGGAACGGCGGCAGCGAGATCGCCAAGGGCATCCACAGCGGCATCGCGATCGTGAAGGAACTCGACGACAGGCCGTCGCTGGTGTTCGTCACCGATGGCCACGAGTCGCCGCCGCTCAACCCGCGCCACCGGCCGGCGTTCGACGACAAGCCGGGCGACGCGCTGGGCGTGCTGGTCGGCGTCGGCGCGCTCCATCCGTCGCCGATTCCGAAGACCGATCCGATGGGACGGCCGCTGGGCTTTTGGCGTGCCGACGAGGTCGCGCAGACCGATCCGTACAGCCAGGGGCGCGGCGCCAGCGTGAGCGGCGAGCGCATGGCCGACGATGCGGCATCGGTCCCGGACGTGCCGGACGCCGCGTCCGGCAGCGAGCATCTGTCCTCGTTGCACGAGGCGTACCTGCGGTTGCTGTCGCGCGAGCTCGGGCTGTCGTTCCTGCGGCTCGACAGCGAGGCCGGCCTGGTCGAGGCGCTCACTGCCCCCGGTCTCGCGCGTCCGGCCAGCGTGCGTGCCGATGCGCGGACCGCCCTGGCGATCGGCGCACTGGTGCTGCTGCTGACCCGCCAGGGTCGGCGGATGCTGCGCCGGCGGCGTTGATGGTTCGGCATCGATTTAGCTGAGACTAAATCGAAGCCCAAAACAATTTACTTCCCTATATCGGTCGGCGTGCCTACAGTGATCGCAGCAGATCTCCTGGCGACCGACGATGAACAGCCCCGACACGATCCCGTTGCGCAAGCGTTGCGCCGATGCCTTGCGCGTCCTCGCGATGGACGCGGTGCAGGCCGCCAACTCCGGCCACCCCGGCATGCCGATGGGCATGGCCGACATCGCCGAAGCCCTGTGGCGCGGCCACCTGCGCCACGATCCTGCCGATCCGCGCTGGCCCGATCGCGACCGGTTCGTGCTGTCGAACGGCCACGGTTCGATGCTGCTGTATGCGCTGCTGCACCTGACCGGCCATGCGCTGCCGATCGACGAGCTGAAGCGTTTCCGGCAGCTCCATTCGTCGACGCCGGGGCATCCCGAGGTCGACATGACGCCGGGCGTCGAGACGACGACCGGTCCGCTCGGCCAGGGCCTGGCCAACGCGGTCGGCATGGCGCTCGCCGAGAAGCTGCTCGCGGCCGAGTTCAACCGGCCCGGCCATGCCGTGATCGACCACCGCACCTATGTGTTCCTGGGCGACGGCTGCCTGATGGAAGGCGTCAGCCACGAGGTCGCGTCGCTTGCGGGCACTTGGCGGCTCGCCAAGCTGATCGCGTTCTACGACGACAACGGCATCTCGATCGATGGCGACGTGCGCGGCTGGTTCGGCGATGACACGCCGCAGCGCTTCGAGGCCTATGGCTGGACCGTGCTGCGCGACGTCGACGGCCACGATGCGGCCGCGCTCGATGCGGCGATCGCAAGCGCGCAGGCTTCGGACCGGCCGGTGCTCGTCTGCTGCAAGACCGAGATCGGCCACGGCGCGCCGAACCGTGCCGGCAGCGCCGACGTGCACGGCGCGCCGCTCGGCGATGCCGAGATCGCCGCGACGCGTGCCGCGCTCGGCTGGCCGCATGCGCCGTTCGAGATACCGTCCGATGTCGCTGCGGCATGGTCGGCGCGCGAGGCCGGCGCGGCGCGGCGCCGTGATTGGCAGGCGCGGTTCGAGGCGTATGCGCAGGCCCATCCCGAGCTGGCGCGCGACCTGCAGCGCCGCCTCGGCAACGACGGTCCGGACGAGCGCGCCGCCGCCGCATTGGCTCAGGCTTGCCGCGATGCCGAGCAGCGTGCCGCGAAGGTCGCGACGCGCAAGGCATCGCAGGACGTGCTGAACATCGTCGGCCCGGCGATGCCCGAGCTGCTCGGCGGCTCGGCCGATCTCACCGGATCGAACCTCACCGACTGGAAGGGTCATCGTCCGTTGACCGGCAGCGGCACCGGCAACCACGTGCACTACGGCGTGCGCGAGTTCGGCATGACGGCGATCATGAACGGCGTCGCGCTGCACGGCGGCTTCCGTCCTTACGGCGGCACGTTCCTGGTGTTCTCCGACTACGCGCGCAACGCGGTCCGCATGTCGGCGCTGATGAAGCTGCCGGTGGTGCACGTCTACACGCACGATTCGATCGGTCTCGGCGAGGACGGGCCGACGCACCAGCCGGTCGAGCATGCATCGAGCCTGCGGCTGATACCGCACCTCGATGTCTGGCGGCCGGCCGATGCGACCGAGACCGCGGTCGCGTGGCGCGAAGCGCTGCGCCGGACCGAGCGTCCGAGCTGCCTGCTGCTGTCGCGCCAGGCGCTGCCGCATGCCGGCGACGGCCGCGAGCGCCTCGCTGCGATCGCGCGCGGCGGCTACGTGTTGCGGCAGCCCGCGGGCGAGCAGGTCGCGCTGCTGGCGAGCGGCTCCGAGGTCGGCCTCGCGCTCGCCGCAGCGGCCTTGCTGGCCGAACAGGGCATCGCGGCTCGCGTGGTCTCGATGCCGTGCATGGACGTCTTCGAGCGCCAGGATGCGGCATGGCGCGCGAGCGTCGTGCCGCGTCATCTGCCGCGCCTGGCGGTGGAAGCCGGCAGCACCGGGTTGTGGTGGAAGTTCGTCGGCGAGGATGGTGACGTCGTCGGCCTCGACCGCTACGGCGAATCGGCGCCGGCCGGTCCGCTCGCGATCCATCTCGGCTTCACCGCCGAGGCGGTGGCGCGGCGCGCGCGCCGCCTGCTCGACGCCGACATCGCGCCGGTCGCGGGGCCTGCACCGGCGGTCGCGATCGCGGCGCACTGATCGTTTCGACTTCCCACTTCCACGGAGCCTTGCCATGGCGATGATTTCGCTGCGCCAACTGCTGGACCATGCCGCCGAGCACGAATACGGCGTACCGGCGTTCAACGTCAACAACCTCGAGCAGATCCAGGCGATCATGCAGGCCGCCGCCAAGACCGACAGCCCGGTGATCCTGCAGGCCTCGGCCGGCGCGCGCAAGTACGCCGGCGAGCCGTTCCTGCGCAAGATGGTCGAGGCCGCGGCCGAGAGCTACCCCGACATCCCGATCGTGATGCACCAGGACCACGGGGCGAGCCCGGCGGTGTGCCTGCAGGCGATCCGCTCGGGCTACACCAGCGTGATGATGGACGGCTCGTTGCAAGAGGACGCGAAGACGCCGGCGAGCTACGACTACAACGTCGACGTGACGCGGCGCGTCGTCGCGATGGCGCATGCGGTCGGCGTGTCGGTCGAGGGCGAGCTCGGCTGCCTGGGCTCGCTCGAGTCGGGCCTGGCGGGCGTAGAGGACGGCGTCGGCGCCGAAGGACAGCTGTCGCACGATCAGCTGCTGACCGATCCCGACCAGGCCGCCGACTTCGTCGCGCGGACCGGCGTCGATGCGCTGGCGATCGCGATCGGCACCAGCCACGGCGCCTACAAGTTCAGCCGTCAGCCGACCGGCGACATCCTCGCGATCGATCGCATCGAGGCGATCCATGCGCGCATCCCGAACACCCACCTCGTGATGCACGGCTCGTCGTCGGTGCCGCAGGAGTGGCTCGCGATCATCCGCGAGCACGGCGGCGACATCCGCGAGACCTATGGCGTGCCGGTCGACGAGATCCGCGAGGGCATCCGGCACGGCGTCCGCAAGGTCAACATCGATACCGACATCCGGCTCGCGATGACGGGTGCGATGCGGCGCGCGATGGCGAAGGATCCGGGCGAGTTCGATCCGCGCAAGTTCCTGAAGGATGCGATGGCGGCGGCGCGCGAGCTGTGCATGGCGCGGTTCGAGGCGTTCGGTTGTGCGGGGCAGGCGTCGAGGATCAAGCCCGTGGGCCTGGAGGTCGCCGCGCTGCGGTACGCGGCCTGAGGCCGCGTCGGCGCCCGTTCCCGCGTAGCGGGCGAGGGGGCGAATCCCACGCGCCCGCGGTGACGTTCATCGCCGGGACAGCGCTCGGCGCGTCGGCAGGCGCAAGGGACGGCCTTGTGCGGGCTGGTCGCGTCCGCGCCGTCCCGGCGGTGAGCCCGCTCGTTCCGGCCCGGGGCATCGGGTACGCTTGCGGCTTTTCGCGCGCCGGTACGCGCAGCCGCCCATGCCCAGTGACATCGAGATCGCGCAGAACGCCCGCATGCAGCCCATCGTCGCGCTGGCGCGCGAGCGCCTGGGCATCCCGGACGAAGCCCTCATCCCCTACGGCCACTACAAGGCCAAGCTCGCGCTGCCGCACATCGCGACGCTCGCCGATCGGCCCGACGGCAAGCTGATCCTCGTCACGGCGATCTCGCCGACGCCGGCCGGCGAAGGCAAGACGACGACCACGGTCGGCCTCGGCGACGCGCTCAACCACATCGGCCGGCGCGCGCTGATCTGCCTGCGCGAGCCGTCGCTCGGGCCGGTGTTCGGCATGAAGGGCGGCGCGGCCGGCGGCGGTCATGCGCAGGTCGTGCCGATGGAAGACATCAACCTGCACTTCACCGGCGACTTCTCGGCGATCGCGCTGGCCAACAACCTGCTCGCCGCGCTGATCGACAACCATATCCACCAGGGCAACGCGCTCAGGCTCGACCTGCGACGCATCGCGTGGAAGCGCGTCGTCGACATGAACGACCGCGCGCTGCGCGACGTCGTGATCGCGCTCGGCGGCAGCGCCAACGGCTACCCGCGCGAGGACGGCTTCGACATCGTCGTCGCGTCGGAAGTGATGGCGATCTTCTGCCTGGCGACCAGCATCGCCGACCTGAAGCGGCGGCTCGCGCGCATCGTCGTCGGCTACGACATCGACGGCCAGCCGGTGACCGCGCACGACCTGAAGGCCGGAGGCGCGATGGCCGCGCTGCTGCGCGATGCGCTCGCGCCCAACCTCGTGCAGACGCTGGAGAACAACCTGGCGTTCATCCACGGCGGGCCGTTCGCGAACATCGCGCACGGCTGCAACTCGGTGCTGGCGACGCAGACCGCGCTGAAGCTCGCCGACTATGTCGTCACCGAAGCCGGCTTCGGCGCCGACCTCGGCGCCGAGAAGTTCATCGACATCAAATGCCGCAAGGCGGGACTGAAGCCGTCGGCGGTGGTGATCGTCGCGACGGTGCGGGCATTGAAGTACCACGGCGGCGTCGAGGTGAAGGACGTCGGCCGCGAGAACCTGCATGCGCTGCGCGACGGCCTCGTCAATCTCGACCGCCACATCTTCAACGTGCAGCAGCACTACGGGCTGCCGTGCGTCGTCGCGATCAACCACCGCAGCGAGGACACGCCGGCCGAGATCGAACTGCTGCGTGCCAGCGTCGCAGGGCGCGGCGTGCGCGTCGTCGTCGCGCGCCACTGGGCCGACGGCGGCGCCGGCGCGGCCGACCTGGCGCGCGAGGTCGTCGCGCTGTGCGAGCAGCCGAGCGCGATGCGCTACGTCTACGCCGATGAGCAGACCTTGTGGCAGAAGATCGAGGCGATCGCCACCACGATCTACGGCGCTGCCCACGTGACCGCCGACAGCAAGGTGCGCAAGCGCATCGACGCCCTGCAGGCCAGCGGCTACGGCCACTATCCGGTCTGCATCGCGAAGACGCAGTATTCGTTCTCGACCGACGCCAGCCTGCGCGGCGCACCCAGCGGGCACGGCGTCAATGTGCGCGAGGTCCGGCTGAATGCCGGCGCGGAGTTCATCGTCGTCGTCTGCGGCGACATCATGACGATGCCCGGTCTGCCGAAGACGCCGTCGGCGCACGCCATCGACGTGGACGACAACGGGCGGATCAGCGGGTTGTTCTGACCCGGCGCGGGGCGCCCCGTGCGGAGCGCCCCGCTGCTTCGTTGGAGCGTCAGATCCGCTCGAACACCGTGGCGATGCCCTGGCCGCCGCCGATGCACATCGTGACGAGCGCGTAGCGGCCGCCGGTACGCTGCAGCTCGTAGAGCGCCTTGGTCGCGATCACCGCGCCGGACGCGCCGATCGGATGGCCGAGCGCGATCGCACCGCCGTTCGGGTTGGTCTTCTTCGGGTCGAGCTCGAGGCCGCGCGCGACCGTCAGCGCCTGCGATGCGAAGGCCTCGTTGCTCTCGACGACGTCCATCTGGTCGACCGTGAGGCCGGCCTTCTTGAGGGCGATCTTCGACGCCGGGATCGGGCCTTCGCCCATGATCTCGTTGGACACGCCGGCGACCGCATACGACACGAGCCGCGCGATCGGCTTGTGGCCGCCGGCCGCCGCCTTCGCCGCATCGGCGAGCACGAAGAACGAGGCGCCGTCGTTGATGCCGGACGCATTGCCGGCGGTCACGGTGCCGTCCTTCTTGAACGCCGGCTTCATCTTCGCGAGCGTCTCGACGGTGGTCTGCGCCTTGACGTGCTCGTCGGTGTCGAACACGACCTCGCCCTTCCTGGTCTGCTTCGTGATCGCGACGATCTGCGACTTGAAGCGGCCCTCGACGATCGCCGCGGCGGCGCGCCGGTGCGATTCGGCCGCGAGGGCGTCCTGGTCGCCGCGCGTGATGCCCCACTTCTCGGCGAGGTTCTCGGCGGTGATGCCCATGTGGCCGACGCCGAACGGATCGGTCAAGGTCGCGACCATCATGTCGATGAACTTCGTGTCGCCCATGCGCGCGCCGGTGCGCAGCGCGGTCGAGAGGTAGCCGCCGCGGCTCATCACCTCGACGCCGCCGCCGATGCCGTAGTCGTAGTCGCCGAGCAGGATGTTCTGCGCGGTCGTCACGATGCCCTGCAGGCCCGACGAGCACAGGCGGTTCACCGCCATCGCGACCGATTCCATCGGCAGGCCGGCCTGGATCGACGCGACCCGCGCGACGTAGGCGAAGCGCGATTCGGTCGGAATCGTGTTGCCGACCGTCACGTAGCCGATCTGCTTCGGATCGACGCCGGAGCGGGCGACCGCCTCCTTCATCACGGTGCCGGCCAGCTCGGCCGGCTCGATGTCGGCGAGCGACCCGCCGAAAGTGCCGATCGCCGAGCGAACGGCAGAAAGTACGACCACGTCACGCTGGCTCATATCGTCTGCTCCTGCAATGGTTGAACGGGACGGCGCGGGTCATCCCGCACTGCAGCATACAGTGTGAGCCAGTTCGGGCGCTCCCGCGCCCCGAGGGGCTTAACCGTTGCGGACCCGGCTGGCGAGCGCCGCCGCGTACGCCTTGGTGCCGGCCTTGCCGCCGAGGTCGCCGGTGCGGACGTTGTCGGTGTTGAGCGTCGCGTCGATCGCGCCGCGCAGCCGCGTTCCCAGATCGACCCGCCCGACATGGTCCAGCATCATCGCCGCGGCGAGCAGCAGCGCGGTCGGATTGGCCTTGTCCTGGCCGGCGATGTCGGGCGCCGAGCCGTGCACCGCCTCGAAGATCGCTGCGTCGGTGCCGATGTTGGCGCCCGGCGCCATGCCGAGGCCGCCGACCAGGCCGGCGACGAGGTCGGACAGGATGTCGCCGAACAGATTCGTCGTGACGATCACGTCGAACTGCCACGGATCGAGCACCAGCTTCATCGCGCAGGCATCGACGATCACCGTCTCGAGCGCGATCTTGTCGGCGTACTTCTCCCTGTAGAGCGCCTCGCCGGTCTCGAGGAAGAGGCCGGTCAGCGCCTTCATGATGTTGGCCTTGTGGACGATCGTGACCTTCTTGCGGCCGGTCGCGATCGCGTGCTCGAAGGCGTATTCGAGCAGGCGCCGGCTGCCTTGGCGGGTGTTCACGCCGGTGGCCATCGCGACCGCGTGGGGGTCGTCGCCGATCGGGATGTAGTGCTCGTGGCCGATGTACAGGCCCTCGAGGTTCTCGCGCACGACGACGAGATCGATCTTGTCGAAGCGGCCGCCCGGGATCACGGTGCGTGCCGGACGCAGGTTGGCGTAGAGCTGGAACTCCTCGCGCAGCCGCACGTTCGACGAACGGTAGCCGCCGCCGGACGGCGTTTCCAGCGGGCCTTTGAGCGCGAGCCGGGTCCTTCGGATGCTGGCCAGCGTCTCGGGCGGCAGCGGGTCGCCCGCCGACTTCACGCCCTGCAGGCCGGCGATCTGCGTATCCCATTCGAACGGCGCGCCGAGCGCGTCCAGCACGGTGAGGGCGGCGTCGACGATTTCTGGGCCGATGCCGTCGCCCGGAATGAGCGTGGCGGGTATGGTGTGGGACATGGCGGACCTTCTGCTTGCGGCGTTGGCCGACAGGATAGCGGTTGCCCGGTGACGCAAGATCGGTGCCGCGGCGAGGCCCGATCCGGGCGGACGGCCGCGCCGTCGTGTAAAGGACTGTCGGCGGCCATTGCAGCGCGCCGGCGCGGCCTTATCTTCACGTCCGCAAGTTCCCGCGGACGGTCGGGAGAGAGGAAAACGTCATGAAACGCTGGTTGATCGGCTTCGGGCTCGCGGTACTGGCCTCGGTGGCGTTCGCGCTGCCGACGGTGGCCAACGTCGAGGCGGCGGTGCAGAAAGGCGACTACGCACAGGCCGAGTCGATGATGCGCGAGGTGGTCGCGGCCAAGCCCGACAGCGCCAAGGCGCACTACGTCTACGCCGAGATCCTGGCGCACAACGACCGTTTCGCCGAGGCGGCGCAGCAGGCCGACCGGGCGCGCCAGATCGATCCGTCGCTGTCGTTCACGCAGCCCGACAAGTTTCGCAGCTTCCAGCAGACGCTGGACCGCGAGCAGGCGCGTCGCGCGTCGGCGAACACGCGTCCCGCCGCGCCGTCCCTGTCCACCGATGTCGTGCCGGCACCGGTGGCGCCGCAGCCCGTCGTCCAGCGCTCCGGGATTCCGGGCTGGATCTGGCTGGTCGGCCTGCTCGCGATCGGCTACTTCCTGTGGCGCATGCTGAGCCGCAGCCGCGCGTCCGGTCCGGTGCCGGCGCCGGGGTACGGCAACGCGGCGACGACCTATGCGCCGGGCTACGGCCCGACCGGCGGTGCGGGGTATGGGCCGGGGTATGGCCCGGGATACGGGCCAGGGTACGGCCCCGGACCGGTGCCGTCGAGCGGCGGCTCCGGCATGCTCGGCGTCGGCCTGGCCGCTGCAGGCGGCGTCGCGGCCGGCATGCTCGCCGAGAAGATGCTCGAGCGCGGCCATGACTCGCAGCAAGGCTACATCCCGCATGACAGCGGTGCCGGCGGCGGCCCGTTCGATCCGGGCTCGTTCATCGACAACAGCCGTGACGCCGATGCGCGCGCGCTCGAAGAGCGCCCGGTCGACTTCGGCAACGGCGACGACTGGGGCGGCGACGCCGGCGGATCGTTCGACAGCGGCGGCGGGGGCGGCGGCAGCGACGACTGGTAGCGCGGCCTACGCCCTGAAACAGGCTCGCCGTCGCAGCGGCGGGTCTGTCGTGCAAATGCGGTGGAAAGCTCGTGCCGGTGACGTCAGCCGCCGGAGCGCGGGTAGTACGGATTGGGCGCGATGTACGCCGTGACCTTGTGGTCGATCAGCGCCGGCGCGGCGCGCGCCAGGTCGAAGCTGCCCGAGCGGCCGTTGAAGTTCCATGCCATCGACTTGTTGCCGACGACGAAGCGAATGATCTCTCCGCCGGTCACGTTGACGTAGTTGGTCGATGGCGTGATGACGATGGTACGCGTCGCGAAGCTCACCTTGACGCGATCGCCGTAGATGGCGAGCGCCGGGTCGGCGCGGCTCGGTATGGCCATCTCGGCATCCGTCGATGCATCCGGGACCGGCGCGCCGGTCGGCGGCGGCGCGGCCGGCGGCAGTGGAGCCGGGACCAGGGCCGGCGCAGGCGCCGGGGCCGGCGTGGCGGTGGCCACGGTCGTCTCGATCGGGCGGGGTGCCGGGGCAGGCGGACGCTTGTGGGGTGGCGGTGCGGCAGGTGCCGGCTTCGCGACATCGGCGTCGCCGATCGGCCCGCTCGCCTCCGAGGTCCGCGCGGGCGCCGGCGCGGGTGCCGGCGCTGGCATCGGCGCCGGAGCGACCGACGCGACCGGCTGGCTCGCCGCCGTGAAGTCGGACTGCGCGACGATCGGCTTCCGTGCGTGATCCGACCACAGGTAGCCGATGCCGGCGACCGCACCGATGGCGACCACGCTGCCGAGCGTGGCGAGCGGAAGCCTGCTGCGCTGCTCCGTGGGCGGATAGGCGGGCGAGGGTGCGGGCGCAGTTGCAGCTGCCGGCACCGGCGCCGGTGCCGGCACGGGTGCGGCAACCGGCCGCACGTCGCCGCTCGCCGCATCGACATACGGCAGCAGCGCACGGATCAGCAACTGCACGTCGGAGCTCCAGCGTACGTGCGTCAGCCCGACGCTGTTGCGGTAGGCCAGATCCTTCAGCGCATCGGGCAACTGCTCGGCGCGCGGCATCGTCGCGCCGTGCACCAGCACCGGTATCACCGGGATGTCGCGCTTCAGGGCCGAAGCGGTCTCGAGCACGACGAAGTCGTACGGGTCGTCGAGACGCCGCTTGCCCTGTGCATCGGCCACGTCGAGCCAGCTCTTGCCGATCACCGCGAGCAGCACGCCGCACGACGCCACCTGCTCCTCGATGACGCGCCGGAAGTCGCGGCCCGGCTCGATGTCGGCGACGTCCATGAACACGGACGCGCTGCCGAAGCGTTGCACGAGGTCTTCGAAGAGCCGTCCGGCATGGCCTTCGGCGTCTTCGCGGCGATAGCTGATGAAGATGGCGCGCATCGGGCTCGTTGGCAGCCGGCCTCGGCGGGCTTGCTTTTTACCTCAGATCGCCCCGGCAGCGCAGGGCCGGCGGTACTTCGGACTGGGGATGCACCGGCCGCGTCGAACCCTGCACTACAGTCGAACGGTCCTGCCTCGAACAACGGAGATCGACATGAGCCAGCGCTGGGTCACCATCACGACGCGACACGGGCGGCGCTGTTCTGCCGTGGCCGCGCTGGTGCTCCTCTCGGCCGGCGCAGGCGCACAGCCCGCGCCCGCGTCTGCGCCGGCCGGCGGCGCCTGGCCGGTGGCCGGACGTCAGGGAATCATCGAGGTCGTCATCGTGCCGGACGCCGAGGCACGCGACCGCGATGCTTACGTACGTCAGCTGTCTCTGCTCTGCGAGCCGCGGCGCACCTGCTTCATCAACTTCTACACCAACTCGACCGGTGCGCCGGTTGCGGTCCCGCTGCCCGATGCGATCGAGCACGAAGCTGCTGCGGTGTTTCGCCGCTCGATGAAGCAGAACGCCGAGATGATGCGCTTCGCCTGCCGCTTGCACGTCGACGACGACGGCTGCTTCTGAACAGGGCCCGGCGCGTGGCTGCGCACGGCATACATGCTTGCCCGTCAGGGCCTTTGTAGCATCCGCTTGCAAAGCGCCGGCAACGGAGGACGATGCGCCGCGTCGGGCTACGGCCGCAGACACCAGAGCACATCGTGAACGCATTCGACTGCGGCGCGCACCGCGCCGGTCGCGCCCGCCCAGGGCGCGTCGCCGGCATCCACGCCTTACGTCCGTTGGACCTGCCGCTGCCGGCGGGTTGGACCATCCGTCTGCGGCTGCCGCGACGGCGCCCCTGAATCTTCCCCGCTTGCGCCGCCCCGATCGTTGAACGCGGGGAGGTGTCATCGAGCGCGCATCGAACGTACGCGCCGGTCGGTCGCGACCGCATCGCGCCCATGGGCGACGCCGGACGGGCGTTGCTCCAAACTCTTCCCAAACTCTTCCAAGAGGAAATCATGTTCAGCCTCGGTTTCGGCCCGGCATGGGTCATAGGGCTCGTCATCGGCCCGGCTACGCTATTGGCCATCGCACTGTTCATGCGCATCTCGGGCATGGTGCGCTACATCCCGAACGATCGCATCGGCGTCGTCGAACGGCTGTGGAGCGGCCGCGGCTCGGTGCGCAGCGGCCTGCTCGCGCTCGACGGCGAAGCGGGCTTCCAGCCCGAGCTGCTGCGCGGCGGCTTCCACGCGTTCGCGCCGTTCCAGTACCGCGTGCACATCCGGTCGATGGTCGCGGTGACGCAAGGCAAGATCGGCTACGTGTTCGCGCGCGACGGGCTCGATCTCGCTTCGGGCCAGACCTTGGCGGCCAATGCGCAGGTCGACGACTTCCGCGACGTGCGCGCCTTCCTGCGCGGCGGCGGACAGAAGGGCCCGCAGCGCAAGGTGCTTCGTGAAGGCACGCACATCGTCAATCCGGCGCTGTTCGTCGTGATGACCGAAGAGGCGACCTATTCGCTCGCGCTCGATGCGACGGAGCACGGCTACTACGCGAAGATGCGCGAGCTGCTCGACGAGCGGCACGCCTTCACGCCGATCATCGTGCGCGGTGCCGGTGCCGACCACGACTCGGATCTGCTGGCGGTCGTCACGGTGCAGGACGGGCCCGCGCTGCAACGCGACGACCTGCTCGCGCCCGACGTCGGCGATGGGCATCACTCGTTCCAGGAGCCCGAGGCCTTCCTCGCCGCCGGCGGCCGGCGCGGGCGCCAGGAGCGCGTGCTGGTCGAAGGCACCTACTACATCAACCGGCTGTTCGCGACCGTCGAGCTGATCCCGAAGACGGTGATCCCGGTCGGCTTCGTCGGCGTCGTCGTGTCGTACACCGGCGCGAAGGGCGAGGACACGTCGGGCGTCGACTACAGCCACGGCGAGCTCGTCGCGAGCGGCTGCCGCGGCGTCTGGCGCGATCCGCTGATGCCGGGCAAGTACGCCTTCAACACCTACGCCGGCAAGATCGAGCTGGTGCCGACGACCAACTTCGTGCTGATGTGGCAATCGAACGCGAGCGGCTCGAACTTCGATTCGAACCTGCGCGAGATCACGCTGATCACGAAGGACGCGTTCGAGCCGCAGCTGCCGCTGTCGGTCGTCGTGCACATCGACTACCGCAAGGCGCCGATGGTGGTGCAGCGCTTCGGCAACGTGAAGCAGCTGGTCGAGCAGACGCTCGACCCGATGGTGTCGTCGTACTTCAAGAACGTCAGCCAGACGCGCACCTTCATCGAGCTGATCCAGTCGCGGAGCGAATTGCAGGCCAACGCGTCGATCGACATGCGCGAGCGCTTCCTCGCCTATTCGCTCGAGTTCCAGGAGGTGCTGATCGGGACGCCGAAGCCGCAGGCCGGCGACCACCGCATCGAGGACATCATGGCGCAGCTGCGCGACCGGCAGATCGCGCGCGAGCAGGTCGAGACGTACGCCCAGAAGCAGATCGCGGCCGACAAGCAGCGCGAGCTGAAGGAGGCCGAGAAGCGCGCCGAGAAGCAGGCCGAGCTGACCGCGTCGCTGGTCGACATCACGATCCGCGACAACCAGGGCGCGGCGGCGGTGAAGATGGCCGAGAAGCGGCGCCAGGAGATCGAAGCGCTGGCGCAGGCGGAGCGCTTCCGCCAGGAGAACGAAGGCCTCGGACGCGCGGCCGCGATCAAGAGCGTCGGCGAGGCCGAAGGCGCTGCGATCAAGGCGAAGTCGGACGCGCTGCAGGGCGAGGGCGCCGACAAGCAGCTCACGCAGACCGTGATGCTGCGCATCGCCGAAGCCTTCGAGACGGCCAAGGTGCCGCTCGTGCCGCAGATCCAGCTCGGCGCCCAGGGCGGAGATGCGAACGCGCTGTCGACGATGCTGGCGTTGATGAGTGCGTTGAAGGCTACGCAACTCGCGCGCGGCTGAGGCGACGTCGACTCGACGCCGTTAGACGTAGGGCCGCTCGCGCCACCACGGATAGAACGCCGGCATGTCGGTTGACACCTTGTCGGTGAACTGCGCCGGCCGCTTCTCGAGGAACGCGCCGACGCCTTCCTTCGCATCGGCCATCGCGCCGCGCGCGTAGATCGAGCGGCTGTCGATCTTGTGCGCCTCCATCGGATGGTCGGCGCCGAGCATGCGCCACATCATCTGGCGCGTCAGCGCCACCGACACCGGCGCGGCGTTGTCGGCGATCTCGCGCGCCAGCGCATGCGCCGCCGGCAGCAGCGCGTCGGGCGCGACGACGTTGCTGACGAGATTGCCGGCGAGCGCTTCCCGGGCCGGGAAGATGCGCCCGGTGCAGGTCCATTCGAGCGCCCGGCTGATGCCGACGATGCGCGGCAGGAACCAGCTCGAGCAGGCCTCCGGCGTGATGCCGCGACGCGCGAACACGAAGCCGAAACGGGCGTTGTCGGACGCGATGCGGACGTCCATCGGCAACAGCATCGTCGCGCCGATGCCGACCGCGGCGCCGTTGATCGCCGCGATCACCGGCTTCTTGCTCTCGAAGATGCGCAATGCGACGCGGCCGCCGCCGTCGCGCACCGATTCGTGGCTCCAGTCGATCGAGCCGTCGTCGCGGCGCGGCGACGCGGCCTTGTCGGGCCGGTCGCTGCGCTGTGCGTAGTCGAAGGTCTGGCCGCCCTGCGACAAGTCGGCGCCGGCGCAGAACGCGCGGCCGCTGCCGGTGACGACGATCGCGCGCACGTCGTCGTCCGCATCGGCGCCGTCGAAGGCGGCGATCAGCTCGTTCATCATCGCCGCGGTGAAGGTGTTGAGCTGCTCCGGGCGGCTCAACGTGATCGTCAGCACATGGTCGGCGATCGTGCAGGTCAGCGTCTCGAAGGTCATGGTCCGGTCTCGGGGTAGAGCGGTCGAGTATCTCCGGATGGGCAGAAGCGTGTACAACCCACGCGTTCCCCTACCCGAGGATGCACCGCATGAAACTCGACCTCGTACGCGAAAAGGCCTTCGCGATGCCGCTCACCAGCCCGGCGTTCCCGATGGGGCCGTACCGCTTCGTCGACCGCGAGTACTTCATCATCACGTACCGCACCGACCCCGAGAAGCTGCGCGCCGTCGTGCCCGAGCCGCTCGAGATCGGCGATCCGCTGGTGAGCTACGAGTTCATCCGCATGCCCGATTCCACCGGCTTCGGCAACTACACCGAGAGCGGCCAGGTGATCGCCGTCACGTTCGAGGGCAAGCCGGCCGGCTACACCCATGCGATGTACCTCGACGACCATCCGCCGATCGCCGGCGGCCGCGAGCTCTGGGGCTTTCCGAAGAAGCTCGCGAATCCGACCTTGAAGGTCCATGCCGACACGCTGGTCGGTCGCTTGCACTACGGGCCGGTCGAGGTGGCCGTCGGCTCGATGGGCTACAAGCACCGTGCGCTCGACCTGGCGGCCGAGCAGAAGCGCCTCGCCGGCGGCCGCAACCTGCTGCTGAAGATCATCCCGCACGTCGACGGCACGCCGCGCATCTGCGAGATCGTCGACTACCCGCTGCTCGACGTGACGGTGAAGGGCGCGTGGACCGGGCCGGCCTCGCTGCAGATCTACCACCATGCGCTGGCGCCGGTCGCCGAGCTGCCGGTGCTCGAGATCGTCGAGGCGCGCCATGTGCTGGCGGACCTGACGCTCGGGCTCGGCACGGTGGCGTTCGACTACCTGCGTTAGACGCGCAGCCGGCGCGGCGCGAGGTACTCCCGGCGATAGATCTCGAACGGCATCGTGTCGCCGGCCTCGATGGCGCGTTGCGCGTCGATCGACTCGGCGGCCATGCGCGCATAGCGGGCCTGCGCCTCCGCGCCGAACGGCGCCTCGAGCAACGCTGCGCGCGTGCGCTGCGCCAGCGCGGCGACGAAGCCGGTGTAGGAATCGGCATGGTCGCGACGCATCGTATCGACGACGCGCGCCGACGGCAGCGATGCCGGATTCGACCACGACGCCGCGGCGGCCTCGATCGCGTCGCGATACGCCGAGCCGCCGAGCGCCGCATCCACCGCGTCGGCGATCGGCCGGCATTCGGCGATGATCTCGGCGCCCCAGTCGCTCAGTGCGATCGACGTGCCGGCCCGCTCGAGCTGCAGCCCCGGCTCGCGCCCGCGCGCGGCGGTGTAGTGCTGGTTGCGCGCGAGGGCGGCGATCTCGGCCGGCGTGTCGGGCGGACTCTCGCCGAGCAGGCAGTGCAGCAGGAAGACGTCGAGGAAGCGTCCCGTCGCCGCATTGATGCCGACGGTCTCGAACGGATCGAGGTCCATGCAACGCACCTCGACGTATTCGACGCCGCGCTCGCGCAGCGCGTGCAGCGGCCGCTCGCCCGGGTGGATCACGCGCTTGGGCCGGATCGTGCCGTAGAACTCGTTCTCGATCTGCAGCAGCGTGGTCGCGAGCTGGTTGTAGTCGCCGCCCGGGTTGATGATGCCGATCGCCTCGTAGGGCGGATAGGGCCGCGTCAGCGCATCCTGCAGCGAAGCGCCGTAGCCTTCGAGGCTGTTGTAGCTGACCGAGAGCGACGCCTGCGCGTCACTCTGGTAGCCGAGACGCCCCATGCGCAGCGACGTGCCGTGAGGCATGTAGAGGGTGTGCGGCGACAGCGTCTGCAGCTCGTGCGGCCTTCCGGCGACGAAGCTCGAGCAGACCGCGGGCGACGCGCCGAACAGCGTCAGCAACACGAACGACTGGCGCCGGAAGTTGCGGATCAGCCCGAAGTACTCCTGGTTGTCGAGGCCGGGCAGCGACCAGTTGTAGTGGATGCCCGAGATGGTCTGCATGCGCCGGCCGTAGCGGTAGCCCAGGCCCGTCCGATAGACGCTCTTGGCCCGGCCGACGTTGGACGAGCCGTAGCGGCCGGTCGGGATGGTCTCGTCGGTCGGCAGCCCGCACGGCATGCTCGACACCCACATCAGCTCGTCCCCGTCCTTGGCGAGCACGCGATAGACGGCGGCATGGATCTCGGTCAGCTCCGCCAGGCAGGCTTCGACGCTCGCGTGCGCACCGGTGACGAGTTCGAGCTGCGACTCCGAGAAATCGGTCGTCACGTGCGGATGGGTGAGCGGCGAGCCGAGCGCGGCCGGATGAGGCGTCAGCGCGAGCGAGCCGTTCTTCAGCGCGCGCAGGCTCTCCTTCTCTATGCCCCGTCGCATGCCCTGCAGGCGCGCCGGTGTCAGCGCGCGCAGGCGCTCGTTCAGGCTGTTCAAAGCGGCGTCTCCTCGGACCTCGACGGGGGCGAAAGGTAACAGACCGCGCGCCGGTGTGCAGCGCGTGAGGGTGTTGGCGTTCGCGCCTATGATCGGGCCTTCGACCGACGGGTGGCTACGCACGACGATGAGCAAGGCCTTCACGCGCGAAACCGACGCGGACGTCGACGACGACGAAGACGCCGGCGGCCTGCCCGCCCTGCCGCAGGGCGCCCGCAACTACATGACGCCGGCCGGCCACGCGCGCCTGCGCACCGAACTGCTCGAGCTGCTCGATGTCGAGCGCCCCAAGGTCGTCGAGGTGGTGTCGTGGGCGGCGAAGAACGGCGACCGCTCGGAGAACGGCGACTACCTCTACGGCAAGAAGCGGCTGCGCGAGATCGACAGGCGCATCCGCTTCCTGACCAAGCGGCTGGACATCGCCGAAGTGGTCGACCCGTCGGCGCACCACGGGCACGACCAGGTGTTCTTCGGCGCCACCGTCACCTATGCGAACCGGCGCGGCGACGAGCGCACGATCACGATCAAGGGCATCGACGAGACCGACAACCTCGCGGGCGAGGTGAGCTGGGTCGCACCGATCGCGCGGGCGCTGCTGCGCGCGCGCGTGGGCGACGAGGTGTCGGTCGCGACGCCGGGCGGCGTCGAGCGCCTCGAGGTGGTCGAGGTACGCTATCCGGCACCCGGCACGGGCGGGCATGATCCACACGCGAGGCCGACATGACGACCGACACCCCGACCGCCTGCGCGAAGTGCGGCGGCACGCTGGAGGAGGGCTTCATCCTCGATGCCGCGGCGCTGAACGTCGGTCAGGTGTCGCGCTGGGTGGCCGGGCCGCCCGCGGTGTCGTTCTTCTTCGGCATCAACACCTCGGGCCGCGACCAGTATCCGATCCGGAGCTACCGCTGCGCCGACTGCGGCTTCCTGGAGAACTACGCGCGGCTGTTCTGAGCCAGGCCGTCACGGCTTGATGCGCGACACCCGTTGCACGGCCGTCGAGCGCTTCAGCATGCGCATCACTTCGGCGAGGTGCAGACGGTCGCGCACGCTGACCAGCAAGCGCAGCTCGGTCGTCTCGAGCGCCGGCTCGTCGCCCATGTCGATGTGGGTGATGTCGGCCTCGGCTTCGCTGACCGCCGACGCGACCTGCGCCAGCACGCCCTTGCCGTTCTTCACCAGCAGCGACACGCCGGTCTCGAAGGTGCGCGCCGGCTGCTCTGCCCATTCGACGCCCATCCAGCGCTCGTTGTCGCGCTCGAACAGCCGCTTGCCGACGCTGCAGTCGGCGGTGTGCACCAGGAGCCCTTCGCCGCGCCCGAGGTAGCCGACGATCGCGTCGCCCGGGATCGGCCGGCAGCACGGCGCGAGGCGCACCGAGGCGCCCTCGCTGCCGTCGATCACGACCGTGCCTTGCGCCGGCGCGGCATCCTCGTCGGCATAGCGGCCCATCGTCAGCGTGAGCGCATCGGGATGCGTGCCGCGCTCGGCGAGCAGCCGCGCCAGCCGCTTGGCGACGATCGTCGCGATCTTGCGGCCGAGCCCGATGTCGACGAACAGCTCGTCGCGCGAGCGGTTGCCGCTCCAGCGCGTGAGCTGCTGCCAGAGCGCCGCATCGGCCGGTTCCATGCCGGGGAGCTGCAGGCCTTCGGCGCGCAGCGCCTGCGCGAGCATCTTCTCGCCCAGGTCCTGCGACTCCTCCTGCTCCATGTTCTTCAGGTAGTGGCGGATCTTCGAGCGCGCGCGGCCGGTGCGCACGAAGTTCAGCCACGCCGGGTTCGGGCGCGCGCCCGGCGCCGTGATCACCTCGACGACGTCGCCGCTGCGCAGCTCGGTGCGCAGCGCCACCGGCTCGCCGTTGACGCGCGCCGCGACGCAATGGTCGCCGACGTCGGAGTGGATCGAATAGGCGAAGTCGACCGGCGTCGCGCCGCGCGGCAGCGCGAGGATCTTCGACATCGGCGTGAAGACGTAGACCGCGTCGGGGAACAGGTCGATCTTGACGTGCTCGAGGAACTCGTTGGCATCGTGCGTCTCGTCCTGGATGTCGAGCAGCGACTGCAGCCACATCGTGCCGAGGCGCTGCGCCTCCTGCACGTGGCCGGCGCCGGTCTTGTACATCCAGTGCGCCGCGATGCCCTTTTCGGCGATGCCGTGCATCGCCTCGGTGCGGATCTGGAACTCGACCGCGGTGCCGAGCGGGCTCACCAGCGTCGTGTGCAGCGACTGGTAGCCGTTGGCCTTCGGGATCGCGATGTAGTCCTTGAAGCGCCCGGGCTGCGGCTTGTAGAGCTGGTGCAGCACGCCGAGCGCGATGTAGCACTCGTCGAGCGTGTGCACGACGATGCGGAAGCCGAAGATGTCGTTGACCTGCGCGAAGCTCAGGTGCTTCTCGCGCATCTTCCGGTAGATCGAATAGAGCGTCTTCTCGCGGCCGTAGACCTGCACCGGCAGCTTGTGGTTGGCGAACGCCTTCTCGACGTCGCGCTGGATGCGGTCGACCGCGTCGCGCCGGTTGCCGCGCGCCCGCTGCACCGCCTTCGACAGCGCACCGTGGCGCCACGGCTGCCGGTACTGGAACGACAGCTCCTGCAGCTCGCGGTAGGTCTGGTTCAGGCCGAGGCGATGCGCGATCGGCGCGTAGATCTCGAGCGTCTCGGCGGCGATGCGGGCGCGCTTGTCGGGCGCCATCGCCGCCATCGTGCGCATGTTGTGCAGCCGGTCGGCGAGCTTGATCAGGATGACGCGGACATCGCGCGCCATCGCCAGCAGCATCTTGCGGAACGACTCGGCCTGCGATTCCTCGCGGGTCGAGAAGCGCAGCTTGTCGAGCTTGGTGAGGCCGTCGACCAGATCGGCGGTCGGTGCGCCGAAGCGCTCGATCAACTCGATCTTGGTGACGCCGCAGTCCTCCATCGCGTCGTGCATCAGCGCGGCCATGATGGCCTGCGCGTCGAGCTTCCATTCGGCGCAGAGGCCTGCAACCGCGATCGGATGGGTGATGTAGGGTTCGCCGGTGACGCGGAACTGACCGAGGTGCGCCTCGTCGGCAAACCGGTAGGCCGCGCGGACCTGCTTGATGTCGGCCGCGTCGAGGTAGTCGAGCTTGTGGGTCAGCGCGGCGAACGAGGCGGCTGCGGCGCCCGCGACCGCCGGGGCGTTGCGCGCGGCGCGCTTCGAGACGGCCGGCTGAGGCGCCGGGTCACGCACCGCGTCGGAGGAACGTTCGCCCATCCCTCGAATTTAACGTGGATCGGGCAGAGCCGCCGCAGTGCGGGATGCACGGGGCGGCGGAGTGTCGGGCGCGGACGTCTCTAGACGGGTACTTTGCGCAGCATCTCGACGCCGATCTCGCCGGCGGCGATCTCGCGCAGCGCGGTGACGCCGGGCTTGTTCTTCGCTTCGATCTTCGGCGCGTGGCCTTGGCTCAGCATGCGCGCGCGGTAGGTCGCGGCGAGCACGAGCTGGAAGCGGTTCGGGATCTTGACGAGGCAGTCTTCGACGGTGATGCGGGCCATGCGGGGGTTCCGGCAGTGGGGTTCTGGCAGTGAGACTTGCCGCGGCGGCGCGGCTCATCCGACGCGGCTCATCCGATTCCGAGGGCAGCAAAGACAGCGGGCCTGCTTCTTTGCAGCGCAGCGTATTTGAGCCGCTGCGAGTGGACGATCGCCTTCAGGTCGAAAAGCGCCGTCTCGAACAGGGCGTTGATTATAACGAAGTCGAAGTGGCAGGCCTGTGCCACCTCGACGCGCGCATTGGCCATGCGCTGCTCGATGACCGGGGGTTGGTCCTCGCCGCGCCGGTGCAGGCGCTGGCGCAACTCGTCCCAGCTCGGCGGCAGCACGAAGATCAGGATCGCGTTCGGGAACAGCCGCTTGATCTGCAGCGCGCCCTGCCAGTCGATCTCGAGCACCACGTCCTGGCCGCCGGTGATGCGCGTCTCGATCGCGCCGCGCGAGGTGCCGTAGAGGTTGCCGTGCACCTCGGCCCATTCGAAGAACTCGCCGCGCTCGATCATCGAGCGGAACGTCGACTCGTCGACGAAGTGGTATTCGCGGTCCTGCTGCTCCTGGCCGCGCGGCGCGCGCGTGGTGTGCGAAATCGCGACGACGAGGTGCGAATCGACCTGCAGCAGCGCGCTGACGAGGCTCGACTTGCCGGCTCCGCTGGGCGCGGCGACGACGTACAGGTTGCCCGGATAGTCGTCGGGCGCGTCGGACGGGCGGCTCATGCGGCAGTCTATCAGCCGCTTTCGGGCCCGGACGCCGGGGCCCCGGCGTCCGGCGTGCTGCCTTGCACGCTCGGCGCAAGCGGCGGTTCGAGCGTGGCGAACACGCGCCGCAAGACCGGATCGGGCGCGGCGCGCGCGGTGGCGATCGTCGCGACGAAGCAGTCGATGAACTCGCGCACGACGCCGCTCGCGGCGCTGTTGCGGCGCGTCAACAGGCTCGTCGTGTGCATCGGCAGTTCGTCGACGAGGTGCAGCGCCTGCACGCTGCCGCGCGCCCAGTCGGCTTCGACCAGCGGCCACGGGCAGATCGTCAGCAGATCGGAGGCGCGCACCAGCGCCAGCGCGACCAGCGCCGAGCGGGCGAAATGCACATGCGCCCGGGTGTCGCCCGGATCGCCGGTGAACAGCCGCTCGAGCGGCGCAGGGAACTGGTCGACGTCGCGGCTGAGCAGCCAGTCCCGGCCGCGCAACTCCTCGATGCGGCGGGCGCCGCCGCAGGCGTGGCCGTGCCGGCAGAGCACCGCCGAGCCGTAGCTGAAGAGCCGCTTCTCGTTGAACTCGGCGGCGGTGTCGGGCAGCGGCGCCAGGCCGATCGCGACGTCGACGCTGCCGTCGCGCAGCGGCCGGTAGCCGGTGCCGAGCACCTCCGAGATGTCGAGCTGGACGTCCGGGCGCAGGCGCCGGAACGCCTCGAGCGCCGGGCCGAGGATCGACTGGCCGACCCAGGGCGTCACGCCGATCGACAGCCGGGCGCGGCCCTGGCCGCGCAGCGCTGCCAGGGTGCGCGTCGCCGCGTCGATCTGGCCGAGCGCGAGGCGCGCATGCACCAGCAGCGCCTGGCCGCCCGCGGTCAGCTCGATGCCTTGCGCCTGGCGCTCCAGCAGCGCCAGGCCGGCGGCGTTCTCGAGCTCGATCAGCGCCCGGCTCACCGCGGTGGCGCTGACGCCGAGCGTGACCGCGGCGGCGCGCACGCTGCCCTGCTCGGCCACCGCGACGAGGTATTGCAGGTGGTGCAGCTTCATCGAGGTGTCAACCGCAGGTTGGCAGGCCAACCGCCAGGCAGGCCGACGGGGGGCGACGTAACGCGTTCCGACGACTAGGATGCCCGGAGCACCGCGGACCGCGGCGCGCCCGCTCCCCCTCCGCTGGACGACGACAGGAAGACACCATATGGGTTCGAACGATCTGCTGGTACCGGGCGTGCTCGACAGCATTCCCGAAATGCGCGAGCTGCGCCACCGCATCCACGCGCATCCGGAGCTGGCCTACGAGGAGTTTCGCACTGCCGACCTCGTGGCCGAGCGGCTCGCCGCCTGGGGCTACCGGGTGCATCGCGGCTTGGGCGGCACCGGCGTCGTCGGCACGCTGAAGAAGGGCAGCGGCGCCAAGGCCATCGGCCTGCGCGCCGACATGGATGCGCTGCCGATCCACGAGACGACGGGGCTGCCGTACGCGAGCACCATCGCCGGCAAGATGCACGCTTGCGGCCACGACGGCCATACCGCGACCTTGCTCGCGGCCGCCAAGCACCTCGCGAGCCAGGGCCGCTACGACGGGACGCTGAACCTGATCTTCCAGCCCGCCGAGGAAGGCCTGGGCGGCGCGAAGAAGATGATCGAGGACGGCCTGTTCGAGCAGTTCCCGTGCGACGCGATCTTCGCGTTCCACAACATGCCGGGCTATCCGGTCGGCCGGTTCGGCATGCTGCCCGGCCCGTTCATGGCGTCGTCCGACACCGTGATCGTCAAGGTGAAGGGCAAGGGCGGCCACGGGTCCGCGCCGCACATGACGGTCGACGCGGTGCTGGTCGCGTCGCACATCGTGATCGCGCTGCAGAGCGTCGTATCGCGCAACGTCGATCCGCGCCAGATGGCGGTGGTGTCGGTCGGCGCGATCCATGCCGGCAGCGCGCCGAACGTGATCGCCGATAGCGCCGAGATGAAGATCACCGTGCGCGCCTACGACCCCGAGGTGCGGGCGCTGCTGAAGACGCGCATCACCGAGATCGTCGAAGGCCAGGCGCGCGTGCTCGGCGCGGCTGCCGAGATCGACTACCAGTGGCGCTATCCGGCGCTGCACAACGATCCGGCCATGACGGCCTATGCCGCCGACGTCGTGCGCGACTGGCTGGGCGAAGACGCGCTGGTGCCCGGCATGCAGCCGCTCACCGGCAGCGAGGACTTCGCGTTCATGCTCGAAAAGCGCCCCGGCTGCTACCTGACGATAGGCAACGGCGACGGCGAGGGCGGCTGCATGGTGCACAACCCCGGCTACGACTTCAACGACGCGATCCTGCCGATCGGCGCGAGCTACTGGGTCAAGCTCGTCGAGCGCTTCCTCGCCTGACCTCGACCACTTCGAGGGAACCGCCATGAACACTTACGCCGGCACGCTGGACCGCGTCGCACCTTCGCCGAAAGTCACGCCTTCGGCCAAGAAGATCGCGGCGATCACGATAGGCAACGGTCTCGAGTTCTTCGACTTCTCGATCTACACCTTCTTCGCCGCGATGATCGGCAAGCAGTTCTTCCCGGGCGAGAGCGAGATCGCCCGGCTGCTGCTGTCGCTCGCGGTGTTCGGCGTCGGCTTCGTGATGCGGCCGCTCGGCGGGATCGTGATCGGCAACTACGCCGACCGCGCTGGCCGCAAGCCCGCGATGACCTTGACCCTGTGGCTGATGGCGCTCGGCTCGGCGGTGTTCGTGCTGGCGCCGACGCAGGCGCAGATCGGCATCGCGGCACCGGTGATCATCATCGTCGGCCGGCTGATCCAGGGCTTCGCGGTGGGTGGCGAACTCGGCGCGTCGACGTCGATGCTGCTCGAATACGCGACCGACCGCACGCGCGGCTACTACTGCAGCTGGCAGCTCTTCAGCCAGGCACTCAGCACGCTCGCCGGCTCGGCGCTCGGCCTGGCGCTCACCGCGACGATGTCGACCGAGGCGCTCGAAAGCTGGGGCTGGCGCATACCGTTCGCGATCGGGCTGCTGGTCATTCCGGTCGGTGCCTATATCCGCCGTCATCTGGAGGAGACCGGCGACGTCGCGGCGCCCGGCGCACGCGGCCCGAAGCCGCCGAGCGCGCTGTCGGTCGTGCTGCGCGACTACAAGCGCGAACTCCTGATCGGCTTCGGCCTGATCGTCGGCGGCACGACCGCGAACTACCTCGTGCTGCACTACCTGACGAACTACGCCAAGGTCGTGCTGCACATGCCGTTCTCGCTCGGCCTGTGGGCCGCGTGGATCGCCGCCGGCATGCAGATGCTGCTGGCGCCGATCGCCGGCAAGACCGCCGACCGCTACGGCCGCAAGCCCGTCATCGTGATCGCGTTCGTGCTGCTCTGCGTGCTGGTGCTGCCGGCCTTCATGCTGATGGACTCGACGCGCTCCGCGACCGGCCTCTTCACGGCCGTGTTCATGCTGGTCATCCCGCTCGCCTTCAGCTCGGTGTCGGCCGTGGTGCTGATCACCGAGCTGTTCCCGAAGGCGATCCGCGCCACCGGCCTGTCGCTGGTCTACGCGCTCGGCGTTTCGATCTTCGGCGGGTTCGCGCAGTTCAACGCGACCTGGCTGATCCAGCAGACCGGCTCGAACCTCGCGCCGGCGTGGTACATGATCGCCTGCGGCGCGGTGTCGCTGATCGCCGTGATGTGCACGCGGGAGACGGCGGGGCGGGCGCTGGGCTAGGATTGCATTGGCCCGACTTCCCGCTCATCGACGTCAACCAGCAGCAAATTGCGGAGGAAGACCGACGACGGTGCCGGACCCGGTTTCTTGTCGTCGATGCGCAGCAGAAGGTCGACATCCTGCGGCCCACGAAGGTACAACTGCAGCGGAGTCCAGGCGGTACTCGTGACTTGGTTGTGTAGCGTCATGACGCGTTCGCGATTGCCGTCGGCCCGTTTCAGCACGAAACTCAGATCGTGCGGCTCGCCATCGGTCCTGGCCTCCAGCGTCAGCAGCAGGACCCGATCAGGCCGGCGTCCCAGTGACGGCTTTCCGGGTCCCGCGGGGCACAGCGTTACCTCGTAGCGGGCGTCGCGGCTGCGGCGATCGATGCACAAGGTGCCGTCGGGCGTGGCCCGCAACTCTCCGTTGCTAAGCAGCGTGACCGTCTCCTTGCCACCCGAGACTGAGCGAATCTGCGCGTCAAAGTGAAACTGGCGCAAGCGGCTCCCGCGGCCGTCATAGAGAATGTGGTGGCGTCCGCTGCGCGCGCCGAGAGCGCGAATTGCCTCCCTGACCTCGTAGAGGGGCGCACCAACGGCGGCTTCACGGCTCGATGCGGCGGGGTCGTAGAACGCCGGCGTGATGCCGGCAAGATCGCTCGGCAGGTAAGCCTTGACGTCCTGGTTCTTCGGCGCGAGGAAGAAGGTGCGCTCTCGGCCGAGCGTGCCGATGAACAGGCCGACCTCGAAGATCACGTTGTCGCGCACCGACAGGACCGCTTCTTCGCGAGCACGCAACTCGTCCTCGGGCAAGAAGACGAACACGCCGAAGTCGTACTCCCCGACCGCGCGCAGCAGGTTCTCGATCGGCACGTTGGTCGTGCGGAACACGCCCTGGTTCCAGATCACCGCCTCTGCGGTGTGCGACAGCGCCTTCTGTATCGCTTCGGCGATCGGCAGGCCCTTGGTGGACGAACCGATAAAGACCTTGGGTGGCATGCCGGCTCCGCGCCGGCATCGACGAACGGCCGGTCCGGGCGGAGTCTACCCGTGGCGTTCGTTGCGGAGGACGGTGTCAGGCCGCCTTCACCAACAGCGCCATCCCCGACACGATCGCGAACCCGAGCACGAAGCGCCTGAGGAACCGCTCGTTGACGCGGTGCGCGCCATGCCGGCTCAGCCATGCGCCGACGCCCAGCGCCGGCAACAGCGCAGCCAACGCTTGCCATTGCCCTTCGGGCACGCGGTCGGTCGCGACCAATACCGCGAGCGACACCAGCTCGCCGACCAGAAAGCACAGCGCGATCGTCGCCCGCATCACCGCCACCGGCTGATGCTGGTAGACCAGCGCCAGCGGCGGCCCGCCGATGCCGGTCGCGGTCTCGGTGATGCCGGTGATCACACCGGCCGCGGCATACACCTTGCGCCCCGGCGTGAAGCTCGGCATCGCGATCGTCACGAGCGCCGCGGCGACGGTCGCCAGGCCGACGAAGAGCGCGAGCTGCGACGCGCTCAGCATCGCCAGCACCCAGATCCCGCCGGCGGTGCCGGCGACGCGGCCGAAGGTGACCCAGCTCGCGCCGTGGCGGTCGATCGCGGCGCGTTCGCGCCACAGCACGTAGAGGTTCAGCGGCAGCATCAGCACGAGCAGGCTGACCGGCAGCAACTGCGGTGCGATGAGGCCCATCACCGGGCCGGCGATGAGTGCGAAGCCGACGCCGGTCGAGCCTTGCACGAAGGCCGCGGCCAGCACCGCGGCGGAGATCAGGAGCCAATGGTCGGCGGTCACGGAAGTCTCGTCGAAAGAAGAATGGAAGTTCAGTGGCGGACGCTCATCGCGCGGCGACGGTGCTCGGCGGCCGGCAGGTGCAGGCGCTGGATCGGCGCTTCGGCGATCGCGCGGCCGGCGACCGCGGCCACCTCGCGCATCAGCGCGCGCGCGTCCCAGTCGACCGGCCAGCCTTGCCAGAGCCGCATGCGGCCGGCGACGAACACCGCCTCGATCTGATCGCGGCCGGCGATGCGCACGAGGTCCCAGGTCAGGTCGACGGTGGTGCACATCTCCGGCACGTCGATGTCGACGAGCAGGAAGTCGGCCGCCAGCCCCGGCGCGATCTCGCCGGTGATGCCGCCGAGGCCGCAGGCCGCGGCGCCGTCGGTCGTCGCATGGTCGAGCCAGGTCCAGCCGGCGCCGCACGAGGCGTCGCCGATGGGCAGCGCGAACGCGAGCTTCTGTGCCGCCTCGGCCGCATCGACGAGCCGGAAGGCGTCGCTGCGCGTCGAGTCGGTGCCGAGCCCGAAGCGGATGCCCAGCGTCGCCATCGCGAGCGCCGGCGCCACCGCATTGCCCTTCCACATGCTCGCCACCGGGTTGTAGGCGACGGCGGTATCGGTATCGCGCAGGATAGCGAGCTCCGATGGCGTGACCAGCGTCGCATGGGCGATCAGCACCTGCGGCCCGAGCGCACCGAGCGAGCTCAGCAGCTCGAGCGGCCGGAGGCCGCGCGCGACCACCGATCGTTCGACCGACGCGAGGTGCTCGTTGACGTGCGTCTGGAAGATCGCGCCGGCTTCGCCGCACAGCGCCGACACCTTCTGCAGCATCGCGTCGCTGCCCGCCTCGGGCACCGAGATCGCCAGGGAAGGATGCACGAGCCCATCGCCGCGCGGCCGCGCGAGGAACTGCTCGGCCGCCGTCACGATGCGATCGCGCTCGGTGTCGCTCGCGGTCACGTCGTTGCAGGTCAGGCCGAGCACGCAGCGCAGCCCGGCCGATTCGACCGCACTCGCGATCGCGTCGATCGCGCCGCTGGCCCGCGTGCCGGCATCGCATATGGTGGTGAAGCCGCCGCGCAGGCTCTCGAGGGCCGCGAGCTTCGCGCCGACGTGCACGAAGTCCTCGCCCAGGCTGCTCTCCAGCGGCACCCAGACGCGCCGGAAGATCTCCGACGGCTCGCCGTAGGCGAGCGACTTGCCGAACGATTGCGTCAGGTGATGGTGCGCATCGATGAAGCCGGGCATCAGCAAGCGCCCAGGCAGTTCGGTGACCGGCAGCTTCGGCAGCCGCCGCGTCAGCTCGTCGCGCGGGCCGACGGCGGCGAAACGGCCGTCGACGACATGCACCGCATGGTCGCGTGCCGGGCCGTCGCGCAGCAGCACCCGCTCGGGCGCGAGCAGCAGCTCGCGGGCCTGCAGGCTTTCGGGGATCGCTGCGGTGCGGCTCACGACGCGGCCTCCTGCGTGGCGACGGTCGCGACGCCGTTGCCGTCGCGCACGCGCAGGTGATGGAACACGATGTTCAGCACGATCGCGGTGATCGAGCCCATCGCGAGGCCGTTGCCGAGCACGATCTGCGCGTTCGGCGAGAAGTGGCTGTAGAGGCCGGGCACGACGATCGGCAGGAGACCCATCGTCAGCGCGGACGCCAGGATGAACATGTTGCCGCGCTCGCGCAGGTCGACGTTGCGCAGCATGTCGATGCCCATCGTGCCGATCACCGCGAAGACGATCATCGCGGTGCCGCCGACGACCGGCGCCGGGATCGCCGCGGCGAGCCGGCCGAGCGGCGCGAAGAGGGCGATCACGATCAGGATCAGCGCCGCGGTCGCGGTGACGTAGCGCGAGCGCACGCCGGTCGCGCGCACGATGCCGATGTTCTCGCCGCTGGTGATGATCATCGACGTGCCGAGCAGGCCGCCGACGAGCGACATCACCGCGTCGCCGCGGATCGTCTTCGGCACCTCCTCGCGGATGTCGATCTCCTTGCCGACGATCTCGGCGACCGCGACGGTCTGGCCGGTCGCCTCGACCATCGAGATCACGCTGAAGATCAGGAGCGGCACCGCGGCGACGACGTCGAAGGTCGGCATGCCGAACGGCAGCAGCGCGGGCGCGCTGACGACCGGCCCGGCGACCACGCCCGCCAGACTCATCTGGCCGAGCGCATACGCGACGATCGCGCCGGCCGCGAGGCCGAGCAGCACCGACAGCTGGCCGAGCGTGCCCTTGAAGGCGCGCGCGAACAGCACCGTGAAGCCGACCGTCGCGAGCGCGAGGTAGATGTTCATCGGCGCGGCGTAGTCGGGCGTGCCGGGCTTGCCGACGATGATCGCGCCGTAGACCTTCACGAGGTTGACCGACACGAGCAGCAGCAGGCTGCCGATGACGATGCGCGGGAAGTACTTCAGGCAGCGCCGGAACACCGGCAGCAAGAGGAAGTAGAACAGCGCGGTCAGGATCACCGCGCCGCTCGCCGTCTTCAGGTCGCGCTGCTGCGCGATCGTCACGAACATCACGACCGGCGCGCCGCCCGGCACCATCACGAACGGCAGCCGCGCGCCGATCTTCCACGGCCCGAAGGCCTGCAGCAGCGAGCCCAGGCCGCAGACCAGGAAGGTCGCGCTGATCAGGTTGACCATCAGCTCGTTCGGCAGCGCGAGCGCCTTGCCGACGAGGAACACCGACGTGATCGGGACGGCGGCCATGCACAGCACGTGCTGCAGGCCGAACAGCAGCAGCTGCGCCGGCGGCAGCATCGCATCGACGGGGGCGGACGAAGAGGGCGAGCGGGACATGGTGGCTTCCTTCCTGGACGAGACGGACGGGACCTGGCGCATGGACGAGCGAGACTCACACAAAACGTTTTGGGCGGCAGTCCGAAAAAAACCGCCGGGGCGGTGCTTCGAGCGGTCGGGGCGGCCGGTTCGGCTATAGTCGGTGCGGTCGGCCCAAAACGTTTTGTGAGATTCGACCACAGGCCGCCGGTGCCGTCAACGACTTTCTTGCGAGCACCCGACGGACGGCGCGGCGGCGACATGAAGAGCCCAGGAGACCCGTATCCATGATCCAGCGTGCGACACCGCGTGTGACCATCCTCGACGTCGCGCGCGAGGCGGGCGTGTCGGCGACCACCGTGTCGCACGCGCTGAACGGCCGCGGCCAGGTCGATGCGCGCACCCGCGCCAAGGTCGAGCTCACTGCGCGCCGCCTCGGCTACCGGCCGAACCGCCATGCGCAGCGGCTGCGCACCGGCGAGGCGCACATGATCGCGCTGGTCTCGTCGATGCCGTTCGCGGTCGCCGGCGGCCCGTCGCGCCTCGGCTTCCTGATGGAGATCGCGGCGGTCGCGGCCGGCGCCGCGCTGACGCACGGCCTCGCGCTCGCGCTGCTGCCGCCGGTGGAAGGCGGCAAGATCGCGATCGACACGATCGATGTCGACGGCGCGCTCGTCGTCGAGCCGACCGCGCGCGATGCGACGATAGACACCTTGCGCAAGCGCGGCGTGCCGGTGGTCGCGATCGGCAAGCCGCCGGGTGCGCGGCCGCGCGTGCCGAGCATCGACCTGCGCTCGACCGAGACCGCCGAACTGCTGCTCGGCCATCTGGCCGAGGTCGGCGCGCGGCGCATCGCGTTGCTGGTCGGCTCGGAGAAGCGCAACTCGTATGCCGAGACGATCGCGGTCTACGAGCGCCTCGCCGAGGCGCGCGAGATGCCGCTGCGCATGGCGCAGATCGATGAAGCCGACGGCGAGGAGGGCGGCCGCCGCGCGATGGCCGAACTGCTGGCAGCGCGTCCGGACATCGACGGCGTCTGCGCGCTCGTCGATGCGTTCGCGGTCGGCGCCGCGCGCGCGATCGTCGAGACCGGCCGCCGCATTCCCGACGACGTGCGGCTCGTGACGCGCTACGACGGCGTGCGCGCGCGCATGCACGTGCCGCCGCTCACGTCGGTCGATCTCGGCCTCGAGCAGGTCGCGACGCAGGCGACCGATCTGCTGTTCGCCTGCCTGGGCGGCGAGGTCAAGGAAGACGTGATCCTTGGGCCGGCGCCGCGGTTGGTGGTCAGGGCGTCGTCCGCGCGGGCATGAATGGCTCCGAGCCCCGCACGTATCGCGTGCTGAACGAAACGGGAACGAAGCCCAGTCGCTGGTACAGGCGGAGTGCGTTGGCGTTGGTGCTGCGCACGAAGAGCCGCAGCCCTCGTCCTTCGGCTGACGCGCGCTCGGACGCCAGTTCGAGCAGGGCGGTGGCCAGGCCCTGCCGCTGGAACGCGGGCGACGTCGCCACCGAGTTCACTTCCCATTCGGCGCCCGGATTGAGTTCGATGAACGCGGTCACTCCATCCGAGGGCGCTCGCGTCACCCAAAGCTCGGACTCCGCCCTGGCGACGCGCTGCTCCAGGGTCGCGGGGTAGAGCGGCACGAACCCCACGCTGCCTCGATACGCCAGCTCGTGGATGCGACAGATGGCCGCAAGATCCGATGGCTCGGCCCGAGCCGTCGCGACCCGCTGTGTGCGGTGGCGCAGCACGCCCGACGGCCGCCTCAGCTGGTCTTCGCGGTCGATCGCCTCGAAGCCTGTCGCACGCAGGAAGGCGGCCATCGCCCGCCATCGCTCCGGGCAGTTCGTCTGCAGCAAGTGGCGCGGATGTTGCTCGGCGATGGCGGCCAACAGTATGCGAGCCAGACCCCGACGCCGATGGAGTGGGTGGACGAAGATTCGAAAGTGCTGGATCGGAGCGGCCTCCAGATGGGAGTACGCCAGCGCGATCAGCCGCTCGTCATCGCCCCAGACGGTGAAGAAGCCCGATCCCCCATCGTTTTCCGGCTCATCGACGAACGCTTGCCATCCCGGAAGCGTGTCGGCCGCGATGGTCTCGTCGAGTGCGTTGACCTCGCGGAAGAATTCGACCGCTGCGGGTGCGTCGCTTCGGCGGTATCGGGTGACGTGCCTCATGGACCTACTCGGAGGGAGGCCGGGCCATCAGGCGACCGATCCGGTCCACGGGTCGATCAGTGCCACCCCGCATCCCTCGAAGTCTGCAGTGTTCCTCGTCGCCAGCTTCGCGCCGGCCTTCCGCGCAATGGCTGCAATCTGCGCATCGAACTGAGAGATCGGCCGGCCGATCGAACGCCGATCACCGACGATGTCGACATAGGCTGGAACGGCGTTCGTGTCGAAAGGAAGAATCCTCCCGGCGAAGTCCTCGTCGAACATTGCCGACAGGGCGCTCTCCAACGCCGAGCGCCGCTTGCCCGGCGGTAGCAGCCGGGTGCCCAGCATCATCTCGGCTTGGGTTACGGCACTGACGAACAGGCTTTCGTGAGGCAGCGTCATGAACCAGGCCAGCACCGCAGGCGACGGCTGGGCTCGCAGGAGTTCCGAGAGTACGTTGGTGTCCAGCAGCGTAGTCATCTGCGGCGAGACTTTCGCACCGACGAGGGGCTGACCGCCGGCGTGTCGTTGAAGTCCGGCGGCTGTTGCACCGGTTGGCGAGGTTCAAGTGCAAGTTGCACGTCACCCAGTCCGGCAAAGCGCGCGCGAATCCGCGTTCCCAGGTCTTGAGCGGGTACTGCGGGCTCTTGCAGTGCCGCCCGGAGGATCTGGCGTGCTTCCTCCTCCATGGATCTGTTGCGTGCAGCCGCGCGCAGCCGCAAACGGCTCTTGAGCGGATCTTCGAGGTTGCGGATCGTCAGAGTTCCCATGTGAGCTCCTTGGCAGTCGTTGAATGCAATGATAGCAACGACAGCGACGCCTGCCTGTGGCGATCGCGTGATGACTTGGGCTCTGCCGTCAGCCTGAAGCGGCCGCACGCATCGGCCGATGCGCCGATGCGACGCCGGGTGCGTCGGCCGGCGCCGTCATCGGCAGCCACGCATGAAACGCGTTGGTTCGCGTGCGCACGCCGAGGCTGCCGAGCGCGCTCGCGCATCAACGCGCTGCGCCGGCGGCATTCGTCGCGCAGCGCGGCGAGCACGTCGCCGCCGTGCCCCTGCTCCAGCCAGCCCGACACGACCGCGTTGATGAACGGCGACGCCATCACCGTCGTCGCGCGCAGCGCGACCTCCAGGCGCCGCGCCAGCCGCGCATGGCGGTGATGGCTAACGCCCGGCGCGGCGCGGCGTCAGCATCGCGAGTGCGGCTGCCGCGATGAAGAGCGCCGGGACATCGCCCAGCAGGTGCCCGCCCTGATGCGGCTCCGTCATCGCCTGCACCGCCATGATCCCGCCGTGCACGACGCTCGACCAGACGGCGAACCAGATCAGGCTGAGATGCGCCATCGGATCGCGCGCCGCGATGATCAGGAAGACGCCGAGCGTCGCATAGATGCCGACGATCATCAGCGGATAGTTCGAGTGCCCCTCGTGCCACGCCCAGCCGGACGGCCAGAGTGCCATCAGCGGATGGACCGACAGGCAGGCCACGCCGGTGAGGACCAGGGCGATGCGCAGCCAGCGCAGACGCGTGTCGGCATCCATCGCGTGTTTGTCGTGGATCAAGGACCGCGATTCTGCGCCACGCCCGCAGCGGGCCAAGGCAGCCGCAGGCGCGCCCGCTACTTCGGCGTCGCCGCCTTCTGCAGATACGCGATCAGGTCGGCGCGGTCCTTCGCATCGGGCACGCTGAAGTTCATGCGCTGGCCCGGCACGAGCTTCTCGGGGTCGGTGAGCCAGCGATCGAGGTTGGCTTCGGTCCAGATCAGGTGCGAGGCCTTCAGCGCGGGCGAGTAGTCGAAGCCCGTCGCCTGCCCGGCCTCGCGGCCGAACACGCCCTTGTGCGCCGGCCCGACGCCGTTGTAGTCGATCGAGTGGCAAGCCGCGCAGCGCGACTGGTAGAGCGCCTGGCCGCGGTCGGCATCGCCGGCAGCGCGGGCGTCGAGTGCGAGCAGGGCGGACAGGCCGAAGGCGGCGGCGATGCGCAGCGAACGGTGCAGGAGGAGCGTGGCGTTCATGTCGATGCGGGTCGTGGCGGGGCGGGCGCGCCGAGGCGTCCCTGCCTGCTCTACCGCCGCATCCGATCGCTTATTCCGTGCGTCCCGCCGCGCGTCGCGCTATTGCCTGTCGAGGCCGGGAATGTCGCTCACGTCCTGCGCCCACTCGAGCGCCGAGATACACCACAGGCGCTGTCGCGGCGGCAGGTCGGCCTTCTGGGCCAGGCAGCCGACGCGCAGCGAATAGCCCGGAGGATCGGACGTGTCGGCGGTGGCATAGACCGGCGTGCCGCAGTCCGGGCAGAACGAATGGCGGCGCCGCTCGCCGCTGTCGGCGATCTTCACGTAGCCGGTCGGCGTGCCGGTCAGCAGCCGGAACGTCGCCGCCGGCGCGCGCACCGACACGCGGAACGCGCTGCCGGTGAGCATCTGGCAGTCGGTGCAGTTGCACAGCGTGACGCGCGCCGGGTCCACCTCGCCTTCGTAGGTGATGCGCCGGCAGTGACAGGAGCCTTGTACTTTCATCGCCGTGGATCTCCGAGACAGCGGCGCATGGACCGCGGATCAGCGCCGCCGAACCTCGGCGACGCGCTGCTGCAGCCGCGGCACCAGCTCCTGCTCGAACCACCGATGGCGCGCGAACCAGCGGTTGTTCGTCGGGCTGGGGTGCGGCAGCGGCACGACGTCCGGCCAGTGGCGGCGCCAGCCTTCGACCGCTGCGGTCAGGCCGTCGCGCTCGTCGGGCAGGTGGTACGCGAGGGCATGGCTGCCGATCACGAGCGTGAGCTGCAAGCGGCTCAGGCGGCCGAGCAATGCAGCATGCCAGCGCGGCGCGCACTCGGGGCGCGGCGGCAGGTCGCCGCTGTCGCCCTGCCCCGGATAGCAGAACGCCATCGGCACGAGCGCGACGAGCTTCGGGTCGTAGAACTCGTCGCGACTCAGACCGAGCCAGCGCCGCAGCCGGTCGCCGCTCGCGTCGTTGAACGGCACGCCGGTCTCGTGCACCTTGCGCCCCGGCGCCTGCGCAGCGATGAGGATGCGCGCCGCCGGATCGAACTGCAGTACCGGCCGCGGTTCGTGCGGCAGGTGGGCGGCGCAGGCACGGCACGCGGCAACGTCGGCCAGCAGCGCGGCGACGTCGGCCGCGAGGCGTGCTTCGGAGAGACGAGGCATGGTGAAGGTCGATCCTGGTCAGGCGTCGGCGGCAGCAACGCCGCACGCCGGCGCTGCAGGCTCGATCGGACGCTCAAGCCATCTTCGCGCCGTGCTCGGCGAGCAGTTCGCGCAGCACGCTGCGATGGCAATGCGACTCGTCCTCGCAGTAGCAGCCGACCGAGAAGTCGGCCTGCTGCGACAGCGTCGCCAGCAGGTCGAGCGCATGGGACGGGCCGGGCTCCTTCATCTCGCTGCGGAAGCGCTTCTTGAACGCGGCCCATTGCGCCGGCGTCTCGGCCGCCTGCGCCTGCTTCATCGTCTCGACGCTGGGCGCCAGCGTCGGGAACCAGACGTCGTACCAGTTCTGCCGCGCGAACTCGGTCTTCGGCACGCCGCGCGGCGGGCGACGAACGGTGCCGATGCGGGTGCCTTCATCGGCAACACGGTCCGTGCCGAGGCGGACGATGCGTACGCTCATGGTCTGGTCGCTCGCGCCGATCCGGCGCTGTCCTTCTGCATGCCGATCATCCAGGGCCGGACCTCGGCACGCAGCAGGCCGGACGCGACGCTCGGGTCGGCGTTGGCGAACTCGGTGATCTCCTGCTCGCCGAGACCAGCCGCCGGGATCATCATGCCGCCGCCGTCGATGTCGAGAAACGGGCCGCCCAGCTCGAGGCGGCCGTCCTGCAGCAGTCGGCGGTAGTGCTCGATGTGCGCGTGCACGCCTTCCTGCTCGAAGATCGGCCGCCCGACCTGCCAGCGCGGACCGGGCGTGTGGATCACGACGTAGCGGACGTCTTGCATGACCATCTCCCTCCATCTCCCTCTGGTACCGCGACGCCGCCATTCTGCCCGCGGCGGGAGATGCTCCGCCGCGTCAGGCCGTCGGCAGTTCCACGCCGACCGCGCGCGCCGCCGCCCGCACCGGTTCCGGCCAGTTGATCATGCCCGGATCGCGCCCGCCGGCGATCCCGATCAGCCAGGCCGCTTCCTGCCCGACATTGCGGAAGCCGCGCGAGACGCCGGGCGGGATGCTGATCGTGTCCCGCGCGGCGAGCCTCACGCTGCGTGCGCCCTGCGGGCCCCAGAACACGTCCCACTCGCCGTTCAGCACGATGAAGACCTCCTGCGTCAGGTGGTTGTGCAGCGGCGCCGACTTGCCCGGCTCGCAGCAGACCATGTTCAAGTGGAAGCTCTCGGCCGCGAGCGGCGCATCGGCCGCGGCGCCGATCACGCGGTAGGTGGCGCGCTCGCAGCCCGGGATGCCGGCGTCGACGTAGTCCGTCGTCGGCTTCAGATGGGCGAAGCGCGCGACCCTGGCCTCCATCTCGGCGACGGTCGGGTTCGTATCGGTGATGGGTGCGGTGGCGGGCATGCGTTGCGCTCCGGCGGTCGTGGCGACCGCCATTCTTGCGCGCGCACGCCAACCGCGAATTGGGGATGTCGCGCGGGCGTATTCGCCCGACCGGCGCCGGGCCGGCGGGCGATGATCGAGGGATGCACCGCGTCATCCACCTGCATGCCGAGGCGCCCGGCCAGCCGCTGCCGGGACAGCCCTGCAACGGCTGCGGCGTGTGCTGCGCGAGCGAGCCGTGCCCGCTCGGCATCCTCGCGACCGGCCGCAGGCATGGCGCCTGCGCGGCGCTCGTCTGGTCGGACGACGAGCATGCCTATCGCTGCGGCTTCCTCACCGCGCCCGCGGAGCATCTGCCCGCGGGCCTGCGCTGGTCGGCGCCCCTGGTCGCGCGCTATGCGCGGCGTGCGATCTCGGCCGGCAGCGGCTGCGACTGCACGCTGGAGCGGGCCTGAAGCCGAGACGCCGCGCAAAGACGCCACATAGAGAGCCACCGGCTCCTATCGCGGGGCCGCTCGCGACTTGCGCGTCGCGACCAGCGCGGCCAGCGCCGCGAGCAGCAGCACCAGCCACTCGACGCCGATCGCACCGCCGCCCGATGACGACGAGGACGACGTCGTGCTGCTGCTCGCCGTCGCCGCGGCCGTCACGGTGATGGTCGAGGTCTGCGTCGCGCTCACGCCGGCGCTGTCGGTGACGGTGAGCTGCACCGTGAAGCTGCCGGCGCCGCTCGTCGTCACGCTGGCCTGCGCGGCGGTCGTGCCGCCGCTGAAGGCCGCGATCGTCGCGCCGCTGGTGATCGCCCACCGGTAGCCCGCGATCGTGCGGCCGCCGGCGGCGATCGATGCGCTGCCGTCGAAGGTCACGCTGCTGCCGGCCGCGACGCTGGTGGCCGGCGTGCTGATGCTCGCGGTCGGCTGCACGGCGTTGACCGTCACCGTCGTGCTCTTGCTGGCGGATGTGCCGGCGCTGTCGGTGACGGTCAATGTCACCGTGAACGTGCCGCTGCCGGCCGCCGTGGTGGCGACGCCGGCCGTGCTCTCGTCGGTCGCCGACGTGAACGACGCGAGCGTTGCGCCGCTAGCGATCGTCCAGGCATAGGAGGCGATCGTCAGGCCGCTCGCGGCGGTCGAGTCGGCGCCGTCGAAGGTCACCGGCGTGCCGGCGCCGACGACGGTCGCCGACGCCGTCACGCTGACGGTCGGCGCCGCGGCGGCATGGACCGTGACCGCCAGCGTCTTGGTCGCCTGAGCGCCGCTGCTGTCGGTCACCGTCAGTTCCACCGTGACGCTGCCGGCTTCATGCGTCGCCAGCGTCGCGGTCTTGCTGTCGGTCGCGCCGCTGAACGACGCGATGCCGCTGCCGCTCGCGATGCTCCACGCATACGACGCGACCGTGCGGCCGCTCGGCGCGCTCGATGCGCTCGCGTCCAGCGTCACCGTGCCGCCCGCGGTGACGGTCGTCGCCGAGGCGGAGATGCTGGCCGTCGGCAGCGCCGTGCCGGCAGCCGCGGCCACGGCGGCCGCGGCGTTCAGCATGCCGGCGCCGCAGGTCGACGTGGTGCAGATGCATTCGTCCTGCGTCACGCCGTTCGGCGCATGGCAGGCGACGACGCCGGCGTCGCTGCTGGTCGTCGGAAAGGCCGTGGCGGAACTCTGCAGCAGGCTCTTCACCTCGGCCGGCGTCAGCGACGGATTGGCCGCCAGCATCAGCGCGGCGGTGCCGGCGACCAGCGGTGTCGAGAAGCTCGTGCCCAGGGACGGATTGCTGCTGTCGGTGTAGGTGTTGCTCGACGGCGTGGTGGTGCCGCTGTTGGTCGTCGACAGGATCGGATAGAGGCAGGCGCCGGTCGTGTTGACGCAGTTGCCGGCGGGCGCCGACAGCGCGATCTCGGGGCCGATGTCCGAATAGCCGACCTTGGTGCCGGCCTGGCGCAACCCGGCCACCGCGATCACGCCGCTGCAGTTGGCCGGCGTGACGACCGCCAGGCCCTCGTCGTTGCCCGCCGCGGCCACCACGACGACGCCGGCTGCGGTGAGCTGCGCGATCGCATCGGCATACGACGCCGGACAGCTGCCGCTCGAGCCGAGGCTCAGGTTGATGATCTGCGCCGGATGCGGGTTGCTCGGCACGCTCGGATCGGTGCCCGGCAGCGCGAGCCCCGCAGCCCACAGCATGCCGGCGATGATGTCGGAGTCGTAGCCGCCGCACGGTCCCAGCACGCGCACCGGCAGCACCATGGTGTCGTAGCCGATCGATGCCATGCCGACCGCGTTGTCGGTGGCCGCGCCGATCAGCCCGGAGGTCTGCGTGCCGTGCCAGCTGCTGTCGGTGGCGGCGTCGCCGGTGCCGCATTCGCCGGCGGTGGTCCAGTCGCCGGGGTCGCTCGCATCGGCGCTCCAGCCGTCGCCGGTGGTGCCGTCGGTCGAGACGAAGTTGCGGCCGGCGTAGAGCTTGCTCGCGAGATCGGGATGGTCGAAGCGCACGCCGGTGTCGACGTCGGCGACGACGACGCTGGCCGCGCCTATCGTGAAGTTCCAGGCGCCGGGGGCATTGATGGCCGAGACCGCCGAGCTGCTCGGCGCCTGCAGGTACCACTGGCCGACCGTCGGCGAGATGCTCGAACTGGCGGCATACAGCGGATCGTCGGGTACCGCCAGTGCATGGCGGCGCAGGTCGGGCACGGCGTATTCGACGTCGGCATCGGCGCCCAGCCGGGCGGCCAGCGCGGCCGAGGTCAGGCTCCTGTCGCCGCGGATCACCTGCGTGCGCGGGCCGATGATGTGGCCGTCGCTGAGGCTGAGGCCGCTGCGTTGCCCGAGCGTGGCGGCGGCCTGCGGGCCACGCGTCCGGCCGCTCGCGGCGAGCGCTTTCATCAGGCTGCCGAGCGCCTTGTACTTGACGATGACGCGTGCGCCGTTCGGATCTTCGGCGGGCGCCGACGAGGCGGGGCGCAACGGGGCGCGCTCGGCGGCGATCGCCGTGCCGGCGACGAGGCCCATCACGAGGGCAAGGATGAACGACAGGCGCATGCGGAGACCTCGGCGGCAGGACGGCGGCCGCGCGATTGTTCGAGATCCATGCTTCCGGAGTTTGTAGCGGATGTGTCTGGCGCGACACATCCGGACGCAGCCGCCCGGTCAGGTCGGGACCGCGCGCACGACGAACTTGAAGCGCCGGGTCACCAGCGTGCGCCGAACGCCGCGCGCAACTCGTCGATCCGTGCCTCTTCGAGCGGTGCGGCCGAGCGGCCGCTCAGCAACCACAGGCGCGCGGTTTCCTCGAGCTCCTCGAGCACCGCCATCGCGCGCGCCGGCGTGTCGTGCCAGACGTTCGGGCCGAGCCGGTCGAGCATCACCGCGCGGATCGGCCGGTTGGTGCGTATGCCCTCGGCGATCAGCGTCGCGACGCGGTCGGCGACCTGCGGGTCGCCCGGCCGGTGGTACGGCACCAGCGGCACGTGGCCGACCTTCATCACGTAGTACGGCGTGATCGGCGGCACGATGTCGTCGCTGCGCCAGACGCCGGCGAGCGTCAGCGCGACGAGGTGCGTGCCGTGCGTGTGGATCACGCAGCGCGCCTGCGCGTCGCTCGCATAGATGCGCCGGTGCAGCGCGAGCGTCTTGCTCGCCGGATCGCCGCGGCGCTGCGTGCCGTCGGCGCCGACCCAGGCCAGTCGATCCGGTTCAAGGAAGCCGAGGCAGGCATCGGTCGGCGTGATCACGTAGCCCGCATCGCCTTCGAGCTTCACGCTGATGTTGCCGGCGGTCGCGTGCACATGGCCGCGCTCGAAGAGCGAGCGGCCGATGCGGCAGATCTCGGCGCTGACGGTGTCGAGGTCCATGTCAGTGCGGCCGATCCAGCATCGCGAACGCCTTCATGAAGAAGTCGTCGGTCCCGAAGTTGCCGGACTTCAGCGCGACGTGCAGCCCGTCCGGTGCCGCCGCGCTGGTCGCATGGCACCATGGCACGCCGGGATCGATGTGCGGGCCGATGCGCAACTGCTTGATGGCGAGTGCCTGCACGCAGGCGCCCGAGGTCTCGCCGCCGGCGACGAGCAGTTGCCTTGCGCCGAGGTCGACCAGGCCGCGCGCGATGCGCGATAGCGCTGCCTCCACCATCTCGCCGGCGTGCGCCGCGCCGAGCCGGCCTTGCACCGCCTTGACCTGCGCGGCATCGGCGGTCGAGTAGACGAGCACCGGACCGTCGGCCAGCCGCGGCGCCGCCCACGCGAGCGCCGTATCGACGGCGTCGTCGAGCTTCAGCGGATCGAGCGCCCGCGCGGCGCCGCCGGCGGCGATGAAGGCGGCGACCTGGCGATGGGTCGCGGCCGAGCAACTGCCCGAGACGATCGCGCGCCGGCCGTGCGCCGCCGGCAATGCCTCGGCGCTGCGCTTGCGCGCCATGCCCCAGTTCTGCGGCAAGCCGATCGCGACGCCCGACCCGCCGGTCACCAGCGGCAGTCCGGCCAGTGCCTTGCCGAGCCGGACCAGGTCGTCGTTGGAGAGCGCATCGACGATCGCGATCGACACCCCGGCCTGCTGCAGTTCGGCCATGCGCTCGTGGATCGCCGGTGCGCCCTTGGCGACCGTGCGATGGTCGATCAGCCCGACCCGGCCGCGGCACTGCGCCTGCAGCACGCGCACGAGGTTGGGGTCGGTCATCGGCGTCAACGGATGGTGCTGCATGCCCGATTCGTTCAGCAGCACGTCGCCGACGAAGAGATGGCCTTTGAAGACGGTGCGGCGGTTGTCCGGAAAGGCCGGCGTCGCGATCGTGAACGGGCAGCCGAGCGCCTGCATCAACGCCTCGGCCACGGGTCCGATGTTGCCGGCCGGCGTGCTGTCGAAGGTCGAGCAGTACTTGAAGTAGATCTGCTCGGCGCCATGCGCGCGCAGCCAACGCAGCGCGTCCAGCGACTGCGCGACGGCATCGGCCGCGGGTATCGTGCGCGACTTCAGCGCGACCACGACGGTGTCGGCATCGTCCGGCGGCGCGCCGTCCGGCACGCCGATCGCCTGCACCGCGCGCATGCCGGCGCGCACGAGGTTGCTCGCGAGGTCGGTCGCGCCGGTGAAGTCGTCGGCGATGCATCCGAGCTTGATCGTCATTCGTCGGTCTCCGATCTCATGCCGCGCCGCGGGTGTTGACGTAGAGCGCATACACCGACTGGCTCGCCGCCATGAAGAGCCGGTTGCGCAGGCGTCCGCCGAAGCACAGGTTGGCGCAGCGTTCGGGCAGGCGGATCTGGCCGATGCGCGTGCCGTCGGGCGAGTACACCATCACGCCGTCGAGCTCCGGATCGCCCATGCCCCAGCCGCACCAGAGGTTGCCGTCCTCGTCGCAGCGGATGCCGTCGGGCGTGCCCGGCCCGCAGTCGATGAAGACGCGCGGGTTCGCGATCGCCCGGCCGCCGTCGGTCAGGTCGTAGACGAGGATGTTGCGATGCGGCTGGGCGCGGCTCTGCACCACATAGAGCCGGGTCTCGTCGGGCGAGAACGCGAGGCCGTTCGGGCCGGCGAGGTTCTCGGCGACGCAGGCGACGGCGCCGCTCTGCGCGTCGACGCAGTAGACGTTGAGCGGCAGTTCGGCCGTTGCGCGGCCGCCTTCATAGTCGGTCAGGCCGAACGCCGGATCGGTGAACCACACGCTGCCGTCGGACTTCACGACGACGTCGTTCGGCGAGTTCAGGCGCTTGCCGTCATAGCGGTCGGCCAGCACCGTGATGCGGCCGTCGTATTCGGTGCGCGTGACGCGGCGCGTCTGGTGCTCGCAGCTCACGAGGCGGCCCTGGCGGTCGCGCGTGTGGCCGTTGGCATGGTCCGAAGGCTTGCGGAAGATGCCGACCGCGCCGGTCTCCTCGTCCCACTTCAGGATGCGGTTGTTCGGTATGTCGCTGACGAGCAGGTAGCGGCCGTCGCCGAACCAGACCGGTCCCTCGGCCCAGCGCAGGCCGGTCGCGATGCGCTCGACGCCGGCGAGCAGCAGCCGGTAGCGCTCGAAGCTCGGGTGCAGCACGCGCACCGCGGGGTCGGGGTAGTTCGTGCAGGGTTGCCACATGGTGTCGGTGCGCGGATCGGCGTTCCATCGCCGCGCCGGAGCATAGCCAAGTTTGCCGGCGAAGCTGGCGCTCGCCCGAGGGCGCGGGCATAGTGGCACGTGGGGCGGCAGCGGCAGGAGCGGGCATGACCGAGGCGATGACGGGGCGCGCGCAAGCCACGCAGGAGGCCACGCACGAGGCCACGCAGCGCATGGGCGGCCTGCTCGCCGGCTACCGCGTCACGCAGATGCTCCATGTGGCCGCCAGGCTCGGCCTCGCCGATGCGCTGGCCGGCGGCCCAATGGCGGTCGATGCGCTGGCGCGAGCCGCCGGCTGCGATGCCGTCGCGCTGTTCCGCTTGCTGCGGGCGCTCGCGCCGATCGGCGTCTTCGCCGAGCGCGACGACGGCCGCTTCGAGACGACCGCGCTCGCCGACACGCTGCGATCGGATGCGCCGGGAAGCCTGCGCCCGCAGGCCCTGACCTACGGCGAGCCGTGGTGGTGGGGCGCCTATGGCGAGCTTCTGCACTGCGTGCGCACCGGCGGCAATGGCTTCGAGCAGGCCTGCGGCATGCCGCTCTTCGACTACCTCGGCCGGCATCCCGATGCGGCCCGGGTGTTCAACGACAACATGAGCGCGATGACCGCCGCCGAAGCCGAGGCCGTCGCCGCGGCGGCCGACCTCGGCGGCCTGCGGCTGCTCGCCGACATCGGCGGCGGCCACGGCACGCTCGCCGCCGCGATCCTGCGCCGCCGGCCGGCGGCGCGCGCGCTGCTGTTCGACCAGCCGTCGGTGATCGCCGGTGCACCGGCCGCGCTGGCGCGGCTCGGCATCGCCGAGCGCTGTGACCTCGTCGCGGGCGACTTCTTCGCATCGGTGCCGGCCGGCGCCGACGTCTACCTGCTGAAGGACATCCTGCACGACTGGGACGACGCGCAGGCGGTCGCGATCCTGCGCCAGGTGCGCGAGGCGATGCGGGAGGGGGCACGGCTGCTCGTCGTCGAGCGCATCATCCCGCCGGGCAACGCGCCGTTCGCCGGCAAGGACGTGGACATCACGATGATGGTGATGCTGGGCGGGCGCGAGCGCACCGAGGCCGAGTACCGACAACTGCTCGACGCGGCCGGGCTGACGGTGGCGCGTATCGTCCCGACCGCGGTGCCGTCGTCGGTCATCGAGGCGGTGCGCTCGGCCGACTGACGAGGCGACGACGAGGCGACGCCCCGGGCGCAGCGGCGGACCGCATCCTTTCGTGCCGCTCGTTCGTCTTCGCAGCATCACGCCACGGAGATACGCGATGAAGCACATGGTCCGCTACACGCTCAAGCCCGATCGGGTTGCCGAGAACGAGCGCCTCGCCACCGCCGTCTACGACGAGCTCCGCGAGGCGCGCCCGCCCGGGCTGTACTACGCGACCTTCAGGCTCGCCGACGGCCTGACCTTCATGCACATCGTCTCGCACGACGAGCCCGGCGGCGGCAACGCGCTGACCGCGCTGCCGGCCTTCAAGGCCTTCACGGCCGAGGTCAAGGACCGCTGCGCCGAAGGCCCGGTGCGGGTCGAGCTGACGGAGATCGGGTCGTATGGCTTCTTCGGCCGGTGAGTCGCCGAAGCGAAGTCGCCTATGACGAAGTCGCCTATGAAATTGCGCAGCGCAGGCGACTCGGCTCAGGGGCGTTCCGGTCTCGCGAGTCAGGGGGCGCTCCCAGCCCCTGAGCCGGGCGGCGACATCGTCGGGCTGCTCGAGCAGGGGCGGCGACAGTTCCTCGCCCTCGTCGATCACGTGCGGCCCGAGCTGCATCGCTACTGCACGCGCATGACCGGATCGGTGGCCGACGGCGAGGACGTCGTGCAGGACACGCTGGCGCGCGCCTGCTACGAGCTGTCGCAGATGACCGAATTGCCGCCGTTGCGCCCCTGGCTGTTCCGCATCGCCCACAACCGCGCGATCGACCAGTGGCGCCGCGAGACCTACCGCGCGGCCGAGGACATCGAGGCTGCCCGCGACCTGCCTGCCGATGCGGCCGACGAACCCGAGAACCGCCTCGCACGCGACCAGGCCGTGCAGGCCGCGCTCGTGCACTTCCTTGCGCTCGCGCCGGCGCAGCGCGGCTGCGTGATCCTGAAGGACGTGCTCGACCACACGCTCGTCGAGATCGCCGAGGAACTCTCGCTGAGCGAGCAATCGGTGAAGGCGGCGTTGCACCGCGGCCGCGCTGCCTTGCAGCAACTGGCGGCCGCCACGACGACCGCGACCGCGGCGGCGCCGCCACGCCGCGTCTCGCCGGAGCTCGGGCGCTATGCGGCGCTCTTCGGCGCCCGCGACTGGGACGGCATCCGCGCGCTGCTCGCCGACGATGTCCGCCTCGACCTCGTCTCGCGGCGCAAGGCCGCCGGCCGACGCGAGGTCGCGACCTACTACGGCAACTACGACCGCACCGCCGGCTGGCGCGTCGCGCCGGCCTGGGTCGATGGCCGCGGCGTGCTGGCGGTCTACGACGCTCCGGACGCCGCGCAGCCGGCCTACTTCATCGCGCTGACCTGGCGCAGTGGCCGGCTCGCCGCGATCCGCGACTATCGCTACGTGCCCTATATCGGGCAGGACCACGCCATCGAGTTGCAACCGCAGGAGGCGGACAGACCATGATGACCACCGAGCTCGGCTACCTGCTGCTCACCGCGATCCTCACCGGCGCGCTGTGGATCCCGGTCGTGATCGGCTACGTCACGTCGCGCGGCGTGCTGACCGACGAGACCTACAAGGTCGCGCCGACCGCGCCGCTGCCGGCCTGGGTGAATCGTGCGAACCGCGCGCACCTGAACGCGGTCGAGAACTTCGCACCGTTCGCCGCCGTCGTGCTGATCGCGCATGCGATCGGGTTCTCGAGCCCGACGACGGCCGCCTGCGCGATGGTCTACTTCTATGCGCGGCTCGCCCATGCCGTGGTGCATCTCAGCGGCATCGGCCTGTTCAAGGCGCGCACCGTGCTGTTCACCATCGCGTGGGCGGCCTTCATCGTCGACGCGATCGCCCTGTTGAAGCACCATGGCTGACGCACTGCGCTTGACGATGCGCGGCAAGGACGATCCGTGGCGGCTCGCGACGCCGCCCGGCACGTCCGAGTACACGATGCATGCGGACGAGAAGGACGGCCGCGCGATCCTCGTCTGTACCGTCGGCCAGACCGTGCTGCACTACGACGCCCGCTGCATCGCCGACCTGCATGCGATGCTGCGCGCCGCGGGCGACTGGGTCGAGCTCGGCGGTGCCGACGAAGGCAAGCCGGTGAAGGACGGCACGGTCGAGGCCTGGGCGCGCTCGCCGGCCAATCCGGTCGGCGGCTGGTACGGGCTGAAGAAGGGCCTGCGCGGTCGCTTCGCGGTCTACGTGCCGCCGCTGATGGAGGCGCTCGGCCTGTGCGAACTGGAGCATCGGCCGAAGGGCAACCGCATGCGCGCGACGTAGCGCGGCGGCGCTGCACTGCACTAGGACTAGGATCGCGGGCCATGCGTGCCTGTCGATTGCTGCTGCGCTGGCTGCTGACCATCGCGTGGATCGGATGTGCGGTCGCCCATGCGGCACCTGCGTTCCCGCCCGCGGCCGATGCGGCCCCCATGCCCGACCACCTCGTCGTGGGCACGCTGACCCTCGCGCGCTGCGGCGACGCCTATTGCGGCGACTTGCCGCGGCCGCTCGACGATGCGCACGACGTGCCGGGCACGATCCCCATCCACTTCGAATTCCATCCGCAGCGCGATCCGCAGGCGCCCAGCGCCGGCCACCTGGTCGCGACCGAAGGCGGCCCGGGTTATCCGACCACCGGCTCGCGCGCGGGCTACCTGCGGCTCTACGCGGCGCTGATGGGCGACCGCAGCCTGCTGCTCGTCGACAACCGCGGCACCGGCCGGTCGGCCGCGATCGACTGCCCGCTGCTGCAGCGCGATCCGCAGTACCGCAACGCGACGGTGGGTGCCTGCGGCACGCAGCTCGGCGTGCGATCCGACCTGTACGGCACCGGCGCGGCCAGCGACGACCTGGCGGCCGTGATCGAGGCCTTGCAGCTCGGGCCGGTCGACCTGTACGGCGACTCGTACGGCAGCTACTTCGCCCAGGCCTTCGCGGTACGCCATCCGTCGCTGCTGCGCTCGCTGGTGCTCGACGGCGCCTATCCGGTCCGCGGTGCCGATCCGTGGTACCCGGAGATCGCGGCGCAGGCCAACACCGCCTTCAACCAGGCCTGCATGCGGTCGCCGGCCTGCGGTACGCAGCCGGGGCTGTCGATGGACCGCATCGGCGCCTTGCTCGCCGCGCTGCGCAGCGCGCCGGTGCATGGCGCCGCGATGGACGGCGACGGCCGGCTGCTGCAGGTGACCGCCGATGCGCCGGCGCTCGCCTACCTGATGACGTCGAATGCGTCGGGACCGGTCGTCTACCGCGATCTCGATGCGGCCGCGCGCGCCTGGCTGGCAGGCGACCAGGCGCCGTTGCTGCGGCTGGTCGCCGAGAACCGCACGTCGGCCTACAGCGCCAACGGCGCGCCCGAGCCCGCGGTATTCAGCGCCGGCCTGTTCGCCGCGGTGAGCTGCAGCGACTATCCGCAGGTCTACGACATGCACGAGCCGCCGGCGCGGCGCTGGCGGTCGGCGCAGGCGGCGGTCGCGGCGAAGAAGCAGGCCGAACCGATGGTCTATGCGCCGTTCTCGATCGACGAATACCTCGCGGTGCCGCAGGACTACAGCGTCGTCGACCTCTGCGTCGCCTGGCCGGCGCCGGCCGATGCGCACCCGCCCGGGCAACCGGTGCCGCCCGACGCGGCCTTCCCGGCGCTGCCGGTGCTGGTGCTGTCGGGCGACCTCGATTCGCTGACGCCGCCGGCGCAGGGCGCCCAGGCCACCGCGCTGTTTCCGGATGCGCATCAGGTCATCGTCGCGAACAGCTTTCACGTCACCGCGATCGGCGACGAGGACGACTGCGCCGCGGCGATCGTGCGCCGCTTCGTCACGTCGCTGTCGCCCGGCGATACCTCGTGCGCGGCGCGGATCGCCGAGGTCCGGCTGGTGCCGCGCTTTGCGACGCGGACCGCGCAGCTCGCGCCGGCCGAGGCCCGGCCCGGCAACCAGGGCACGCCGCACGACCTGCGCGAGGCCGCGGCCGCCGTGCTGACCGCCGGCGATGCGCTGGCGCGCTGGTGGATCACGACGACCTATCACGGCGTCGGGCTGCGCGGTGGCCGCTTCGACTATCGGCCGCTGGATGGCGCGACGCAGTTCGCGCTGAAGCGCCTGAAGTGGACCGCCGACCTGCCGATCAGCGGCACGATGCGCCGGGTTGCCGCGACGCACCACATCGAAGCCGACCTCGTGCTGCCCGACGGCACGCTGCATGCCGAGTGGGACGACCGCGTGCCGCTCGCGACGGCGACCGTCAGCGGGACGCTCGGCGGGCGGCACGTCGCCGCGACGATGTATGCGCCGTGAGCACCGTCAGGTTCCGTGGTGCCGAAAGCGGCCCAGCAACAGCGCGATCTGCACGACGGTCACGATCAGGAAGACGACCAGGCCGGCAAACAGCCAGGTCGGGGCGAGCCGCACCGGCACCGATGCATTGGCGCGCACGACGAGCCAGTGCACATAGCACAGGAACACCATCAGCAGCGCACCGAAGCGCAGCACGCCGGCATGCAGCTTCGAGAGCGTCGAGGCGCGGCGCTCGGGCGCCAGCCAGTAACCGGGGTCGGGCAGGTCGATGCGGCGCTGCGGGCCGCCCATTGCGGCGCAGGTCGCGGCGACGAGCAGGGCAGGCAAGCCGACGACCAGCGCGATCAGGAGCCCGACGTAGATGTGCCGCGACATGAAGCCGTCGGCCGCGCCCGTCACCGAGAAGTGCGCCGCCACCGGATCCGGCAACGTCATTCCCGTGAGCGCCACGAACGCCGTCGCGCCCACGGCCACGAACAGGAACGTCAGCGGATGCCTCGATCTCGTCATGGTGCCGCTCCCAACGATGGTGCCGCGAATGCTAGTCCCGTGCATCGCGAAGAATTGTGTCGGCGTCGCAATATGGCAACCAGCCTTGTGGCAACCCGTCTGCGGCGATGCGACCTTCGTCGCCGCCGGACGACCGCCGGTCGTGCGGCCATGCACGACGGCACGGCGGCGCGGTAGGCTGTCGTCATGGCGAGCGTGCAGGGGTGGTCGCATTGAAGTGGGTCCTCGTGTCGCTGGCGGCGGCGATCGTCGGCATCGGCGCGGCGCTCACCTGGCCGGACGACGTCCGGCTCGGCGTCGTGCTCAGCGTGCTGGCGATCTTCCTGGCGCGCCTCGCATGGATCCATTGGTCGAGGCGCGTGGCCGCGGCCGGCCAGGGGCGCGTGCCGTCCGCAGCGCGGCCGTCGCCGGCCGGGACGACGGCGAGCGAGACCGCGACCTTCGAGAGCCTGACCGGCAAGTACGCGCGGCTGCTGCGCGAACTGGCTGCCGCGCATGCCGAATGCCTCGGCGATGCGGCCCAGTCGGGCCGCATCGCGCGGCTCACCGAAGAGCTCGCGGCCGTCCATTGGGCCGTCGCGGAGTCGCGCGCACCCGACGACATGCAGCCCGACCGCACGCCGTCCGGCTGGCATGCCTCGCAGCCCGCCGAGCCGGCGACGCGGCGCGACTGGGTGCACCGTTGCTTCACCCGGCTGCGCGAGCACGAACCGCGCATGCCGACGCGCGATGCGATCGACATCGCGCGTGCGTTCTATGCGTACTCGCGCTGGCGTTCGGCGCCGCCCGAGGTCGCAGTGGATCTCGAGATGCTCGAGCTGGAGCTGCACCGCGACGTCGCCGTGCGTTGAGTTGGCGGAGCGGCGGGCAAGCGGCTCGCCTTGGGTTGGTCTCTCGAGTGACGACGTTCAGACGAGCCCGAGATCGCGCGGTGCGACGCTTGCGAACACCTGTTGCGAGTGCGCCGGCGTGAGGCCGTAGAGCCGCGCGAACAGCCCGCCGAGCAGCGCGCGGTAGTCGTTCAGCACCGGATAGTCGCGCTGCTGGAACAGCGTGGCCGTGCCGACCCGCACCTGCTCGCCCACGATGCGCCCGCCGCGCAGGCCGCCGCCGAGCACCCAGTAGACCGAGCCGTGGCCATGGTCGGTGCCGCGGTTGCCGTTCTCGCGGAAGGTGCGGCCGAACTCGCTGAGGACGACGACGGTGCTGTCCCGCCACGCCGGCCCGAGCTCGTCGGCATACGCCGCGAGGCCGCGGCCGAGCTCGGCGAGGCGCGTCGCCAGGTAGCCGTCGGCGCCGCCCTGGCGCACGTGGGTGTCCCAGCCGCCCACGTCGACGAAGCCGAGGTGATGGCCCTCGCGCATCAGGTGCGCGATGCGCCGCGCTTCGGCCTCGAAGCCGCGCGGCGCGATCGCCTGGCGGCTCGCGGCCATCATCTCGCGCGCCAGGCCGGCGGGTGCGTCGGCGGCGATCTCGCGCATCGCCTCGTCGTGGATCGCGAAGCCTTCGCGCACGCTGTCGGCGAGCGGCGTGCCGTCGTACATGCCGGCGATCAGCGCCGAGGCGTGTGCATCGACGCCGCCGCGTGCCGGCCGCGCGAGCGCGACGTTGGGCACGCGCAGCGGCCCGCGGAACGCGAGCGGCAACGGGTCGGTGAAGGCGATCGCGTCGCGCGCGACCAGCACTTGCGCGAGCCGGTTCATGAAGCCCGAGCCGTAGTCGCGCCGGCCGCTGCCCGACGCGCCGAGCTCGATCGTGTCCTGCGTCTCGAAGTGGCTGCGCGACGTGTCGTCGGTGCCGGCGAACGGCACGAACGCGAGCTCGCCGCGACGGTAGAGCGGCAGCATCGTCTCGGCGACCGCGGGCGCCAGGCCCCAGTCGGGCGTGAGCGCATGCGCCGCGCCGGTGCCGCTGCCGGGCCGCGCGATCGCGATGTTCGGGCGCAGCGCGACATAGTCGTCGCTCGCGATCGGCACCAGCAGGCTCGCCGCATCGTAGGCGCCGCGCAGGAAGACGACGAGCAGCCGCGGCGTGCCCGGTGTGGCGGCGTACAGGCGCACGCCGTGCGCGGCGAGCGGCAGCGCCGTCGCGGCCTGGAGGAAGTGTCGGCGCAGCATCGTCGCGGCTCCTCTAGCGCACCATGAATTCGGGTGCCGACAGGAACAGCGCGGTGCGCTCCTGCGGCGTGCGTGCGGCCTCGAGCGCGGCGCGGGTGCGCGGCCCGAACGTGGCGGCGATCGCACGAGCGGCCGCGCCGTCCTGCCAGGCGGCCGGGGCATCGAACGCCGGGACGCGGCCGGAGCCTATCGCCTGGGCGATCTCGAAGCGTGTGCTCAGCTGGCCCGAGCCCGACCAGGCGGCCGCGGCTAGCGGATAGCCGTCCGGCGTCGCGCGGTTGTAGAGGCCTTCGCCGAGGCGATCGAGCCATCCGGCCAGCGGCGCCGCATCGGTCAGCACCTGGCCGTCGCCGACGAGGCGCACCGCCGACACGACGTAGTGGATCGGGTCCTTGAACTTGCGGCCTAGCGATGCGGCGAACTCCGGCGCATCGAACATCGCCTGCAACGTGACCGCGATGTCGCCGTCGCTCGCCGTGTAGGCGTGCTGCATGCGCTCGGCCAGCGCGGCCGGCGGCTCGTCGGCGACGAACCAGGTCGCGAGCCGCCGGCTCACATGCCGCGCGGTCGCCGGATGGCGGGCCAGGCGCAGCAACTGCGCTTCGATCTCGTCCCAGCCGCGTCCTTCGATCGCGACGCCGAGCACGTGCTTGGTGCCCATGTCGTGGCGCGCCGGCCGGAACACGACGCCGGCATTGCCGACGGCGACGGCGCGCCGCCCCGGTGCCGCGTCGCCGAGCTCGAGGCCGAGGCCGGTGAGCACGCGGGCGAGCTCCTGCACGTCCTGCTGCGCATAGCCGCCGTCGACGCCGAGCGTGTGCAGCTCCATCAGCTCGCGCGCGTAGTTCTCGTTCAGGTGGCCGGCCGCGTTCTGCTCGTTGTCGAGGTAGCGGATCATCGCCGCATGGGTCGCGCTCGCGAGCAGCAGGTCGCGAAAGCGCCCGAGCGCATGGGGGCGCAGATGGTCCTCGTAGTCGCCCACCATCGCGCCGACGTTGGCCTTGCGGCGATGCACGTTGAAGTGGTTGAACCAGAACCACGTCATCTGGTCCTGCAACGGGTTCGGCGCATGGACCGCGCGCAGCAGCGCGCGCGTGGCCGCATCGTTGGCGAGGCCGTCGAGCGCACGCCGGTAGTCGCGCCGTGCGGCCTGCTTGGCGGCGTCGTCGATCAGCGCATCGGCGGCGCGGCGCTGTCGTTGCAGCTCGGCGACCGCCGCGAGCATCGGCTGACGCATCGACCCGAGCGCGCCGATCCGCGCCTCGACGGCCGGCGGCAGGCCGGCCGCGGCGTCGGGATGCAGTTGCCGGGCGATGTAGTCGCGGCGGCCGAGACGGCCGTATTCGGCCAGCGATCGGCTGTCCGCGCCCCACGTCAACCGGTTGACGATGCCGAGATCGGCGTCGCCGGCATCGTCGGGGTGCGCCGCTTCGGCGGCGATCGCAGGGCGACCGCCCAGCCATGCGGCGGCGCCGAGGCCGGCCGCGAGCAACGTCCGGCGCTTCATCGCCATGCCCGGCTCGACGCCGACGGCTTCTGGATTCGACCGAAAGCACCTTGCATCGCACGACCTCCAGACTGCTGAACGCCCGGCGTCGTCCGGCGCGGACAGCGCGCCGGGCTTTTACGGAGGTTTACGCGCGCGGCGAGGGCGACCGCAAGAAGCGGAGTGCCGCCCGAACCATGCGCGGCGCAGAATCGATGTCGAGGAGGCTACACGCGATGCACCGTTCATCTGTCTGCGCTGCTGCCGCCATGATGCTCGCCTGCCTGCACGTCGCGTCGTCACCGGCCTGTGCCGCCGGCCCCGGCGTGCCGATGCTCTACGACCTCGTCGTCGAAACCGGCATGCCGCATCTCGAAGAGAACCTGCGCTATGCCGTCACGCGCGAGCGCCGCTGCGTCGATCCGCGCGACCTCGGCCGCATGTTCCCGGTGCTCGACCACGTCGCGCTGCAAGACTGCAGGCTCGTGCCCGCGAGCCAGGCCGACGACCATGCGACCTACACGCTGGCCTGCAGCGGAGGGCACGGCACGACCGGCGAGGCGCGCTGGCAGTTCGACGAGCACGCCCTCGCCGGCACGCTGGACGTGCGGTTCGGCGGCAAGAACATGACCTTCTACCAGCGCATCAGCGGTCGCATGCTGGGCCGCTGCGAGGCGCCTTAACCGTTCTTCGCCAGCCACTCGACCATCGCATCCAGCGCCGGCGTGGCGCGCGCCGCCTGGGGATGGTTGACCATCATCGATACCGCATAGACCCTGCCGCTGCTCGCGACGACATAGCCGGCGAGGGCGCGCGTGTCCGACAAGGTGCCGGTCTTCAGGAACGCATGGCCGGTGGCTGCACCCTTGCGCATGCGGCCGGCGAGGGTGCCGTCGACGCCGGCGATCGGCAGCGACGCGATGAAGGCCTGCGAGCCCGGCGCGCGCCATTCGTTGCACAGCAGTTGCACGAGGGCGCGCGCCTTGCCGCGCTCGAGGCGCGATTGGCCCGAGCCTTCGTCGATGCGGATGTCGCCGTCGGCCAGGCCCTGTCCGAGCAGCCACGCCTGCACGCGTCCCTGGGCCTGCGACAGCTTGCCGTCGGACCGCGCCGGCGCGAGCGCCAGCAGCAGGTTGCGCGCGGCCGTGTTGTTGCTGGTCTTGTTCATCTCGCGGATCAGCTCGGGCAGCGACGTCGTGATCCGGCTCGACCATGCGGGCCGTGCCGGCTCCGCACGGACCGGCTCGCGGCGACCCGATTCGACGACGCGTCCGCTCAGCCGTCCGCCCGATTCGGCCCACAGCGACGCGACCATGCGCGTCACCGGAATCTCCTCGACGCGCGGTGCGCTCGCAGCCGGCGCGGCCGCGCGCGCGGCCGCATCGGGCCGCTTCATGAAGGCGATCTCCTGGCGGCCGCAACTCGCGTCCCAGCGGCCGCTGACCGACAGGCGTGGCGGCGCGCCGGTCGTCGAGCGCCAGCGCGCGACCGCGCCGCAGGTGCCGCCGCCCATCAGCACGTCGTTGTCGACGTCGATGTCGCGCGGCCTCGGCGCGAGCATCACCGTCGCCTTGTCGCCGCGTCCCGGTTCGACCGACACGACGATCGCGTCGCGGTTGTAGGTGCGCGGATCGGGTCCGGGCGCCGCCTCGGCGAGCGTCGTCGCGACCTGCGCCGGATGCTGCTCGTACAGCAGCGAGAAGCGGTCGAGCACGATCTGGCCGTGGACCTGCGCCAGCCCTTCGCTGCGCATCTGCTTGAACCAGCGGCGCAGCCCGTCGACGGTGAGGCCGGTGCGGCCGCCGCTGATCACGAGGTCGCCGGTCAGCCGGCCGTTGCCGACCGGCGCGGTGCTGTAGGCATCGGTGTGCAGCAGGTAGGTCGGACCGAGCAGGTCGAGCGCGGCGAGCGAGGTGACGACCTTGGTCGTCGACGCCATCAGGAAGGGCTCGTCGCCGTTCAAGGTCATCGTCGGCGCGGCCGCGTCCACCGGCCGGATCGCGATGCCGAAATTCTTCAGCGGCACGCCCGAGCCGCGCAAGGTCGCGATCAACGCCGGCGGCATCGCATCGGCAGGCACGGCCGGCGCCGCACCGGCGTTCGCGGCCAGCGCACAGGCGCAGGCCAGGAGGATCGAACGCAGCGGCAAGGGCATGGGCGGCGGCACCGCGCAAGGGTAGCGGCACTCCGCCGGCAACGTGCGGCAACGTGACGTGCGAGTCGTTGCAGATTACGCGGTCTGCGAGCGCCAGGCGGCCTGGTCGATGGCCACGCTGTGCGCCGCCTCCTGCAACACCGCCTCGAGGCGGTCGATCACGCGCTCCCAGTCGAGGTGGCGCGCCGCGTCGCGTGCGGACGCGCCCATGCTGCGCAACGCGGCCGGGTCGGCGACGAGCGCGCTCGCATGCCGCAGGAACGCGGCCTCGTCGTGCGGTGCCGCCAACCGGCCGTGCACGCCGCGCCACACCAGTTCGCCGGCGGCCGCGCAGTCGTAGGCCAGCACCGGCAGGCCGCTCGCCATCGCCTCGGGGACGACGTTGCCCCAGGTCTCGGTGAGGCTGGGAAACACGAACAGGTCGGCCGACGCATAGTGCGCCGACAGCTCGGCGCCGCGCCGCAAGCCCGCGAAGACGACGCCGGGACAGCGCGCCTCGAGCTGGCGGCGCGACGGGCCGTTGCCGACCAGCACCAGCCGCACGTCGTGACCCTCGTCGGCGCAGCGCCGGAACGCTTCGTAGGCGAGCGTGATGTTCTTCTCCGGCGCGAGGCGAGCCACGCAGAGCAGCACGCGTGTCTCGGCGCCGGCGCCCCACGAACGGCGCAGCGCCTCGCTGCGATGCGCCGGCGCATGGCGCTGCGTATCGACGCCGCGCGCGACGACCTCGAGGCGCCGCACGCCGAGTCCTTCGAGCTCCTGCTGCATCGCGCGCGTCGGCACCATCGTGCACCGCGTGCGGTTGTGGAACTGCCGCAGGTAGGCGCCGATCGGCCGGCGCAGCCAGCCGATCCGGTAGTGGCCGCTGTAGGCGTGGAAGTTGGTGCGGAAGTCCGAGACCACCGGCAGGCCGAGACGTTCGGCCGCGCGCAGCGCCGACCAGCCGAGCGGCCCTTCGGTGACGAGGTGGACCAGGTCCGGACGCTGCAGGGTCCATTGCCTCAGCAGCGTGCGCATCGCCGGCAAGCCCATCTGCACGCCTTGCTGGCCGGGCAGCGGCAGTCCCGGCACGAGCAGGTCGTCGGGGCCGGTGGCATCACCGGCACGCCGCGGGCGCACGAGCTGCAGCCGATGGCCGCGCGCGCGCAAGCCGTCGACCGCGCGCGCCGCGGTCACGGCGACGCCGTTCACGTCCGGCGGATAGGTTTCGGTGACGACCGCGACATCGAGCGCGGGCAGCGACGGCCGCGGTCGCGACGGCGGGTCGTCGAACGAAATCGCGATGCCGGGAGCGACGACGTCTGCAAGCACGGCGGCATGGTCGCGGCGTCGTGCAACAAGACGATGACAAGCACGCTGACCAGGCGCCGCAATGACGACGACACGTCGCACATCGGTCACGGCCGCGTCATCGCCGCTTTGCACGATGCGCGCCGTGTCCAACCCTGTACAGCCGGTACGCGCGCGCATGAACACCTTACTCCAGACCCTAGAGATGCAGCGTTGGGACGACCATCGCTACTACCACCACAGCCGCATCAACCAGGCGCTGCACCTGGTCAGCGCGATCGGGTTCGTCTGCGCCTACGCGCTGCTGTTCGTCGATCCGGCCTGGGCCGGGCTGCTCGGCTGGGGCGTGTCGATGGTGACGCGCCAGGCCGGCCACTTCTTCTTCGAGCCCAAGGGCTACGACCATGTGAACCAGGCCACGCACGAGCACAAGGAAGAGATCAAGGTCGGCTACAACCTGCAGCGCAAGGTCGTGCTGATGGGCGCCTGGGCGCTGTCGCCGTTGCTGCTCTGGTGGTCGCCGAGCTGCTTCGGGCTGATCGCGCCGAGCGCCGGCCTGCCCGGCTTCGTGCACGACGTCGGCCTGCTGTGGCTCGCGCTCGGCGCCGCCGGTCTCGCGTTCCGCACCGTGCAGCTCTGCGTGACGCGCGACGTGCTGACCGGCGTGGCCTGGGCGACGAAGATCCTCACCGACCCGTTCCACGACATCAAGCTCTACTGGCGCGCGCCGCTGCACCTCCTGCGCGGCGAGCTGATCGATCCGGCGCCGAACCGGTCTTGACGCTACCGGCGCAAGCGCTGCGCGATCAACTCGCGCAGCACGCCGCGGCGGATCGAGCGGTCGTCCTGCGCCGGACCGTGCCACCACCAGCCGTCGTCGCGCATCGCGCGGCCGGCGGCGACGAAGCGTTCCAGCACCGCATCGAAATCGGCCTGCGTATGCGCCAGCGTGAAGATCAGCCGACCGGTACCGACCCAGCTCAGCGCGATGCCGGCCCGGCGCAGATAGAACTGCGCCATCCAGTGGTAGCGCGACGGCGTCGCATAGGTGATGGTCCAGATCGTCGACAGGTTGGCCGCGCGCATCGGCAGGCCCTCGTCTTCCATGCGCCGGTTGAACTGAGCGCAGCGCGCGTTCCAGGTCGCGTCGAGCCCGGCATAGCGCGCCTGCACCTCGGGCAGTTCGAGCCGGTCGAGGAACGCGCTCATCGCGCCCATCACCGCAGGATGCGAGTTGAAGGTGCCGCGCGCGAAGCAGATGTCGGCCGGCCGGTCGGCGCGCGAGCGCTGCATCAGGTCGGCGCGCCCGCAGACCGCGCCGATCGGCAAGCCGCCGCCGAGCGTCTTGCCGTAGGTCACGAGATCGGCCCGCACGCCGAAGTACTCCTGCGCACCGCCCGCAGCGAGGCGGAAGCCGACGAACACCTCGTCGAAGATCAGCACGATGCCGCGCTCGGTGCAGACGCGGCGCAACTGCCGCAGCCATTCGGTGTAGGCGGCGCGGTCGTAGTCGGCACGCCGGCTGCCGTCGATCAGCGAGCCGTCGCCCGGCGCGGCGCGGTTCGGATGCAGCGCCTGGATCGGATTGACGAGCACGCAGGCGATGTCGCGGCGCGTGCGCAGCACCTTCAGCGTGCGCTCGTCCATCTCGCGCAGGGTGTAGGTGCGGTCGCTCGGCGGCGTCGGGTTGCCGGGGCCGGGCTGCACGTCGTCCCACCAGCCGTGGTAGGCGCCGCTGAAGCGCACCAGGCGGCTCTTGCGCGTGTGGTAGCGCGCGAGGCGCACCGCCTGCATCACCGCTTCGGTGCCGGACATGTGGAACGACACCGCATCCTGCCCCGACAGCGCGACGAGGCGCCGCACGTTGTCGGCGACGCACGGGTGGTAGCTGCCGAGCACCGGCCCGAGGTCGCTCACCAGCGCCGCGCCTTGCGCGATGCAGTCCTTGTAGAAGTCGACGCCGAACACGTTGACGCCGTACGAGCCGGTGAGGTCGTGGTAGCGATTGCCGTCGAGGTCGGTGACCTGCACGCCGTCGGCCGCGTCGACGAACGCGCCGAGCGTGACATGGCGGCGCAGGCAGGCGCTGTAATGGAACGGCACGCGGTAGGCGCTCGTGAACTGCAGGTCGGGGATGGCCTCGCGTGCGCTGCGCGTCGCCGCGATCGAGCGCGGCGCCGCCTCGGCGAGATCCGATGCCAGGCGCGCGAAGCCGGCGCGGCGCCGTGCCTGCACGTCGGCCGGCGCATGGTCCGACCCGAAGAAGCGCGCTTCGTCGTAGTCGACGCCCGGCACCAGCTTGGCCACGCGCCGCGCCATGCGCGCATGGCCGGTCAGCGACGGATGCTTGGCGAGCGACAGCTCGACGCGGCGCTTGGCCGCAGGCGCGAGCGCCGCGATGGCGGCGAGCGCGAGCGTGGACAGGAGGAAGGCTTCGTTCATGCCGCCATTGATAGTCCCGGGAGTTGACAAGCCGATGAACCACGACAAGACGATCGCCCCGCAGTCGCCGTTGGCCGACACCCCGCAGCCGCCGCGTACGCGCCGCTCGGCGCGCGACGAGCTCAACTTCCTGCTCACCAACCGCCTGCCGCGCCATGCGCTGACGATCGGCTTCGGCTACCTCAGCCGCTGGCGCCATCCGTGGTTCGCGAAAGCCGCGATCGCGCTCTGGCGGCGCTGCTCGGACCTCGACCTGAGCGACGCGCAGCCGACGCGTTACGACAGCCTGCATGCCTGCTTCACGCGCGCCCTCGTGCCCGGCGCGCGCACGGTCGATGCCGATCCCGCCGTGATGGCGAGCCCGTGCGATGCGATCGTCGGCCAGTGCGGCGCGGTCGACGGCACGCGCGCGTTCCAGGCCAAGGGCTATCCGTACGACATCGGCGAGCTGTTCGGCTCGGCCGATGCGGCGGCGCCGTGGCGCGACGGCTGCTACGCGACCTTGCGGCTGACCGCGAGCATGTACCACCGCTTCCACGCGCCGCACGACGGCGCGATCGAGCACGTGACCTACCTCGGCGGCGATGTCTGGAACGTCAACCCGCCCGCGCTCGCGCGCGTCGCGAAGCTCTATTGCCGCAACGAGCGCGCGGTGATCCGCACGCGCATCGGCGCGGCGCGGCATCCGGTCGCGCTGGTGCCGGTCGCGGCGATCCTCGTCGCGAGCATCCGGCTGCATGCGATCGACACGCGGCTGCACCTGCGCCATGCGGGCGCCAACGAGATCGATTGCGATGCGCGCTTCGAGAAGGGTGACGAGCTCGGCTGGTTCGAGCACGGCTCGACCATCATCGTGTTCGCGCCGCGCGGCTTCGAACTGGCGCCGGGCATCGCGCCGGGCACGCGCCTCCGCATGGGGCAGGCGCTGATGCGGCTGCCGGAGGCCTGAGGGAAGCTCAGTTGCGCGCGATCACGCGCACCGGCGTTTCACGGTAGCTGCGAAAGCCCATGCGCTCGTAGAGCCCGCGCGCGCCGGCATTGCCGCTCATCACGTGCAGGATCGGCAGCTCGCCGCGCGCGAGCTCGCGCCGGATCAGCTTCAGCATCAGGCGGCGCGCGAGGCCGCGCCCCTGCTGCTCCGGATGCGTGCAGACGCCGCTGATCTCGCGATAGCGTCCGGCCTGGATGCGCTCGCCCGCCATCGCGACGAGGCGCTCGCCGTCGAAGACACCGAAGTATTCGCCGAGTTCGATCGTGCGCGGGCCGAACGGCCCGGGGCGCGTCAGCGCGGCAAGCTCGAAGGCCGCGGCGGCATGCGATGCGTCCAGCGGCACGGCCTCGGGCCATGCATCGTCGTCCGGCATCGCGCCGCTCCAGACCATGCGCTGCATCGTCGCCTCGAGCTCGATGCGCCAGTCCGCGGGTGCCGCACCCGACCAGTCGGCGCAATAGAAGCGCTCGTCGGGCCGGCAGTACGGCACGAGCGCCGCGAAGTTCGGCACGGCCGTGTCGGCAAACGCGATCAGCGGCGTGTAGCCGTCGGCATAGCGGCGCACGTCGGACGTGCCGACCGCAAGGCGGGCATGCGCACCGGAGAGCGCGTGCCAGAACACGTTGTCGAGCAACTCGCTCACGGCACGATTCGGCGCGGCGTCAGCCGAACATCGTGTCGCTCTCGGCGTGCCCGCTGCTCAGGTACAGGCGCAGCAACGGCCCGTCGGCGTCCTGCTCCCAGACGCGGCCGACGATCGTGAACTGGCGGCCGCCGACGCGCAGCACGTCGCCGGTGGCCGGCGCGATCGGATGGCCGTCCCAGAAGCGCGGCACGCTGATCGACGAGCGGCGGATCCACGCCTGGTCGTCGAGCGCGAACGTCGGGACGATGCGTAGCTCCATGATGGCTCCGGCGGTTGGCGTTGCGGGGCGTCGAATGTAGCGCAGGTGCGCATCGGCCCGGCCCGCTGTCCGACGCCGCGCCACTCCGTAGACCGACGGGGGCTGCGGATGTCCGGCTTCCCGAACGAGCTGGTTCAGATCAACGCTTCCAGCAGGATCGCCTGGACGACGAAGCGCCGGTTCTCTTCCGCCGACCTGCCGCCGACCCGTTCGGCCAGCGATGCCGTCGGATGGTCGTGTGCCGCGATGCCTTCGAAGAACGGCACGCCGGCGTGCTCGCTCATCTCGCGCACCAGCGCTGCGGCCATGCCCTGGCATTCGACGCCGTCGTAGAGGCGGCCGAGGAGGCGGGCGGTCTGGCGCAGCTCGGTGCTCGAACTCCATGGCGTCAGCCGCGGCTCGATGCGCGACACCTTCGCACCGAGTGCCGTCGCGGCGTGGTGGAACCGTTCGGCGGCGTCGCTGGTCGTCGTGCTCGACATCAAGCCCAGGTTGCGGCCGTGCAGCGGCGCCCGATGCGTGCCCGCTTCGGCGGCGCAGCGCAGCGTGGTGGCGTGGGACACGAGCGTGTCCAGCTCGATGGCCGACATGCGATGGAAGTCGAGGATGGTGAAGGCAGCACCGCTCATGACGGATCGCGCAGAGGGTGGGTCAGCGTAGCGAGTCGAAGCGCGGCGGCGTTGATCGCCGTCAAGCGCCGCGCCGATACGCGCCGTTTACCGTTCGTTCACAGAGCGTCACCAAGCGACCCTCGCCGTTCGCATGCCGTTTCCGAGCCGTCCCTAGCATGACATCCATCAAACAAGAGACCACGCCATGCTCGCCTCCACGATGTCTTGCAGCACCCCCGTCGCACCGCCGCGTCCTGCTTCATCCGAGGCAGACGCGACGCGGCGGCAGATCGCCGACGCGCTGCGCCTGCTGAACGAACATCTCGGGCCGCAGCGTCGCGTCGTGCACGCGGGCGACACGCTGTACCAGGCCGGCGAGCGCTTCGAACTGCTGTATGTGCTGAATGCAGGCTGCTTCAAGCTCGTGAGCCCGGCCGCGGACGGCCGCGAGCAGGTCGTCGGCCTGAAGTTCCGCGGCGACTGGCTGGGCTTCGACGGCATCGCCGACGGCATCTACGACTGCACCGCGACCGCGATGGACACCGGCGAGGTCTGGATGATCCGCTACGACGCCTTGCTGGCCGCGAGCGCGCAACAGCCGGCGCTGCTCGGGCTGCTGCACCAGGCGATGAGCCGCCAGATCGCGCGCGACCGCGAGTCGCTGATGTCGGTCTGCACCTTGCCGGCCGATGCGCGCATGGCCGACTTCCTGCACGACTGGGCCGAGTCGCTCGCCGAGCGCGGCCTGCGTACCGACCAGATCACCTTGCGCATGACGCGTGCCGAGATCGGCAACCACCTCGGCATGACGCTCGAGACCGCGAGCCGCGCGCTGTCGCGGCTGGCGCGCGAGAAGCTGATCGCGTTCGCCGGCAAGGGTCGGCGCGACCTGCAGATTCCCGACGTCGCCGCGCTGTCGGCGTTCGTGCAGCGCGTGATCGCGCCGGCGCCGCTGCTGCAGTGAAGTCGACATCGCGCGGCGTCCTCAGCAGTCGTTGATCAGCGCACGCAACGCCTCCGCGTCGAGCACGCGGATCTGGCGCTGATGGACCTCGAGCACGCCGTCGGACTGGAACTTCGAGAACGTGCGGCTGATCGTCTCGAGCTTGAGGCCGAGGTAGCTGCCGATCTCCTGGCGCGTCATGCGCAATACCAGCGACGACCCGGAGAAGCCGCGAGCCCGCAGCCGCTTGGTCAGGTTCAGCAGGAACGCCGCCAGCCGTTGCTCGGCACGCATGCTGCCGAGCAGCAGCATCACGCCATGGTCACGCACGATCTCGCGGCTCATGATGCGGTGGAACTGGCGTTGCAGCTCGCTGATCTCGCGCGAGCAGCGCTCCAGCCGGTCGAACGGAATCACGCAGACCTGCGCGTCCTCGATCGCGACCGCATCGCAGGCGTGCGCGTCGTTGCTGATGCCGTCGAGCCCGAGCAGTTCGCCCGCCATCTGGAAGCCGGTGACCTGCTCGCGGCCGTCGGGCGACGTCACCCGCGTCTTGAAGAAGCCCGAACGTACGGCATAGATCGCTTCGAACGCATCGCCGCTGCGAAACAGCGTGCTGCCGCGCTTGACGGAGCGGCGCAGCTCGACGAGCGCATCGAGCCGCGCGAACGCCTCGGCCGACGGCGCGACCGGCAGGCAGAGCTCGCGCAGGTTGCAACTCGAGCAGGCGACCTTGGCGCGGCGGGCGGGCGTTTGGGCGGTGGCGACCATGCGGCGGCGTTGAAGCAAATCACTGGAGACGATTGTTCGCGCCGGCAAGCGCACGCTTCTTGCGCGATGTCAACGCAGGACCGCGGCACGCTCGGCAGCATGCCGTCCATGTCCGCGATGCTTGCTCCTCTGCTGCCGGCCCGCCTGCCGTTGTCGCCTGCGCTGCTGCGCCAGTTCGATACGCCCGGGCCGCGCTATACGTCGTATCCGACCGCCGACCGCTTCCACGAGGCCTTCGGTCCGGGCCAGGCGTTGCAGGCGCTGCAGCAACGCGGCCTCGGTATCGCCGGTCACGGCCATGCGCCGCTGTCGGTCTACGTGCACATCCCGTTCTGCGAGTCGGTCTGCTACTACTGCGCCTGCAACAAGGTGATCACGCGGCATCACGAACGCGCCGCCGAGTACCTGGCCGCGCTCGACCGGGAAATCGCGCTGGTGCAGGCAGCGCTCGGGGGCGACGCGAACGGCGGCCGCCTGCCGGTGTCGCAGCTCCATTTCGGCGGCGGCTCGCCGACCTTCCTGTCCGATGCCGAGATCGGCCATGTGATGGCGTCGCTGCGCGGAACGTTCCGCGTGCTCGACGACGCCGAGGTGTCGATCGAGGTCGATCCGCGCACCGTCACGCCGGAGCGCCTCGCGGCGCTGCGCGGCCTGGGCTGCAATCGGCTCAGCTTCGGCGTGCAGGACTTCGATCGCAGCGTGCAGGAGGCGGTGCATCGCCTCCAGCCGTTCGAGCAGGTGCGCGAGCTGATGACGGCGGCACGCGCGCTCGGCTATGCATCGATCAATGCCGACCTGATCTACGGCCTGCCGCGGCAGACGCCCGCGAGCTTCGCGCGCACCATCGCGCAGATCGGCGAGCTGCGGCCCGATCGCATCGCGCTGTATGCCTATGCGCATCTGCCGCAGCGCTTCAAGCCGCAGCGGCGCATCGATCCGCTCGCCTTGCCGAGCGCGGCGCAGCGCGTCGCGATGCTGGGCAACGCGATCGACGGGCTGCTGGCGCGCGGCTACGACTACATCGGCATGGACCACTTCGCGCTGGCCGACGACAGCCTCGCCGTCGCCAAGCGCCAGGGCCGGCTGCACCGCAACTTCCAGGGCTACAGCACGCAGCCCGATTGCGATCTGATCGGCCTCGGCGTCTCGGCGATCGGGCGCATCGGCGCGACCTACAGCCAGAACGCCAAGACCTTGCCCGAGTACTACGACGCGCTGCGCCAGGGTCAGCTTCCGGTGGTGCGCGGCATCGCGCTGGAGCGCGACGACATCATGCGGCGCGCCGTCATCATGGCGCTGATGTGCCAGGGTCGCGTCGACTTCGAGTCGTTCGGGTTGGCCTACCTGGTCGACGTGCGGCGCTACTTCGAAGACGAGATCGCGCGGCTCGCGCCGCTCGCCGACGCCGGCCTCGTCGAGGTCGAAGCCGATGCGATCCAGGTCACGCCGACCGGCTGGTACCTGGTGCGCGCGATCGCCGCGGTGTTCGATCGCTATCTGCAGCACGACGCGCGGCGCGAGCGCTATTCGCGCGTCATCTGATGGCGTTGCGCTGACCGATCGCGCCGCGCACGCGATGCGCGGGCCGGGCCCCGCGCGTCAGGCACTCTCGGGCGCCCGCACCAGAAGCACCGGCACCGGCGCGAGTCGCACGATGCTTTCGGCGTCGCTGCCGAGCACCATGCGGCGCACGCCGCGACGGCCATGCGTGCCGAGCACGATGAGATCGGCGTGGGTCTGCCGGACGGCTTCGATCACCTGGTCGCAGACGCGTCCTGCCAGGCTGTCGCGCAGCTCCCCGTCGACCGTCAGGCCTTGCGCGCGGACGCGCTCGCAGGCCGCGGTGAGGATGCTGCGTCCGCCTTCGCGCAGCAGTTCGATGAGGTCGCCGGTGAAGGTCGCGCCCTCGCTCGCGGCGACCGCGAACGACTGCTCGTCGACGACGTGGATCAGGTGCAGGCTCGCACCCGTCAGGCGCGCCAGCGCGACGGCTTCGTCCAGGCCCCGCTGCGAGGTCGGACTGCCGTCGACCGGCACGAGGATCTTGCTGTACATGGAGCTTGCTCCTGCGGCATGACCGCGTGACTGCGATGCGACGAGTGTCGCGAGGATCGCCGGAAGGCCGCTTGCGCTGCATCAAGCGCGGCGAGACGACGGCCCGCGGCCTTCGTTGATCTGGCGCAAGGCGGCCGGCGGCCGGCGCGCTCCAATGGCCGCATGGTCATCGATCGGCTCCGATCGCGCATCGCTGTCGCGGCGCTGGCGCTGCTGCCCGCGCTGGCGGCGGCGCAGAACGGGCTGCCGCAAGGCGCCGAGGCGGCTGCCCGCTTGCAGCGCGAGCTGGCCGTGGTCGTCACGATCCGCACCGCGGTCGCGAGTCCGGCGCTGCCCGAAGGCCCGGAAGTTCCTGCCGGCCCGGCCGCACCGGCGGGCGACAGCGGCGCGCCGCAGCGGCGGCCGCTGTACGCCGTCGCATCGGGCTTCGTCGTCGCGCGCAACGGCTACATCCTGACCAATGCGCACGTCGTCGCCGACGTGACCGAAGCCGAGGTCCGCCTCGCCGACGGCCGCATGTACACCGCCCGCGTGGCCGGGCGCGATGCGGCGACCGACGTCGCACTGCTCGCGGTCGATGCCGACGACCTGCCGGCCGCCGACATCGCCGAAGGCGGCCGCGTCGCGGTGGGCGAATGGGTCACCGCCGTCGGCGCGCCGTTCGGGCTCGAGCGCAGCACGACCGCCGGCATCGTCAGCGCCTGGCCGCGCTACCTTCCGGGCAACGGCACGCTGCCGCTGATCCAGACCGAGGTGCCTATCCATCCGGGCAGTTCGGGCAGCCCGCTGTTCAACCTGCGCGGCCAGGTGGTCGGCATGAACTCGACGATCTACACGCGCACCGGCGCCTATGCCGGCGTCGGCTTCGCGATCCCGATCGACGTCGCGCTGCGCGTGGCGGCGCCGTGGCGCACCGGTGCGGCGGCGCCCGCGCGCAGCCGCATCGGACTGTCGGTTCAGCCGCTCTCGCCGGAGCTGGCGCGCGCCTTCGGCTGGCAGGGCAACGGCGCGTTGGTCAACGACGTGCCCGAGGCCGGCGCAGCCGCGCGTGCCGGGCTGCGCAACGGCGACATCGTCGTCGGCATCGGCGACCGTGCCGACGCCGACCTCGGTGACCTGCAGGCGCAGATTTCCGCGCTGCCGCCGGGCAGCTCGTTGACGCTCGAGGTCTTTCGCCGCGGGGCGCTGCAGCTCGTCGCGCTGCGCACCGATGCGGGTACGGTTCCGGCCGAGCCGGCTGCAACGAGCCGTGGTCGTGCCGACCGCTTCGGTCTCGTGCTGGCCGAACTCGCGCGGGACCGGCGCAGCGGCGGCGCGTTGGACGCCGGCCTGGTGGTGCGCACCGTCGGGAGCGTCTCGCAACGTGCCGGCCTCATGCCCGACGATGTCATCGTCGCCGTCGGCGACCGCCCGGTGCGGACCCTGGCCGACTTCGATGCAGCGGTCCAGCCGCGCGACGGCAGGCCGGTCGCGTGCCTCGTCTGGCGCAGAGGCAGCTACGGTTATCTGGCATTGCCGTCCGGCCGTTGATGCCGAACACGCGCGCCGTCGACGGCCGATCGGCGTGCACGATGTCTTGTGCGGGATCAATGTAACCCCGGCGCGATCGTCTGGACGTGCGCCGCACCGTGACCTAGAGTCTTTTCATGAGGCTACAGGAGAGTTCCATGATCGAGTCGATCGAACGCGCGAGCGCGCAAACCGAGGCCGGTGCGAATCAGGATCAGGTCGCCCGACTCGCGACCTTGCAGGTCGAGTGGCTTTCGTCGCTGTGGGCGCTGCAGACTGCTTGGTGGCGCAGCGCGCTGCAGGGTGAACTGCAATGGCCGGCATGGGCCGCATGGCACAACGGCCTGGAGCAGCTCGCCTAGAGGCTCCCGCTCGCCGCCAACACGCCGGAGCCCGCGCCGTGGTCTGCCCGAGCTGTGCTCGCATCGGGTCCGCATCGGCAATGCGGATGGTCCGACAGCAGGTCGCAAGGCGGCGACTGCATCACGGCACAGCATGCGCAGCGGCGCGCCGTTTCGACGTCGAGTGCCGGCAGGTTCCGCGCGGCAGCGCACGGATCGGCCGCGCAAGGGTCGCCGGCGTGGACCACGTAGGCGAGGCGGCAGGCGAGTTCACGATCGATGGCGGGCTGCTCGTGCGCGAGTTGCTCGACGAAGCGAGCGATCCACCAGGGGCCGGGGCTGTGCATGAGGGTGCTCCGATGTGCGGGCCGGAGAGATCCGTCCTATGTGGTTGTCGGCCGTGCGCGCGCCGGCCGATTGATCGGCGTCAAGGGAACGACAGGTCCGCGCGAGCGGCGGGCGAGGCACGGCGATGAACACCGCGACCGCAACCATCACCGGGCGACCGGCGCAAGCCGCCACGGCCGCCGTGCTGCCGACCCGCCAGGCGCTGGTCCGCTCGACCTACGCGGTGATCCTGGCCGGCGGCCGCGGCACGCGTCTCGCGCCGTTGAGCGAGCGTTGCGCGAAGCCGGCGCTGCCGTTCGCCGGTCACTCGCGCATCATCGACTTCGCGCTCAGCAACTGCGTCAACTCCGGCATCCGCCGCATCGGCGTGCTGACGCAGTACAAGGCGCAGCGCCTGATCCGCCATGTGATCCAGGGCTGGAGTTTTCTCGATCGCGGACTGGACGAGCGCGTCGACGTCGTCCCCGCCCAGCAGCAGCACGACGAGGGCTGGTACAGCGGCACCGCCGACGCGGTGTTCCAGAACCTCGACCTGGTGCGCGAGTCGGGGGCCGAACTCGTCATCGTTCTGGCCGGCGACCACGTCTACCGAATGGACTACGGCCCGATGCTCGCGGAGCACGTACGTCGGCGTGCGCATGCGACGGTGGCGTGCATCGACGTGCCGCTGCGCGATGCTTGTGCCTTCGGCGTGGTGCGCACCGACGCCGACGGAGTGGCGATCGGGTTCGAAGAGAAGCCCGCCTGCCCGCGTCCGATGCCCGGTCGCGCGGACGCCGCGTGCGTCAGCATGGGCGTCTACGTGTTCGATGCGGCGTTCCTGCGCCGCATGCTCGAGCGCGACGCGCTCGACCCGACGTCGCGCCACGACTTCGGTCGCGACATCCTGCCCGCCGCCATCGCCTGCGCGCGCGTCTGCGCCTACGATTTCGGCGCCGGCACGCGGCGCTACTGGCGCGACGTCGGCACGCTCGACGCCTATTGGGACGCGCACATGGACCTGTTGCGGGGCGACGCCGGCTTCGATCCGTTCGATCCGGCGTGGCCGGTGCATGGCGCCCCGCAGCAGCTCGCGCCGGCACGCGTCGAAAGCGGTCCCGGCGGCATCGAGGCCAGCATCGCCGATGCGCTGCTGGCGGCCGGCTGCGCGGTGCGCGGCGCGCGGGTTTGCCGATCGGTGCTGTACCCCGGCGTTCGCGTCGGGCCCGGCAGCGTGATCGAGGATGCGGTGCTGCTGCCCGGCGCGGTGGTCGGCGCCGATGCGATAGTGCGCCGCGCGATCGTCGACGAAGGCGCCGTGCTGCACGACGGCGCGCGCGTCGGCGTCGCGTCGGCCGAGGACCGCGCGCGCTACGTCGTCACAGGGCGCGGCCTCGTCGTGGTGATGGCGGCGATGCTGCAGGCGACCGCAGCCCCGGGCGCGCAGGCCACACTTCGGCATCCGGCTTCCGAAGTGTGAACAGGCCCCAGCCGGCACGGCTCGTCAGACCTCGGTCTGCTCGAGGTACTCGGGCACCTCGCTCGGCCAGCGGTGGTGTTCCTCGATCGCCTGGCGCAGCGCGTCGGCGGCTTCGGGCTCGCCGTGCGTCGCGTAGACGCGGCGCGGCGCGCGCGGCAGCGCCCCGATCCAGTCCAGGAGCTCGGCGCGGTCGGCATGCGCCGACAGGCCGCCCAGGTTCACCACCTCGGCGCGCACCGGCACCCACGCGCCGTGGATGCGCACCTGCCGCGCGCCGCCGACGAGCGCCGCGCCGCGCGTCCCGGCGGCCTGGTAGCCGGCGAAGACGATGGTGTTGCGCGGGTCCGGCGCATACGCCTTCAAGTGATGGACGACGCGGCCGCCGGTCGCCATGCCGCTCGCCGACACGATCACCGACGGCATGCGCAACTCGTTCAGGCGGCGCGACTCCGCCTCGGTGTTGACGATCGTGGCGCCGTGGGCGACCGCGCGGCACTCCTCGGGCGTGAGGCGGTGCTCGTCGGCATGGCGCAGGAAGATCCCGGTGACGTCGGCCGCCATCGGGCTGTTCAGGAACACCGGCAGGTCGGGGATGCGGCGCTCGGCCTTCAGGCGCTGGATCATGTGCAGCAGCGCCTGCGCGCGGCCCACCGCGAACGCCGGCACCACGACCACGCCGCCGCGCGCCGCGGTGCGCGAGATCGCGTCGGCGAGCGCGGCCAGCGGATCGGCGTCGTCGTGGCTGCGGTTGCCGTAGGTCGACTCGATCACGACGACGTCGGCGGCGCGGGGCGGCGCGGGCGGCCGCATCACGAGATCGGTGCTGCGGCCGAGGTCGCCGGAGAAGAGGATGGATGCGGCGCCGTCGTCCAGATGCACGCTCGCCGCGCCGAGGATATGGCCGGCGTGCGCATAGCGCGTGCGCAGCCCGGGCAGCGGCTCGAAGTCGGCATCGAACGGCTGCGCCTTGAACTGCGCCAGCACGCGCCGCGCCGCGGTCTCGGTGTAGAGCGGCAGCGCCGGCGCATGCTTGCTGTAGCCGTGGCGGTTCGCGTAGGCCGCCTCTTCTTCCTGCAGATGGCCCGAGTCGGGCAGCAGCAGGCCGCACAGCTCGGTCGTCGCCGGCGTCGCATGGATGACGCCGCGAAAGCCCGCTTCCATCAGTCTCGGCAGGTAGCCGCTGTGGTCGATGTGCGCGTGGGTGAGCACGACGGCATCGATGGCCGAAGCCGGCACCGGCAGCGGCGCCCAGTTGCGCAGGCGCAGCTGCTTCAGGCCCTGGAACAGGCCGCAATCGACCAGCAGGCGGCGCCCGTCGTGCTCGATCAGATACTTCGAGCCGGTGACGGTGCCCGTGGCCCCGAGAAAGCGCAGCTTCATGGACGACCTCGCACGTCGGCGGATGGCCACCCAGTGTGCGAGGCCGCGCCGCGCCGCGGCTTGCGGATCGTCAAGCCGCGCGGTGCGACGTGCCGCTCATCGGTGCGAGGTCCGCCAGCCGAAGAGCGCATAGACGGGGCAGCGCGCCACGATCCCGGTGACGAGCGGGATCGCGCCGATCCAGCCCCATGGGCCGATGAGGCCGGCAAGCGTCAGCGCGATGAGGGTGATGCCGAGCGCGATGCGCAGCAGGCGGTCGAGGTTGCCGACGTTGAGTTCGCTCATGGTGTCCTGCCTTTCGAAGCCGGTAGCCATGAGCTTGGCATGCGCGCTGCGCGATGCCCTTGCGGCAGGTCAAGTCGCGCTCACGCCGGCGTTTCCTCCGGCATTTTGAACCGCGCCACTTCCTCGTTGAGCCGATGCGCCTGCGTGCGCAACGTGTCGGCCGCCGCGGCGGTCTGCTGCACCAGCGCGGCGTTCTGCTGCGTCATGCGGTCGAGGCCCTGCACCGCATGGCCGACCTGCGCGATGCCCGAGCTTTGCTCCTGCGCGCCGGTGGCGATCTCGCCGAGCAGGCCGTTGACGCGCTGCGACGACTCGACGATCGCATCGATCACGTCGCCGGCGCGCCGCACGGTGGCCTCGGCGGTGCCGACCTGCTGGACGCTGCGCGTGATCAAGGTCTTGATCTCGCGCGATGCGGTGGCGCTGCGGCCCGCCAGCGTGCGTACTTCGCCCGCCACGACTGCGAAGCCGCGGCCGTGCTCGCCGGCACGCGCCGCTTCAACCGCCGCGTTCAGCGCGAGGATGTTGGTCTGGAATGCGATGCCTTCGATCACGCCGATGATCTCGGCGATCTGGCTCGACGAGCGGCGGATGCCTTCCATCGTGCCCACCACTTCCTGCATCGCTTCGCCGCCGCGCTGCGCCGCATCGGCGTTGTCGCGCGCCATGCGCGACGCTTCGGTCGTGTGCTGCGCGGCGTTCTGCACCGTCGACGAGATCTGTTCCATCGCCGCGGCCGATTCCTCGAGGTCGGCGGCGGCCTGCTCGCTGCGCGTCGACAGGTCGCTGGCGCCGCTCGCGATCTCGTCGCTGAACTGCTCGATCGCGCCGCTCGAGCGGCGCACGCGCGCCACCATGCCGCGCAGCGAGTCCTGCGCGCGGCGCAGCTCGATCATGATCTCGGCCGCCTCGTCCTTGCCCCACGGCGACGGCGATGTCGTCAGGTCGCCCGCGGCGATGGCGCGCAGGTGGCGCGCGGTTTCCTTGAGCCCGCCGTCCATCACGCGGTAGAAGCTCAGGAACAGGTAGCCCGCCACCACAAGCGCGACCGCGACAACGCCGATGACGGTGCGCAGCTTCGCCATCAACTCGCTGCGCAGGTCGTCGACGTAGATGCCCGAGCCGATGACCCAGCCCCAGGGCTCGAAACCCTGAACGTAGGACAGCTTGTCGACCGGCGTCGCGCTGCCCGGCTTGGGCCACTGGTACGACACGAAGCCCTTGCCGTGCGCCTTCACCACCTGGGCGAACTCGTAGAAGAGCCGAAAGCCGTTCGGGTCCTTGATCTGACCCAGGTCGGTGCCGTCGAGCTCCTTCTTGATCGGATGCATCACCATGCGCGGCTGCAGGTCGTTGATCCAGAAGTACTCCGATTGGTCGTAGCGGAGGCCCGCGAGCGTCTGCATCGCGAGGCGCTGTGCATCCTGCTGCGACAGCTTGCCTTCCTGCTGCAAGCGGTAGGCGTGCGCCACCACGCCGACCGCGATCTCGACGTGCTGGCGTGTCGCGTTCATGTGCGACTCGCGCGCGCTGGTGGCGCCGGTCGCGACGAGCCACGTCACCAGCGCGAGCATCGGGACGATGCAGGCCAGCGAGATCAGCAGCGCCTTGGTCGTGAAAGACAAGCGCCGGAACAGCCGCACGCCGGGGGCCCACAGGCCGTCGTTCTGGAAGAAGCGGTCCTGCCCGGCGTTGCCGGCGAACGTATGACCAACGGCGGGTCGACCCGCCGAGCTGCCAATCCGCATATCGCGTACTCCGTGAATTATTGATGTTGGTCTGGAACGGCGTCCGGGGCGCCCTTGCTTCTCGCCAGCGGGGCCGCCCAGGGTTGTCGACAGAAATGTCAAATACCTTGAGGAGGATCCGCATTCAGCACCGTGAAGTTCCGCACGAGCGTCATCGCAGGCTGGTGCGAGCCTCGATCCCGGCCGTCGAGCTCACGCGGGCGGCGATGGGGGTCCAGCGGCCTCTCGCCCCGTTCTAAGCCCGGTCGACGTCATGTAGACGGATACTCGTTGCATGGACATGCCCGCGCCCGAACCGCCCCGCCCGCTTCCGTACCCATGGGCCGACGTCTTGCGCGGCTGCGTCAGGCTCATGTTTCCGCTCGCAAGCCTGGCCGTGCTGGCCGGGCTGATCTACAGCGACCAGGGACGCGATGTGCTGCGCGTACTCGTCAGCGCGGCTGCCCCGACGCGAGGCGACGCGGCCATCAGCGGCCTGCTCTTCCTGCTCGGCGCGTGTGCGGCACTGTCGTTCTCGGTGTGGTATTCGAGCCGGTGGCTGCTCACGGCGCAGATGGTTGCGTTGCCGCTGCCGCCGGCGGGCTTCTGGCAGACCTGGTTGCCGCGGCTGCTGGGCTTTTCTGCGCCGGGGATGATCGGCGTCGGCCTGATGGCCCTGCGCTACCGCAAGCCCGCGTTGCCGGACGACGAGATCGGGACGGCCTTCGGTTGGGCGATCGGCTTCCTGGCGCTCGGCGCGCTGTTGCTGTTTCTCTATGCCGAACGGGGCAAGCTGATGGACCGGCTCGGACTCGGCACCGGGACGGGACGACGCCGCGCGACGACCGGAGCGAATCGCCCTGGCCATATCGATGTGGACGAGGCAACGCCGCAGGCCACTCGTTGCGTCATGGTCTGGTCGGTGGCCACGACGTTGGCCATCGGCGGCCTGTTCGTGCTGTTTCCGATCACGCTTCCGCGTACGGTCGGAGCGGCTGCGATCGCGAGCCTGGCCCTCGCGTCGATCAACCTCTTCGGCAGCTTCGTACTGACCTACTTCCCGCTGCGTCATGCGCTGCCGCCGCTGTGGATCTGGGTCATCCTCTGCGCCGGGCTGCTTCTGTCCCGTTGCAACGACAACCATGTGGTGCGGGCTGCGCCCGATACCGCGCTGCACGGCTCGTCCCCCATGGACCCCGTCCAGGCTTACGCGCAGGCGCTTCCGGCAGACGGCGTGGTGATATTCGTCGCAAGCGAAGGCGGAGGCATCCGCGCCGCGTACTGGACGGCTGCGGTGCTCGACCAGATCGATGCGGCCGACCCGTCGCTCGACCTGAAGCACCGCATCGCGGTTCTGTCGGGCGTCTCGGGCGGCAGCCTCGGGGTCGCGGCCTGGCTGGCCAGCCACCGTCATGAGTACTGCCCGGATTCCGCCGCCGGCCCCGGGCGCGCGATGGGCGTGCTCGGCGCGACCCCGCCGGCGATGGCCGCGTCGACCGCGCTGTCGGGAGATTTCGTGGCGCCGGCCGTGGCGGGCATGTTCTACGGTGACCTGATGCAGCGCTTCTTGCCCCATGCGTTCGCCACGCTGGACCGGTCGCGCGCGATCGAAGGCGCCTGGCAGCTTGCCTTCGCGTATGTCCCCGGCCAGCCCTTCGAGCGCACGCTCGACAGCTTCTATGCCGGGTGCCCGAAGCTGCCGCAGCTGTTGCTGAACGCGACGCGCGTGGAGACCGGCGAGCGCGTCGTGCTCACGCGTCTGCCGACCCATCGCGAGGAGAGCGATCGATGGTCGTTCGTCAACACCTTCGACGGGATGCAGGACGGAAGCATGACGCGCCTCCAGAGCCTCGCGGGGCTGGTCCATCACAGCGCGCGCTTCCCGTTCGTGAGCCCTCCGGGCACGATCGAGATCGCGGGCACGCACAAAGATGCGCCTCCGAGCTTTCGGCTCGTCGACGGCGGCTACTTCGACAACTCCGGCGTGCAGTCGGCCGTCGATGCGATCGAGATGTTGAGGGGCAGGCTCGCGCCGCTGACCTTCCATCCGTTGCTGCTGCTGATCCGCAACAGCGACGAACCGCTCGACCACCAGAAGCCGGACGACGACGGCGTCAGCGCGGTCTTTCCCGAAACCGGTTCGATCGGGCTGGCATTGGCGATGGTCCGCGGCTCGCACGCCGTGACGATCCGGGCCGACGCCGAACGACGTTTCCAGGCCGACCTGATCGACGTGCCGGTGCGAGCCGCGGACGCCGTGGCGCCGCTGGGCTGGGCGCTCTCTGCGTCGTCGCGCCATGCACTCGACGAAGGAGCGGCGATTGCAGCCCGCGATGCGGCGCGGCAGATCGCGGACCGCCTGGCGGCAGCGGGGAAGCAATGAACGGCTCCAGCATCCGGCGGCGGCGCATCGCGAAGTGGTTGACCGGCTTGATGGTGCTCGGCGTGCTGGCGATGGCGGCGACGACACCCCATTGGGGCGCGTCCCAGGCTTCGTTGCTGCTGACGGGCAATGCGGCGCGATTTCGTGCGCTGCTGCTGCACGACTGGGCGCCGACCGGGGCGGCGCTGAAGGACATCGCCGGATTTCCGATGCTGCGAGCGAACCTGCTGTTGGATTCGCTGCTGGTCGTTCCGGCTTATTGCGGCTTGCTGGTGTTCGTGACGCTCGCCCTCGGGCCTGCAGCGAACCGGTATCCCTCGCTGCGCCAGTGGCTGTGTGTTCCGGCCGTCGCAGCGGGTCTCTTCGACATCGCCGAGAACGGCATGACGGGTCACGCGCTCGACGAGCTGATGCACGCGCGTCTCGTCGACGAGTCCGTTGCCGACATCACGCTCGCAAGTCGGCTGAAGTGGGCGCTGCTCGCCGTCGCCCTCGTCGTCGTGGTCTGGCGGGCCTGGCGCTGGCGGCGCGGGCCAGGTATCCGGAGCGCCCTGGCACCGCTGGCATGCGCGCTTGCCGCCGCGGCTTTCGGCGTGGCAGCCTGGTTCTCGCTCGCGCAGGCTGTTTCGATCGGCCTGGTCGCAGCGCTGGTCGGCGTCGGCACGCTGGTGAGAAGCATGGCGACGCAGCGGTCGGCGACCCCGCCCAGAGCGGAGTTCGGGGCGCGGTCTCACGAGTAGGCATAGGTCGGCCTTGGGGGCGCGGAACGCTCACAAGACGAGGAGCTTGAACGAACTCGTCGCCGTGCCGGCCGGTGTCGTCACGACCAGGTTTCCCCGCGCGGGCCGCATGGGCGCCGTGACCTCGAGATACTCGGCCGCGCGCACCTTGAATCTCGCGCGCTTGCCGCCGATGGTCACCGACGTGGTCCCGAGGAAGTGGTGTCCGGTGATCAGCACCGAGGCGCCGGCTTGGAGCCGCTGCGCGGATGCGCGAACGATCGCGGGCGCCGGCTTCGGCAAACCCAGGTCGAGGCTGTAGATGGTTGCGCCGATGGTTCCGTTGCTCTGGAACAGGCCGGTGGTCATGCCGTAGAGCTTGCCGTCGCTGCCCTGGATGATGGACTTGACGAACTGCGACGTCTGCTGGCCGCCATCGAAGCCGTTGAAGTCGTAGACCACCGAGACCGTGCCGTCGAGCGTGGAGCGATAGACTTGGTCCTGATTGGCGCCGTACAGCAGGCCATCGCTGGCCTGGATGACGCAACCGTAGCCCGTCGGCACGCCGGGGATTGGCGTGACCACACCGTTCGGCGTCACGCGGTTGAGCGTGCCGTTGCAGACGTAGAAGTTGCCGTCGCTCGCCTCGATCATCGGCGGCACGGCGTTCTGCAGCGTCGCCAGCGTGGCGTACGAGCCGTCGGGCGCGAACTTCAGCAGCGCCGTCGATTCCAGGCCATAGAGGTCGCCCTTGGAGCTGACGAAGAGCTGGCTCACGGAGACGGTCTGCGGCAAGGTCGTGACGGTACCGTCGAGCGACAGCGTGAAGTCCTGTCCGGAGGTCGGAAAGCCCGAGACGCTCGCGCCATGCAGCACCTGGTCGGGCGTTTCGACCAGCGGCGCGGCATAGAGATAGGCCGGCGTGGAAATGTCGGCGAGCCAGGTCAGGCCGGCGTCGAACTCGACGATGTCGGCGCTGCCCGCCGAGCTCGGCACGTACAGATGGCCGTCGCTCGCCTGGAACGGCATGCTGTTCCAGGTGTAGTTGTCGTTGATGACATAGCCCTGGGTGTACGTGCCCGACGACGTCAGCGTGTACATCACGCCGTAGTCCATCACGCCGACGAACAGGCCCGGGGCGGTCTCCACCATTTGCGTGATCGGAATGCCGGGAGCGCAAACCCCGAAGCCGAAGCAGTTCACCGTGAGGATCGGGGTCAGCACCGGCTGCGCATGAGCCGCGGGCGCAAGCAGGACCAGCCCGGCGGCCATCGCGGCTGACGCACACAGACGCTGCATGTTCTCTCCCGAGGAATCCGCGCGCCGGCGATCGAGGAGGCGCCGTGCGGCGAACGGTTGAGGGGCGCGCCATGATGCCTCCGATCGCCCCGGTCTGCCACGCCTTGCAAGCCACGGCACGCCGGAATGCCCGCGACGACTCGCGCGCGCGAGCGTGGTACAACCGGGCCCGGCACGGGCGTGCCGGCCTATCGCAACCGACCCGAGATCGATCATGAGCGCAGACAAAGACCGAGCCATACGCCGACAGAAGCAGAAGCGGGCGAAGGACCTCAAGAAGCAATCGCGCCGGCCACAACCTGCCGGCTCGACGGCGGCTGCCGAGCCGAAGAAGAAGTAGCGTTCGATGGAAGACGCGGCTCCGCGAGAGCCGCATCAGCGCACGGTCGACCGCATCCGAGCCTGCCTCCTACAACCGGATGCGCCGCGCCTCGAGATAGAACCGCTTCTCGTCGGCCTCGCCCATCGAGAAGCTCTTGCGCGGCATGGGGCCATGGCGCGCCACGCGGTCGATCAGCTCGCTCTTGTCGATGGTGGCCAGGTGCAGGCCGGCGCAACCTTCCGCGCTCGCCAGTTGCAGCAGCACGTCGTCGCCGTGCACATAGTCGACCTCGCGCGCACCCCCCTCGGCCAGCAGCGCATCGACGAAGCCCTGAAACGTGGCCACGTCCAGCTGCGCCGCCGGCGCATCGACGACGATCAGCGCATGGCGACCGCCCGGCTGCACCAGCCCGGCAGCATGCCGGCCGCGCGGTTGCGCCGCCAGCGCGGAGCGCATCGTGGCCGCGTCGGGTTGCTCCACGATCCGCAGCCGGTCGCCGAAGTGCCGGATCAGCGCGTCTCGCAGGTCGCCAGCGACGCCGACCAGCAGGCGGTGGATCGGTGAGAACTGCAGCGCGCGGTCGTGGATGTTCTCTACTTCGACCAGTGCCCAGCGTGCGGGGTGGTCGGGCCCTGCCGTGACCTTGATCCGCTCCCAGCCGGCTTGGGCGGTCGCCAGCGAATGGTTGCCGTCGCCGACGGCGAACAGCATCGGCGGCGTATCGGGCGGGAGGCCGTGCCGCGCGGCGAATGCGGCGCCATCGCCCAGCGCATGCAGCGCTCGCACCAGATGCGCTTGCGCGTCCGCCTCCAGCGCGTGACCGCGGACGCGGCCGCCGCCTTGCATCAGCGGCGCATCGTAGAGCGGCTGCGGCCGCGGATGCTGCGCCGCCAGCGGCTCGATGACCGTGCCTTGCGGGTCGTCGATGAGCACGAGGATGTGCGGCAGCTCCAGCTCGGCGCCTGCGCGCACCTCCAGCCGCGGCGCGATGCGTTCGACGATCGTGCCCTCGGTCGGGCGGATCGGGCTGGTGGACGTGGGCGCGTGGTCGTACTGCTCGAGGTCCAGCTCCAGCATCAGCCCGCGACGTACACGCCCATCCGGCAACGTGCGTTCCACCAGTACCGCGCCGGCATGCTCGCGCAGCAGGCCGTCGGCCAGATAGCGCCGCATCGTGGCCTGGACGCGCGCGATGCGCTCCGGCTTGTCGGCGCTGCCGAGGAAGACCTCGGGATAGATCAGGTGCAGCGTGGACGGCGCATCGCCGACCTGCTGCGCCACGCGTGCCCAGTAGCCGGGGTCGCTGGTGTACTGGTCGCAGGCGATGACGCTCCAGCGATGGAGATCGAGGTCCGCGCGCGGAAGCAACAGGCGCGGCAGGCGAAAGCAGCTGGGACCGGTCATGGGTGGCGATCATGCCGCAGCCGTCGGGGCGGGTACAGGCTGCCGCCCAAGACGCCGCCGCCCCGCATCGGCCTTCATACACTACCGGTCGTTCTCAATTCTCCGGACATGCGCCTGCCCGACCTCCGTCTACGCCTGCGAGCCGCCGGCGCGCTGCCGCTGCACGAGCACCGCGTGCTGCGCCTTTGGGCGAACGCCTTGCCGCAGACCAGCGGCAAGCGCCGGCCCGAGGACTTCCTGCCGCAGCGCCTGCGCGACGCGCTGCCGTCGATCGAGGCGGAGCTGCGCGGCCTGGCACGGCTGCACTCCGAGCATCCGGCCGGAGACGGCTCGGCGCGCCTGCTGGTCGCGCTCGCCGATGGCCAGACCATCGAGAGCGTGCTGCTGCCGCGCACCGACGGCCTGTGCGTCTCGACGCAGGTCGGTTGCGCGGTCGGCTGCGTGTTCTGCATGACCGGCCGGGGCGGCTTGATTCGTCAGCTCGGCAGTGCCGAGATCGTCGCCCAGGTCGCGCTGGCGCGCACGCTGCGGCCGGTGCGCAAGGTCGTGTTCATGGGCATGGGCGAGCCGGCGCACAACCTCGACAACGTGCTCGAAGCGATCGAATTGCTCGGCCACGAAGGCGGCATCGGCCACAAGAACCTGGTGTTCTCGACGGTCGGCGACCGGCGCGTGTTCGAGCGCCTGCCGCTCGGGAAGGTGCGGCCGGCGCTGGCGTTGTCGCTGCATTCGACGAATGCGGCGCGCCGCGCCGAGCTGTTGCCGCGTGCGCCGCGGATCGATCCGGATGAACTGGTGGAACTCGGCGAAGGCTATGCGCGGGCGAGCGGCTATCCGATCCAGTATCAATGGACCTTGCTGAAAGGCGTCAACGACGGGCCCGACGAGCTGGACGGCATCGTGCGGTTGCTGCGCGGGAAGTACGCGTTGCTGAACATGATTCCGTACAACGCGGTGGACGGGTTGGCCTACGACAGGCCGGAGGCCGAGCGCGCCGCAGCGATCGCGCGCGAGTTGCATCGGCGCGGCGTGCTGACGAAGCTGCGTCAGTCGGCGGGGCAGGAGGTGGATGCGGGGTGTGGGCAGTTGCGGGCGAGGGTGGTGACCGGGCGGAGCACGCATGGTCTGCCGGGCCTCATGTCGTGAAGCGGCCACGAGGCTGAACCGAGACCGGGCATGTATTCCATCCGACCGGCATCGCCGGCAGACGCGACCGTGATCCACGGCATCCAAATGCGTGCCTTCGCCGAAGAGGGTCGCCTGAGCGAGACGCGCGACATTCCGCCGCTCACCGAAACGGTGGAAGCGATCGAGCTGCTCATCCGTACCCAGACCGTTCTGGCGGCATGGGACGGTGAACGCATCGTCGGGTCCGCGCGAGGCATCGTGGATGGCGACGTTTGTACGCTGCGCGGCGTCAGCGTGGAGCAGCGCCATCGCGGGCAAGGCCTGGGTGCCTCGCTCGTCCGGGCCATCGAACGCGCGCATCCGAACGTCCGGATGTTCCAGCTGACGACGAACACGCTGGTGCCCGGCAATGTCGCCTTCTACGAGCGTCTGGGCTATCGGGTGGACGAGCGGACGCCGTTCGGCAGCAAGATCGTGCTGGCGCAGATGAGCAAGCGTCGTGGGTCCGATTCGGCGACCGGGCTCGAGTCCACGATCGCTGGACGCTGAAGCTTGCTCGAGCGGCATGCGCGAGAGGGCCGATGCAGCTGCAGAGATGGCTACGCGGAGAGGCCGCTGTAGTTCTCGGCCGGCAATCTGTATGCGACGTTTCTCACGGTGAGGAGGACCGCGCCCGCGAAGTCCCGGATCGCATGAGTCAGGGCCATTCGTTCTCGAGGTATCAACGGCACGATGCAACCATCGCTTCCCAGGTCGCCACGCCCGTGGATGAAGAAGTCGTTGTTCCTGTGGTGAGGAATCGGATGGGATGCCAGCGGCGATGCGATCGCGTGAATGTTATGGCGTCCTGCAAGCAGCTGAATGCATTCGTGGAATCTTGGATGGTGCTTGACGTAGCGGCACACATACTCGCCAGGCGGCAGTGGCCCGCCGCGCTGGATGCGCAGTCCCTTTGCATTCTTGATCTCGGGCGTTGTCGCCTCCCGGCTCGTCAGCGATGTCTGCCAGACGGAGGGATGAACGCTACCTCGACCCCCGCCTGATTCTGCTCGCAGCCTGAATCGCGCGAGCGCACCGTCGCCGATGAGCCACCCGGTAGCGCCGTCGTAGGTCAGGTGTGCACTGGCCGCAGCCGGCGTGCCGGCAGGAATTCGCAGGTTCATGGCGCTGATCTCGACGATCGGGACCATGTCATCCTAGATCGATGCGGATGCGGAGCCATCATCATTCTCGATGATCCGCTCCGCCCGGCCTCGCCGACCGTTCTGCGACTCTGTGGCGAGGCAGGCCGATGGGAGGACCGCATCGATGCCCTGGTGCGCACCGGGTTTTCCGATGTCGACGCACACTTGCCTCGTGCCATTCAGCGCATGCCTTCCGGCAGCCCATCGGCTTCCAGGGGATGGACCTGCGTGCGGGTGAAGCCGCGTCGACAAATTCGTCGTCGTGACAACCAAAGGCTTGCAGGTTGCTGCGCAAGTCCGCGGGCGGATCCCGGCCTGCGTGCGCTGAGCCGCTCGTAGATCCGTCGACCCATGGCCGGAACAAGGAGCCCCATGCCTACGAATCGAGCCATGCTCTTGATGCTGCTGGCATCGTCGCCGGCGCTCGCGCAAGTCAACGCCGGCGCCCTGGCGCCGACGCCGAACCCGCCGTTCAAGGTCACCAAGGTGGCGGACTTCGACCTGCCATGGCGCATGGCATTCCTGCCGGATGGCCGCATGCTGATCACCGAGAAAGGCGGCAAGCTCTTCATCGCGACGTCGAGCGGACGGAAGACCGAAGTGACGGGCGTGCCGCCGGTGCAGTTCCAGAAGCAGAACGGCCTGCTCGGCGTCTACCTTGCGCCCGACTACGCGAAGGACCACGACATCTACCTGACGTACTCGGAGCCCGGTGACGATCCGTCGACCTCGAGCCTCGCGCTTGCTCGCGCGACGCTGCACATCGACAAGGCCAAGGCATCGCTGGACCAGTTGAAGGTCGTCTGGCGCGATCCGATCAAGGGCAAGGGCGGCCAGGTCGGCGCGGCGGTCGCGTTCTCGCCGGACAAGCAGACCCTGTTCCTGACCGCGGGCGATCGGCAACGCTTCACGCCGGCGCAGGATCCGAACCAGCCCGCCGGCAAGATCCTGCGCCTGACGCTGGACGGCCAGCCGGCGCCGGGCAATCCGATGGCCGGCAAGACGGGCGCCAAGTCCGTCGAGGTCATCGATCCGGCCGCCGACACCGAAGCCGCCAAGACCGCGCCCGTCGTGCGCACCTATGTCTTCCCCGGCCCCAACCTCACGCCGTCCGAGACCTGGAGCTCGGGCCATCGGACGCCCTATGGCCTGGCGTTCGCGCCGGATGGCCGGCTGTGGGAGATCGAGCACGGACCGCGCGGCGGCGACGAGCTCAACCTCATCGAGCCGGGCAAGAACTACGGCTGGCCGCTGGTGTCGTATGCCGTCAACTACGACGGCACGCCGATCCCGAGCCCGGACACGCGGCCCGATCTGACCAAGCCGGTGATCTACTGGACGCCGGTGATCGCGCCCGGCAACCTCATGTTCTACAGCGGCGACCTGTTCCCGCAATGGAAGGGCTCGGCATTCGCCGGCGGGCTCGTCAGCGAGACGCTGAACCGCATCGTCATCGATGGCCCGAACGCGAAGCCGGCCGAGCGCTGGGCGGTGGGCTTCCGCGTCAGGGACGTGGAGCAGGGCCCGGACGGGGCGCTGTGGCTGCTCGAAGACTCGGAGTCCGGCGGCCTCTATCGGTTGACGCCGAAGTAGCCGGCGCGCCGATACACTGCGGGGCGTTCCATCGCAGCGCCGATTCGTCGGCGCACTGCGCCGACGGCCTTCCATCCCGAACCGCCTAGCGAGACCTCACATGCCCGGCCTGCTGCCCGACGTCGATCCCGACGGCCTGCTCGAATTCTCGGTGGTCTATACCGACCGCGCCCTCAACCACATGTCCAAGCGCTTCACCGGCGTGATGCAGGACGTCATGGCCACGCTGAAGCGCGTCTACGGCGCCCGCACCGCGGTCCTGCTGCCCGGCAGCGGCACCTTCGGCATGGAAGCCGTCGCGCGCCAGTTCGCCAACGGCGCCAAGGTGCTGATCGTGCGCAACGGCTGGTTCAGCTACCGCTGGACCCAGATCTTCGAAGCCGATGCATTGGGCGGCAGCGTCGTGGTCTGCCAGGCCCGGCCGCAGGGCGATGGTGCCCAGGCGCCATGGGCGCCGTGCCCGGCCGACGAGGTCGCCGCCGCGATCCGCGCCGAGCGGCCGCAGGTCGTGTTCGCGCCGCATGTGGAAACCGCCAGCGGCATCCTCCTGCCCGACGACTACCTGCGCACCGTGAGCGCCGCGGCGCGCGACGTCGGCGCGCTCTTCGTGCTCGACTGCATCGCGTCGGGCGCGATGTGGGTCGACATGCAAGCCACCGGCGTCGACGTGCTGATCTCGGCGCCGCAGAAGGGCTGGAGCAGCTCGCCGTGCTGCGCGATGGTGATGCTCGGCGAGCGCGCCCGCGCCGCGATCGAGAACACCCGCAGTTCGAGCTTCGCCTGCGACCTGAAGAAGTGGATGCAGATCGCCGAGGGCTACGAGCAGGGCAAGCATGCGTACCACACGACCATGCCCACCGATGCGCTGGCGCGGCTGCGCGACGTGATGCTCGAGACGGGCGAGGACGGCTTCGACCGGATCCGCGCGGCACAGATCGAGCTCGGTGCCAAAGTGCGCGCGCTGCTCGAATCGCGCGGCTTCCCGAGCGTCGCGGCCGAAGGCTACAAGGCGCCGGGCGTCGTCGTCAGCTACACCACCGACCCCGGCATCCAGAACGCCAGCAAGTTCGTCGCGGCCGGCGTGCAGGCCGCCGCCGGCGTGCCGCTGCAGTGCGGCGAAGGGCCCGACTTCCGTACCTTCCGGCTCGGACTCTTCGGGCTGGAGAAGTGGCGCAACGTCGACCGCACCGTGGGGCATCTGGCGGCCGCGCTGGATCGGGTGGCGGCGCTGGGCTGAAGGCTGCCGGACTGCTTGCTGCAAATGCGCGTACCGGCGATCTGGCCGGGAACAAGAAGTTCAACCTGCAGCGTGGTGCCGTCCCGCTGGTGTTGAACGATGATGGGTCGATGTCCATGGTGGACGGGACGCGCACGTTCGATCGGGCTTGACGCCGCTGCTGGCGGGCGATGGACTACGGCTCCGGCGCGTGGCAGACCACTTCGATGTTGTGCCCGTCCGGACCGATGACGAAAGCCGCGTAGTAATTCGCGTGGTAGTGCGGCCGCAGTCCCGGCGCACCATGATCCTGGCCGCCGGCGGCCAGCGCCGCGCGATGAAACGCCTCGACTTGCGCGCGATTCTCGGCCGTGAACGCCAGATGCAAATGGGCCGGCTTCTCGTCGGTCTGGAAGATGCACAGCGAGGACGTGCCGCCCGTGCTGAGCTCGAGGCCGAGCGAACCTTCCAGCACCACTGCGATGCCGATCGGCTCGAGCGCCGCGAGGAAGAATGCCTTGCTGACTGCATAGTCGCTGACGCCGAAGACGACGTGATCGAACATGGGGACGGCAAGTGCTCGAGTGCTGGCGCCGTTTAGGTACCCAGGACCAATCATCTTCTCGGATGACAGCCACATGATCGCCTCCTCTGGCTTGATCCTTTGGCAGGTCGAATCGGCGGCCAGTTGGCTTTTCGGTCTCCAAGGAGTACCTTTGACGGGTCGCCAAATCCAGCCCGGCGGCTCGCAAGCGTCGTTCTAGCATCCCACCTTTCCAGTCCACCAAGGAGGCCACCATGAAGGCGAAAGTCGAGTTGCTGAAGGTCTGCGCCGGGTTGCTGGCCGGCGGGCTGTTCACCGCGGGGAGTGCGTACGCGGACGCTTATGCGGTTGCTGTGGACAACGTCAAGAACGGCTTCATCTCGGCTACTGCGGGCGTGACGTTCCAGAATGTCGTTTCCGGTTCCACAACCTCGGCCACGCTGAACGGCGCGTTCGCCGCAGGTCAGGCACCACCGGGCATGAACCCCGACTCTCCGATCTCGGCGCTCGGCTCGGCCGCCGCACGCGCCAACGAGACCGTGAACGGAGACGGCTACTACATCCTGATCGGTAGCAACGGGTCGAGCTATTCGTGGGGCGACGCGAATGTCGTGCAGGAGCAGACTGCCACGGCCACGATCACCGCCCGCAACGCCGCCGAGACCAATATCAGCGGCAACGGGTACGGGACGGCCGACGGCACCAACAAGTCCTCCACCCAGCTGACTGTGGCCGTGGGTGCCGCAGGCGGCACGATCAGCTTCGCATTCGACGCCGACCCGTTCATCCAAGCCACGCTCGATGCCGGCGCGAACTCCGGCTCGGTCGCGCGCGCCGGGACTGGTTTCTCGATCTCGCTGACGAACGTGAGCACCGGCGCTATCGTCTTTAACTGGACGCCCGATGGCTCGCTCGGTGCCGGCATCGTGGGCGGCACGGAGTCCTCGGATGCCGAGAATCTGAACGTGACCCTGGCGGCCTTCGCGGGTCAGGACCTGACCCACTCGGGTCCGTACGCGGTCGGCACGTACGGCCACTACGCAGCCGTCTCCAACGCCCTCGCGGCCGGGACTTACACGATGTCGATTTCCATGGACGAGAAAACCGACGTGCAACGGATTTCGCTTGTGCCCGAGCCCGAGACCTATGCCCTGATGTTCGCCGGCCTCGCTGTCGTGGGTTTCATGGCGCGCCGCCGTCGCGGCGACTGACGATCGCCCCGCCTCGGAGGGCGGAACCGGAAGGCGAACTTGGACTTCACCGAGTGGAGCAGCGTGTTCGGCCACGCGGAGATGATGACTGCCTGCTTGATCGGCCGGCGAACTGACGGCGCAGACTGCAAGCGGAGTGCGCCGTGCAAAGGCGGCGCTT
>JAFEEF010000068.1:164482-164651 GCA_018241265.1 Pseudomonadota bacterium | reverse complement strand
CGCGGCGTACGGGCACTTCGGGCGGGAGGAGCCCGAGTTCTCGTGGGAGCGGACCGACAAGGCCGCGGCATTGCGCGCCGCGGCCGGCCTGTAAGGCCGCGAGCCCCAAGAAGGGCATGATCCGCATCATGCCCGCCCCCGCCCTCGACGACCTGCGCCGCTACGCCGT
>JAFEEF010000068.1:0-164440 GCA_018241265.1 Pseudomonadota bacterium | reverse complement strand
TTCGTGCAGGCCGACCCGATCCGCGCTCCGGCGCGCGCGCAGGACCTGACCTTGCGCCACCGCGTCGACGACTACCGCGCCGGCGATCTCGAGCGCCGCTACGCGCGCCTCGCGGTCGAAGAGGACTGCCTCGTCAACTACGGCTTCCTGCCGCGTGCGCATCTGGCGCTGATGCATCCGCGCACCGCGCGGCGCGCCTGGGATGCGGCCACGCAGCGCCGCGCCGCCGACCTGCTCGCCTACATCCGCGAACACGGGCCGACGCATCCGCGCGAGGTCGAGCAGCACTTCGCGCACGGCCGCGTCCGGAACTACTGGGGCGGCTCGAGCAACGCGACGACCCATCTGCTCGACGGCATGCACTACCGCGGCCTGCTGCGCGTGGCGCGGCGCGACGCGGGCACGCGCGTCTACGTCGCGGTCGATCATCCGCCGGCCGACGACAGCCCGGCGGCGCGCGCCGAACGCGCCGGAGCGCTGCTCGACCTCGTGCTGCGCAACTACGCGCCGTTGCCGTCGGCCAGCTTCGGACATCTCGTGTCGCTGCTCGGCTACGGCGCGCCGCACCTGACCGTGCAGACGCGCGCCGCGGTGCGTGCCGCGCGCGAGCGCTATGCGCATGCGGTGCTCGACGGCGTCACCTGGTACTGGCCGGCCGACGAGCGGCCGCGCTCGGTGCGCCATGAGGCGCGCGACGAAGTGCGCCTGCTGGCGCCGTTCGATCCGATCGTCTGGGACCGCCGCCGCTTCGAGCTGTTCTGGGACTGGGCCTATCGCTTCGAGGCCTACACGCCCGCGGCCCGTCGCAAGCTCGGCTACTACGCGCTGCCGCTGCTGTGGCGCGATCGCGTGGTCGGCTGGGCGAACGTCGAGGCGCGCGATGGCCGGCTCGACTGCCGGTTCGGCTATGCGAGCGGCCGCGCCCCGCGCGAGCGGGCGTTCCGGGTCGCGCTCGATGCCGAGGTCGACGCGATGAAACGCTTCCTCGCGCCTGCCGACGACGCCTGATTTCCGCGGCCTGAGTCAGCGCGGTCGCGGCGCTCGCTGCGCGGACCTCCAGTCCGGGGCCGATCGGCCGATATACCGGATCGAGGGCCCGCGCGCATGTCCAGGACCGATCAGCCGCTCACCATCCTTGTCGTCGACGACGACACGGCCGTGCGCGCGCAATTGGCAGGCATGCTGGACGGCTTCGGCCACCGGGTGATCGAGGCGCACAACGCCGAACGCGCGCTCGAGCAGCTCCGGCGTCATCCGCCCGACCTCGTGCTGCTCGACGTCGTGATGCCCGGCCTCGACGGCTACTGGCTCGCCAGCGAGATCAGGGCGAGCGAAAGCGGCGGCCGGTGGACGCCGATCGTGTTCCTGTCGGGCCGCGACCACGACGAAGACCTGGTGCGCGGCATCGAAGCCGGTGGCGACGACTACCTGGTCAAGCCGGTGTCGGCGCAGGTGCTCGCGGCCAAGCTGCGCGCGATGCACCGGCTGCTCGCGATGCAGGAGCGGCTGCTCGACCTGTCGGCGCAGTTGCGTCTATCGAACCAGCAACTGCGCCACCTGAGCGAGCACGACACCCTGACCGGCCTGCTCAACCGACGCGGCTTCGACGAGCGCTTCAATGCGGCGATCGCGCTGGCGCGTCGCAATCGCACGCCGCTCACGTTGATCCTCTGCGACATCGACTACTTCAAGCCCTACAACGACAGCGTCGGCCATGCCGCGGGCGACCGCTGCCTCGGCGAGGTGGGCCGGCTGATGGCGCAGATGTGCCGCCGTCCCGGCGACGAGGTGGCGCGCTACGGCGGCGAGGAGTTCGCGTTGATCCTGCCGGAGACGCCGAAGTCGGGCGCGATGACCCTGGCGCGCGCGATGCAGCGCGTCTTCGAGGCGGCCGGGCTGCCGCATCCGGCCTCGCCGATCGCGCCGCACGTGACGATCTCCGGCGGCATCACGACCTGCGTGCCGGACGACGCGACGACGATGGAAGGCATGCTGACGCGCGCCGACGGCGCGCTCTACGTCGCCAAGTCCAAGGGCCGCAAGCGCTTCTTCAGCTTCGAGATGCAGCTCGATACCGTGGAGCAGTTGGCGGGCGTCGCCGGCGCTGCGTGAACCATGGGTCGGACCGTAGTCAGGCCGCACCGGCGTGACTACAATGCGCATCCTTCCGAGGAGCGTTGCAAGGCACGTCCCGTGTCCCAGGCTCGGAAGTCCACATTGCAACTGCGCTCACCCGCATGGCCCGGCCGGGCAAGGGTGAGGACCGATTCCCCGCCTCGTCCGTCGTCCGAGCCCCGCGGGTCCAACCGACCGTCAGGAGCCCGACATGAATGCCATCCTCAAGCCCGCCGCCGATCACGCGATCGCCGACACATCGCTCGCCGCCTGGGGCCGCAAGGAGATCAAGATCGCCGAGACCGAGATGCCCGGTTTGATGGCGATCCGCGAGGAATACGCCAAGAACCAGCCGCTGAAGGGCGCGCGCATCACCGGCTCGCTGCACATGACGATCCAGACCGCGGTGCTGGTCGAGACCTTGCAGGCGCTCGGCGCGCAGGTGCGCTGGGCCTCGTGCAACATCTTCTCGACCCAGGACCATGCGGCCGCCGCGCTGGTCGCGCAGGGCACGCCGGTGTTCGCCTACAAGGGCGAGTCGCTGAAGGACTACTGGGACTACACCCACCGGATCTTCGAGTTCGGACCGAAGGGGGCCGAAGGCGAAGGCCCGAACATGATCCTCGACGACGGCGGCGATGCGACCTTGCTGATGCACCTCGGCCAGCGCGCCGAGAAGGATCTGTCGGTCGTTGCCAACCCGACGAGCGAGGAAGAGACCGAACTCTTCGCCGCGATCAAGGCCAAGCTCGCGGTCGACCCGACCTGGTACACGCGCAAGAGCGCGCAGATCCAGGGCGTGACCGAGGAGACGACGACCGGCGTGCACCGCTTGAAGGAAATGAGCGCCAAGGGCACCTTGCTGTTCCGCGCCATCAACGTCAACGACAGCGTCACGAAGAGCAAGTTCGACAACCTCTACGGCTGCCGCGAGTCGCTGGTCGACGGCATCAAGCGCGCGACCGACGTGATGATCGCCGGCAAGGTTGCGGTCGTGGCCGGCTACGGCGACGTCGGCAAGGGCTCGGCGCAGGCGCTGCGGGCGCTCTCGGCGCAGGTCTGGGTCACCGAGATCGATCCGATCAACGCGCTGCAGGCGGCGATGGAAGGCTACAAGGTCGTGACGATGGAGTATGCCGCCGACAAGGGCGACATCTTCGTGACGACGACCGGCAACAAGCGCGTCATCACGCACGACCACATGAAGGCGATGAAGGACCAGGCCATCGTCTGCAACATCGGCCACTTCGACAACGAGATCGACATCGCGGCGATCGAGAAGTACGAATGGGAAGAGATCAAGCCGCAGGTCGACCATGTGATCTTCCCTGGTGCGGATGGCAAGCCGGGCAAGCGCATCATCCTGCTCGCCAAGGGCCGCCTCGTGAACCTCGGCTGCGGCACCGGTCACCCGAGCTTCGTGATGTCGTCGAGCTTCGCGAACCAGACGATCGCGCAGATCGAGCTCTACACGCGTCCCGGGAAGTACCAGGTCGGCCAGGTCTACGTGCTGCCCAAGCACCTCGACGAGAAGGTCGCGCGCCTGCATCTGAAGAAGGTCGGCGCAATGCTGACCGAGCTGACCGACGAGCAGGCGGCCTACATCGGCGTCGCGAAGGAAGGGCCTTACAAGCCCGACACCTACAGGTATTGAACTTCGACGGCACGTGCCGTGCGCGCCGATCTGCTGCTCGTCGAGCAGGGCATCGCGCCGACCCGATCCGCGGCGCAGCGGCTGATCGAGCGCGGCGCGGTGCGCTGGCTGGCGTCGGACGGCTGGCGGGTTCCGAAGAAGGCCGGCGAGCCGCTGCCCGAAGGCTGCGCGATCGAGGTCACCGACGATGCCGAGCTGCGCTGGGCGTCGCGCGGCGGACTGAAGCTCGACGCGGCGCTCGCGCGCGTCGGCCTCGATGCGCGGGGACTGCGCTGCCTGGACGTCGGCCAGAGCACCGGCGGCTTCACCGATGTGTTGCTGGCGCGCGGTGCCTCCGAGGTCGCAGGGATCGATGTCGGGCATGACCAGCTCGTGCCCCGGCTGCGTGCCGATCCGCGCGTGCGGGCGATCGAAGGGCTCAACGCGCGCGACATCGCGAGCGCCGGCCTCGGATCGTTCGACCTCGTCGTCGGCGACCTGTCGTTCATCTCGCTCGCGCTCGTGCTGCCGGCGCTCGCGCCGCTCGTGGCGGGCGAACTGCTGATGCTCGTGAAGCCGCAGTTCGAACTGCAGCCGGCCGACATCGGCAAAGGCGGGCTCGTGAAGGATGCGGCCTCCTACGCCAAGGTCGAGGCACGCATCCGCGCGGCCTGTGCCGACGCCGGGCTGGCCGTCGTCGACTACTTCGAAAGCGCCATCGCCGGCGGCGACGGCAACCATGAATTCTTCGTGCGGGCGCGTCCCGCGCTACCGAGGCGACCATGACGGTACCGATCAGTTTCGAATTCTTTCCGCCCAACACGCCGGTCGGCGACGAGAAGCTCAAGGGCGTGGTGCAGGAGCTCGGCACCTGCCAGCCCGAGTTCTTCAGCGTGACCTACGGCGCCGGCGGATCGACGCGCGAGAAGACGCTCGCGACGGTGTGCGCGATCGCGGCCGCCGGCTTCGAGGCCGCGCCGCACCTGTCGTGCGTCGGCTCGTCGCGCGAGGGCATCGCGGCGATCCTCGACACCTACCGCGCGCAACGCATCCGGCGCGTCGTCGCGCTGCGCGGCGACCTGCCGAGCGGCACGGTGACGCCGGGCGAGTTCCGCTATGCGGCCGACCTGGTGCGCTTCATCCGCGAGACGCACGGGCCCGACTGGCACATCGAAGTCGCCTCGTATCCCGAGTACCACCCGGCGCAGCGGTATGCGGCGCGCGACCTGCAGCACTACGTCGACAAGATCAAGGCCGGCGCGAGCGCGTCCATCACGCAGTTCTTCTTCAACCCGGACGCCTACTTCCACTTCGTCGACGCGACGCGCAAGCTCGGTGCCGATGCGCCGGTCGTGCCGGGCATCATGCCGTTCCACAACTACGCGAAGATCGCGCAGTTCGCGCAGCGCGACGGCATCGAGATACCGCGCTGGGTCGCGCTGAAGATGGAAGGCTACATGGACGACGCGGCATCGATCCGCGCGTTCGGCATCGACGTCGTCGCCGCGCTGTGCGAGAAGTTGATCGCCGGCGGCGCGCCCGGCATCCACTTCTACACGATGAACCAGGCGGCGCTGACGATCGAGATCTGCAAGCGGCTGAAGCTCGGTTGATCCAGCGCAGCGTTCGACACTGTGCGGCACATCAAACCGCGTCTTTGCCGCCGTGGCGGCGTTGCATATCCTCGCGATACCTTCGGGTATCGCTGTGGTTTGCGCCTAGCCGCGACGACAAATCCATCGGTTTTATGCAGTGCCGCACAGTGTCGAACGCTGCACTAGCGCCACGCGAGCAGCAAGGTCAGCAGAGCGCCGCCGAGCAAGGTCGCGCCGACGCCGCGCATCGCCCAGCGCTGGCCGCGCGCGCTCGCGCCGGTCCGGCGCCGCGCATGGACGACCGACAGCGCGACGCCGCCGTAGACCACGGCCTGCGTGGCGGCAATGATGGCCGACAGGCGCAACGCCTGCACGGCGATCGTGTGCTCGGGCGTGCGCAGGAACGCCGGCAGCACGGCGAGCATGAAGGCGTAGGCCTTCGGGTTCAGCAGGCAGGTCAGCACGGCCCGGCCGAAGATCGTCGGCAGCGTGTCGGCGGCGGGTGCGGCATCGCTTTCGGCCTCGCCGCCGGCCGTGCCGCTGGCGCGCCACAGGCTCGCGCCGATCCACGCCATATAGACCGCGCCGGCCGCCAGCAGCAGGTTGTAGGCGGTCGGATGCCACAGCATGAGTGCGGCAATTCCGGTCGCGCCGACGAGCACGTGTATGCCGCCGCCGGTGACGATGCCCGCGACCGCGACGAGGCCGCCGCGCAGGCCCGCGGCGAGCGTGCTGCCGCCGACGAAGGCCATGTCCATGCCGGGCAATGCGATGACGCCGGCGACGAGCAGGAAGAACAACCAGAGGTCAGGGGCGGCAGCGGTCATGGCGCGGACGGAATCGTGGGGCGTGAAGGGAGTCTGCCGGCGATAGCGGACAGATTCCGCCCTGTATCGAACCGACGCCGGCGCACAATCGCGGCCCATGGGCAAGCCGACGAGCCGCGTGCTGGCACTCCTCGAGCTGTTGCAGGCCGGCGGCGTGCTGACCGGGGTGCAGGTCGCCGAGCGGCTCGGCGTCGACCGGCGCACGGTGCGCCGCTACGTCGCGCACCTGGTCGAGCTCGGCGTGCCGGTGCAGGCCGAGCGCGGGCGCGACGGCGGCTACCGCCTGCGCCCGGGCTACAAGTTGCCGCCGATGATGTTCAGCGCCGACGAGGCGCTCGCGCTCGCGGTCGGCTTGCGGGCCGCAGGCGAACTGGGACTGGCCGGCATCACGCCGGCGGTCGCGAGCACGCAGGCCAAGCTCGAGCGCGTGCTGCCGGCGACCTTGCGGCGGCGGCTGTCCGACATCGCCGAGACGGTCTCGCTCGACATGACGCGGCCGTTCGCTGCCGGCACCACCGCGGCGCTGCTCGGCCTGAGCGCCGCGGCGCGCGCGCAGCAGCGCGTGCGGCTGCGCTACCGCGGCCGCGATGGTGACGAGACGGCGCGCGACGTCGACGTGTATGGCCTCGCATGGCGCGGCGGCAGCTGGTATGCCGTCGGCCACTGCCATCTGCGGCGCGACTTGCGCTCGTTCCGGCTCGACCGCGTGCAGGACGTCGAGGCGCTGCCGGCGAGCTTCGGCCGGCCGCCGGGCTTCGACGTGCTCGGGCACCTGGTGCGATCCATCGCGTTGCTGCCGCGCGCCCATGCGGTCGAGGTGCGGCTCGAGACCGACCTCGCGCAGGCGCGCCGCGCGGTGTTCGTCGAACTGGGGGAACTGGTCGATGCGGGCAACAAGGGCGTGCTGCTGCGCGGTCAGGCCGACGACCTCGACTGGTTCGCGCGCGAGCTGGCGCGGTTGCCGTTCGCGCTGCGGATCGTCAAGCCGGCGGCGTTGCGGAGAGCGCTGGTCACGCATGCCAGCGCGCTCATCGATCGGGCGGGCTGAACCTCGGGCGAGCTCGCCTCGGTTCAGACCTCCGGCCGCTGGAACATCACGCCGTCCTCGGTCAGCATCGCGTCGAGCGGCCGGTCGAGCTCGCCAGCGCGCAGCAGCGGCAGGAAGCCGTGCGTGTAGCTGACGCCCACGGTCAACGGACGCGGCTCGATCGACTGCAAGGTGCGCTCGAAGAAGCCGCCGCCGTAGCCCAGCCGTACGCCGCCCGGGCCGAAGCCCAGGCACGGGACGACGAGCACCTCGGGCGAGAACGCCTCGGTGTCCTTCGGCTTCGGGATGTCGTAGGCATCCTGCTCCATCGGGCAGCCCGGATACCAGACGTGGAAGCGCAGCGACCCCGATGCGCGGTCGGCGACCGGCAGGCCGATGCGCCGCGTCACGTCCGGCGGCGCGCCTTCGGTCCAGCGGTAGAGCGCCGGCAGCGGATCGAATTCGCCCTTGATCGGCCAGTAGGCGCCGATCGAACGCTCGCGCCGGCCGACCAGCCAGACCCGCAGCACGTTCTGCAGCGCGACCGCCCGCTCGAGGCGATCGGCCATCGCGAGGCGGGCGGCGACCAGCTTCTTGCGCAGTGCATCGCGCTCGGCGGATGGGGCGGACATCGTGGGCTTTCGACTGACGTGCAGCCGTCATTGTGCAAGACTGCGACATGGTCTCTGCCCGGGACGACTACGTCCGCCATTGCGCCGAGCTGCTCGCGCCGGCCGGCAGCGTGCGGGTGCGCCGGATGTTCGGCGGCCACGGCCTCTATGTCGACGAGCTGTTCATCGCGCTCATCATCGCCGAGCAGCTCTATCTGAAAGCCGACGCGAGCACGCGTGGCCGGTTCGAAGCGGCCGGCTGCCGTCCGTTCGTCTACGAGGCGAGCGGCGGCGGCCGGGTGTCGGTGAGCTACTTCAGCGCGCCCGACGATGCGATGGAGTCGCCGATGCTGATGCAGCCCTGGGCGCGCCTCGCGCTCGAAGCCGCGTTGCGGGCCAGGGCCGCAAAGCCGCGCGCCAGGACGCGCGCGCCGAACTCGGCCGCGAAGGCCACTGCTGCGAAGCCGCGCAGGGCGCCGGCGAAGGCGCGGGCCGGCAACGGCTGACGTTGCGGCAGCCACTGCACGCGCGCGCCGGCGGCCGGCTGCCAGGCTTCGATGATCGCGCCCTCGGAGCCGTTGAGCCGGATGCGTTGGCCGGCTTCGATCAGATGGTCATCGAGATCGCCCGAACGCGTCAGCCAGACGCGGCCTTCGGTGACCCGGAGTTCCCCGCCCGTGAACAGGTGCACGAGCTGCCCGGGGGCCATGGAGAGACGTTCAGCAATTTGCGTGTTCATCATGAATCTCCTGAGGTGACGTTGTTATGATCGGCCAAGCTTGCCTATGAATCCAATGAAACCGACGTGGCGCATTAATGCGTTTTCGATATGAGTTACGGATCAAGCCGGCCGTTGTCGCTGAGCAACCTGCGGGCGTTCGAGGCGGTCGCGCGGCACCTGAACTTCAGCGCCGCGGCCGACGAGCTGCACATCACCCAGTCGGCGATCAGCCGCCAGATCAAGGGCCTGGAAGACGAGCTGGGCGCGCCGCTGTTCGTGCGCGGCACGCGCCACGTCGAGATCACGCCCGACGGCCAGGTGCTGCTGCGGGCGGTCGAGCCCAGCCTGGCGCGCGTCGACGCGAGCGTGCGGCAGATCCGGCAGACGCGCAGCCGGCGCCGCGTCAGCGTCACGACGTTCGCGTCGTTCGGCTCGCTGTGGCTGTTGCCGCGCATCGAGGCATTCCAGCGCCGTTATCCCGACATCGACATCCGCGTGTCGGCCGGCGATCTGCTGGCCGACCTCGACGATCCCGAGCTCGACCTCGCGCTGCGCTACGTCAATCCGGCGCAGGCACCGGCCGGCGCCGTGCTGCTGTTCGACGAGATGCTGACGCCGGTGGTCAGCCGGTCGCTCTACGAGCAGATCCGTGCCGGCGCGGCGCCGGCGCTCGCGACGCCGGCCGACCTTGCGCAGCACACGCTGGCCGAAGAGGACGACAGCCGTGCCAGCACCGAGTACCTGAGCTGGCGCCATTGGCTGACGCAGAACGGCGAGCCGGCGCTGCAACCGCGCCGTTGGCTGTACCTGAACTACACCTACCAGCAGGTGCAGGCGGCGCTGGCCGGACAGGGCGTCGCGCTCGCACGCGTGCCGCTGGTGTTCGAGGCCTTGCAACGCGGCGAGCTGGTCGAGCCGTTCGGCGCGCAGGGGCGCATCGGCAGCCCGTACTCCTACTGGATGATCACCGCCGCGGCGAGCCGCGCGCGCCCCGAGGTCAACCAGTTCTGCGCCTGGGTCGAGGAGCAGGCGCAGGCCACGCGCGACGCGATGGGCGCGATGACGCCGGCCGCTGCTAGATGACGCCGTTCTCGCAGACGATCAGCGCCATCGGTTTGTCGTGCGGCTCGGGCACGTACCGGCCGGGGGCGAGGCGGCCGATCGACCAGGCGACGCCTACCGCGGTGACGTGCGGATGCGCGGCCATGTAGCGGTCGAAATAACCGCCGCCATAGCCGAGCCGGTAGCTGCCGTCGGGTTCGAAGCCGACGCAGGGGGCGACGATGACGTCCGGAACCACCGATTCGCCGTCGCTGCTCGGGATCTTGGATTCGTCGAGGAGCGCCGGCGGCTTGCCGTCCCAGCGGCGGAACACCATCTCGCGCGGCGTGCGGCGCGTGTACGGCAGCGCGAGCGGCACGCCGGCCAGCGCTGCGTCGGCGGCGATCGCGGCGGGTGCCTTGAATTCCCCGCGCATCGGCCAGTAGAGTCCGAGGCAGGCGGGTTCGAGCCGCTGCAGCACGGCGCTCAGATGGCGAGCAAGCGCAGCCTCTGCAGCGGCGTGGTCCGGTCCGGCGACGAAACGCCCGCGTTCCTCGATCAACCGCTGCCGCAGTTCCTTTCGAGAGCCCGACAATGCGTCGTTCGAGGTCGATTCCAAGGCGTAGTCCGATGCCGTTTCAAGTTCCGCGCCAGCCAGTATACGAGCGCATCTTCCGCAGGCTGATCGCCGCCGCGCTGCTCACCGGCGCCGCAGTCGTGGTCGCGCCGCGCCCGGCACATGCGCAGCTCAACGCCGGCGATGCCGCGATCCTCGACGCGCGCGAGGCGTGGCGCAAGAAGGACCGCGTGCGCCTCGCGGCGCTGCGCACCGCGGTGCAGTCCGTCGATCATCCGCTCGCCGTCTGGGTCGACTACTGGGAGCTCGTGAACCGGATCGCCGAGATCCAGCCCGATGAAGCCGATGCGTTCATGACGCGCTGGGCCGGCACCTACCTCGAGGACCGCTTCCGCAACGACTGGCTGCTCCAGCTCGGCAAGCGGCGCGACTGGGAGCACTTCGCCGTCCAGTTTCCGCGCTTCCGGATGAACGACGACCGCGAGGTCACCTGCTACGCGTTGCTCGTGGATCACCTCGCCGGCAAGGACGACCGTGATGCCGCGCTGGCCGCCTGGCTGGCGCAGCGCGATGCCGACGACGGCTGCGCGCTGATGGCTGCGACGCTCTACGACGCCAAGGTCTTCGGCCCGGCCGACGCCTGGCGCAAGGCGCGCTTCTCGATCGATGCGAACAGGCCGCGCGCAGCGGTGCAGGCCGCGGGCCTGGTGAGCGACGCCGCGGCCAAGGGCGTGGGCGAGCTGGTCGACAACCCGGCGCGCTACCTGGCGCGCAAGGGGTCGGTCGCGAACCGCACGCAGGCCGAGCTGACGGCGCTCGCGCTGATGCGTCTGGCCGACAACGATCCGGAAGTCGCCGCTGCCCAGCTCGCGTCGCGCTGGGATCGCGCCTTGCCGTCCCGCCTCGCGGCGTGGACCTGGGCGATGGTCGCGAAGGAATCGACCTTCAAGCTGCTGCCCGAAGGCGCCGACCAGTTCCAGCGTGCCACCTTGCATGCCGGCAAGAGCGGCGCCGATCCCGATTGGCCGGATGGCACGCTGGGCTGGAAGGTGCGCGCCGCACTGCGCGCCGACGACGGCCGGCCGCGCTGGCAGCAAGTCATGCAGGCGATCGACGCGATGAGCCCGGCCGAGCAGCGCGAGGCCGTCTGGGTCTACTGGAAAGCGCGTGCGCTGCAGGCCCTCGCCAAGGAGTCGCAGGACGGCGACTCGATGCGCCAGCTCGCCCGCGACCAGCTCGGCAGCATCGCCGGCCAGCTCACCTACTACGGCGCGCTGGCCGCCGAGAACCTCGGCCTCCCGATCGCGATGCCGGCACGACCTGCGCGGCCGACCGCCCCTGAGCGCGACGCGGCCGCCGACAACCCGGGCCTGCGCCGCGGGCTGATGCTGATCGCCCTCGGGCTGCGCGGCGAGGGCGAGCGCGAGTGGAACTACACCTTGCGCGGCATGAGCGACCGCGAGCTGCTCGCGGCGGCGCAGCTCGCCTGCGTCCAGGAGGTCTACAAGACCTGCATCAACACCAGCGAGCGCACGCGCGACGAGATCGATCTGACCCAGCGCTATCCGATGCCGTTCCGCAAGGAAGTGACGCGCGAGGCCAAGGACGCGGGTGTCGACCCGGCGTTCATCTACGGGCTGATCCGCCAGGAGTCGCGCTTCATCATGGATGCGCGCTCCGGCCCGGGCGCCTCCGGATTGATGCAACTCATGCCCGGCACGGCGCGCTGGACCGCGAAGAAGATCGGCCTGGCCTACACGCCCGACCTGCTCACCGACCGCGACACCAACCTGCGTCTGGGCGCCAGCTACCTGAAGCTGATGCTCGACGACTTCGGCAGCTCGCAGCCGATGGCCGCGGCGGCCTACAACGCCGGACCGCTGCGCCCGCGGCGCTGGCGCGACGGACCGCTGCTCGAGCCGGCGATCTGGGCCGAGTGCATACCGTTCAACGAGACGCGCGACTACGTCCGCAAGGTGCTGACCAACAGCGCCTACTACGCGGCGTTGCTGAACAGCCAACCGCCGGCGTTGAAGCCGCGTCTGGGCGGCCCGATCGGTCCGCCGGACCCGAACGCGCCGGCACCGGATCTGCCCTGACGGCAGGCCGACCGCTTTCCGCGGGAGCGGACGCGGCTTGTTGCAACCTCGTGACGGGCAGCTTAGGGCTGTCCCCGATAAGCAGGCAGAAAGACAACTTTACACTCCTTCGCACAAGTTCAACTTGTCACTGTCGGCGCCCGATCCGGGCGCCGACGATTTTTTGACTTGTACCTATCAACACCACGAGAGGGACGATTGATGAAAGTTGCTTCGAAAGTGTGGGTGCTGGCGCCGGTCGCACTGGCGGCAGTGATGGCGGTGACCTCGGCCCAGGCGCAGTCCGGCCGCCGGGCAGCCCCGTCCAAGTGGGACGGCGGCGTCGCCATGTCGGACATCACGCCGCAGACGTCGAACACCTCGTCGCCGACGAACTGGCGCCTGCTCGCCGGATCGACCTTCCACGGCGTTCCGGGCGCGTTCGACGGCACCGCACTGCTGCTCTTCACGGCCAGCGGCCTGAGCGGCACCTACGCCTGCAGCGGCTCGCTGGTGGCGCCGCAATGGGTGCTGACCGCCGGTCACTGCACCGACGGCCTGATCCAGATGACGGTGCAGTTCGGCTACACGAACAACGTCGCGCTGCAGACCCGCACGGTCGTTTCGTACGTGCAGGCCCCGGGCTGGGACGGCACGCTCGACACCGGTGCCGACATGGCGCTCGTCAAGCTCGATTCGCCGGTGACGACCTTGCCGATCTACAAGCTCAGCACGACGAACGACATCGGCAAGCGCTACATCATGACCGGCTACGGCACGACCGGCACCGGCAGCTCGGCGGGCTCGCCGAACTGGAACGACAGCGCCTACGGCCACTACGGCTACAACATCTTCGACGTCACGAGCGACGTGTTCGAAGCCGCCTGGGACGCGACGACCGGCGAAGGCGTCTACACGCCGCCGACCTACGGCCACACCTACGTGACCGACTTCGACTTCTACAACGGCACGCCGGCGCAGACCGCGCAGTACAACACGCTGCAACGCATCGCGACGCTGACGGGCGGCACGTGGAACAACAGCCGCGCACTCGGCAAGTTCGAAGCGCTGATCGCCGGCGGCGACTCGGGCGGCGGCGACTTCATCTGGAACGGCAGCGAGTTCCTGCTGTCCGGCGTGCATTCGTGGGGCTGGAACTTCTGCCCGGGCCGCTTCGGCCCCGGCACGCCGGGCGGCGGCCAGACCTGCGACTACAAGTCCGGCAACAGCTCGAGCTATGGCGACCTGTCGGGCTCGACCGCGGTGTACGAGCACGTGGGCTGGATCAAATCGGTCATCTCGGCACCGTGATGCACGAGGACCGCGAGGCAGGGCCGGACCAGCGCCGGTAGCTGTCGACGTGAACCTCGACGGGGCGCCCTTCGGGGCGCCTCGTCATTTGGCCTGCGCATGAAGGAATGCGGCCCCGAAGCAGACATCTCGTGTGACCCCGCGGTCAAGGGGGACTCGGTCAGGTAACTGACTGTGAAGTTGCATTTACACTGCTTAACACGAGTTCATGGCGCAGGGATGGCGATCTCCATCCGGTCGGCTGACGTATGACCTCGGTGCATCCACATCTCGAATCTCAACCTTCCTGGAGTACGGCATGAAACGAACTTCGAGGGCATGGTTGGTGGCTCCTGTGGCGCTCGCCGCGGTGGTCGCTGCCAGTCCCGCCATGGCCCAATCGGGCCGCGTATCGACGCCCAACCTGTGGACGGGCGGCGCCGGCCTGTCCGGCATCACCCCGAACTCCTCCAACACGTCTGCGCCGTCCAACTGGCGGCTGACGGCCGGTTCGACCTTCAATGGCGTGCAGGGCGCCTTCGACGGCACCGCGCTGCTGCTCTTCACGGCCAGCGGCCTGAGCGGCACCTACGCCTGCTCGGGCTCGCTGGTGAGCTCGCAATACGTGCTGACCGCCGGTCACTGCACGGACGGGCTGTTGAACATGTCGGTCCAGTTCGGCTACACCAACAACACCGCGCTGCAGACCCGCAATGTCGTGTCGTACGTGCAGGCACCGGGCTGGAACGGCACGCTGGACACCGGTGCCGACCTCGCGCTCATCAAGCTCGACGCACCCGTCACCAACCTGCCGATCTACAAGCTGAGCAAGACCAGCGACCTCGGCAAGCAGTACATCATGACCGGCTACGGCACGTCGGGCACCGGCTTCCAGAACGGCAATCCGAACTGGAACGACGGCAACTACGGCCACTACGGCTACAACGTCTTCGACACGACCAGCGACGTGTTCGAATCGGCCTGGGACGCCGCCACCGGCGACAACGTCTACACCGCACCGACCTACGGCCACACCTACGTGACCGACTTCGACTTCTACAACGGCACGCCGACGCAGCAATCGCAGTACAACACGCTGCAGCGGATCGCCGACGCGAGCGCCGGCTCGTGGTCCAGCGATCAGGGTCTGGGCGTCACCGAAGCGCTGATCGCCGGCGGCGATTCGGGCGGCGGCGACTTCGTCTGGGACGGCTCGCAATGGGTGCTGTCGGCCGTGCATTCGTGGGGCTGGCAGTTCTGCTCCGGCCGCATCTCCCCCGGGGGACTCGTGAATGCCCCGAGCTGCGACTACAAGACCGGCAATTCGTCGAGCTATGGCGACCTGTCCGGCTCGACCGCGGTCTATGACCACATCGACTGGATCAACTCCGTCATCGCCGTTCCGGAGCCCGGCACCTACGGTCTGATGCTCGGCGGCCTCGCCGTCGTCGGCGGCCTCGCGCGCCGTCGTCGCGCCTGAGCGTCGCCTGCTCGAGCAAAAGCGCCCTGCGGGGCGCTTTTTTTCATATCGATCCAGGACCACGGTTGGAATCAGCCGACATCCCATTCAAGCCATCGCGCCGAACACCAGAAATCCGGATCGCCGCCTGTACGATGCGGCCTGATCCGCGAGCCCCCCCTTTAGATGTCCGCCTTGCCCGCAGGCGCGCCCGCGCCGTCCATCGCGCCGCTCAAGATCGACCGCACCGCGGCTGCATCGGCGGCCCTGCACCGGCGCAGGAATGCCCGTCGCTGGGGGCTGCTGGCCCTGGTGCTGATCGTCGCCGCGGCAGCCTGGGCGATGTACCCGCGCACCCGCAGCGTGCAGGTCGCTTCGGTGGTCGTGGCCTATCCCACCGCGCAGTACGCCCAACTCACCGCGTCGGGCTACGTGGTCGCGCAACGCCGGGCGGCGGTGTCGTCCAAGGCGACCGGGCGATTGACGGATCTGCTGGTGCGCGAGGGTTCGGCCGTCCGCAAGGGCGACATCGTGGCGCGCCTCGATGCCCGCGATGTGCAGGCCAGCATTGCCGCCGCGGAGATCGGCGTGCGGCAGTCCGAAGCGGACATGCGGCGCGCCGCCGCCGAGCTGCGCCGCGCCGAGCTGACGCAGGCCGACGCCGGCCGCGACTTGCAGCGCACCCGGGACCTGAGCGCGCAGGGGTTCCTGTCGCCGCAGGCGCTCGACTCGTCGCGGGCGCGCGCCGACGAAGCGCGTGCCGCCACCGATGCCGCCCGCGAGGCGCTGGTCCAGTCGCGTGCCGCGGTGGCGCAGGCGCGGGCGCAAGTGACGATACAGAAGGTCAACGAGGACTACACCGTGATACGCGCGCCCTTCGACGGCGTCGTGCTGCAGAAGAACGCGAATGTCGGCGACATCATCACGCCGTTCTCGAACGCCGCCGGCACGCAGGGCGCGGTGCTGACGATGGCCGACATGAGCACGCTCGAGGTCGAGACAGACGTGTCCGAGAGCAATGTCGCGAAGGTCAAGAGCGGCCAGCCGGTCGAGATCAGCCTCGATGCGATCCCCGACATGCGGTTCCGCGGCAGCGTCTCGAGCATCGTGCCGACGGTGGACCGGGCGAAGGCCACGGTCGTGACGAAGATCCGCTTCGATCGGCTCGACCCGCGCATCCTGCCGGAGATGAGCGCCAGGGTCAGCTTTCTGTCGCAGGTTCCGACCGACGCCGATCAGAAGCCGACGCTCGCCGTGAACCCGAAGGCGGTCGTCGAGCGCAACGGCCGCGAGGTTGTCTTCCGGGTCGAACATTCGAAGGGTGAGGACAAGGGCAGCGTCGTCGCCGAGGTGGCGGTCACCAAGGGTCGCATGCTGGGCGACGTGCTGGAGATTCACGGCACGGGCCTGCAAGGCGGCGACAGGCTCGTCCTTTCCGCCGACGAGCATTTGAGCAATGGCGCCAGCGTCGCCGTCGCGTCCGGGCCCTGAAGAGGCTGACGCCGATGCATCGCCTCGGGCGCGAGCCCCTGATCCGCATCCGCGGGTTGTCGAAGGCCTATCGACGCGGCGAGCAGATCATCCCGGTGCTGCGCGGCATCGAGCTGGACGTGATGGCCGGCGAGTTCGTCGCGCTGATGGGGCCGAGCGGATCCGGCAAGAGCACGTTGCTGAACCTGATCGCCGGCATCGACACGTCGGGAGACGGCACGATCGCGATCGACGGCATCGTCGTCTCGACCTTGACGGAAACCGAGCTCGCCGACTGGCGGGCCGCGAACATCGGCTTCATCTTCCAGTTCTACAACCTGATACCGGTGCTGAACGCGGTCGAGAACGTCGAGCTGCCGCTGCTGCTCACCGGCCTGCCGGCGCGCGAACGCATGCAGCGCGCCGGCGCCCTGCTCGATCTGGTCGGGCTGGGCGATCGCGCCGACCACTTTCCGAACGAGCTGTCCGGCGGCCAGCAGCAGCGCGTGGCGATCGCCCGGGCGCTCGTGACCGACCCGCGCCTGATCGTCGCCGACGAACCCACCGGAGACCTCGATCGCGCGACCGGCGAAGAGGTGCTCGCGCTGCTCGAGCAGCTCACGCGCGACATGGGCAAGACCATCGTGATGGTCACGCACGATCCGAAGGCGGCCGCGCGCGCGCAGCGGATCGTCCATCTCGAAAAAGGCGTGCTGGTCGCGGAGGCGCCGCCATGACAGGCCGCCGTGCCGGGGCAGTCCCATGTTCTTCCTGAAGCTGCTGCTGCGCAACGCGTTGCGCCACAAGCTGCGCACCGCGCTGACGATGGTCGGACTGGTCGCCGCGATCAGCGCGTTCGGGCTGCTGCGCACCCTGGTCGACGCCTGGTACTCGGGGGCGCAGGCCAGCTCCGGCACGCGGCTCGTGACTCGCAACGCCATCTCGCTGAACTTCCCGCTGCCGCTCAGCTATGCGGCGCGGCTGAAGGGCGTGGACGGCGTGCGCACGGTCTCGTGGGCGAACTGGTTCGGCGGCGTCTACATCAAGGAGAGCAACTTCTTTCCGCAGTTCGCGGTCGATGCGCCGACCTACCTGGCGCTCTATCCCGAATACCTGCTGCCCGACGACGAGAAGCGCGCCTTCCTGCGCGACCGGCAGGGTGCGGTCGTCGGGCGCTCGCTCGCCGAGCGGTACGGCTGGAAGGTGGGCGACCAGATCCCGCTGCGCGGCACGATCTACCCCGGCACGTGGACCTTCACGCTGCGCGGCATCTGGGACGGCGCGGACTCGAAGACCGATCAGTCGCAGATGCTGATCCACTGGGACTACCTGAACGAGGTGCAGCACCAGCGCCCGGGAACACGGCCGGACTATGTCGGCCTCTTCCTGCTGGGCATCGACGATCCGGCCGATGCGGCGCTCGTCGCCCAGCGGGTGGACAGGCAGTTTCGCAACTCGCTGGCCGAAACGCTGACCGAAACCGAGAAGGCGTTCCAGCTCGGCTTCGTCGCGATGAGCGACACCCTCATCACCGCGGTGCAGGCCGTCAGCCTCATCGTCATCACGATCATCATGGCGGTGATGGCGAACACGATGACGATGTCGGCGCGCGAACGGCTGAGCGAATACGCGACCTTGAAGGCGCTCGGCTTTCCGCCCGCCTTCGTCGCGCGGCTGATGCTCGGCGAGAGCCTGCTGATCGCGCTCGCCGGCGGCGGCGTGGCGCTGTTGCTCACGCCGGTCTGGGCCGAGATGTTCCGGCGCGCGGTCGGGCCGCTGTTCGCCAACTTCCAGGTGTCCGGGCAGACGATGCTGCTGCAGGTCGCGGCGTCGTTCGGCGTCGGCATCGTCGCGGCCTTGTGGCCGGCCTGGCGCATGGGACGCATCGACGTCGTCCAGGGCCTCAGGCAGGTGGCCTGAGAGCATCCCATGCCACGGTCGGTGCGCGGCGATTGCGGAGAAACGTGGGGTGTGGGCGTGGCGCTTTCGCGCTTGTTGCTAGGTTGTCGCTGTTTGCAGCAGCCCGCCGGTCTCGGCCGGCAGCCGAGTCCCTTTCTTCTGCTGGCCCAGAAGAAAGGAACCAAAGAAGAGGGCCCAACACCAGCCATCAGAGGGGTGGGGGTGGCTAGAGACCAGAGGCGGCTGCTGACAAATCAGTGCTGCGCGATGCAGGGCCTCGCTGCTCATCCCGCGGGAGTTCGAGAGCGCTGCGCGGGTTCGATCCGTGCCCGTCCGCCAACAGCCGCCTCTGGTCTCTTGCCACGGGCAGCAGCCAGATGGGCTGGCGTTCAGGCCCTTTGCTTTGCCTACTTTCATTTGGGCCAGCAAATGAAAGTAGGTCGGCTGCCGGCCGAAACCGGCGGGCTGCTGCGCCACGCTCAGACCGAGCCAAGAGCATCCCAGCTCGACCCGTTCGGTCTCATGAGCATGAGAGGCCGAGCAACGGCAAGCGCATGAAGGGCGTCCCGCTGTCTTATGTGGTGCGCAACCTCTGGGTGCGGCGCGCCACCGCGCTGCTCACGGTCGGCGGCATGGCGCTCGTGGTGTATGTGTTCGCGACCGTGCTGATGATGAGCGCCGGCATCCGCGCGACGCTGGTCGTGACCGGCCAGCCGGACAACGTCGTCGTGCTGCGCCGCGGCTCGGTCGCCGAGATCAACAGTGCCGTGGACCGCGCGCAGGCCGCCGCCATCGCCGAGCTGCCGGGCATCGCGACGGATCGCGAGGCGCGCCCGCTGCTGAGCCGCGAGCCCGTCGTGCTGAACACGCTGCCCAAGCGCAGCAGCGGCGTCGCCAGCAACGTGACGGTGCGCGGCACCTCCGACATCGGCCTCGAGCTGCGGCCGGCGGTGCGCATCGTCGAGGGGCGCATGTTCCGGCCGGGCACCTCGGAGATCATCGCGGGGCGCGCGGTCGCTGCCGGATTCCGCGGCGCCTCGCTGGGCGACCGCATGCGCCTGGCCGGGCGCGACTGGACCGTGGTCGGCGTGTTCGACAGCGGCGGCAGCGGCTTCGATTCCGAGATCTGGGGCGATGCCGAGCAGATGATGCAGGCGTTCCGGCGCACCGCGTTCTCGACCATCGTGTTCCGGCTCGCCGATGCCGACCGCTTCGAGGCCGCACGGGAGCGTCTCGAGAGCGATCCGCGCCTCACGGTGCAGGCCAAGCGCGAGTCGCGCTTCTATGCGGAACAGAGCGAGGTGCTGGCCAACTTCATCAGCCTGCTCGGCATGGCGCTGTCCGCGATCTTCTCGATCGGCGCGATCGTCGGCGCGATGATCACGATGTTCGCGGCCGTCGCCGCGCGCACCGGGGAGATCGGCACGCTGCGCGCGCTCGGATTCCGCCGCCGCGCCGTGCTGATGGCCTTCCTGCTCGAGTCGCTGCTGCTGTCGCTGGCGGCCGGTGCGATCGGACTCGCCGCGTCGTCGTTCATGCAGGCGGTGAACCTGTCGACGACCAACTTCCAGACCTTCGCCGAGCTGGCGTTCCGGTTCACGCTCACCCCGCTGATCGCGCTGCAGACGATCGCCTTCGCGCTCGTCATGGGACTGCTGGGCGGCTTCATTCCGGCCTGGCGCGCCGCGTCGCTCCAGATCGTCGACTGCATGCGCGCGGCCTGAGTTTCAGGTCGTCACTTCAGCTCATCAGCGCGGGACTCGGCGCGCCGGTCTCGCGGCTCTTCGCGTCGGGCCTCGCGCGCATCGATGCCTTCTCGACGATGCATGAGCCGATCACCAGCGCGTCGAGCCCGCAGGCGTTGAAGCAACGTACCGCATCGACCGGCGTGTTCACGATCGGTTCGCCGGCGACGTTGAACGACGTGTTGAGCACGACCGGAATGCCGGTGACCTGACGGAACTGATCGATCAGCCGATGGAAGAGCGGATTGACCGCCTGCTCCACCGTCTGCGGCCGCGCGGTGCCGTCGACATGCACGACCGCCGGTATCTCGTGGCGCCGCTCCCGGCGCACCGCGTCCACCAGCAGCATGAACGGCGAGTCGGTGACGTGCTCCAGGTACTGCGACGCGGCTTCCTTGAGCAGCGACGGCGCGAACGGGCGGTAGCCCTCGCGCTCCTTCACGAGGCGGTTCACCTTGTCCTTCGTGTCGGCCTGCCGCGGGTCGGCCAGGATGCTGCGGCTGCCGAGCGCGCGCGGGCCGAATTCCGTCGCGCCCTGGAACCAGCCGATGATGCGGCCGTCGGCGAGGCAGCGCGCCGCCGCCGCCGCCGGATCGGCAACGCGCACGTACGACTGGCCGCAGCGCCGCAGCTCGTCCTCGATGTAGGCGTCGTCGTAGGACGGACCGTAGTAGGCGTGCCGCATCGGCTCGGGGCGCTCGCCGCGCTGCACGTAGTAGTGCTGGTAAGTCGCCGCGCCGAGCGACGTGCCCGCATCGTGGGCCGCCGGCGGGATGAAGACATCGCGAAAGCCGCTCTCCTGCAGGATCTTGCCGTTGGCGACGCTGTTCAGCGCGACGCCGCCGGCCATGCACAGCTGCTGCAGGCCGGTCGTCTTGTGCAGATGGCGCGTCACATGCAGCATCGCCTCCTCGACGCGCCGCTGCAACTCGTAGGCGAAGTCCATGTGGATCTGCTCGAAGTCGGCGTCCGGATGGCGGCGCGCCTCGAGGCTCCGGCTCACCGCATGCGGGAACTTCCAGCCGTTGTTGAACACCTGCCCGGCCAGCGTCCGGTCGACGCGGTAGCGCCCTTCGGGCTCGAGGCGGATCAGCCGGCAGAAGAACTGCCGGAACGGCGCGTGCGGCTGCCCGTAGGGCGCCAGGCCCATCACCTTGTACTCGTCGCCGAGCATCTTGTAGCCGAGGTGCCGGGTCGACAGCATGTAGACCGAACCCAGCGAATCGTTCGGCAGGTCCATCGAATAGAGCGGCCGGATGGAGCGGCCCGCGCAGTGGTAGGCCGACGTGCATTCGAGCTCGCTGGCGGCGTCGAAGATCACGACGGCCGCCTCCTCGTACGGCGAGTACGGGAAGCTGCTCGCCAGGTGCGCCAGATGGTGGCGCACGCGCGCGATCTTCGGGCTCGTGTATTCGTGCATCTGCCGGAAGACGCGCGGATTGTGGCTGGCCGAGATCATCAGGTTGTTCAGCAGGATGCCGGTGTCGAAGTTGGCCGACTTCGCGAACCGCCACAGGTGCGGCAGGTAGAAGCGGTTCGCCCACGGCCCGGCGTCGTAGTTCACCGCCAGGCACTCGATCGACTCCCACTCGACGCCGGCGGCCTTCAGCGCAAAGCGCATCGCCTGCTCTGGGAAGACGTTCAGCTCGTGCTTGTGCCGCGTGACCTTCTCGCTCTCGATCGCGCAGCGGATCTTCCCGTCGCAGAGCACTGCCACGGAGGGGTCGTGCGCCAGTCCGGCGTATCCCAGTATGTTCATTGGCGTTCCTTTATCAGGCGTAGCCCCAGCGGTCGAAGCTCAGATGCCATTCACGCCGCAGGCGCTGCTGCAGCGCCGGCGCGAGCGCCGGCGTGCCGCTCGCGCGATGTCCGGCGACCGACGCGAGATGGCGCTGCACCTCGGGCCGCACGCGCTCGAAGTCGCCGAGCGCGAGCCGGCGATAGGCCCGCTCGAGCTGGCCGAGCGGATCGGCGACGAACTCGTCGTAGCCGACCTCGAACAGGCGGTCGGGCGCCAGCACGTCGCGCTGCTCGAAGTACGCCAGGTGCATCGCCTTGTAGTGGCTGACGACGATGGCATCGATGTCGCCGTCGCGCGGACGCTGCAGTTGCACCTGGTCGCCGAAGACTTCCATCATGCGCAAGGTCGACGCGTAGACCGCGTACGGATGGCGGTGGATGTGGATGAAGCGGGCGCTCGGGTACAGCTCGGCCAGCATCTTCACCCGCGCGGTGTGCGGCGGCGACTTGAGCAGCGGCCGGTTGCCGCTGCCGGCCGCGATGCGGGCGAGGAAGCCGCGCAGCGCGCGCGCCCAGGCCAGCCGTTCGCGCTCGCTCAGGTTCTGCAGCGCCAGCAGCGCGGCATGCCGCTCGCCGTCGCGTGGAAACAGCGACGCGAGCATCGGCGACTGCAGCGTCATGCTGAAGAGCGCCGTCTCGTCTTCCCAGGCGGCGTCGAGGTCGAGCGCGACCTCGTCGTAGCCGCGCGTCTTCGGCAGCGCGCGCTGCACGGCCGGCTTGAGCCAGGATTCGGTGATGCGGAAGCACTGCGGCAGCGTGGCCTCGAACTGGGTCGGCGCGGCGAACGACGGATCGGCCGCGAGCAGCCGATGCAGGAAGGTCGTGCCGCTGCGCCAGTGGCCGAGCACGAACACCGGCTCGTTCGACGCCGGGAGCGCGGGCGGCGCGCCCCAGACCAGGCGTTCGAGCAGCGCGAGCGCGGAGACGGCCGTCCCGGCCGCCAGATGGAAGGCGATGCGCGGCAGGTAAGCCGGGCTGATGCGCCGGCCGTGCACACGGAGCAGCGCGAGCATGCGGCCCAGCGGTATGCCCGGCAGGCTCGACAGCAGGTGCGTTGCCGCATAGTGGGACATCGATTGCGACATCGATCGCCGTGCGCGTGCCGCGGCCACGGTCAGGCTCCGGTCGCCTGCGGCGGTGCGATCCACCGCGCGGTGCAGAGCAGCGCCGCGCCGGCCATGATCCCGACGTCGGCGACGTTGAAGATGCCGGTGCGCAGGCTGCCCAGGCCCAGGTTCAGGAAGTCGAACACGCGGCCGTCCTGTAGCACCCGGTCGATCAGGTTGCTCAGCCCGCCGCCGAGGATCGCGGCGGCGCCCAGCGCCTCCCAGCGCAGCAGGCGCGCCGTGCGCGCCGCCCAGACCAGGAGGACGATCAGCAGCACGCCGGCACCGTAGACGAAGACCGCGTCGCGCGCCGCGCCGGACATCGATGCGCCGAGGCTGAGGAAGGCGCCGCGGTTGTAGGTCGGGCGCAGCACGACGGTGCCGCCGAGCATCGACACGATGTCGCCGATGCCGAGCAGGCGCCGCATCAGGCTCTTCGTGGCCTGGTCCGCGGCGATCCATGCCGCTGCGCAGACGAGCACCGGGGTCGCACGTCGCCACGCGGACATCGCTGCTAGGCCTCCACCGGCGTGCCGCCGGCATGTTCGTGCAGGCGCTGCAGGAGCGTCTGCACGTGCGGCGGCTCGATGATCGAGAAGTGATCGGCGGCATCGACGTCGATCACCGTCAGCGGCCCGGTGCAGCAGGCGCGCCAGTCGGAGCCGTCGGCCTGCGTCGCGATGCCGAAGCCGCGCGCCGCATCGAGCGGGCGCAGCGCGCGTGCGATCCGCACCGGACCGGCATAGCGGCGCGGCCGCCAGCGCGCGGCGGCGTCGAGCTGCCTGCGCCAGGCGTCGACGTGCGCGCCGGCCGTCGGCGGCACGTCTGCCGGCGGCAGGCGTCCTGCGGCACGCATCCAGGCTAGCGTCGCATCGAGATCGTCCGCGCCGAAGGCGGCGGCCTGCGCGGCCGCGGCGTCGGGGGCGAGCGTGTCGAGCAGCACCACGTCGGGGAACGCGCCGGTGCGCTCGGCCAGCTCGTCGGCCGTGGCCAGCGCGAGCAGCCCGCCGAACGAGTGGCCGAAGAGTCGGAGCGGACGGTCCGGCCAGGCGGCCAGCAGACGGTCGGCGCAGCGTGCCGCCGCACCGGGCAGGTCGATCGCTTCGTGCCAGAGGGACACGGTGTCGATGCCGACGACGCTCAGTGCCGCGGGCAGCGCGTCGGCGAGATGCCGGTAGGCGATCAGGCTGTTGCCTATGCCGGGCACGACGACGGCGACCGGCCCGCGGACCTGCGTACCGCGCAGCGTCACCAGCACCTGCGCGCCGTCCTGCGGCAGCCGGGTGCAGGCCTGCGCGAGCTGCCGGACCGTGCGTGCGCGCAGCAGGCCGGCGACCGGCAGCGCGATGCCGAGGGCCGACTCGATGCGCGCCATCAGCGTGATCGCCATCAGCGAATGCCCGCCGAGCTCGAAGAAATCGTCGTCGGGACCCACCGGGCTACCGAGCAGCTCGGACCAGATGCCGCACAGCTGCGCCTCGAGCGGGGTGGCGCCGGCGGCCGCTGCTTGGGGGGCCACCGCGGCTCGCTCCGGAACGTCCGCCGCCAGGCGGTTGCGGTCGACCTTGCCGTTCGGCGTCAGCGGCAGCGCATCGACGAGGCGATAGCGCAGCGGCACGGCATACGCCGGCAGCAGCGCCAGCAGGTGCGCGCGCAGCGCGTCGGTCTGTAGTGCCTGCTGCGCCACGATGTGCGCGACGAGTTCGAGGTCTGCTGCGCCATCCGCGGCACTTGCCGTGACCGCGCAGGCCTCGACGCGCGGATGCGTCCGCAGCTTGGCCTCGATGTCGGCCGGCTCGATGCGGTGCCCGCGGATCTTGACCTGCGCGTCCAGCCGCCCGAGGAATTCGAGCTCGCCGTCGTGGGTCCAGCGGGCGCGGTCGCCGGTGCGGTAGAGGCGCGCGCCGGCGGTCGGGTCGAACGGATGCGGAACGAAGCGCTCGGCGCTCAGGTCCGGCCGGCGCCAGTAGCCGATCGCGAGGCCGGCCCCGCCGATGTAGAGATCGCCGGGCACGCGCGGCGGCAGCGGCGCGAGGTGTTCGTCGAGGACGTAGACCTCGGTGTTGGCGAGCGGCCTGCCGATCCGCACGGGATCGTGTGCGCCCGCCGGCATCTGCTTCAACGTCGACCAGATCGTGGTCTCGGTCGGGCCGTAGACGTTGTAGAGCGTCTTGCAGCAGCCGGCGAGCCGGGCCGCCAGCTCGGCCTCGAGCGCCTCGCCGCCGCACAGCACGGTGAGGTCGCTCCGGCCGCGCCAGCCGCTCGCCAGCAGCAGCTTCCACATCGACGGCGTGGCCTGGGCGACGCTGAGGTCGCGCCCGCTCAGCGCCTCGACGATGTCCATGCCTTCGTTGTCGCGCAGCAGCACGATCTCGGCGCCGTGCAGCAGCGGCATGAAGATCTCGAGCCCGGCGATGTCGAAGCAGATCGTCGTGGCGGCCAGCACCCGATCGGACGGCCCGAGCGCGATGCGTTGCGCGATGTCGAGCAGGACGTTGACGACGCTCGCATGCCGGATCGCGACGCCCTTGGGCCGGCCGGTCGAACCGGACGTGTAGAGCACGTAGGCCAGACCCTGGCGTGCCGCGGCGACGCCTTCGGCATCGAGCGGGGCGAGGCGGGCGTCGCGCGCTGCCGGGCTCGCATCGTCGAGCACCAGCAGCTGCGGCGTCAGCGGCCGCAGCAGCGCGGCCGACGCGGCATCGGCGACGACGCCGTTCGTGCGCGCTTCGTCGAGGATCTCGCGCAGACGGGCCGGCGGATGGCCGAGGTCGAGCGGCAGATAGGCAGCGCCGCAGGCGAGGATGCCGAGCAGCGCGGCGACCAGCAGCGGGCCGCGCTGCAGCGCCACGCCGATCAGCATGCCGGGCGCGATACCGGCTGCATGCAGCCGCTGCTCGACCCGCGCGGCCTCGGCGGCCAGTGCGCCGTAGCCGAGCCGCGTGCCGTCGCAGCGCAGCGCCGGCCGGTCCGGATGGCGCGTGGCCTGCGCGAGGAACAGGGCGTGCAGGTCCGGTCGCGGCGGCAGCGGCACCTGCGTCGCGTTCCATGCCTGCAGCAAGGTCGCGCACTCGCCGGGCAGCAGCAGGTCGACGTCGTCCAGGCGCCGATCGGCATGCGCTGCCATGCCGGCGGCGAACTGCATCCAGCGCGCCGCGATGCCGGCTGCGGTCGCCCGATCGAAGACCGCGCTGCCGAACTCGAGAAAGCCGGTGAGCCGGCCGTCGACCTCCTCGACCATCAGATTGAGGTCGAACTGCGCGCTGCGGTGCGACACCGCGACCGGCTCCGCGCTGAACGGCCCGATGCGCAGGCGCGCCTCCGGGTCGCCCTGGCCGCCGACGAACTGCAGCACGCCGGCCTGGTCCGCGTGCTGCGACTTCTCGAACATGAACGCGGCCTGCACGAGCGGCGCGTAGCGATCGTCGGACGACGCGGCGAGCCGCTCGACCATCAGCGCGAACGGCAGCTCCTGATGCGCCATCGCGGCGAGCGTCTGCGTGCGCACCTCGCGCAGCAGGCCGCGCACGGTGGTGCCGCGCGGCAGTCGCACGCGGATCGGCACGAGGTTGGCGAAGTAGCCCACCGTCTGCGCATGGCGTGCACTCGTGCGGCCGGACATCGGGACGCCGACGATGATGTCGTCGACACCGGCGAGGCGCGCCAGCAGCCCCTGGTAAGCGGCGAGCAGGGCCGCGAACAGCGTCGTGCCCTCGTCGCGCGCCAGCTCGCGCAGGCGTGCCAGCACGGCGCGATCCAGCTCGACCGGCACGACGCCGCCGCGGAAGTCCTGCAGCAGCGGCCGCGGCCGGTCCAGCGGCAGCGGCAGCCGTCCCGCATGGCCGGCCAGCGTTGCGCGCCAGAACGCCCACAAGCGCTCGCCGGATGGTCCGTCGAGCAGGTTCTCCTGGTCGATGACGAAGTCGGTGTAGTCCGCCGGCCGCGGGGGCCGTGCGGCGGGCGCGCCGGCGATGCAGGCCGCATAGAGCTCGCCGAGCTCGCGCATGCACTGCACCATCGACCAGAAGTCGCCGATGACGTGATGGACGGTGATCGAGACCACCGTGTCGGCGTCGCCGCACACGAACGCCGCCACGCGCAGCAGCGGCGCGCGGGCGAGGTCGAACGGCGTGCCGGCGGCCCGATCGAGGCGGCGCTGGAGCTCGGCCGCGTCGACCCGGCGGCCGTCCTGGACATCCACTCGCAACCGGACGGCATCGAGCACGCGCCGCACCGGCTCGCCGGCATCGATGCAGAACTCGCTGCGCAGGCTCTCGTGCCGCGCCACCAGAAGGTTCAGTGCGCGCTCCAGCGCCTGCGGATCGAACGGCGCGCGCAGCCGGACCGTCGAGTTGATGTTGTAGGCCGAGCTGTCCGGGTCGAGCGCCTGGAGGTACCAGAGCGCGCGTTGCCCCGGCGCGGTCGGATGGAGGCCGCGCGCGCGCCGGGCGCGATGCATCAGCAGCCGCTTCGCGAGGCGGCGCTTGCCGGCCAGGTCGATGGCCTCGGACGGCGGCAGTTCGGTCGTCATGCGTTGCCGGCCCCGGCGCTGGCGTGAGGATCGGCGGGCGGCTCCGCGTCGCGCGCCAGCAAGGTGCCGAGCAGCGCATCGAGGTCGTCCTCGCCGAGCGCGTCGACCTGCGCATCGACATCGGCGGGTGCTGCGGCCAAGGCGTCGATGATGGTCGCGACTGCCGGTGCCTGGGTCGGTGCGGCCGGCGCCTCCGTGTCGTAGGCGTGCAGCCGTTCGGCGATCCGCCCGGCGAGCTGCTCGAGCGAGCATCCTTCGAGAAAGGTGACGACGGGCAGGTCGATGCCCAGTTGCGCTTCGATGCGGTTCTTCGTCTCGAGCGCCATCAGCGAGTCGAGGCCGAGCTCGGTCAGCGGACGGCCGGGGTCGATCTCGGCCGCCGCCATGCCGACGGCAGCCGCCACCTGATCGCGCAGGTAGCGCAGGATCGTGGCGCGGCGCTCGGCCGGCGCGAGCGCCAGCAGTGCGGCGCGGCGGCGCGGCGCGGACTCGCCCGCATCGCGTGCCTCGCCCAGCAGGCTGAAGTAGCGGTCGGCGCCGATGTTCGGGTAGAGCCGGAACACCTCCGGCCAGCGCACGCGGGCCACGCCGACCTGTGGCGCATCGCCCGCGATCAGCGCATCGAGCGCAGCCATGCCGAGCGCCGGATCGATGGGATCGAAGCCGGCGAGTGCGGCACGTGTGGCCGCACCCGCGCGCGCGAGGCCGCCGACCTGGCTCCACGGCCCCCAGTTGATGCTCAGCGCCGGCAGGCCGGCCGCGTGGCGGTGCGCGGCCAGCGCGTCCAGGCCGGCGTTGGCCGCCGCGTAGTTCGCCTGGCCGGGCGATCCGAACAAGGTCGCCACCGACGAGTAGCAGACGAACAGCGATACCGGATCGCCCTCGGTGAGGGCATGCAGCAGGTGCGCGCCGCCGGTCTTGGGCGCCGCGACGGCCGCGAAGGCTGCCGGGTCCAGGTTGACGATCAGCCCGTCGCGCAGCGTGCCGGCGGCATGCACGATGCCGGTTACCGGCGCCGTGCGTCGCAGGGTCTCGAGCAAGGCCTGGAGCGGGCGCCGCTCGGCCACGTCGAGCTGCGCCACGAGGACCTCGGCGCCGCGCGCCCGCAGGTCGTCGATCGCCGCCCGGGCCGCGGCATCCGGCGGATGACGGCCGACCAGCGCGATGCGCTTGCAACCGCGCCCGACCAGCCATCCGGCGGTCAGCAGGCCGAGCCCGCCGAGCCCGCCAGTGATCAGCTGCCAGCCGCGCGCATCGATCGCCGCCACGGGACGGCTTGCGCCGCGTGCCGGCGCTGCCTCGCGTACCAGGCGTGCGGTCAGGCGCAGGCCCCCGCGCTCGGCGACATGCCGTTCGCCATCGTCGATGCGGAGTTCCGCGGCGAGGAAGTCGAGGGCGCGGTCGCCCGGCAGCGGGCCATGCTGCAGATCGATCGTGCGATGGAACAGCGCCGGATGCTCGAACGCCAGAGTCCGCGCCCAGCCGTGGAGCGCCGCGGCAGCGTGGCCGCGGACGGGATCCCCGGGCCGCACGGCATGCGCGTCCTGCGTCACCGCATGGAGCCGCGTCACCGGCTCCCGGCCGGCGGCGATCACGGCCTGCGTCAGCAGCAGCAAACTGACGACGCCGCGGTCCGGATCAGGCTGTGCTTCGGTACCGATCGACCACAGGTGCACCAGCCGCAGCGCGCGCTGGCCCGGCCCGGCGGCATCGATCAGCGCGCGGTAGTGGTCGGCGTTGCGCGGGTCGATCGCATAGCGGTCGTCGCCGCGCTCGAACGACTGCGGCCCGTCGTGCGGGACCACCGTGCAGGCGCGCAGACCGGCGGCACGCAGGCGCGCGGCCAGCGGCGCGCCGAGCCGGCCGTCGTCGAAGATCATCGTGATCGTGCCGTCGGCGACCGCGGCGTTCTCCGGCAACGACGCGGCAGGCTGCCACGCCATGCGGTAGTAGATGCCGCTGTCCGCGGTCGCAGCGCGCAGCGGCTGCGAGCGGACCTGCAGCCCGACGACGCGCCAGTACGGACGGCCATCGCGCGCGTCCGCCAGTTCGACCGTCGCCTGCAGGGTCCGGCCTTCCGGATCCGGGTCGGGACCGCGACGGACGTGAGCCTGCAGCGCCGCATCGGGCGCGACCGGACGCAGGCATTCGACGCGCCGTGCGCCGATCGGCAGGTAGGCGCGCGCGGCGTCGCTCGGCAGCGTCGCCAGCACGGTCTGGAAGCACAGGTCCAGCAAGGCCGGATGCAGCACATGGCGACGCAGGCCGTCGGCGTCGGGGAACGGTGCGGCCAGGTCGGCGAGCGCGCTGCCGCCGCCGTGCCGGACGCGCCGGACGCCACGGAACAGGCCGTGGTAGCCGGCACCCGCGCCGGCAGCGCGGGCGTAGAACGCGTCGCCCGACAGGACGGCCAGGTCTTCCGTCGTCGGCGAGTTCAGCGCGGCCGCCGATGCCGGTTCCCGCAGGGTGTAGCGACCGGTGGCATGGGTCGTGACCGGCCCGTCGGCATCGCCGGCCGGTCGGCTCAGCACCTTGAAGCGTCCGCCGCGCGTCCCGTCGAACCAGGCCACGGTCTGCAGGCAGCGCGCTGCGTCCGCCTGCAGCGACAGCAGCGCCGGGAGCCGGACGTCCTCGAGCACGGCAGCGTCGCTCGACAGGCACGCGCGGGCGGCCGCCAGCGCGAGATCGAAGTAGGCCGCGGCCGGCATCACCGGCACGTCCTCGATGCGATGGTCGCCGAGGAAAGCCGGCAGCGTGGCGTCGATCGGCCGCTCCCAGATGCGAACCGCATCCGCCCCTCCCTCCGCATCGCCGTCGATCCGCTGCACGCAGCGGCCCAGCAGCGGATGAGCGCCGTCGTCGGCCGCCGATGGGTTCGTGCGCTCGCCGCCGGTGGCCCACATGGCCTTCCATTGGGCCGGCCAGAGGCGCGTGCGTTGCCACGGGTAGCTGGGCGCTCCGGGATCGTGGCGGCCGCCCGGCTCGATCCGCTGCCAGGCCGGCAGGTGGCCGGCCGCATACAGCGCTGCGACGCTGCGCAGCAGGTGCTCGCGCTGCGTCAGACCGCGGCGCAGCGCCGGCAGGACCGCGAGATCGACGCTGGCCGCACGGCCGCACTGCGCGGTCATCGGCACCAGCGTCGGCGGATAGGGCGCGACCTCGTCGAACACGCGCAGTCCCTGCCGGATGCCCTCGGCGACCGCGGCCGCATAGCGCACCGGCGAGCAGAGCTGGCGTTGCCAGTAGGCGGCGCCCGGTGCCTCGGCCAGGGCGAGCCCGTTGACGCCGGACAGGAACGGCACGCCAGGGGGACGCGCCGCGATGTGCGCGATGCGCCGTCCAAGCTCGGCGGCACGTGCGGCCAGCGCCGCGGTATGGCCCGGCCCGGGCGCGTCGAGCATCCGGCAGTAGACCCGTCGCGCGGTCAAAGCGTCGCGCAGTCGGCCCAGCGCCTCGCGGTCGCCGGCGATGACGACCGAGGTCGGCCCGTTGTGCGCCGCGAGCGCGAGGCCCGGCGCATCGGCGAGGCAGGCCTGCGCTGCCTCGACCGGGCATTCGACGGCGAGCATGCCGCCGGAGCCATCCTGCCGGCTGGCGGCCTCGAGCAGGCGGCTGCGCTCGACGACGATGGTCATCGCATCGGCCAGGTCCAGGCAGCCGGCAGCCTCCGCCGCGGCGATCTCGCCGACGCTGTGCCCGGCGACCGCCGCGATTGGCAGGCCCCAGTCGCGCCACAGCGCCGTCACGGCGGCCTGGAACATGAAGATCAGCGGATGCGCGAGCGCGATGCGTTCGCCGCCGATGCGGCGCTCGGAGCCGCTTTCGATCAACGCCATCGGCGACCACCCGGCGAGCTCGCGCGCGACGGCGTCGCAGGTCTCGAAGACCGCTCGGCATGGCGGTTCGGCCAGCAGGAACGCGTAGTCGTCGAGTTCGATCGTCGATCGGTGGCCCGAATAGACCAGGCAGACCGGCTCGACCGAGCGCGGCGCGTCGGGCGCGTTCGACGGGACGCCGTCTTCTGCGAGCGCGCGCAATTGAGCGAGTGCGTCGTCCCGCGAGCGCACGACGAGCGCGACGCGCGCCGCATGGTGGTCGCGCCGTTGCGCGGCGCTGTGGCAAAGGTCGCGCAGTGCGGGCCAGGCGTCGTAGCGGTCGTCCGCCAGCGTGCGGGCATAGGCCGCGGCCACCGACCGCAGGGCCGACGCCTTGCGCGCCGACAGCGGCAGCAGCAGGGCGCGCGCCGTGGCCTCCGCGGGCGGCACCGGTCGCGGCGCCGGCGGACTCGCCAGCACCACATGCGCATTGGCGCCGCCGAAGCCGAAGCTGCTGACGCCGGCGATCCGCGGGCCGTCGTCGCCGGGCCAGCGCCCGGTCGCGGCCTGTACCTGCAGGCCGAGCCGCGCCAGGTCCGCATGCGGATTCGGGCGCTCGAAATGCAGGCTCGCCGGCAGTTCGCCGGCCCGGATCGCCAGCGCCGTCTTGATGAGACCGGCGATGCCGGCGGCCGCCTCGGTGTGGCCGAAGTTGCCCTTGACCGAGCCGATGCGGCACGGCTCGGTCCGCGCCGCGCCGCCGAGGGCGAGCCCGACCGCGCGCGCTTCCAGCGGATCGCCCAGCGGCGTGCCGGTGCCGTGCATCTCGATGTACCGGATCTGCGCGGCATCGACGCCGGCCGCGCGCCAGGCCTGCTCCAGCACCGCGCGCTGCGCGGCCGGGTTCGGTGCCGCGATGCCGAGCGTGCGGCCGTCCTGGTTGACGGCGCTGCCGCGGATCACGGCGTGGATGGTGTCGCCGTCGGCGAGCGCCTTCGACAGTCGCTTCAGGACCAGGACGCCCGCGCCTTCGCCGCGCACCATGCCGTCGGCCTGCGCATCGAACGGCCGGCAGCGCCCGCTCGGGCTGGTCGCGCCGGCTTGCGAGAAGCTGATCGAGATCGCCGGCGAGAACATCAGGTTGACGCCGGCCGCGAGTGCCGTGCCGCATTCGCCCGCCAGCAGACTGCGGCAGGCGAGGTGCACGGCGGTCAGCGACGACGAGCAGGCGGTGTCGAGCGCGATGCTCGGGCCGTGCAGGTCGAACACGTTGGACAGCCGGTTGGCGGCGATGCTGCGCGCATTGCCGGTGCTCCAGTAGGCATCGACCTCGGGCCCGGCCGCGGCGATGCGCTCGCCGAAATCCGACGTCGCGACGCCGACGAAGACGCCGGTGTCGGATCCCGCGAGCGAACCGGCGGGCAGGCCGGCGTGGTCGAGCGCCTCGTAGGCCACCTCCAGCAGCAGGCGCTGCTGCGGGTCCATCGCGATCGCCTCGCGCGGCAGCAGCCCGAAGAACTCGGCGTCGAATTGGTCGACGCCGTCGAGGTAGCCGCCCCAGCGGGTGTTCATCTTGCCGGGTGCGACGGTCGGCCGGTAGAGCGCATCGACGTCCCAGCGATCCGCGGGCACCGGGCCGATCGTGCAGCGCCCGTCGCGCAGCAGCGACCAGTAGGCGTTCAGGTCGTCCGCGCCGGGGAAGCGGCAGCCCATGCCGACGATGGCGATCGCGTCCGTCGCGCGCTCCGCGGGTGCCCGCTTCTGCAACTGGCCACGCAGATCGCGGATGCAGCGATAGGCCTCCTCGAGCAGTTGCCGGGCTTCGAGTTCGGTCATCGCGCGTCCTGCGGTTCGATCAGTTCGCGGGCTGCACGGATCTCGTCGGCGAGGCGCGCCGGCAGCGATGCGGGCGGCGCGGCGGCCGTTCGGCCGGCGGGATTCGGAGGCGTGCCTCGGCCTTCAGGATAGGTCGACGCCAGGTGGGCGCAGAGCGCGTCCACGCTCGGGTACTCCCACATCAAGGTCGGGCTCGCATCGGGATGCGCGCCGAAGCGGTCCTCGAGCGCCTGCGCCATCTCGACCGCGGCGACGGAGTCGAGGCCGTGGCGATAGAAGTTGGCGTCGGCCGGCACCTCGTTCGCCGGGACGCGGTTGCGCGCGGCGATCCAGGCCCGCATCCAGTCGGACAGCTCGCGTTGCAGGCCGGAACGCGCCTGCGCGGCATCGGGTGGCGTGACCGGCGGCATGCGCGGCTTGGCCGGCCATGGGTCGGATGGCGCGACCTCGGAGGCCACCGCGGGCGCCGCCGGCCGCAGCAGCGCATCGAGTTCGTGCGCCTCGCCGGCCATCGCCTGGTCGACGTTGCCGATGCGGCGCTCGTACGCCGCGATGCCGCGCGCGATCCGCGTCGCGTCCTGCGGCGCGCGGCCGGCGCTGCCGCGCATCTCGAGCCGCCGCTCGGCGCCTTCCAGACGCCGCATCGCCCACGCGGCGGCCAGGTCGTGCTCGGCCGTCGCATCGGCATCGCGGTCGTCGAGGCGCGCGCGTGCCGACTCGACCGCCGCCAGCGTGCAGGCATGGACGACGACATCGGCGATCGACTGCTGGCGCCATGCCGGCTCGTCGTGCGCCGCTGCCGGCGCGCCGAGCAGCGCGCGCAACCGTTCGGCGAGCGCCGGTGCGCCGAGATCGTCGCCGACGATGCGCGCGATGCGCTCCGGCTGCCGGCCCGCGAGTGCGCCGAGAAAGCTCTTCAAGGTCTCGGTCGGCCCCTCGAAGATGCGCAGCACGCGGGCGTCGCGCATCCACTGCGGAATGCCGTTGGTCTCGATGTAGCCGCGGCCGCCGAGCAACTGCGTCAGGTCGTCGACGGCGCGCCAGAGCTCTTCCGGCACCAGGATCTTGCAGGCCGCGGACAGTTCGACCAGCGGTGCATGCGGGGCCTCGGACAGGTCGGCCGCCGCGTAGACCAGGCAGCGCGCCGCGCCGATCGCGCCGCCGAGGCGCTCGAGGCGATCGCGCGTCACCGGGTTGTCGATCAGCAGACCGCCGGCCACCGTGCGGCGCTGCGCGTAGCGCAGCATCAGTTGGGCGCAGCGCTGCATCGCGCCGAGCGCGGCGCCGGCGATCGCGAGGCGCCCTTGCATCATCGCGTCCTGCGCCACCGCCATGCCGGTGCCGGGCGCGCCCAGCCGGTCGGCCGACGTGACGCGGACGTCGCGCAGCAGGACCTGGTTCTGGACCAGCCCGCGCACGCCGGTCGTCAAGGCCTCGGGGCCCTGCACCAGCCCCGGCGTTCCCTGGCGCACGACGAACGCGCTGAAGCCGAGCGGCGTGCCGTCCGGCGCGAGCTCGCGGGCGAACACGTTGATCGCGCCGGCCCACGCGGCCGCGCCGCTCCAGATCTTCTCGCCGCGCAGTGACCAGGCATCGGGACCGACGGCTTGCGCGGTGGCGCCCATCGCGGACGGATCCGATCCGGCACCCGGCTCGGTCAGCGCGAACGCCGCCAGTTCGCGCCCGCCGGCCAGCAGCGGCAGCAGCCGCTCGCGCAACGCGGGCGCCGCATGGCGCTGGATCGGCCGCACGCCGAGCACGTTGTGCAGGCCGACGAACAGCGCGAGCGTCTGGTCGATCGCACCGAGCTGCTCGATGACGCGCAAGAAGCTGCGATCGTCCAGTTCGAGGCCGCCCTGCGCACGCGGCACCTGCAGGCCGAGCAGACCGCGGTTGCCGAAGTCGAGCACGATGTACGGCGGGATGCAGCGCCGCTCGTCGATGATGCGCGAGTTGATGCGCTCGGCGGCATAGCGCCTGAGCCAGCCGATCAGCGCATCGGCCTCGCGGGCCGCAGCGGAGCCTGTCTCCGGCACGGTGGCCGGAAGGGCGGGCACGGCCGACTCCGGCGGCCACGCCAGCACCGGATCGAGCGCGCCGTCGACGAACAGCCGGCGACAGAGTCCGCGCTGCAGCTTGCCGCTGCTCGTCTTCGGCAGCTTGCGCGGCCCGATCAGCTGCAGCCGTTCGACGCGCACCTCGTGCTCCGCCAGCACGGCCTCGCGGATCGCGGCGCACTCCTCGGACAGATCGACGCCATGCCGGGCGATGCGCTTCAGCTCCGCGACGACGATCAGCTGCTCGACCTGATCCTCCTGGACCGAGAATGCGATCACGCCCCCGGCCTGCACCGCGCTGCTCGCCTGCTCGACGGTGTGCTCGATGTCCTGCGGCGCATGGTTGCGGCCGCGGATGATGATCAGATCCTTGAGCCGGGCCGCGACGAAGAGTTCGCGGTCGTGCCAGAAGCCGAGATCGCCGGTGCGCAGGAAGCGCTCGTCGCTGTCCGGCAGCCGCGCGCCGAACGTCTGCGCGGTCGCCCGCGGGTTCTGCCAGTAGCCGGCGGAGACGCTCGCGCCGGCGACCCAGATCTCGCCCACCTGTCCCGGCTCGACCGGCAGGCCGGTGTCCGGCGCGACGATGCGGATCGTCTCGGTATCGGCCGCCGCGCCGCAGCCGGCGAGGGCGACCGTCTGCGGCGTCGCGCCGCTCTCGGTGACGACGCCCGCGTTCAGCGCCTCGGTGACGAAGTGGCGCACCACCGGCCGGCGGTCGCGCCGCGACCCGACGAGCAGCGTCGCCTCCGCCAGGCCGTACGACGGGAACAGCGCGTCGCGCCGGAAGCCGGCCGGCGCGAACATCGCCGCGAAGCGTTCCAGCGTCGCGGCGCGCACCGGCTCGGCGCTGTTGACCGCGATGCGCCAGCGCTGCAGTCGCAATGCATCGCGTTCCGCCGCGGTCACGCGCTCGAGGCAGAGCTCGTAGCCGAAGTTCGGGCCGCCGCTGAACGAGCCCCCGACGTCGCTGATCGCACGCAGCCAGCGCAACGGCCGCTGCAGGAAGGCGGCGGGCGGCAGCAGCGTCGACGTGGCGCCGACCAGCACCGCGACCGTCACGCTGCCGACCAGGCCCATGTCGTGGAACAGCGGCAGCCAGCTGACGAACTCGTCGCGGTCCGTCAGCGCGTAGGCCGACTGCATCTGCCGCGCATTCGCCAGGGCGTTGCGATGCGAGATCATCACGCCCTTCGGATCGCCGGTCGAGCCGGACGTGTACTGCAGGTAGGCGAGCGCGTTGCCGCCTCCCGACGCCGTCTGCAGGCCGGTACCCGTCCGCCGCCAGTCGGCGACGCGCATCGTCAGCACCTCGATCGGCGCCGCGGCCTCCGGGCTGCAGCAGGCCCAGGTCTCGGCGCGCGCGTCGGCGCTACACAGCGCGAGCGTCGCGCCCGAGTCGGCGATGACCGCGGCGACCCGCGGATCGGCGCGATTGGCGCGCGGCGGATAGAGCGGCACGGCGACCAGGCCCGCCAGCAGGCAGCCGAAGAAGGCGACGACGTAATCGATGCCGGTCGGCAGGAACAGCAGCACGCGGTCGCCGGCCGGGCGGCGTTGCCGCAGCTCATGCGCCAGGCCGGCGGCAGCGGCCTGGAGCTCCGCATAGCCGATTCGCTCGGCCTCGATCTCGCCGTCGCGCAGGAAGCGGAACGCGGTCTTGCCGCCGTGGTCGGCGGCGCGCGCGCGCAGCAGGTCGTGCAGGCGGGGTTCCGGGGAGGGCGTGTCCAGGGCGTTCATGGCGTATCTCGCGGGTCTGCCGCGAACCGCGGCAGCTCCGCGGCGTTGAGCACGGGGAGCCGGCCGTCCGCGAGGTCGGCGCGGCAACGCTGGCGGCGCACCTTGCCGCTGCTCGTGCGCGGCACCGAGCCGTTCCCGACCAGCACGACCGCCCAGGGCCGCAGGTCGTGGCGTGACGCGATCGCATGCCGGATCGCGGTCGTCATCGCGCCGTGGTGCTCGTCGCCTGCATACGGCATCGCGGCTTCGGCGACGACGACCATGCGCGGCTCGCCGTCGACCGTCTCGGTGAACACGGCGCTGCCTTGCGGGCGCAGGCCGGGATGGGCGCCTTCGAGGGTGGCCTCGACGTCGGCAGGATGGACGTTGCGGCCGGCGATGATCATCAGGTCCTTGAGGCGCCCGGTGACGTAGAGCTCGCCGCCGTGCAGGCAGCCGAGGTCGCCGGTGCGCAGGTAGCGCCGCGGGTCGCCGGGCAGTTGCGCGCCGAACGTGCGCTCGGTCTCGTCCGGGCGTTGCCAGTAGCCGAGCCCGACGCTGCCGCCGGTGATCCAGATCTCGCCTTCCACGCCTTCCGGGCAGGGCTCGCCGGTCGCGGGGTCGGCAATGGCGACGGTCTGGCCGGCGCCCGGTACGCCGTTGCAGACCACCGCGGGTCCGTCGGGCACGGCCGGTTCGATGGTGGTCAGGGCCGGCGATGCCATCGCTTCGTCGCGGCGCGGCGTCAGCCATCCGAGGCGCGGTCCGCGTCGCGCCCGGTCGTAGCAGACGCCCAGCGTGGCCTCCGCCAGGCCGTAGCAGGCGACGAAGCTGCGCGGGTCGAAGCCATACGGCTCGAACGCGGCGGCGAAGCGCTGCAGCGTCGCGTAGCGCACCGGCTCGGAGCCGTTGAAGGCGACCCGCCATGCGCTCAGGTCGAGGTCCGGCGTCTTGCCCTTGACGGCCTGCGCGCACAGGTCGAACGCGAAGTTCGGGCCGCCCGCATGGGTCACGCGGTAGCGCGAGATCGCGCTCAGCCAGGTCAGCGGCGATTGCAGGAAGTCGATCGGCGACATCAAGGTCGCCGCGAAGCCGTCGTACAGCGGCGACAGCAGCGAGGTCACCAGCCCCATGTCGTGGTAGCACGGCAGCCAGCTCGCGACGCTGCTCTGCGCGTCGACCTGCGCGCCGTCGCGGATGCAGGCGAGGTTGCTCAGCACGTTGGCATGGCTGATCAGCACGCCCTTGGGGTCGGTGGTCGATCCCGACGTGAACTGCAGGTAGGCGAGATCGTGCGGGGCCGGCAGGCGCGCGTCGTAGCCGTCGCCGCAGCCGGGCTCGATCCGGTCGACGTCGATCCAGGCGATGCCGGCCTGCTCGCAGCCGGCCTTCAGCCCGTCGCGCACGCCGGTGGGCAAGGTCGACAGCGACAGCACCGCGCGCGGCGCCACTTCGCGGACGATCGCCCACAGCTTGCGGTGCGCCTCGCTGTCCTCGCGGCCCCACAGCGGCGGGCAGGCCGGCACGGCGATCACGCCCGCCTGCTGGCAACCGAAGAAGGCCGGCGCGAAGCCGAAGCTGCCCGGAAAGAGCAGCACGGCACGCGAGCCCGGCGGGGCGAGCGGCGCCAGCGTCGCGGCGACGTCGATCGACTGCCGTGCGAGCTGGCCGCGCGTGAGGGTCTGCAGCACGCTGCCGTCGCGCGCCAGATGGCGATAGAGCAGCGTGCCGGGCGCTTCCGCGGCGCGCGCCTGCAGCAGCTCGACGAGCGTTCCGGCGAGCGTTGGGGCGCCATCGCTCATGGCGGATTCACCTCGAAGACCGGGAAGTAGGTGTCGACCTCGCCGCGGCCGTAGCGCGCGGCGAGCTCGGGGATGCGGTCCCACGGCCAAGCCGGTTCGTCCAGCGGCGGCAGCCATCCGGCCCGCTCGGCATGGACGCTCGCCTCCAGCGAGTTGCGCGAGCCGTGGGTGTAGACGTGGATGTGGCGGGCGATGCATTCGCGCCCGCGGTTGACCGCGAGCTGCAGGCCGGTCTTCCAGCCGCTCGTCGCGATGACGCCCTGGCGCGCCAGCGCGTTCAGCGTCGCGCGGTAGACCGACGCGCCGATGTTGTCGATGAAGATCGAGACGCCGGCGCCGTCGGTGCGCTGGCGCACGTCGTCCAGGAAGGCCAGCTCGGCCTGCATGTAGCGGCGGCGGTAGGCGAGGTCGCCGGCGAAGCGCGCGTCGTCGTAGGCGAGGCCGTCGTAGCGGCGCCGGTCCAGCGTCTGCAGTCCGAGGCGCTCGCACAGCGCGATGCGCCGATCGGAGCCGCAGATCATCGTCGCCTGCAGGCCGGCCTCGCGCGCCAGCAGCAGCTCGCCCAGTCCGACGCCGCCGCCCCAGCTCCACACGTGCACCGGCCTCTGCGCCATGTGCTTCATCTGCAGTTGCCAGGCGCCATGGGCGACCTGCCAGTTGTCCCATGCGGTCACGTAGCGGATCGTGAAGGCGGCCCATTGCGGCAGGCTGTGCCGGGTCGCCGGGGGCAGCAGGAAGAGCTGCTCCGGCCGCAGCTTCAGACGCTTGGCCAGCACGCCCGACGTGCCGGGCGCGTCGTAGCCGAGGATGGTCTTCGGATAGCCGGCCGGATCCCAGTCGACGCCGCTCGCGAGGCCGCACAGGTCGCCCTCGCGCAGTCCGCGCACCGACCGCCCCGCGTGCAGGATGCGGACCACGCCGGCATTGCCGAGCACGATGCCGGCCTCGCCGCGCTGCCGGCAGACGTCCACCGGGCTGCGCTCGAGCGCATGCGTCATGTTGCCTTCCCAGCAGCCGTACAGCGGCTCGACGAGCACTTCGTCGTCCGACGGCTCCTCGAAGGAGATGCGTTCCAGGCGCAATTCGCCCGGCGTTCCGTCGCCCGGCCCGCGCGGCAGCACCCAGGCTTCGGTCGTGATCATGTCGCGAGCGTGCCTCCGTCGGCCGACCGGATGCGCTCGACGAGCTGGGCGATGGTGCGGCAGTCCCACCACAACGTGGGCGACAGCGACAGGCCGAGGCGGTCGCTGAGTTCGCTCATCAGCGACATCGCCTCCACCGACTGCAGCCCGTAGTGGGCGATCTCGTCGTGCACGCCGATCTCGCCCGGCCGCGCGCCGAGGATCTGCGCGAGACGCTCGACGATCCATGCGCTGATGTCCTGGTCGGTCGCGGCGGTCTGTGTCATGGGGGCTTCCTGCGTCATCGAAGAGAGGTCGTGTCGTCAGCCGTGCTCCAGCCACAGGCTGGCGGACGTGCCGGCAGCGCGAGCGCGCAGCAGCGCGAGGCAGTCGTCGGCGAGGACTTCGTCCGCTGTGTCGGCGGCGTCGCCGGCCGCGTCGCCGCAGCGCGCGAGCAGCCGCTCGAGCCAGCGCGGATCGCGCGCCGGGGGGACGAGCCGCGCCGCGCCGGCGTGCCACGACAGCAGGCAGGCCGCTTCGGTGTGCAGCCTGCAGTAGTGACGCGCGCCGTCGAGCTGGCTCTGCGAGCGCGCCCAGCGCGGACCGAGCGCGCGACGCCTGCGTGCGAGTCCGGCGGTGAGCTCGCGCCAGCGCCCATGCAGCCGCTGCCAGTGCCGGTCGACGATCTCGCTGCCGCGCGCATGCGCCGGCGGCAGCGGCTCGGCGAGCGCGGCCGCGAGCCGGTTCCCGGCGATGCCGCCGCCGCGCATCCGGCGCAGGTCGAGCGGCGGCAGCGGCCGGTCGAGATCGAACCAGGACGCCGGGACGGCATCGCCCGCGCCCCTCGTCGCACCCAGGCACTGCGCGACCGTGCCGAGGTTGGTCGCGACATTGCCGTCGAAGAAGGGCACGAGCGCGGCATCGCGCATCGCCTTCTGGAACACGCCGTTGCCGTCGCCGGGTCCGCGCAGGTAGTGGCGCGCGCCGTAGAGCTCGGCCAGCGAGCGGATCACGGCATCGACCGTCGTCGGCACCACGACCTTCAAGGTCGCGGACCAGAGCGCGGCCTGGCTCGGATCGGCCTGCAGCACGCGCGCGGCGACGAGCGACAGGCATTCGCACGCCTGGATGTCGAGCACCGCCTCGACCAGACGCTGCCGCACGTGCGGCATCTGCAGCATCGGGTGGCCGTAGAGCGCGCGCTCGGACACGAATGCGAAGGTCGTGCGCAGCGCGGTGTCGACGGCGCCGAGCGAGAGTCCGGCGCACAGGGTGCGCGAGACGTGCAGCGCGGACAGTGCGACGGACAGCCCGTCGCCGACGCCGCCGATCACGCAGTCGGGCGGCACGCGGCAACCGTCGAAGACGATGCCGGCGAGATCGAGGCCGCGCACGCCCACCGTGCGCTCGGCCGGCAGCGTGTGCCAGGTGCGCGCCGGCAGGGCCTGCTTGTCGAGCAGGATCAGCGCCGAGCGTCCCGGATGGCCGATGCCGTCGACACCGGTCAGCACGACCAGCAGACGCGCGCTATCGACGCCGTTGATCGGCCACTTCTCGCCGCTCAGCGCATAGCCGCCGGGTTGCGTGCGCAGCACCGTCTCGTTGGCGAGGAGGTCGCTGCCGTGGTCGCGTTCGCTGATGCAGAACGCCGCCCGCTGGCCATCGCGCAGCGCACGCAGCATCCAGGTGCGCTGCTCGGCGCTGCCGGCGATCCAGACCGGCAGCGCGGTGAAGAGCGGTGCGGCGAACGACAGCGCGAGCGTCATGTCCCGGCGCGAGAGCCGGCGCAACAGCGCCATCGGTCCGGCGAGGTCGCGCATGGCGCCGCCTTCGCCGGACGGGATGCCCTGCTCGTGCAGCGCATGGTCGTGCAGCAGGGCGAGCGCGGCCGCCGGGTACTCGTCGCGCTCGTCCCGCCCCAGCACTTGCGCCCAGCCGCAAGGATGGGACGCGTCGGCCGGATCGCCGAGCAGCGCGTCGAGGTTCGACGCGAAGCCAGGCGCATCGCGATCGATCATCTTCGCTGCCGCGCTCACGATCGCACCCCGTTCCTGAACGCGGCCCGCAGCGACTGCACGGCCGCCAGCGGCAGCACGACGCCGAGCGTGAAGACGCCGACCGTCGCCAGCGCGAGCGTGGCCAGTGCGCCGAGCCGGAGCAGCCGCAGCGGACTCGCCGGCGCGCTCGCGCGGTCCAGCCCGAGCTGCGAGCGCAGTTGTGCGAGCGGCTGATGATCGAGCCGCCCCGCATCGATCGGCTGGCCGTACAGCGTGTCGCTGCTGCAGCCGCGCAGGTAGGCGCGCACGACCTTGCCCGGGCAGCGCGCCAGCCCGATCACGACCGCATACGAATTGACCAGCCACACCTCCCACTGGCCGAGCGCGGTGCGCTGCACGCCGAACTCCCAGGCCGCGAGCTCCGCCTCGCCGTGCCACGCCGGATCGCCGATCGGCGTGGTGCTCGTGGCCGGCGCATAGCCGGTCAGGATGTGGTGCACGTCGTGGTACGGCAGCGCGGCCTGGCGGGCCTGCACGTTCGGCAGCGTGAGGGCCATGCCCGCCACGCGCAGGTGCACGTGGCGCGCGCGATAGCCGCCGGCATCGAAGCCGTAGGCCGCGAAGTAGCGCTCGCGCGCATCGGCGAGCCGCATCGCACCGTCGGCGCTGAAGCGCTCGTCGGTCTGCCCGCCTCGCAGGTCCGCGTGCTTCATGCCGCCACGCGCTCCGGCATCGGATCGGTACGCGGCTCGGCCGGCGGCATCGGCGCACGGAAGCGCCGCAGCGCGGCATCGAAGTCCACGCAGAACAGGCCGTGCAGCACCTGGATCGACAGCACGAAGGTCAACACGTTGTCGATGGACGCGCGCAGCCGGCTCCGCACCGGCATCGCCGAACGCCACGTGCGCAGCGCGCCGATGCGCATCGGATCGAAGTAGCCGGCATCGCGCAGCGCCGCGTGGCTCAGGTAGCGGTCGGTCAGCGCGCTGGCCTTGAACGGCGCGTAGCCGTCGATCGTCGGTGCGAGGAAGACCTTCTTCGGCGCCGTGGTCGCGTGGCCGCCGCGGCGCTGCATCGCCTCGCGCAGGATGCGCTTGTCGATGCCGTCGTGCAGCTTCTCCTCCCACGGCATGGCGCCCGCGACCGCGGCGAATTCATGGTCGAGGTACGGCACGCGCCCTTCGACCGAATGGGCCATCTCCTGGCGGTCGCCGAGGTTGCCGAGCATGTAGTTGGCCAGGTCGGTCTTGATGCCGAGGTATTCGCTCGCATCGAGCGGCGTCAGGCCGCGCAGGCGCTCGCCGCCGAGCGCGCCGGCCAATGCCGCGATCGAGTCGGTGCCCGCGCACGCGGCACGCAGCGGCCGCGACAGCAGCGCCGCCGCCTTGCCGCGGTACCAGCGATTGCGCAGCGCGGCGTACGGATAGGCGCCGAGCATGCCGACGATCGCATCGTGATCGAGCCAGCGATCGGAGAACACCAGTCCGGTCGCGGCCGCGCCGGAAGCAAGGAGGCGATCGAGCGCGAGCTTCGCGTCGGCGTCGCCGGCGGCGCTGCCCTCCAGCCACGCGATGTGCTGGAAGTGGGCGTAGCCGCCGAGCAATTCGTCCGCCCCTTCGCCGGTCAGCACGACCTTGACGTGGCGCTGCGCCAGTTCGGACAGCAGGAACTTGGCGGTGCCGTGCGCATTCGGCGTCGGCGCTTCGCTGTGCCACAGCGAGCGCTCGAAATTCGCGGTCAGCTCGGCGGTCGACACCTCGCGCACGTGCCACTCGACGTTCAGCGCGTCGGCGATGTGCCGGGCCGGCGCGCTCTCGTCGAACGCGCCCGGCAGGCCGACCGTGAAGCAGCGCAGCGGCCGGACGCCGGCGCGCGCCGCCAGCGTCGCGATGCTCGCCGAATCGACCCCGCCGGACAGGTAGCTGCCGACCTCGACGTCGGCCTGCAGCCGCAGGCGCACCGATTCGTCGAGCTTCGACAGGAACAGCTCGGCCCGATCGGCGCGCGACAGCGCGGCCATGCCGGCGGCAGACGCCCGACGCTGCTCGAGGTAGTCCCAGTAGACCTGCTTGCGCATGCCGCCGGCGTCGACACGCAACCAGCTGCCCGGCTCGATCTGCTCCACGCCGCGGAACAGCGTGGCGGTCGGCGACGCCACCGTTCCGAGCATGTGCCAGAGCTGCGTCGCGTCGATCTCGGCACGCAGGCCCGGCACCGCGAACAGCGCCTTCATCTCGGACGCGAAGCAGAGCCGGCCGCCGGCAATCGCGACGAACAGCGGCTTCACGCCGAAGCGGTCGCGCACGAGGTACGTGCGGCCGCCGCGCTCGTCGAGCAGCGCGATCGCGAACTCGCCGCGCAAGTGGCGCGCGAAGTCCTCGCCGTACTCTTCGTACAGGTGGACGACGAGCTCGGAGTCCGAGCGCGTGCGGAAGCGGTGGCCGCGGCGCTCGAGCGCGCGGCGCATCCGGACGTGGTCGTAGAGCTCGCCGTTGCAGACCGCCCAGACGCTGCCGTCCTCGTTGGCCAGCGGTTGGCCGCCGCCCTCGACGTCGACGATCGACAGCCGCGTGTGCACCAGCATCGCCCGGCCGTCCGGCGAGACCCGATGGCCCCAGCCGTCGGGGCCGCGATGCGCGAGCGCAGCGGCCATCGCTACGACATCGCTCGCCGCGACGCGCGTGCCGGCCTGCAGCGCCAGTTGGCCTGCGATGCCGCACATGCTGCTAGGCCTTGGCCACCGCGGCCTGCGCGGCAGCGGCAGTACGTGATTTGCGGCGCAGCTCCGCGGACGCATGCGCGGCCGAGATGAAGAAGCCGCTGCCCATCGAGACCATCAGCGGCAGCACCTCCCAGTAGCCGCGCCATGCCGCGAGCGCGACCGTGATGGCGCACGCCGCCGCCAGTGTCCATTGGGCCGCCAGCACCGGCAGGAAGCCGCGCAGCCAGGAGCCGACGCTGTTGCGCACGATGCCGAGCTGGCCCTGCTTGGGCGTGCGCACGAACTCGCCCTGGGATGCGGTGAGCGTCTCGAAGACGCCGGCCAGCATGCTGACCGCGAGACCCATCGCGAGCGGCGCGGCCTGCAGGACACGGCGCGCGCGCGAGCGCCAATCGGCGTAGTGCACCTTCTGGGCGACGAGGACTTCGATCATCACCGGCGGCGTGACGATGCCGATGAACAGCAGCGCCTGCTCCCAGGCCCAGGCCGCGTTGCGCTCCAGACCGAGCCCGACGTAGGCGAGCATGACGAGCGGCAGCAGTGCGACGAACGGCATGCCGACCTGGAACACGATCAGGCTGCCTTCGAGGTATTCGAGCAGGCGTTGTCGGCGCGTCGTCAGCATGGTGCCGACGTGGTCGAGGAACACGCGCGTCATGCCGCGGGCCCAGCGCCGCTGCTGCTGCAGGTACGGCAGGTAGGTCTCGGGCAGCTCCGTCAGGCCGAGCGGCCGCGGCTCGTAGAGCAGCTTCCAGCCCGCGACGTGGATGCGGTAGGAGACGTCGAGGTCCTCCGACGTGAACGGCTGCTCCTTCCAGCCGCCGATGCCGTTCAGCGCCGCGCGGCGGAACATCCCGTTCGAGCCCAGGAACAGCGCCGGACGTCCGAGCCGGCTGCGCACGTCGATCTCGAACGAGAACATCTTGTCGAACACGCCGGCCTGCATCTGCGTGACGGGCCGGTCGGTGTCGTTCATGTAGTCCCAGCGCGCCTGGATGCCGCCGACCGACGGATCGTCGAAGGCCGGCACGAGCGTCTTCAGGAAGTCGGGGCGGGCTTCGAAGTCGGCGTCGAAGAAGGCGATCAGTTCATCGTCGATCTGCGCCATGCCGAAGTTCAGCGCGCCGGCCTTGTAGCCGACGCGTTTCGGACGCTGCAGGTAGTCGATGGTCACGCCCTGCGACGCCAGCATCGCGACGATCGCGCGGCTGCGTTCGGCATCGTCGGCCTCCGAGTCGTCGACGATCTGGATGCGCATGCGGTCGCGCGGATAGTCGATCGCGAGGATCGAACGGAGCAGCCGTTCGAGCACGACCGATTCGCGGTAGATCGCGAGCTGGACCGTGACCGGCGGCCAGTCGCGCGGTGCGGCGGCCGCGGCCGGACGCGCCGCCCCGAGCCACAGGCGCAGCGGGATGACGATCAGGCTGCGGCAGGCCGCGAGCGTCGGCGGTGCCGCCAGCAGCCCGATCGCGATCAGCAGCAGCGTCGTCAGCATGCCGTCTCGCCGTCGTGGCGGCGTGCGCGCAACGCGTCGGCCGGCGCCAGCGCGCGGCAGGCGTCGACCCAGGCCCGCATCAGCGCGGCCGAGTCGCGCATCACGCCGGAGAACTGCGTGTCCCACAGGTAGCCGCGGTGCGTCGACGACCATTCGAGGAAGCGCTCGATCAGCTCGAGGTAGGCCTCGTCGTACCGGCTCGCCGGCGAGAGCGGCGTCTCGATGAGTTCGCGCATGTCGTCGATCAGTACCATGCCGGCCAGCTCGTTCCAGACGTCCTTGTAGAGGTTGTGCTCGTTGCGGGCCTGGTTGACGTAGGGCGTGCCGACCGAGACGCGATGGCCGACCGCCTCGGCGCACAGCGCCGCGCAATAGCCGCTGAACATGTCGCCGTAGCGGTCGAGCTTCATGCCGCCGACGCCCTGGCCCATGCGCCAGAAGTAGTAGGCCGGCACGGCCTCGCGGACGATGCTGGTGTTCTGGCTGGTGATCGGCGTGCGCTGACCGTCGCCGAGAAAGCAGGCGTGCGGCGTCGCGAGTTCGGCGCGGCACGCCGTGACGAGGCGGGTCGGCGCGTCGATGTCGGGATCGCCGGTCCACAGGCCGACGTTGATGCCGCTGATCCCGGCGCTGGTCGCTTCGTCGCGACGGGTCCGGTCGTCGCCGCGTGCCGAATACGGATAGCCGCGCGGATAGACGCGTACCGGCTCGTCCTCGCGGCCGCGCATGTCGAGCAGGCTGCAGATGTTGGCCCAGCGCCGGGCTCCGGCCAGCGTCGGCAGCTGCCGGTAGTCGCCGGTGCGGGCATGTTGGCCGAAGAAGTCCGAATCGGCGCGCGGCAGGTTGTCGTCGTCGACCGAGATCACCACGTCGCTGCCGTCGCGCAGCGCCATCAGGTAACCGACGTTGCGCCGGTTGTCGGAGCGATACGGTATGCCCTGCTGCAGGACCGGGAACGGCGCGAGGAACGCGTCCTGCGCGGCGGCATCCAGGTAGCGGCAGTCGTAGCCGTCGGCGGCCATGCGGCGCGCGGCATCCTGGCAGGCCGCGGGCGTGTTCAGGTCGCCGACGACGTACAGGCCGATGTCGTCCCGGCCGCCGTGGCGATCGATGGCGTCGGCGAACGCCGACAGGAACTGGCCGTCCGAAATCGTCGTGACGACGACGCCGATGCGCTTCCGGGCGGTCTTCATGGGGGCATTCATGGGCGTGTGCAGGTCGGCGCGAGGGCGTGGCGCAAGACGGAAGGCGTGAGCGAGATGCGCCGCTTCATGGACGCAGGCCGAGTCGCAGCTTTTCGAGGGCGGCGTTGACGGCCTCGTCCTTGCGGTCGCAGATGCGGCATTTCATGTCCTCGTCGATCCGGCAGTCGAACAGACGCCGGCGCTGCGGCGAGTCGAGGATCTCGCTCAACGACGCCGTGCGGACGTTGCCGACGCTGAGGTGCGCATAGTTGGACACCGCGACCTGCGGGCAGGGAAACACGTTGCCGGACTTGTCGATCGTGACCTGGAACTTCTGCGTGTGGCAATGCTTGAAGTCCCGGCTGCGGTCGGGCTCGGCGGTGTTGGTCAGCACACGCACCTTGCGGTGTCCCTTGAAGCGCTCGGCCAGTTGGTGCAGCCGCTGCTCGCGGGCATCCGGCACGTTGGCCAGCGCGACGCCGTCGTTGGGCGTCTGCGGAAAGGCGAAGCGGACGATGTCGGCGGTGTCGGTGAACGTGGCGACCGCCTGGTCCACCGCGGCGTCGCTCGAGTTCTCCTCGAACAGCAGCAATGCGATGCGGATCTGCACGTGCGACGCCGCGGCGCCCATGCGCTGCTTCGCTTCATAGAAGGCCCGCACGTTGGCGAGCACGACGTCGAAATAGTCCTCGCCGTGCCGCGCACTGCCATGCGGTGCGACGTGGCGCACCGGAATGCCGTGCAGGCGGTTGTAGTCGTCGCGTTCGACGGCATCGACCGAGAACGTGACGAAGCACTCCGACGTTCCCTGCCGCAGGACGGCGTCGGCGCAGGCCGCGTCGAAGCGGTATCCCTTGGTGAACAGGCCCAGGCGCAGGTCGCGCGAACGGATCTCCCGCAGGATGCCCGCCGCGTCGGGATGCGTCAGCGGCTCCGTCGTGATCCCCGAGACGACGATCAACGGGTTGACGTCGCCGACCTGGTCCAGCATGCCGGCGATCTCGGGAACGCTCAGCACCCGTCCCGGCATCGGCGGCTGGCCGTGTCCGTAGCAATGCGGGCACCGGTACAGGTCGCAGTGCAGGCCGGGATGCAACTCGACCTGCAACGGCCTCCGGTGATCGTGCGCCTCGGAGACGCGGAGAAAGAAGTGGTCCCGGTATTGGAAGACGCCGAGCGCTTGCTCTTGATCGTGCGACACGAGCGGTCAGCTCCTCGCGTCGGCCAGGGTCTTGCGCTCCCTGTACCAGGTCAGGGTGCTGTCGAGCCCCTCGGAGAGCGACTGCGGTTCGAACGGGCCGAGCAGGCGGTGCATGCGGGACACGTCCATGACCTTGCGCTGGGTGCCGTTGGCCTGCGCCGGATCCCAATGCACGCGGCCGCGGAAGTGCACCTTCTCGGCGATGGCGTCGGCCAGCTCGCGGATCGTGTGCCCCACGCCCGTGCCGACGTTGATCGGCACGTCTTCGTGCGTCAGGCGCTCGACCGAACGCGCGATGACCTCCGCCAGGTCGCCGATGTGGAGGAACTCGCGCACCGGCGTGCCGTCGCCCATCAGGTGGACGTCCGCGCCGGTCGGCAGCGCATCCGTGAACTTGCGCATCAGCGCCGCGACCACGTGGGCGCGCGCGATCTGATAGACGTCGTGCGGGCCGTAGAGGTTGGCGGGCACGAGGTGCACGCCGTTCAGCCCGAACGTCGACTTGTAGGCGCGGTGCGCCGGGATCATCCACAGCTTCGTGAAGCCGTGGCACTCGACCGTCTCGTGCAGCCGGCCGTTGAAGAAATCGTGCTCCGTCAGGTCGCGATCGCTGTAGCCGGAGTAGGCGCATGCGCTGCCTATCGTGACGAGCTTGCCGGGCATGACCCGCCGGCAGAAGTCGAACACGTTCAGGTTCATGCGCGTGTTCGTCGACAGCACATGACCCTGATTTTCCATGTCGAACGGCATGCCGCCATACAACGCTGCAGCGTGAATTACCGCATCGAGACCGTCGTGTTCAGTTCGCTCCGGGATTTCCTTCAATAAGTCGATTTCGTGACTGCGGGGAGCGAGAACCTCATGCCCGCGTTGCCTGAGGAGCGGCAGCAACGACCTGCCCAGAAAGCCACCGCCTCCGAATACAAGTATTCGCATGTGCCTATGCGCCTCGATTTACATTGGGGTAACTGTTTAGGAACGCGGTCTCATGATCAGAGTTCGAGTCGGCGGCGTCAAGGCTAGACGAACGAGACCAATTGCAAAAGGAGGTAAGAAAGTGTCAGTCGTCGAAAGTCGCGGCCGTGCGGTCGCATGTTTAGGGATTGACCGAGCGGCAGCGGCGGGGCTAAGTGACCGGCGCGGTGCACCAACAGCGCGCAGACGCGGCCCGGGCCGCGGTCGCCGTGGTTGCTTGACACACCTTTGCTAGGATGCTTAACTCGATCGCAGCAGGGATCCCTCGGGCCGGCATGGATCTCGCCGGCACGTCCATCGCGGTTCGAGTATCCGTTCTATCTGGACAAACCAATTATTCTGTCGTTCCGATGCTCTACCTCGAACTATTCAAGCAACTCGAAGCGGTGCGTTGGAATTTGAGCCAGGATATTCCCTGGGATCGTTTCGAGCCCGATAAATTGTCGGAGGATCAGGCGCAGACGATCAAGATGAATGCGATCACCGAATGGGCGGCATTGCCGGCAGTGGAAATGTTCCTGCGCGACAACCGCGAAGACAGCGACTTCAGCGCTTTCATGAGCGTCTGGTTTTTCGAGGAGCAGAAGCATTCGCTGGTACTGATGGAGTACCTGCGCCGTTTCAGTCCTCATCTGGTGCCGACCGAGGCCGAGTTGCGCGAGGTTCGCTTCGAGTTCGATCCGGCGCCGGCGCTCGAAACGCTGATGCTGCACTTCTGCGGCGAGATACGCCTGAGTTATTGGTATCGCTGTGCCGCCAAGTGGCACACCGAGCCGGTGATCCAGGCGATCTACCAGACCCTGGCGCGCGACGAGGCGCGCCATGGCGGCGCCTATCTGCGCTACATGAAGCGCGCCATGCAGGTATCCGGCGACAAGGCCAGAGCCGCGTTCGCGAAGATCGGCGTGCTGATGGCGAGTGCGCGCCGCACCGCGCAGGCGTTGCACCCGACGAATCTGCACGTCAATACGAAGCTGTACCCGCGCGATACCGTGCAGAGCCGCCTGCCGAATCCCGAGTGGCTGGAGCGATGGCTGGACGAGCAGATCCGATTCGACGCCGAGTGGGAAGCGAAGGTCGTGCAGCGCATCCTGCACAACCTGAGTCTGCTGCTGGAGCGGAGCTTCACCAGCGTGCAGGAACTCCGTCGTTATCGGCGCGAGATGGCGGGATGACCCGCATGGTTGCCGCATCACTGTGATGCGCACATTTCAACGGCCATCGGCATGCCGCCAACTACCATTCGCGCTCCATCCCGGGAGCTGTGATGACCCATGATGCCGAGCGGCCGGTGCTCTACATCGGCAACAAGAACTACTCGTCCTGGTCGCTGCGCGCCTGGCTGCTGCTGAAGCAGGCCGGCATCGAGTTCGAGGAGGTCAAGCTGCGGCTCGACTTCGACCCGGCGTCGCCGTTCAAGCAGGCGCTGGCGCAAGTCGCGCCGAGCGGCCGGGTGCCTGTGCTGGTCGATCGCGGCTTTGCGGTGTGGGACACGCTGGCGATCGCCGAGACCCTGGCCGAGCGCCATCCGGACAAGGAACTCTGGCCCGCCGATGCGCACCGCCGCGCGCGCGCACGGTCGCTCTGCGCCGAGATGCACGCCGGCTTCGGCGCGTTGCGCAACCACCTGCCGATGAACATCGAGGCGTCGCTGCCGGAGATCGGCCCGCGCATCCTGCGCGAGCATGCCGACGTGCGTGCCGACGTGGCGCGCATCGAAGCCATCTGGTCGGAGCAGCTCGCCGGCCGCGGCGGCCCGTTCCTGTTCGGCCGCTTCTCGATCGCCGATGCCTTCTTTGCGCCGGTGTGCTCGCGCTTCCGGAGCTACGCGGTGCCGGTGTCGGCGACGGCAGAGGCCTACGTCGCGCACATCCTGGCGCTGCCGGCGATGCAGGCGTGGTCGGCTGAAGCCTGCCGCGAGCACACGTTTCTGGCCGACGACGAGCCCTACCGAACCCAGCGGTGAAAAAGCGGATGCCGCTCGGGCGGCATCCGCTGGGCGTTGGAGGCGTGCGTCAGCGGCGCCGGCGCCCGGTGACGAATCCGATCACGCCAAGGCCGGCGATCAACAGCGCATAGGTCTCGGGTTCCGGCACGGCCTGCACGGACAGCTCGCCGGAATACGATGCCTGCGATCCCGGCGTGCCCATCAGGGTGACGCTGAACGGCCCGGTCGAATTGCCGGTCAGGAATGCGAACGTCGCGGGGCCCATCGGCGTGATCGTGGCGGCCTGTCCGTTGACCGATGCGGTGAGGCCGGTCACGAACTGGCTGCTCAGCGAGAACACGAAGCTGTAGCTTCCTGCCGCCAGGCCGGTGAAGCTGATGACGTCGTCGCCGCCGTCGAACAGCGGCGCGGTGCCGACGAACGACCCGACCCCGGATGACAGGTCGACGTTCTGGTCGCCCGCAAAGGCCGGAGCGGTGCACAGCGCGAGCGCGGCCGCGAGTGCCGTGGTGGCTAGCTTCATTTGTCTTATCTCCCCGATCTGAAAAAGGCGGCACGCAGCGCATGCGCGCACCGCTCGACCGTTATAGCTGCGGCGCAGCAAATCGACGGCGACACTTACAATGCAGCCGTAACAAGACATTTCGGGTGTGGCGTGCAGGCCGCGCTGACGTGCGGTGTTCGGCCGCCTACACTGATTCGATGCAGACCTACGTGGTCGGAGGCGCAGTGCGCGACCGCCTGCTCGGCGTCGCGGTTCACGACCGGGACTGGGTCGTCGTCGGCAGCACGCCCGACCGGATGCGCAGCGCCGGTTACCTGCCGGTCGGGCGCGACTTCCCGGTCTTCATCCATCCGGCGAGCGGCGAGGAATACGCGCTCGCCCGCACCGAGCGCAAGACCGCGCCCGGCTACGCCGGCTTCGTCTTCCATGCGGCGCCCGACGTGACGCTCGAGGAGGACTTGCGCCGGCGCGACCTGACGATCAACGCGATGGCGGAGGACGAGGGCGGCCGCATCATCGATCCGTATGGCGGCCGGCGCGACCTCGAAGCGCGCGTGCTGCGCCACGTGTCCGACGCGTTTGCCGAGGATCCGGTGCGCATCCTCCGGCTGGCGCGCTTCGCGGCGCGCTACCCGAGCTTTCGCGTCGCCGACGAGACGCTGGCGCTGGCGCGCCGCATGGTCGATGTCGGCGAGGTCGACGCGCTCGTGGCCGAACGCGTCTGGCAGGAGCTGTCGCGCGCGCTGATGGCGGAGCGGCCATCGCGCTTCTTCGAGGTGCTGCGCGACTGCGGCGCGCTCGCGCGGCTGCTGCCGGAGGTGGACCGGCTGTGGGGCGTGCCGCAGCGCGCCGACTACCACCCCGAGGTCGACACCGGCGTGCACCTGATGATGGTGCTGGACATGGCGGCGCGGCTCGAGGCCAAGCTCGAGGTGCGCTTCGCCTGCCTCGGGCACGACCTCGGCAAGGGCACGACGCCGGAGGACGTGCTGCCGCGCCATCTCGGCCACGAGGAGCGCAGCGCCGCGCTCGTCGCGGCGCTGGCCGACCGGCTGCGCGCACCGGTCGCGTGCCGCGAGCTGGCCGACGTCACGGCGCGCGAGCACGGCAACGTGCATCGCTGCACCTCGTTCGGGCCGACTGCGCTGCTGCGCCTCGTCGAGCGTTGCGACGGCTTGCGCCGGCCCGAGCGCTTCGCCGACCTGCTGCTCGCCTGCGAATGCGACATGCGCGGCCGCGGCGGATGGAGCGAGGCGCCTTACCCGCAACGCGCGCTGCTGCTGCGCGTGCTGGCGCTGGCGCGTTCGGTGGACAGCGCGGCGGTGTCGGCGGCTGCGCTGGCGCGCGGCCTCGAGGGCGCCGACGTCGGCGCGGCGTTGCACGCGGCGCGCGCGGCGGCGGTCGCGCAAGGGCTCGAAGGCGACGGCGCCGCGCCTACAGCCACTTAGCGACCAGCATCGCGACGAAGCTCAGCACGATGCTGCTCGTCAGCGGGATGAAGATCTCGCGCCCGAACAAGCGGAAGCGGAAGTCGCCCGGCAGACGGCCGAGGCCGATCTTCTCGAGCCATTGCTGCAGCCCGTTGAACAGCAGCAGCGCGACGAGGATGACGAGCAGCCAGCGCATCACAGCGTATGCGTGCGATCGCCGGCGGCGAAACCGATCGGCGCGGTCGTGAACGACGCCGGCAGGTTCTTCGCAAAGCCGATCACCTTGAAGAGCTCGCCCATCTCGTGCTCGCCGAGCAGCTTCTGCGCCGCCGCCTGCTCGCGCACGTCGAAGGCGAGGTCGAGCAGCCCGCAGTTGATCAGGAAGTGCGCCTGCGTCGTGTAGCCGAGCACGTCGAACCCGGCCTGCTGGCCGGCGAGCGCGATCGCGCTGAAATCGACATGCGCGGTGATGTCCTTGGCGCCGACGTCGGCGAGCGGATCGGTGTCGGCCCGGTGTGCGCGGTGGCACATCAGGGTGCCGGCGTGGCGCTGCGGATGGTAGTACTCGGCTTCCGGGAAGCCGTAGTCGATGAAGAACGCGGCGCCGCGCGTCATCCGTTCGGCGAGCGTCGCGACGAACGCGTCGGCCTGCGGATGGATCTCGACGGTCGCACCGGCGGCGTAGCGCGCGACCTCGGGCGGCGCGAGCCGTGTCGGCCGGTCGGCAAAGGCCAGTCCGTCGCCGGCGATGGCCACGCCGCGTTCGAGCCAGCGCTGGCCGTCGTGGTGCAGCAAGGTCACCGGCATGGCATCCAGCACCTCGTTGCCGACCACCACGCCTTCGATCGCATCCGGCAGCCGATCGAGCCATTCGACCCGCGCGCCATGGCCGGCGAGGCGCTCGCGCTGCCGTGCGCGCAAGGCGGCCGACACCTCGACGATGCGATAGCGCGTGACGCGCTCGCCCAGCGCATCGAGCAGCGATGCCGCCATTGCGCCGGAACCCGCACCGAACTCCCACACGTCGTTCAGGTCGCCGGCGGCCAGCGCCTGCCGCACCTGGCGTGCCAGCGCATGGCCGAACAGCGGCGTCAGCTCGGGCGCCGTGACGAAGTCGCTGCCCGATGACGGCAGCGCGCCGAACTGGCGATCGCCGCGCGCGTAGTAGCCCAGGCCCGGCTCGTACAGCGCCATCGCCATGTAGCGGTCGAACGGCAGCCAGCCGTGGTTGGCGGCGATCGCCGTGCGGATGACCGACATCAGCGTCGGCTCCGGGGCGGCCGATACACTGCCGGTCTCCTGCGAATACATGGCTCGATTGTAGAAAGCATGCCGTCCCGCCCTGTCGTGCTCGTCACCGGCGCCGCCAAGCGGCTCGGCCGCGCGATCGCGCTCGAGCTCGCCGCGCACGGCCACGACGTGGCGGTGCACTACCGCAGCTCCGAGCCGGAGGCGCGGGCGACCTGTGCCGAGCTCGAAGCGCTGGGCGCGCGGGCGGCGCCGTTCGCCGCCGAACTGGCCGACGAGGCCGCCTGCCGCGCGCTCGTGCCGGCCGTCGCGGCGCGCTTCGGCCGCATCGACGCGGTCGTCAACAACGCGTCGCTGTTCGAGTTCGACAGCGCTGCGACCTTCGGCGTCGCGGCGATGGAGCGCCACTGGCGTGCCAACACCGCGCCGGCGGTGCTGCTGGCGCAGGCGTTGCACGCGCAGGACAGGCCGGGTTGCGTCGTCAACATCCTCGACCAGAAGCTCTGGAACCCGAATCCGGACTACTTCTCGTACACGCTGTCCAAGGCCGCGCTGCAGGCCGCGACGGTGATGCTCGCGCAGGCGCTGGCGCCGCGGCTGCGCGTCTGCGGCATCGCGCCGGGCGTCACCTTGCCGTCCGACGCGATGGCGGCGGCCGAGTTCGACGCGGTGCGCAAGCTGACGCCGCTGGCACGCTCGTCGACGCCGGACGATATCGCGCGCAGCGTGCGCTTCCTGATCGAATCGCCGGCGATCACCGGCACGACCTTGCTGGTCGACGGCGGCCAGCACCTCGCCGGCCAGCCGCGCGACGTGCTGTTCCTGGCGCGTGACGCGGAGGCGCGATGAGCGGGTTGCTCGACGACCGGTTGGCGCGCTGCAGGCGCCTCTATCTGCGCGACTACGAGGTGCAGATGCAGATCGGCGCGCACGACTACGAGCGCCTCGCGCCGCAGCGCGTGCGCGTCAGCGTCGACCTCTACATACCGCTCGCCGATTCGACGCCGCTCGCGGATCGGCTCGCCGAAGTGGTCGACTACGACTACATCCGCACGACCATCGCCGAGCGCACCGCGCAAGGCCACGTCGACCTGCAGGAAACGCTGTGCGACGACCTGCTCGCCCGCATGCTGGCGCATCCGAAGGTGCTGGCGGCGCGCGTCTCGACCGAAAAGCCCGACGTCTATCCCGATTGCGCCGCGGTCGGCTGCGAGGTGTTCGGCATCAAGGAGTCCGTGTCATGAGCGCATTGCTCGAGTCCGTCTCGCCGGCCCGGACGGCGAAGCCTTCGGTCGAGATGCACAAGCTGTCGAAGCGGCTGCACCGCCTCGTCGGCCAGGCGATCGTCGACTACAACATGATCGAGGCCGGCGACAAGGTGATGGTGTGCCTGTCCGGCGGCAAGGACAGCCATGCGCTGCTCGACATCCTGCTGAACCTGCGGCGCCGCGCGCCGGTGCCGTTCGAGATCGTCGCGGTCAACCTCGACCAGAAGCAGCCCGGCTTTCCGGAGCACGTGCTGCCCGAATACCTGACGAAGCTCGGCGTGCCGTTCCGCATCATCGAGCAGGACACCTATTCGATCGTCAAGCGCCTCGTGCCCGAAGGCAAGACGATGTGCAGCCTGTGCTCGCGGCTGCGCCGCGGCATCCTGTACCGCGTCGCCGGCGAGCTCGGCGCGACCAAGATCGCGCTCGGCCACCACCGCGACGACATGCTGCAGACGCTTCTGATGAACATGTTCTTCGGCGCGCGGCTGAAGGGCATGCCGGCCAAGCTCGTCAGCGACGACGGCAGGAACATCGTGATCCGGCCGCTGGCCTACGTGCCCGAGGTCGACCTCGAGCGCTGGGCGGCGCACCGCGAATTCCCGATCATCCCGTGCACGCTCTGCGGCAGCCAGGACAACCTGCAGCGCGTGCAGGTCAAGCGGCTGCTGCGCGAATGGGACCGGCAGTTCCCCGGCCGCGTCGACAACATGGCGTCGGCGATGGCGCATGTCGTGCCGTCGCACCTGATGGACCGGAACCTCTATCCGTTCGCCGCGCTCCAAACGACCGGCGTGGCGAACCCGGACGGCGACCGCGCCTTCGATGCCGATGACGATTGCGCGAGCGGCGCCGAGCCGGCGGCGCAACCGATCGCATTCCATCCGTCCGCACGGCTACCGGAATCCGCATGACGACGAAGGCACTCGCATCGGCGCTCGCTGCGCTGGCGCTGGCGGGCTGCGCCAACCTGCACAGCCTCGACAACGACGTCTCGACCTACAGCCAATGGCCGGCCGGCCGCAAGCCCGCCGGCTATGCGTTCGAGCGGCTGCCGTCGCAGCAGGCGCGGCCCGAGCAGCAACAGCAGCTCGAGAACGCGGCGCGGCCGGCGATCGACGCGGCCGGCTTCACGCTGGCCGCCGATCCGGCGAGCGCCGAGTTCAGCGTGCAGGTCGGCGCGCGCACGTCGGCCAACGAGCGCTGGCCGTTCGACGATCCGTTCTGGGGGCCGGGCGGCTACTGGCACGGGCCGGGATTCCGCCATCGCGGGATGTGGCCGGGCTGGTTCGGACCGCCGGCCTACTACGACCCGTACAGCTACCAGCGCGAGGTCGCGGTGCTGATCCGCGACCGCAAGACCGGCCAGGCGCTGTACGAAGCGCATGCGGTCAACGACAGCAACACGCCGTCGTTCGCCGATGGCGTGTTGCCGGCGATGTACGAGGCCGCGATGAAGGACTTCCCGACCCCGGGCATCAATCCGCGCACCGTCACGATCGAGCTGCCGCATTCGCCTTGAGGATGTGCACCACGTTCACGGCGTCGCGGCCGCGAGCGCGCGCAGATCGCTTTCCCAGCCCTTGAGCTTGCGCACCGCGGCCTGGCGCTGCGCCGCCGTGGTCCGGTTGTGCAGGCGCGCCGTGAACGCGCAGTTGTAGCGGGTGAGCTCGGTCTGGTAGGCGCGGTAGGCCTCGCGCGGCGATTCCTTCATGTGTGCAAAGTAGACGCGCAGTGCCGCCTCGGCCTCGTCGCGCGACGCATGGTCGGCCACGAGCCGCCGCATCGCCTGCAGTGCCTCCTGCTGGCGGTAGCGCCGCTCGGCGAACCACGCCTCGGGATCGAACGGCGACTCGGCGAGCAGTTGCCGCACGACAGTCCGCTGGCCGTCGTCGAGACGGCCATACAGCATCTGGGCGCGTTCGAAGGTGCGCTTCTCGGTGGCCTCGCGCCGCTCGGCCGCGTCCTGTTGCAGGAAGTCGTCGCGGAAGTCGTCGTTGTAGCGCGCATAGCGGCGCTCGATGTGGTCGATCTGCGCCGGCGTCAACGTCACGACCAGTTCGGCCGCCGGGCCGGCGAGCGCGTCCGTGGCGGCGTCGACGCGTCGTTGGAGTTCGTGCCACCACTGGCAGGCGCGTTCGGGTGTCGTGTCGGCGAGCGCCTCGGTTTCGGCCCGCGCCAGCAGGTCGGCATAGTCGACCAGCTGGCTGCGCCGATGCCACGCGAACCAGCCGGCGATCGCGGCGCGCACGCGCGGCTTCTGCGCATCGTCGAAATCGACATAGCCGTCGAGCCACCAGTAAACGAGAACCGGTGCACGGTCGTAGGCGAAACGCACCGCGCTGCAGCCCCCGAGCAACGCCAGCATGGCGGCGAGCATCGCGATAATCGCGAACCTCGACAAGGAGGGACGCATGACGGCTCTGGACATCGTGATCATGGCCGCGGGCAAGGGCACGCGGATGAAGTCGGCGCGGCCGAAGGTGCTGCACCGGCTCGCCGGCAGGAGCCTATTGCAGCATGTCCTGACGACCGCCGCGGCGTTGGCCGAAAGTCCTCGCATCATCGTGATCACCGGGCATGGCGCCGAACAGGTCGAAGCCGCGGTGCGTGCGCCCGGCCTGCGCTTCGTGCGCCAGCAGCCGCAGCTCGGCACCGGCCACGCCGTGCAGCAGGCGGTGCCCGAGCTGCACGACGCCGGCATCACGTTGATCCTCAACGGCGACGTTCCGTTGATCGAAGTCGACACGATCCGTGGGTTGATCGCCGCCTGCGCCGGCGAGCGGCTGGCGCTCCTGACCGTCGACCTCGCCGATCCGACCGGCTACGGCCGCATCGTGCGGCGAGGCGACGGCATCGTCGGCATCGTCGAGGAGAAGGACGCGACGCCCGAGCAGCGCCGACTGCGCGAGATCTACACCGGCGTGATGGCCGCGCCGACCGCGCCGCTGAAGCGCTGGCTCGCGGCGCTGCGCAACGACAACAAGCAGGGCGAGTACTACCTGACCGACATCGTCGCGATGGCGGTGGCCGACGGCATCGGCGTCACGTCGGCGAAGGCGGCGAGCGAGATCGAGGTGCTGGGCGTCAACAGCCCGCTGCAGCTCGCCGAGCTCGAGCGGCGCCTGCAACGCCGGCGCGCCGACGTGCTGATGGAAGCCGGCGTGCGGCTCGCCGATCCGGCGCGCATCGACATCCGCGGCGAGCTCGTCTGCGGCAGCGACGTCGACATCGACGTCGGCTGCATCTTCGAAGGCCAGGTCGAGCTCGGCGACGGCGTGCAGGTCGGCGCCTACAGCCTGATCGCCGACGCGCGCATCGCGCCCGGCAGCGTGGTCGAGCCGTACACGCGGCGGCGCGGCGCATGAAGCTCACCGGCCCGCACGATCCGGCGGCGCTGCGCGAGCGCGGCCTGGAGCTGCCCGATCCGGCATCGGTCTACGTCGACCGCACGGTGCGCCTCGAGCGCCTCGAACCCGGCGCAGCGCTCTATCCCGGCGCGCGGCTGGTCGGTGCGAAGACCTATGTCGCAGCCGGCGCGGTGGTCGGCAGCGAAGGGCCGGCGACCCTGGTCGACAGCGTGCTCGACGCCGGCTGCGAGGTCGGCAGCGGCTACGTCGCCGGCTCGGTGCTGCTGCCCAGGGCCAAGCTCGGCGGCTCGACGCATGTGCGGCCGGCGACGCTGCTCGAGGAAGAGGCGTCGGTCGCGCATGCGGTCGGCCTGAAGCACACGATCCTGCTGAGCTACGTGACCTTGGGCTCGATCATCAACGCCTGCGATCTGCTGGTCGCGGGCGGCCGCTCGCGCGACGAGCACAGCGAAGTCGGCAGCGGCTTCATCCATTTCAATTTCACGCCGGCCGGCGTGCGCGGCGACAAGGCGACGCCGTCGCTCGTCGGCGATGTCGTGCAGGGCGTGTTCCTGCGCGAGGAGCGCATCTTCGTCGGCGGCCTGAGCGGCCTCGTCGGGCCGCGCAGCGTCGGCTACGGCGCGGTCACGGCGGCCGGGCAGATCCTGCGTTCGGATGTCGCGGCCGGGCGCCTCGTGCATGCCGGCGTGCGCCAGGTCGACACCTCGTACGACCGCGCGAGCCGGCCGACGCGCTCCGAAGCCAAGGTCGAGGCCAACCTGCGTTATGTCGGCCAACTCGCCGCGTTGCGCGCCTGGTACCGGCAGGTGCGGCAGGTGCGCCGCGCGCATCCGGATTCGGCCGCCGGCGAAGCTCGGCCCGAGACGCTCGAGGCCGCGGTCGACGTGTTCGACGCCGGGCTGCAGGAGCGCCTGAAGCGCCTTGCCGACTACTGCGGCGGCCGGCAGACGATCGATGTCGCCGCGCTGGTCGCCGACGAGTCCGTCGCGCCCGCCGGCCTGGTCGAACACGAGCCCGGCCTGCCGCACCTCGCGTGGGTGCGTACGCTGAGCGCAGAACAGCTCGCCGCCGGCAGCGCCTGGCTCGCCGCCATCGCGGACGCTGCGGCCCGGCGCCTGCGGCGCGCGCTGTGAACGTGCGGACCCGCCGACGGGCAGGGCGTCACGCCGCCGTCGCCCGGGTCGGGTGGCGGCGCGCCAGGAAAGCCTCGAACCCCGCGCCGCTCAGCGGCCCGCTGATCAGCAGTCCCTGCACTTCGTCGCAGCCCTGGGCCGCGAGGTAGGCGCGCTGCGTGTCCGTCTCGACGCCTTCGGCGAGGACCGCCAGGCCGAGGCTCTTGCCGAGCTGGATCACCGCGCGCGTGATCGCGCAGGAGTCGTGGTCGTGCGGCAGGTCCTTGACGAACGAGCGGTCGATCTTCAGCTTGTCGATGGGCAGCTCTTTCAGGTGCGCGAGCGACGAGTAGCCGGTGCCGAAATCGTCGATCGAGATGCGCAGCCCGAGCGCCTTCAGGCGGTCCAGGCGCCACTTCACCTCGGGCAGGTCGTCCATCAGCATGCGCTCGGTGAGCTCGAGTTCGATCAGCCCTTCGCCGATGCCGTCGCGCGGCAGCACCTGCGCGACCGCATCGACGAAGCCGATCGACTGGAACTGCACCGACGACAGGTTCACGGCGACCGTCGCGATGCCTAGGCCTTGCGCATGCCAACGCATCGCGCAGGCCGCGGCCTCGCGCAGCACCCATTGGCCGATCGGCAGCATCAGGCGCTGCTGCTCGGCGACCGGGATGAAGGCGTCCGGCAGCAACAGGCCCCGCTGCGGATGGTTCCAGCGGATCAGCGCTTCGGCGCCGGTGATCGCGCCGTCGGCGGCGCGCGCGAGCGGCTGGAAGTGCAGCTCGAACTCGCCGCGTTCGAGCGCCTGCGCCAGCTCTCCCTCGATGACGAGCGCGGCATAGGCGGTATCGACGCGATACGGATCGAAGAACTGGTAGTTCGCACGGCCGCGCGCCTTGGCCTGGTACATCGCCGAATCGGCGTGCTGGATCAGGTCGTCGGCGCTCTGGCCGTCGCCCGGATAGAGCGCGATGCCGACCGACGGCGTCACCGAGATCGGCCGGCCCTCGGCCTGCACCGGTGCCTCGATCGCGACGAGCAGCTTGCGCGCCACCTCTTCGGCATCGGCGCGGTGGCGCGGCGGCGCGGCGAGCCTGGGCAGCAGCGCCATGAACTCGTCGCCGCCGAAGCGCGCGACGAGATCGGTCGAGCGCAGCGACGCGCGGATGCGTTCGGTGACGGTGCGCAGCAGCGCATCGCCGACCAGATGGCCGAGCGAGTCGTTGACGCGCTTGAAGTGATCGAGGTCGATGAACAGCACCGCGAGCGGCGTGCCGCTCGTGCGCGCCGCGGTCATCGCGTCGGCCAGGCGGTCCATGAACGATGCGCGGTTCGGCAGGCCGGTCAGCGCGTCGTGGTGCGCCAGGTGGTGGATGCGCGCCTGCGCCGCATGGCGGTCGCGGATGTCGCGCACGATCGTCATGCGCATGCGCTCGCCGTTGCGCAGCATCGTGCGGACGATGAACTCGACCGGGACGCGCTCGCCGTGCCGATCGAGCACGGCGGTCTCGTAGGTCAGCTCCTGGCCCGACGTCATCACCGCGGCGACCTTGGGCACCTCGTCCGGCGCGATGAAGTCGAGCGCGCGCTGGCCGAGCAGCTCGTCCAGCGCGTAGTCGAGGAGCCGGCAGAGCGGCGGATTGGCGTCGGTGATGATGCCGTCGCGATGGAACACGATGCCTTCGGCGCTCGCCTGCATGAACTTCGCGAGCCGCTCCTCCGACTCGCGCACCGCACGTTCGGCCAGGCGGTGCTTGGTGATGTCGGAGATCAGCACGAACGCACCCACGGTCTCGTGCTGCTCGTCGATGTGCGGCACGAGGTGCACCTCGATCCAGCGCGAGCCGCCGTCCGGCATCGACAGCACGCGTTCGTAGGTGACGGGTTTGCCGTGCCCTTGAACCGCCTCGATCTCGGGCTGGATCAGGCGCGCGGCCGGATCGCCGATGACTTCGGCGACGGTGCGGCCGACGATCGTGTGCTCGTCGAAGCCGAAGGTCTCGGCGTACTGGCGGTTCGCGAACTGGCAGCGGTAGTCGAGCGCGCGGTAGTAGGCGATCAGCACCGGCACGTTGTTCGCGAGCAGCCGGAACAGGCCGGCCTGCGCGGTCGCTTCGGCCAGCGCGCTCGCGCCGACGTCGCGCAGCAGCAGCAGGCAGCGCGCCTGGCCGGGCAGCCAGCGCCCGGCGCCGTCGTACCAGCCGCTGCGCGCTTCGGGGCCGCGCAGCTCGACCGGCATCGCGAAGTCGGCGCCTTCCTGGAGCGCGGTCAGCAGCGCGCCGCGCGATGGCGGGCCGACGATCGCCTGCCAGCCGTGCCCGAGCATCGCGGTGCCCGGCTGGCCGGCGAACTCGGCCAGTGCCGGATTCGCATGATGCGCCGCGCCGCTCGCATCGAGCAGCAGCGCCATGCCGGGCAAGGCGTCGCACCACGCGCTGCACCAGGCGTCGCTCCAGGGGGCGGGCGGCGTCGCGAGCATGGCGCGGCAACGCGAGGACCGGGCGGCGCTCAGCCCGCGGCCTGCGCGGTCTCGACCGCGAGGCACAGGTCGTCCCAGGCGCGCGCCTTGTCCGGCAGGTTGCGCAGCAGGTAGGCCGGGTGGTAGGTCACGACCAGCGGCACGCCTTCGTAGCGGTGCACGCGGCCGCGCAGCCGGCCGATCGGCTCGCTGGTGCGCAGCAGGCTCTGCACCGCGAAGCGTCCCATCGCGAGGATGATCTTCGGCTGCACGAGCTGGATCTGGCGGATCAGGTACGGCTCGCACTGCGCGAGCTCGTCGGTCTCGGGGTTGCGGTTGCCGGGCGGCCGGCACTTGATCGTGTTGGCGATGTAGACCTGCCGCGCCGGCTCGGCCGGCGCGCGCGTCAGGCCGATCGCGCGCAGCATGTTGTCGAGCAGCTGCCCCGACTTGCCGACGAAGGGCTCGCCCTGCTTGTCCTCCTGCTCGCCGGGCGCCTCGCCGACGATCATCCAGTGCGCACGCTCGTTGCCGACGCCGAACACGGTCTGGCGCCGGCCGTCGCACAACCGACAGGCGCGGCACGCGACGACCGCGGCGCGCAGCTCGGGCCAGTCGAGCTCGGCGATCTGCGGCAGGTGGGGCGGCAGGCGTGACGGCGACCGAACCGCCGCGGGCTGCCGCGGCTCGGGCGCCGCCGCCGGCGCCGGCGCTTCGGCGATCGCCACGTCGGCACCGCCGTCGTCCGCAGCGGCCGGCGCGCTCCAGACGCGCAGCCCCATCTCGCGCAGCATCGCCTGCCGGCGTTCAGTCCAGCGCATCGCCGCCTCCCCTCGCCGTGATCGCCAGGCTCATGACGATCGCATCTTCGCGCCGTCCCTGGTCGGCCGGGTAGTAGCCCCTGCGTCGGCCGACCTCGCTGAAGCGCCAGTGGCGATAGATCTCGCGTGCCCGCAGGTTGCTCTCGCGCACCTCGAGCCAGAGGCGCGTGGCGCCGCGTCCGCGGCAGATCGCGACCAGCGCATCGAACAGGCGCCGCGCATGGCCTTCGCCCTGCGCGAGCGGCGCCACCGTGACGTTGAGCAGATGCATCTCGTCGACGCCGGCCATCGCCACCAGGTAGCCGACCACGCCGCCCTGCGCATCGTGCAGCACGCGCGCGTCGTAGCCGGCGGCGAGCGAGTCGACGAAGTTGCCGCGCGTCCACGGGAACGGATAGACCGCGTTCTCGACCGCCAGCACACCGTCGAGATGGCGCACCGCCATGGGCTGCAGGCGATGCGCTTCATGGCGCGACCGGCCCGACCAGAGCGCGCTCACGGCGCCCCTCCCGGCGCGGTGCGCAGCGCAGCGCGCTCGGCCGTCGTCTGCGCGACCTTGTCGCGCACGTAGAGCGGCAGCGCCGCGGCGGCATCCACCGCGCCGCCGCGCTCCCAGAGCGCGCCTGCGATGCGCAGCATCGCGGCGGCATGCGGCATCGCTTCGGGGATGCGGCGCGCGGCGCGCAGGTCCAGCCGTGCGCCATAGGCCCGGACCGCATTGCCGGCGACGATCTGCGGCGGCTGGGCGCGCCAGCGCGCATTCAGCGCCTCCGGCCTGACCAGCATCGGCGCCTCGACGACGCGCCAGGCGCCGTCGGCATAGGCGTAGTGCGCTGCGTAGATCTCGTCCATGCGCGCGTCCATCAGCGACCACAGGTCGATGTCCTGCGCATCGTCGCGCGCATCCTCGGCGAGCGCGAGCAGCGTATCGACCGGCAGCACCGGCTTGTTGGCGCCGAGCGCCAGCCCCTGGGCCACCGAGCAGGCGGTGCGCAGCCCGGTGAACGCGCCGGGGCCGCGGCCGAAGGCGATCGCGTCGAGGTCGCGCAGCAAGAGGCCGGCGCGCGCCAGCAACCCCTGCACGGCCGGGATCAGCGTGGCCGACGCGGTCGCGCCGCCGGCTGCTTCGTGGGTCCAGGCCTGCCCGTCGCGCGCCAGTGCCAGGCTCATGCGTTCGGTGGCGGTATCCAGGGCCAGCAGGGCGGTCATGGCAGAAGAAAAGCCGGCGTGTCGGGCGGGCAGGCGGCACGCCGCCCGTGGCCGGCAAGTGTAGCGGCCACGCATGCCGGCATCGACATGCGATCATCGACCGATGCATCTCCCGGTCCTGCGTCATGGCGTCCGACTGCTCGCGTGGTCGACGCTGGCGCTCGTCCAGCTCTGCAACGCCGCCGGCGTGCTGCCGCCCGAAGTCGCCGGCGCGCTCGAGCGCGCCAAGCTGCCGCCCCAGGCGCTCGTCGCGGTGGTCCAGGAGGTCGGGGCCGACGCCCCGCCTCGGCTGGCGTGGCAGCCCGACCTGCCGGTCAACCCGGCGTCGCTGACCAAGCTCTTCACGACCTTCGCCGGCCTCGAGCTGCTCGGCCCGGCGTGGACCTGGACCACGCCGGTCTGGCTGCAGGGGCGCGTGCAGGACGGCGTGCTCGACGGCAACCTCGTCATCAAGGGCAGCGGCGATCCGAAGCTGGTGCTCGAGCGCCTGTGGCTGATGCTGCGCCGGGTCCAGCAGCTCGGCGTGCGCGAGATCCGCGGCGACATCGTGCTCGACCGCAGCGCCTTCGTCGTGCCCGACCGGGATCCCGGCGACTTCGACGGCGAGCCGCTGAGGCCGTACAACGCGACCGCCGATGCGCTGCTGTTGAACTTCAAGTCGGTCGTGCTGACCTTCACGCCCGATGCGGCGCGCGGCGTCGCCGTCGTGTCCGTCGATCCGCCGCTCGCCGGCGTGCGCGTCGATGCGAGCGTGCCGCTGCGCGCCGTGCCCTGCGACGACTGGCGCGGTGCGCTGAAGGCCGACTTCGCCGACCCGGCGCGCATCGCGTTCGCCGGCGTGCTGCCGATCGCCTGCGGCGAGCGGACCTGGCCGGTCGCCTATGCCGATCCGAAGCGCTATGCCGAACGCGCGCTCGCCGGCCTCTGGAAGGAGATGGGCGGCATGCTCACGGGCAGCGTGCACGACGGCATCGCGCCGACCACGCCGCCGACCTTCGCGCTGACATCGCCGCCGCTCGCCGATGTCGTGCGCGACATCAACAAGTACAGCAACAACCTGATGGCGCAGCAGCTGTTCCTGACGCTCGGCCTCACGCAGCGCGGCGCCGGCACGCCCGATGCGGCGCGCGACGTGCTGCAGGCCTGGATGTCGCTGGCGCTCGGGCCGGCCGCGAACGGCGTCGTGATCGACAACGGCTCGGGGCTGTCGCGCGACACCCGCATCAGCGCCGCCGCGTTCGCGCGCCTGTTGCAGGTGGCGTGGGCGAGCCCGGTGATGCCCGAGCTGATGAGCTCGCTGCCGGTGGCCGGTCTCGACGGCACCTTGAAGCGCTCGCGCGCGACGCTGGGCCACGCGCACCTGAAGACCGGCTCGCTGCGCGACGTCAACGGCGTCGCGGGCTACGTGCTGGCCGGCAGCGGGCGCCGCTACGTCGTCGTCGGCATCGTCAGCCATCCGAATGCCGGCGCGGCGCGGCCGGCGCTGGACGCGCTCGCGGCCTGGGCCGCCGACGACGCGCAGCGTCAGAAGCGATAGCCGATCGACAGGTTCGCCGAGATCGGATCGAGCCGCACGTCTATCGTCTGCCCGGTCGACAAGGTGGCCTTGTTCTTGATGAAGGTCTTGATCACCGATGCGTCGACGAACCAGTGGTCGTCGATGCGTATCGTCGCGCCGATCTCGGGCGACGCGCCCCAGGCCGAGCTCGCGTCGATGCGCGTCGGCGGGCCGCCCGGGTTGGTCAGCGCGGTCAGCGTGCCGGAGCCTTCCTCGCCGTAGAAGTGCGCATAGGTCACGCCGAGGCCGACGTAAGGGCGAAATGCGGCGTCGGCGGCGAAGAAGCGGTACTGGCCGAACAAGGTCGGCGACACCTGCTTCACCGAGCCGATCTTGCCGACCCCTTCGATCGCGCCGGCGCCGACGATGTCGTGCTTGTACGGCAGGCCGGCATAGAACTCGACCGACAGGTTGTCGGTGGCCATGTAGCCCAGCGTGACGATCGCCGACGTCGCGTCCTTGATGTCGATCTGGGTGTGCGGCAGGCTGGGCGCGGACAGGTCGCCGCTGCCGACCTGCGGATTGATGTTGTTGACGCCGGCCTTGACCATCCAGGTACCGGCCGCCTGGGCCCGGGCGGCCGCGTGGCCGGCCAGTGCGAGGGCGGCGGCCGACAGCGTGAGGGCGAGCTTCTTGGTGGGCGCTTGCATGACGGCAGCTCCTTCGTCGTCAGAGCCAGCCGGCGACCAGCAGTTGCTGGGCGACGAATTCGGCGATCAACTCGTAGCCGTACGGCGTCGGGTGCACGGTGTCGGCATAGGCGTAGTGCGAGATGTCGCCCGCGATCACGGTCGCGTCGCTGCAGGTCAGCGATCCGATCGGCGTCTTCGTCAAGTCGCAGGCGGTGTCGGTGATGTTGGTCAGCGCGTACAGGGCCGGGTTGGCCGCCTGGTTGCCGGACTGCGTGTAGAGGTCGACCAGCAGCACGCCGGCAACGCCCGAAAGCCCGGTCGCGAGCTGGTCGTTGAAGGCCTGGTTCATCTGCTCGATCAGCCCCTGCGTCTGCGCATCCTGCGACAGCGCGAACGGCGTCTTGCCGACGTCCGGCAGGTTGACGACGACGACGTGCGTCGCCCCCTTGGCGAGCACGAGGCTCTGCACATAGCCGGCGAGCTGACCACCCGCGGTGGCCATCGCGGTCACCGCGGCGGTCGCCGCCGCCGTCGGGTCGCCGCCCGCCATCACGGTGGCCGACAGGGTCGCCAGGTTGACGAACAGGTCGTTGCCGCCGGCGAGCACGGTAACCAGTTCGTCGCCGGCATAGCTGCCGCCGACGGCCGCGAGATGGTTCTGCATCTGCGTCACGACCGGCACGGTGAGCTGGCCGAGGTAGCCGGAGGTGTCGCCCGGCAGCACCGCGGCGTTCGCCACGCCGATCGGATCGGTGACGCGCGATCCGCCCTGCGCATAGTCGTAGCAGTCGGCGTGCGTCGTCGCCGGCGCGGCGAGCGCCGCGAACGGCCCGCTCGCGTCCAGCCCGGTCTCGGCCGCGCACGGTGCCGTCACCTGTATCTGCGCGGCCAGCCGCTCGACCCAGATCATCGCGCCGCTGCCGTTGACGGTGTACTTGCCGCCGCCCTGCGCGACGATGCCCGGCGTGGCATAGCTGCCGACGTCGCTCAGGCTGTCGCCGAACACCACCAGCTTCGAATAGTGGACCGCGGGGCTCTGGTCGCCGTCACCGCCGCCGCCGCAGGCGGCGAGCAGTGCGGTGGCCGCCGCTGCCCAGATCATCGATCGGAATTTGCTCATGCAGACCTCGTTGCGACTGACGCAAAAGCGTACGACCGTTCGCTTTTCGCGCAGGCACTATAGGCCTCGTCCGATGGCTCGCCTCACGGGCAAACCCGGCTTGAACAACGACCGCGTGACGGTTCGCAGCAGTCCCGCTTCCTCGTCGGCTTTGCGTTTCTTTGCGCCTTCGCGTCCGAAATCCGATGCCGCGCCGAGCCGCGTAGCCGCTTTCGCGTTCAGAACGGGTTGTTGGTCGCGCGTGACGCAGCGAGGCTGCCGAAGTCGGCCTGCGCGGTCGCGCTGAGGTGCGTGCTGTCGGCCCACAGCCACGTCGCGCTGTTGGCCGGAGCGCCGCTGATCGATGCCGGGTCGGTCACCGTCGTCGACGTCGTGCAATGGGGCAGCGGTTTCGCGCAGACGCCGTTGACGATGTTGGTGTAGCTGTAGAAGAGCGGCACGACGACGATCGCCTGCAGACGCTCGTCCTCGAGCACGAGGCCGATCTTCGTGCCGTCGTTCTCGAGATTGGCACGCAGGCCGGTGTTGAACGCCAAGGTCAGATCGCTCAGCAGCTGGGCCCGGTCGATGTCGCCGTGCGTGGTCTTCTCGTTGATCGCGAACGGCGTCAGCCCGAGATCGGGCACGGTCGCGATGAGCACCTTCGCGCCGGCGTCGGCGACCTTGTTGACCTGCGCCGCGACGTTCTGGCCGAGTTGCTTCAGGTTGGCCTTGAGCTGATCCTCGGTCAGCGCCGGGTATTCCGCATAGGCATCGAGGATGTCGTTCTGGCCGATCAGGATCGTCACCAGGTCGGTGCCGGTGTAGCCGCCGAGCGCGTCTTGCTGCGCGATCTGGCCTTCGAGGTCGGCGGCGTGCGCGCCGGCGACTGCGTAGATGCGACCGCTAGGCGAGCCGAGGTTGTTCGGGTTGCACTGCGGGAACGCCAGCGTATAGAGGCTCGCGACGACCTGGATCCACAACGGGTTGGCTTGGCAATCGAGGGTCGACGTGCCGGCGAATACCGCGTTGACGGTGTACTTGCTGCCGTCGGCGTTGATCACGCTCGACTCGTCGCCGAAGGCGAGTATGCGCTGCGCCGTGAAGCGCGAGACCTGCTCGCCGCCGCCGCAGGCGCCGAGCAGCGCCGCCGATGCCACCGCCACGATCCGTGCCATGCGGCGCCACCGATACACCATAAACATCATGCTTCGCTTGCTCCAAGGCGCCCGCGCTGACGCGGGCTCACGTTGCGGCGGCTCGCCGCAGGCGGTCGCGTACTCCGTCCCATGCCGGATCCGGCGGCGGCTCTTCGACCCAGATCAGATGGGCGCCTTCGGCGTCGAGCTCCCGCATCACCGAGAACAGTTCATGCGCTGCCTGCCGCGCGCCCGCCGGCATGCGCCGATGGCGCACGCTCGGCGCCAGGTCGAGCGGCAGGGTACGCGAATATACCGCCAGCCTCAGCGGCGTCTGGCCGAGCACCTCGAGCGCGGTGCGCAGGGTCGGCGTGGCCATCAGCCGCACGGTCGCGCGCGGCGCGTAGTGCGAGGCCAGCGTCCCGGAGGCGCGCGGCGCGTCGGCATCGATCTCCATCAGCGGCATGCCGGCGGCCGCTTCGATCTCGGCCGCGCTGACGATGCCGGGCCGCAGCAGCACCGGCCGATCGCGCGTGCAGTCGACGATCGCCGATTCGATGCCGACATCGCACGCGCCGCCGTCGAGCACCGGAATCGCCCCGTCGAACTCCGATTCGACGTGCGCTGCGAGCGTGGGGCTGACGCGGCCGAACCGGTTCGCGCTCGGCGCGGCGACGCCGGCCACGCCGCGCTCGGCCGCCGCGGCGAGCAGCGCACCTGCGACCGGATGCGCCGGACAGCGCAGCCCGATCGTCGGGTGGCCGCCGGCGGCGGTCGTGCCGAGTGCGGGCGAGCGCGGCACGATCAGCGTCACCGGCCCGGGCCAGAACGCGTCGGCCAGGCGCGCCGCGAGGGCCGTCCATGGCGCCGCCCAGCGCGCTGCGGCGGCGGCATCGACGACGTGGACGATCAGCGGATGGTCGGCCGGCCGGCCCTTGGCGGCGTAGATCTTCTCGACCGCGGCATCGTCGTCGGCGCGCGCGCCGAGGCCGTAGACCGTCTCGGTCGGGAACGCGACCAGCGCGCCGGCGGCGAGCAAGTCCGCTGCCTCGGCGATCGCCGCCGGATCGTGGCCGTCGAGGCGCATGGCAGCTCGCGCCGTCACCGGCTCGGCAGCCCGAGCCGGCCGGCGGCGACGCTGGCCGTCCGGTCGGCTTCCTCGGCCGTCGCGGCGACGATCGTCAGATGGCCCATCTTGCGGGCCTTGCGCGCACTCGCCTTGCCGTACAGATGCAGCCTGGCGCCCTGCAGCGCGAGCACGGGTGCCCAGTCGGGCGTCCTCTCGCGGCCGCCGGCATCGAACCACAGGTCGCCGAGCAGGTTGAGCATCACGCACGGCGAATGCAGCCGCGGCGCGACCAGCGGCAGGCCGGCGAGCGTGCGCACCTGCAGCTCGAACTGCGACAGGTCGCAGGCGTCGATGCTGTAGTGGCCCGAATTGTGCGGGCGCGGCGCCATCTCGTTGGCGACCAGCGCGCCGTCGTCGAGCACGAAGAACTCGACGCACAGCACGCCGACGTAGCCCAGCGTCGCGGCGATGCGGCCCGCGGCTTCGAAGGCACGTGCCGCGAGCGCGGCGTCGACGCCCGGCGCCGGCACGCGCGTCACCGCGAGGATGCCGTCGCGATGCAGGTTCTGCTGGACCGGCAGGTGCACGACATCGCCGTCCGACGCCCGGGCGACGATCACGCTGAGCTCGAGCGCGAGCGGCAGCATCCGCTCGAGCACGCAGGCGACGCGGCCGAGCGCGCGCCAGGCGCTCGCGAGTTCGGTCCGATCGCGCACCCGTACCTGGCCCTTGCCGTCGTAGCCGAGCCGCGCGGTCTTCAGGATGCCCGGCAGCAGCGCATCGTCGATGCGCGCGAGATCGGCCTCGCTCGCAATCACCACATGCGGCGCGCAGGCGACGCCGCTGCGCTCGAAGTGTGCCTTCTCGGCGGCGCGATCCTGGCACACCGCGACGGCCGCGGCCGACGGCGCCACGGGACGCCGCGCAGCCAGCCGCTGCAAGGCCTCGGCCGGCACGTTCTCGAACTCGGTCGTGATCGCATCGCAAGCGTCGGCGAGCGCCGCGAGGCCGTCGGCATCGAGGTAGTCGGCACGGATGTGGCGATGCGCGATCTCGCCGGCGGGGCTGGCCGGATCGGGGTCGAGCACGACGGTGCGGTAGCCGAGCTGCTGCGCCGCATGCACGAACATGCGGCCGAGCTGGCCGCCGCCCATCACTCCCAGCGTCGCGCCGGGCAACCGGGCCGTCATGTCGTGCCGACCGTCATCGCGCGCGCCGCCTCGGTCTGGCGCGCGCGGAACGCCGCGAGGCGCTCGCGCAGCGCGGCGTCCTCGTTCGCCAGCATCGCGACCGCGAACAGCGCCGCGTTGGCGGCGCCTGCCTCGCCGATCGCGAAGGTCGCGACCGGAATGCCCTTGGGCATCTGCACGATCGAGTGCAGCGAATCGACGCCCTGCAGGTGCCGGCTCGCGACCGGCACGCCGAGCACTGGCACGGTCGTCTTGGCGGCGAGCATGCCGGGCAGGTGCGCCGCGCCGCCGGCGCCGGCGATGATCGCCTTCAGCCCGCGGCCGGCGGCCGCTTCGGCATAGGCGAACATGTCGTCCGGCATGCGGTGCGCGGAGACGACGCGGGCTTCGTGCGGGACGCCGAACTCGGCGAGAATCTGAGTGGCAGCGCGCAACGTATCCCAGTCGCTGCTGGAACCCATCACCACGCCCACCACGACCGGGGCGCTGCTCAAAGCTCGCTCCACGTGCTGGATGATGAAACCTTGAATTGTAGGCGGCACGTCGTCATCTGCCGTCGATCGCGCCGCCGCCGCGGCAGCCGCCCACAGCGCACCAGACCATGCAAGCCATCACCCTGAACAACCTGCAGGCCGACCTGATCGAAGCCTCGATGCAGCAGCCCGTGCTGCTCGACATCTGGGCGCCGTGGTGCGGTCCGTGCAAGCAGCTCGGCCCGGTGCTCGAGCGCCTCGAGACCGCCTACGCCGGCCGCTTCGTGCTCGCCAAGCTGAACGCCGACGAGCAGCCCGAGATCGCCGGCCAGCTGTCGCAGATGTTCGGCGTGCGCAGCATCCCGCTGTGCGTGCTGTTCAAGGACGGCCAGCCGGTCGACGGCTTCGTCGGCGCGCTGCCCGAAGCCGAAGTGCGCGCCTTCCTCGACAAGCACGTGCCGAGCGCCGACGAAGTCGCGGCCGAAGAAGAAGCGCTGGCGGCCGAGGAGCTGATGGCCGAGGGCGACACCGAATCGGCGCTCGGCAAGCTGCAGGAGGCCGTCGCGATCAATCCGGCCAACGACAACGCGCGCTACGACTACCTGCGCGCGCTGCTGGCCATGGGACGGCTCGACGACGCCAAGCGCATCTTCGAGCCGGTGGCCGGCAACATGCTGCTCGACGCGCGCCTGGCCGCCTGCGGCGCGTGGATCGCCGCGCAGGAGGCTGCCGCGAAGGCACGCAGCGCGGCCGATCTCACCGCCGCGATCGCCGCGAACAAGCGCGACTTCGATGCCCGGTTCGAACTCGCGCAGAGCCACTTCGCGGCGCAGCGCTACACCGAGGCGATGGACGAGCTGCTCGAGATCATCATGCGCGACAAGGCGTGGCACGACGAGGCTGCGCGCAAGACCTATGTCGCGATCCTCGAGCTGATGAAGAAGCCGGCGCCGGCCAAGGCCGAAGCGGCGGCGGCCAAGGGCACGCTGGAAGTCGCCGGCAAGATGGTCGCGACGCCGTCCGATCCGGTGGTCGATGCGTACCGGCGCAAGCTGAGCATGGCCTTGTTCTGACGCCCGTCACGCAGCGCGCCCCGCGCCGCGCTGCATCGCCACCGAGAACCCGACCGTCGTGACGCCGTCGTGGCTGGCGGCGAAGACGTTGCCGGCGTGCATCGCCGCGACCGCCTTGACGATCGCGAGGCCCAGGCCGTGGTTCTCCCAGCTGTTGGTGCGCGCGGCGTCGACGCGGTAGAAACGGTCGAACAGCCGCCCGAGGTGCTCGGTCGGGATCTCCGGCCCGGGATTCGACACCGCGACCTGCGCCATCGTCTCGCCGGCCGTCACGTCGATGACGATCTCCGACTGCGCCCGGCTGTGGCGGATTGCGTTTTGCAGCAGGTTGGTCACCGCGCGGCGGAACAGCGACGACTCGATCGGTGCCTGCACGTCGCCCTGCACGCGCACCTTGACGCCGGCCTCGTCCATCACGAAGTCGAGGAACTCGACGGTCTTGGCGACCTCGGCGGCGAGCGATGCCGGCACCAGCCGGACCGGCCGCTCGCCCTGGTCGGCACGCGCCAGGAACAGCATGTCGTTGACGATGCTGCGCAGCCGCTCCAGCTCCTCGAGGTTGGAGTGCAGCACGTCCTCCAGCTGCGCGACGGTGCGCTCCCGGGACAGCGCGACCTGGGTCTGACCGATCAGGTTCGACAGCGGCGTGCGCAGCTCGTGCGTGACGTCGGCATTGAAGCCTTCGAGCTGCTGGTAGGCCGCCTCCAGCCGGTCGAGCGCGCCGTTGAACGACACGCCGAGATCGGACAGCTCGGCCGGCAGCGGCGCGACGTTGAGGCGTTGCGACAGTGCGCTCGGGCTCAGCTGGTGCGCTTCCTCCGACAGCCGCTTCAGCGGCACCAGGCCCCAGTGGGCAATGAGATAGCCGAGCGCCGCAGCCATCACGACGCCGCAGGCCGAGATCGCGAGCAGCACCGACTCGAAGGCGCGCCGCGTGCGCATGTACGACGCCGAATCGATGCCGACGACGAAGCGCAGCGCCGCGCGGTCGCCGTCGGCCGGCAGGTATTCGCTGCGTATCGTGATCGGCTCGGCATGCTCGCCGATGCGCAATTCGCCGATGCCGCCCGCGCCCTGGCTGATGCCGGTGATCTCGGCGAGCGCCTGGCCGTAGCGGATCTGCGGATCGTCCGACAGGATCCAGTACTGCGTGCTGCGGTCGGCCGGCGTCAGCGCATCGAGCTTGGCGTGCAGCCGGTCCCACTGCGCCGGCTGGCGCAGCCGCTTGATGACGTATTCGATGTCGCGGAACTTGGTGTCGATCTGCTCCAGCTGGTGCTGGCGCAGCTCGGCCTCGAGCGCGCGATCGAGCACGACGCCGACGAGCGAGAAGACGACGAGCGCGCCGAGCGCGAACATCGCCGCCAACCTCGCCGCGATCGAGCGCCGCAGGCTCATGCGGTCGCCTTCGCCGGGCGCTCCTCGAGCACATAACCCATGCCGCGGATCGTGTGCACGAGGCTGGTCTTGAACGGCAGGTCGATCTTCGCGCGCAGCCGCTTGATCGCGACCTCGACGACGTTGGTGTTGGTGTCGAAGTTGATGTCCCACACCAGCTCGGCGATCGCGGTCTTGGACAGGATCTCGCCCTGGTGGCGCGCCAGCACGCTGAGCAGCGCGAACTCCTTGGCGGTCAGGTCGATGCGCTGGCCGTCGCGGTAGGCCTTGCGCGCGAGCAGGTCGATCGTCAGGTCGCCGACCTTGAGCTGCGCGCTCTCCTGCTTGCGGCCGCGCCGGTTCAGCGCCTGCAGCCGCGCGAGCAGCTCGAGGAACGAGAACGGCTTGACGAGGTAGTCGTCGGCGCCGGCCTGCAGGCCCTTGACGCGATCCTCGATGCGATCGCGCGCGGTCAGCATGATGACCGGCGTGTCCTTCACCGCGCGCAGCGACTGCAGCACGCCGTAGCCGTCGAGGCCGGGCACCATCACGTCGAGCACGATCACGTCGTAGTCCATCTCGAGCGCGAGGTGCTGGCCGTCGAGGCCGTTGTGCGCGACGTCGACGCTGCAGCCCTGCTCGGTCAGGCCCTTCTGCAGGTAGTCGGCCGTCTTCAGCTCGTCTTCGACCACGAGGATCTTCATCGCCCTGCTCACTCGCCGGCGGCGATGCCCGGCACGCGCTGTTGCTCCTGCTTCGGCGCGCGGCGCGCGGCGCGCGCTTCCTTGCGTCGCACGTACCAGTCGTGCGCGCGATCGAGGTACAGGTAGATCACCGGCGTCGTGAACAGCGTCATCGCCTGCGACACCACGAGGCCGCCGACCATCGCATAGCCGAGCGGCCGGCGCAGCTCGGAGCCGGCGCCGTGGCCGAGCATCAGCGGCAGGCCCGACAGCAGCGCGCACATCGTCGTCATCATGATCGGCCGGAAGCGCAGCAGGCAGGCCTGGTAGATCGCCTGGTGCGAGTCCATGCCTTGCTCGCGCTCTGCATGCAGCGCGAAGTCGATCATCATGATGCCGTTCTTCTTGACGATGCCGATCAGCAGGATGATGCCGATCAGCGCGATCACCGACAGGTCGTAGCCGCCGACGCGCAGGATCAGGAGCGCGCCGAGGCCGGCCGACGGCAGGGTCGACAGGATGGTCAGCGGGTGGATGTAGCTCTCGTAGAGCAGCCCGAGCACGATGTAGACCGAGATCAGCGCGGCGGCGATGAGGTACGGCTGCGACGCGAGCGAGTCGCCGAACGCCTTCGCGGTGCCCTGGAACGCGCCGGTCAGGGTGCTCGGCACGCCCATCTCGCCCTGGGCTTTCTGGATGGCCTTCACCGCATCGCCGAGCGACACGCCGGGGGCCAAGTTGAACGAGATCGTCACTGCAGGGAACTGGCCCTGGTGGCTGATCAGCAGGTAGGCGCTCTTGCCGGTGTCGACCTTCACGAACGCCGACAGCGGCACCTGCTGGCCGGTCAGCGGCGACGTGATGTAGAGCTTGTCGAACAGGCTCGGGTCGGTCTGCAGCGCCGGCGTGACCTCGAGCACGACGTGGTAGCTGTTGGTCTGGGTGTAGTACTGCGCGACCTGGCGCTGGCCGATCGCGTCGTAGATCGTCGCGTCGACCTGCGCCGGCGAGATGCCGAAGCTGGAGGCGCGCGCCCGGTCGATCGTCAGCGCCGCCTTCGCGGCCGAGTTCTGCTGGTCGGTCGCGATGTCGGTGAGCTGCGGCAAGGTGCGGAACTTGTCGACCAGCTTCGGCGCCCAGGTGTTCAGTTCGTCGAGGTTGGTGTCGGTCACGGTGTACTGGTACTGGGTGCGCGAGAGGCGCCCGCCGACGTTGATGTCCTGCGGCGCCTGCATGAAGAGATTCACGCCCTCGAGCCTGGCGACCTGCGGACGCAGCCGCGCGATCACCTGGTCGGCGGTCGCGGTGCGGCCCTGGTCCTTCGGCCTCAACGCGATGAAGAACGTGCCGGTGTTGGCGGTCGTGCCGCCGGCGAACACGCCGAACGCGGTGACGTCGGGATCCCTGCGCACCACGTCCGAGATGCGCCCGAAGCGCTCGCTCGTCGCCGCGAACGACGCATCCTGCGACGTCTCGGCAAAGCCGTAGATCGTGCCGGTGTCCTGCTGCGGGAAGAAGCCCTTCGGGCTGACGATGAACATGACGACCGTGATCGTGAGCGTCAGGAGGAAGACGCACAGCGTGATGAACTCGTGCTTCAGCACCACGTCGAGGCCGCGCTTGTAGCCTGCGAGCATCGCGTCGAAGCCGCGCTCGCAGAGCATGTACAGGCGCCCGTGCTTCTTCGCATGCTGGTTCGTCAGGAAGCGCGAGCACAGCATGGGCGTCAGGGTCAGCGACACGATCACCGACACGACGATCGTCAAGGTCACCGTGACCGCGAACTCGCGGAACAGCCGGCCGACGATGCCGCCCATCAGCAGCAGCGGGATGAAGACCGCGACCAGCGACACCGAGATCGAGATGATCGTGAAGCCGATCTCGCCCGCGCCCTTGTACGCCGCTTCGAGCGGCGGCATGCCTTCCTCGATGTGGCGGTAGATGTTCTCCAGCATCACGATCGCATCGTCGACGACGAAGCCGACCGCGATCGTCAGCGCCATCAGCGACAGGTTGTCGAGGCTGTAGTGCAGGGTGTACATCACCGCGGCGGTCCCGAGCAGCGCGAGCGGCACCGTCACGCCCGGGATCACGGTGGCCGGCACGTTGAGCAGGAAGACGAAGATCACCGCGATCACCGCGGCGATCGTGATCATGAGCGTCATCTCGACGTCGTGCACCGACGCGCGGATGTTCTGCGTGCGGTCGACGACGGTCGAGACCGTCACCGACGGCGGGATGGCGGCCTGCAGGCGCGGCATCGCCGCCTTGATGCGATCGACCGTCTCGATCACGTTGGCGCCCGCCTCCTTGCGGATGAACAGCATGATCGAGCGGCCGTTCGTCGGCACCGTCGCCGGGCTGCTCGCCGCGCCGGCATACGACCAGGCGCCGGTCTTCACCGACTCGGGGCCGTCGATCGCGACGCCGATGTCGCGCACCCGTATCGGCGCACCGCCGCGGTAGGCGATCACCATGTCGTTCCACGGCGCGGCGCTCAGCACCTGGTCGTTGGTGTAGACCGTGAAGCTCTGGTTCTTGCCGTCGATGCTGCCGGTCGGCTGGCTCACCGTGGTCGATGCGACCGCGGTGCGCACTTCCTCGAGCCCGAGCCCGAGCGCCGCGATCTTGGCCGGATCGACCTGGATGCGCACCGCCGGCTTCTGCTGGCCGCCGATGGCCACGTCGCCGACCCCTTCGATCTGCGAGATCTGCTGTGCGAGGATGGTGTCGGCGTAGTCGTTGACGCGGATCAGCGGCAGCGAATCCGACTGCACCGCCAGCACCATGATCGCCTGGTCCGCCGGGTTGACCTTGCGGAAGGTCGGCGGTTGCGGCAGGTTGGTCGGCAGTTGTCCCGATGCGGCGGTGATCGCGGTCTGCACGTCGAGCGCGGCACCGTCGATGTTGCGGTCGAGGTCGAACTGCAGAACGATCTGCGTCGTCCCGAGCGCGCTCGTCGACGTCATCTGCGACAGCCCCGGGATCAGCGAGAACTGGCGCTCGAGCGGCTGGGCGACGTTGGCGGCCATCGTCTCCGGATTCGCGCCCGGCAGGCTGGCCGAGACCTGGATCGTCGGGAAGTCGACCTGCGGCAACGGCGCGACCGGCAGCAGCGGCCACACCGCCGCGCCGACCAAGAGGATCGCGATCGCCAGCAGCGACGTGCCGATCGGCCGCTTGATGAAGGCCGCCGAGACGCCGCGCCGGGTTTCCGGCGGGCGCTCGGCTTCCGGCGCCGGTGCCGGCGCGGCGGGCGTGCTCATCGCTGCTCTCCCTGCGTGCTCGCGACGCTGCCGGCCAGCGCCGGCGCCGATGCGGCCGCGCGCGCCGGCTGCACCGTGATGCCCGGCTTGATCTTGTACTGGCCGTCGAGCACGACGGTCTCGCCCGGCTGCAGGCCCTTGCCGATCACGGCCTTGCCGTCCTGCGTCTGCACCACCTCGACCGGCCGCATCTGGGCCTTCCGGTCGGGCCCGACGACATAGGCATAGGTGCCCTGCGGACCGCGCTGTAGCACGTCGGCGGGCACCGTCGTCGCCTGTTCGTGGTCGCCGAGCAAGAGCCGCACGTTGACGTACTGGCCGGGCCAGAGCGTGTGGTTCGGGTTCGTGAACATGCCCTTCAGCTGCACCGTGCCGCTGGTCGTGTCGATCTGGTTGTTGACCAGCACGAGATGGCCTTCGCCGAGCAGCGTATTGCCTTCGCGCGCATAGGCCATGACCTTCAGCTTCGACGGGCCGCCGGCCGCATGGTTGATCGACTGCACGCTGTCGCCGGGCAACGTGAAGACCACCGCGATCGGGTCGATCTGGTTGATCACGACCAGGCCATTGGCATCGCTCGCGTGCACGATGTTGCCCGGATCGACGAGGCGCGCGCCGGTACGGCCGGACAGCGGCGCCGTGATCGTCATGTAGCCGAGCTGTACCTGCGCGTACTGGATCTGCGCGTCGTCGGTCTGGATCGCGGCCTGCAGCTGAGCGACGGTGGCGCGCTGGGTGTCGAGCGTCTGCTGGGTGGTCGCGTCTTCCTTGATGAGGCGCGTGTAGCGGTCGAGGTCGAGCTTGGCGTTCGCGAGCTGCGCCTCGTCGCGCGCCTTCTGCGCCTTGACCTGCGCGAGTTGCGCCTGCAGCGGCCGGGCGTCGAGCTGCGCGATCATCTGGCCGGCCTTCACGTCCTGGCCTTCGGTGTAGCCGACCTTTTCGAGCTGGCCGTCGACGCGCGCCTTCACGGTCACGGTCGCGGCGGCCTGCACGTTGCCGACGCCGATCAGGAAGCGCGGCACGTCCTCGCGTGCCACCTTGACGAGGGTGGCCGACACCGCGGGCGGCGCCTTCGCTGGGGCAGGTGCGTCCTCGGCCTCGCCGCGCAGTGCGTACCACGCGATCGCGACGATCGCGACGACCGGCACGCCGTAGCGCAACCACGGGCGGTGCGGCGAAACGGAAGCGGGTTGGTCCATGGAGAGGCTCTTTTTCGCTGAAGATCGAATTCGGAAGGGATTCAACGCTGCGCCGGCCCGGCTTGCGCGACCGGCTCGGCGTCGAGCTCCGCGCTGGTCCAGCCGCCGCCGAGTGCCTTCACGAGCGCGGCGCTCGCGACGAGCTGGCGGCCGCGCAGCTGCACCGCGCTGCGCTCGTTCGACAGCGCCAGGGTCTGCGCCGTGACGACCGCGAGATACGTCGCGGTGCCGGCGCGGTATTGAGCGAGGCTGGCCCGTTCGGCGACCTGCGCCGCGGCCACCGCCTCGTCCTCGACCGCGCGTTCCTCTTCGAGGATGCGCAGCGCGGCGAGGTTGTCCTCGACTTCCTGGAAGCCGGCGAGCACGGTCTGCTTGTAGGTGCCGGCGGCGGCGTCGAACGCGGCACGCGCCTCGTCGGTCTTGGCGGCGCGCGCGCCGCCGTCGAAGATCGTGCCGGCCAGCGTCGCGCCGAGCGACCAGATGCGCGCCGGCGCGCTGAACCACTGTGCGAAGTTCGCGCTCGTGTAGCCGAGCGTCGCGCCCAGGGTCAGGGCCGGGAAGTAGGCCGACTGCGCGACGCCGATGTCGGCATTGGCGGCCGCGGCGCGACGCTCGGCGCCGGCGATGTCGGGGCGGCGCTCGAGCAGCTCCGACGGCAGCCCGGTCGGCACGACCGGCAGCTTCAGCGTCTCGGCGCCTTTCGCCGACACGGCGATCGAGAACTCCGACGGCGCCTGGCCGACGAGGATCGCGATCGCATGCTCGAGCTGGCTGCGCGTCACGCCGACGTCGATCGCCTGCGCCTGCGCCGACTTCAGTTGGGTCTCGGCGAGCGCCACGTCGGCGCGCGTCGCGACGCCCGCGCCGTACTGGCTGCGCGTCAGCGCGAGCGCCTTCCGGTAGCTGTCGACGGTGCGCGTCAAGAGGTCCTTGTCGGCGTCGGCGATGCGCAGCTGCAGGTAGTCCTGCACCAGCTCGGCCTGGATGCTGAGGCGCGCGCCCGCGAGGTCGGCGGCGCTCGCCTGCGCGGTATCGGCGCCGGCTTCGACGCTGCGGCGCACCTGGCCCCACAGGTCGGGCTCCCAGCTCGCGTCGAGCCCGACCGAGTGGCTGTTGGACAGCACGTTCTGGCCGTTGGAGATACTGCGCCCGCGGCCGCCCGAGACGTTCGCACCCAAGGTCGGGAAATAGCCGGAACGCGCGTACTGCACCGCGGCGCGCGCCTGCCGGTATTGCGCCTCGGCGATCTTGATGTTCAGGCTCTGCCGGTTCGCTTGGCCGACGAGGTCGTTCAGCAGCGGATCGCCGTAGCGCTCCCACCAGGGCCGGTTCGCGTCGGCGGGCTGCGGGCTGGCGGTCTTCCACGGGCCGCCGGCCTCCTTGAATTCGGCCGGCGGCGTCAGCGCCGGACGCACGTAGTCGGGCCCGGCGGCGCAGCCGGCCAGCAGCGCCGTCACGAGGCCGAGCGCGGCAGGGGAGCGGGAGAGCAGGCGTGGAGGTGACATCGGATTCGAGGATCGAACGGCCGCGCGCAAAACGCAACCCCGGTGCTGCCGGGGCCGGTACGCACTCTAGGGCGCGGCGCCGCGCGACTGCCTGACGCCTCCATGACATTCGCGTCAGCTTCGGCGCCGGTGCGCACGTTCTTTGCGTCGCGCAACGTGCGCGCAACGACGGCTTTCCACAGTGGGGTCATCGCCCGTACGGGCGCAGATCGCCTGGAGTCCGACATGAACCGAACGACCACGTCCCTGTGCGCCGCCGCGCTCGTCGCGCTGGCCGGAACCGCGCAAGCGCAAGACCACGCGCACGATCCCGCGCCGCCGCCATCGCACGCGGCGGCGCCGCATGCCGCGCCTCCTCCGCGTGCCTCCGCGACCATGCACTTCGATGCGCAATACCACCACGACCACTACTACCCGTCGCATGGCGCCGTCTTCCCGCGCGTGCCCGACCACAGCGTGCGGATCGATCACCACGGCGACCCGTACTATTTCCACGGCGGCGTCTGGTTCCACCGGCGCGGCGGCAGCTATGCCGTCGTCGCGCCGCCGCTCGGGATCGTCGTGCCGCTGCTGCCGCCTGGCTACACCACGGTGTGGATCGGCGGAACCGACTATTTCTACGCGAACGGCACCTACTACCTGCCGGACGGCAGCGCCGGCTACACCGTGGTCGCGCCGCCGCCGGGCAGTCCGCCGGTCGCGGCCGACGATGCGGACGGCATGGAAGACGACAGCGCCGTGGCGTCGCCGGTCCTGCCCGCGCCGGTGCCGCCGGCCGCCGCGACACCGCCCGCGCCGGTGGTCTATCCGCGCAACGGCCAGAGCGCCGCGCAGACCGAGGCCGATCGGCGCGCCTGCGACCAGTGGGCTGCGACGCAGCCGGGCGCCACGGCCGATGCGAGCATCTTCCAGCGCGCCGAGGCGGCCTGCCTCGACGGCCGCGGCTACACGGTCCGCTGAGTCGTCGCCTCTCGGCCCCTCACGACCCCGCCCTCGGGATAAACCCGCAGGGCCGGATTGGGGCAGCGCAGTCCGGATCGGCCGCCGGGCCTTGCCGTGCCTCGTTCTCGCCCAGGTGAGCGGTCGCTTTGCTGCGCGGCCATGCGGCCCGTGGGTCGTTTGCCCAAGTTAACATCGGCCGGCAGACGACGACGGCGCTCCCGCGGCCGCGCTGCGCGCGTGGCCACCGAGAGCGAGGAGATGGGCGGGTGAAGCTGTTGCAGAAGATGGGCAAGGACCACCTCGGCGGCCTGATCCTGATGGTGATGGGCGTGGCGGTCCTGATCGCCGGCGTGGGCTACCGGATGGGCACGCTGAACCAGATGGGCGCCGGCTACATCCCGGTCGTGCTCGGGATCCTGATGATCCTCGTCGGCCTCGCGATCCTGCTGACCGCGACGCCCAAGCACCTCGAGAAGGCAGGCGCGCACGGCCCGTTCCATCCGGAATGGCGCGGCTGGCTCTGCATCCTCGGCGGCGTGATCGCCTTCGTCGTGATCGGCGCGCACGGCGGCCTCGTGCCTGCGACCTTCGCGTCGGTCTTCATCGCGGCGATGGGCGATCGGCAGAACACCTGGCGCAGCGCCGCAGCGCTCGGCGCCGGCATGGTGGTGTTCTGCATCGTCGTCTTCCACTACGGACTGAACCTGCAACTCCCGCTCTTCGGCTGGGGCTAGTCCGTTGAAGCGCATGAAAAGCACCCCCGCTCGTCTGCGCCTCGACGCGTCATGCGTCGTTGCGAATGCTCGCAATACCTCCCGGTATTGCTCCGCTTCGCGCCTAGCCTGCCGCGCCGCTGCGCAGCCGCTCGGGTGCGTTTCATGTGCTCCAACGAACTAGTCGAATGCATCAAGCGCTGATGGACTTGTGGTTCGGCTTCGGCATCGCGCTGCAGCCGAACAACCTGATGTGGTCGGTGTTCGGGGTGCTGATCGGCAACCTGATCGGCGTCCTGCCCGGCATGGGCGCGTTGACGACGATTTCGATGCTGCTGCCGCTCACCTACGTGATCGCGCCGGTGCCGGCGATCCTGATGCTGGCCGGCATCTTCTACGGCTCGCAGTACGGCGGCGCGATCGGCGCGATCCTGCTCAACCTGCCGAGCCATCCGCCGCACGCCGTCACCTGTCTCGACGGCTATCCGATGACGAAGATGGGCAAGGGCGGCACCGCGCTCGGCGTCACGATGATGTCGTCGTTCTTCGCGGCGTCGGTCGGCATCATCGTGATGATCTTCCTGTCGCCGCTGCTGGTGCAGGTGGCGTTCAAGTTCGGGCCGACCGAGATCTGCTCGATCATGCTGCTCGGCCTGCTCGCGGGCGCGACGATGTCGCGCGGCTCTCCGCTGAAGGGCGTCGCGATGACGATCTTCGGCCTCCTGTGCGGCGTGGTCGGCACCGACGTCATCAGCGGCACGATCCGCTTCTCGTTCGGCATCACCGAGCTGTCGGACGGCGTCGAGCTCGGCGGCCTCTGCATGGGCCTGTTCGGCATTGCCGACTTCCTCGTCAGCGTCAACCGCACGCAGGTCAAGTCCAGCGACGCCAAGGTCAGCATGAAGGACATGCGGCCGACGCGCGCCGAGATGAAGCAGGCGTTCTGGCCGATGGTGCGCGGCACGACCGTCGGCACGCTGTTCGGCGCGATGCCCGGCACCGGGCCGACGATCACGACCTTCCTCGCCTACGCGCTCGAGCGCAAGGTGTCGAAGAACCCGGAGCGCTTCGGCCACGGCGAACTGGCCGGCGTCGCCAGCCCCGAGGCCGCATCGCATTCGAAGACCCAGGTCGACTTCATCCCGACGATGTCGCTCGGCATCCCGGGCGACGCGGTGATGGCGCTGATCCTCGGCGCCCTGATCATCAAGGGCGTGCAGCCCGGACCGCAGCTCATCACCGAGCATCCGGACATCTTCTGGGGACTGATCGCGAGCTTCTGGATCGGCAACGTGCTGCTCGTGATCCTCAACGTGCCGATGATCGGCGTGTGGGTCAAGCTGCTGCAGGTGCCGTACAAGTTCCTCTTTCCCGCCGCGGTGTTCTTCATCTGCGTCGGCGTCTACTCGACCAAGAACAGCCTGTTCGACGTCGGCATGGTCGCGGTGTTCGGCATCTTCGGCGCGATCTTTTTGTTGCTCGACTTCCCGGTCTCGCCGATCGTCCTCGGCTTCGTGCTCGGGCCGATGCTGGAGGAGAACTTCCGGCGCGCGATGCTCTTGTCGCGCGGCGACATCCTGGTCTTCGTGCAGCGGCCGATCGCGGCCTGGTTCATCGGCGCCTGCAGCCTGCTGATCCTGGCGCAGGTCTGGGCCTACGCGATGCGGCTGCGGACCGCGCGCGTGCGTGCCGAGAGCGAGGTCGACGTGCAGGCGCTGATCGGCAAGTAGCGCGCCCGCGCGCAATCCCCCGGATGCATCGCCCGATGGCTCTTTCGGGCGATGCGCGCAGCCTCGGGGCTTCCCACAATGCCGTGCAGGACATGCACGAGGGAACGATCATGCTGCGCCTCTGGATCACGTTGCTGCTCGCCGCCGCGAGCGCCCTGCTGCTGGCGACGGCGGGTGTCGAAGACGCCTGGCCGGTCGCAGGCGTCGCGTGGCTGTGGACCTGCGCCTAGCCGGGCGCGAATCAAGCTAGGGGGTTGCCCCTTCGTTCCTCGAAACGTAGATTGACTTTCGACGACGACACGAGGGGAACCGTCATGATTGATGCACGCTGCGTTGCGACCGGTTCGATGCCGACCCGCACGCTGGCGGCCGCGCTGCTCGGCGCTGCCGCGGTCGCCGCACACGCCGCCCCGTACGAGCTGATCTACACCGGCACCTTCAACACCACCGAAGCGCTGAACCTGGCAAGCGCGTCGACGCCGACCTACTTCGCTGCGACGACCGACTTCACGATCCATTCATTCTTCGACGATTCGAGCCCGAACCTGACCGGCCTGCCGTTCCCGAGCTTCCGGGCCTATTCGCCGTCGCTGACGACGATCACGATCAACGGCTCGACCTACACCGTCGATCCGGCATCGGTCAACGCCTCGGCCGGCGTCGCGGTGGCGATCTTCGACACCGACAACCCCTTCAACAACGGCCGCTACGGCATCGGCCTGATCGCCGACGTGGCGAACGACGGCGCCGGCATCGTCGGCGACTTCCAGACCGCATCGCCCGACTTCATCGCCAGCGCGCTGACGGCGACCACGTTCACCAACTACTACGGCGTCGGCCACGGTTCGGGTGTCTGCACCAGCGGCTTTCCGCCGGCCTGCCCGCACGAGGTGACGCCGTGGGTCCTGCATGACGGCGGCGGCGACACCTGGAGCCTGACGCTCGGCAACTATGAAGAAGACTATCCGGTCGCTCACACGCCGGGAGCGCCGGTCGGCCTGCTGAACACGGCGCAGATCGTCGCGGTGCCGGAGCCGGCGACCACCGGGCTGATGCTCGCCGGCCTCGGCGGACTCGCCTGGCTGTCGCGCCGGCGCCGCGCGCGCGCCTGATGCGGCCGCACCGCACCGCACGCCGCGCCGGCGTGCGGTGACCTTTTCCTCATCCGGAGGTCCAGACCCGGCATGGAGCGCATGGCCGTACCGATGCTCGTCGCCGATGCGTCCGCTGTCCGGGACACCGAGGCGCGCATCACGCTGGCCGAGGCGCTCGTCCGGTCGCTGTCCGACCTCGGCGTTCGCGACGCCTACGGCATCTCGGGCGGCGCGATCGCGGCGCTGTGGCATGCGATGGCGGCGAGCCCCTGGCAGGTCTGCCACTTCCGCCACGAGAGCGGCGCGGCGTTCGCGGCCACCGAGGCGAGTCTCGCGACCGGACGTCCGGTCGTCGTCTACACGACCACCGGCCCGGGCCTGACCAACGCGCTGACCGGCCTGCTGGCGGCGCGCGGCGAGGGCGCGCGCGTCATCCTGGTTTCGGGCTACACCGCTTCGGCCGGCCATGGCCGGCACGCGATCCAGGAGACGTCGCCGTTCACGATGCCGGCCGAATTCCACGCCGCCGGGTCGCTGTTTCATCAGGCGACCGTGCTCGATGCACCCGGCGCGCTGCCGGCGCTGATGCGGCGGCTCGCGAACGGGCTCGCGCGGCCGCAGGGCTGGGTCGCGCACATCGCGCTGCCGACCGCGCAGCAAGCGGCGCCCACAGCGCCGCCGCTGCCGGTGCCGCGCCGTGCGCCGGTCGCGGCGGTGCCGGAGCCGGCGCTGCTCGATGCGGCCGGAGCCGCGCTGCGCGACGCGCCGTTCGCGGTCTGGATCGGGCACGGCGCACGCGGTGCCGCGCGCGAAGTTCGCGCCTTCATCGAGCGGACCGGCGCGCCGATCTTCTGCACGCCGCGCGCCAAGGGCATCGTGCCGGAGATGCATCCGCAATTCATCGGCGTCAGCGGCATGGGTGGACACGACGGCGTCGCCGCCTGGGTGCAGGCGCATGCGGAGCGCATCCTCGTGCTCGGCACGCGACTCGGCGAGGCCTCTTCGCTGTGGGACGCGCGCTATGCCGTGCGCCGCGGCTTCGTCCATGTCGACGTCGACCCGCAGGTGCCGTGCGCCGCCTATCCCGATGCGCCGACGCTCGCGGTCTCGGCCGACGTCGGCGCGTTCCTGCGCGCCGTGCTGGTGCGCTGGCCGGCGGCCGCGCGCGTCGTGTTGCCGAGCCGTCCGCCGCCGCCCTCGGCGCCATCGCTCGCCGCTTCCGATCGTGTGCGACCGGAGTTCCTGATGCAGGCGATCCAGCGCCGTGTCGTCGATGCAGGCGATGCGATCGTGCTTGCCGAGTCCGGCCATTCCTTCATCTGGGCCACGCGCTGCCTGCGCTTCGCAACGCCGGGCCGCTACCGCGTCAGCACCGGCGTCGGCGCGATGGGCCATGCGGCCTGCGGCGTGGTCGGCGCGGCGCTGGCCAGCGGCCGGCGCGCGGTCGCGATCGTCGGCGACGGCTCGATGCTGATGAACAACGAATTGCACAGCGCCGTGAAGTACGGCGCGCGCGCGGTCTGGATCGTGCTCAACGACGGCCGCTACGGCATGTGCCATCAGGGCATGCAGGCGCTCGGCCTCGGCGCCGATGCGCTGTTCCCGGAGGTCGACTTCGCGGCGCTCGCGCGCGCGCTCGGCGCGCAGGGCCTGCGCGTCGCCGCCGAGGACGGGCTGGACGCCGTGCTCGACGCCGCGTTGCAAGCCGCCGGGCCGTGCGTCGTCGACGTGCTCGTCGATCCCGCTGCGCGCGCGCCGACCGCCGCGCGCAACCGCGGCCTGGCGCGCCTGCTCGCCGATGGCGGCGACGCCGAGCCGTCCTTTCCGCCACGCTGAACCGCGAGCAGGATCCGCATGGAAGCCAACACGTTCGCCACCACGATCTACGCGCAGAGCGGCGCCGACGATGCCTACGCCTACCTGCGCCACCTGCCGAACCTCGACGAGTGGACGCTCGGCAGCCGCATGCGCACGCGCATCGACGACGACACCTGGATGGGCACCGCATCCGGCTACCAGACGATGCTGTGCTACCACGTGCGGCCGCTGGCGCATCCGCACTTCCGCGCGATCGAATGGCAGTGCGGCTACCGCTACCGGGACTACTTCAAGCAGTACCCGGTGTTCGTCTTCCCGTCGCGCTACATCGATCCCGACGGCGCCGAGGACGGCAGCTACATCCACTGGATCAGCGTGATCGACCCGGCGCGCCGCACGCCGATGATCATGCAGGGCATCGAGGCGGTGCACCTCTACGAAGGCCGCGGCCTGAAGGCGGCGCTCGAGCGGCGCGCCGGCGTCAGCGAGCCGGCCGGCAGCCGCTGGCGCATCGAGACCGACACGATGTATGTCGATGCGCCGATCGAGCTGGCCGTGGCCGACCTGAGCGACCCGACCCGGCTGCCGCTGTGGGCGCCGCTGTTCCGCCCCGATCGCGACGGCAGCCACGGGCGCGACTACTTCGACGAGTACGCGCGCCGCGTGCGCGTGACGTACACCGCGCACCGCCTCGCCGACTACGTGCTCGTCGAGCAGGACTACTTCTATGTCGACCACGGCATCGTGCGCCGCCATCCGGTCGTGCTGATTCCGTCGGAGCGCGCGTTCTCGCCTGCCGCGCGCGGCTTCCTGCTGCATCGCATCGGCTTCTGGGACCGCACCGCCGAGCCGCGTTGCGGGCGGCTGTCGCGCGCCGAGCTGGTGGCCGAGAACATGGCCTGCAAGCGTCGCCTCGAAGCCGAGGCCGGCAACCACGCATCGTTCGCGCGCGGCATGAGCTACATCGCCGACGCCGTACCGAAGGACGAGCATGCGGAGGGCCACGAAGCGCCGCCCGACATCTTCGCGCCGGCCTTCGTCGCCGATCCGTACCCGGCCTATCGGGCGATGCGCGACCACCATCCGCTCTACTTCCACGGCGCTGCGCAGGCCTGGATCCTGAGCCGCCACGACGACGTGCAGGCGGCGCTCACGCTGCCGGAGTTCACGACCGCGAGCTATGCGGCGCAGACCGAGCCGCTGCTCGGCCGCACCATCATCCAGCTCGACGGCCGCGAGCACAACGCGCAGCGTGCGCTGCTCGCGCCGACCTTTCGCGGCGCGAACATCCAGGCGCGCTGGCAGCGGACCATCACGTCGGTGGTCGACGGCCTGATCGACGGCCTGAAGTCGCGCGCCGACCCGTGCCTCGTGCGCGACTATGCGGCGCAGCTGCCGGTGCGCATGATGGCCGCGATCCTCGGCCTGCCCGCCGAGGACCGCGAGCGCTTCCGCGCCTGGTACGTCGGCCTGATCCGCGGCGCGCTCAACCTGATGGGCGACCCCGACGTGGCGCGCGCCGGCGTGCAGGCGCGCGACGAGCTCGACGCCTACCTGCGGCCGCTGGTCGCGCGGCGGCGCGGCCAGCCGGGCGACGACCTGATCTCGCAGCTCGCGACCGCCGAGGTCGACGGGGAGCGCCTCGGCGAGGAGGAGATCGTGCGCTTCGGCATGCTGATGGTGTTCGCGGCCGGCGAGACGACCGAGAAGGGCCTGTCGACGACCTTGCGCAACCTGATCGCGCATCCGGATCAGCTCGCGCGCGTGCGTGCCGACCGCGCGCTCGTCGCGCGCGCGATCGCCGAGTCGTTCCGCTGCACCGCGCCGACGCACATGGTGCCGCGCCGCACGAACGCCGAGGTGCGTGTCTCGGGTGGCCTGCTGCCGGCCGGCGCCGAGGTGATGTGCTTCCTCGGCGCGGCCAACCGCGACGACCGCCGCTACGCCGACCCCGACCGCTACGACATCGACCGCGCCGAGGCCGACCCCGAGCGCGCCTTCGGCCCGAAGGCGGCCCACCTCGCGTTCGGTCACGGCCGGCACTTTTGCGTCGGCGCGATGCTGTCGAAGATCGAGATCGAGATCGCGATCGACCGGCTGCTCGATGCCTGGCCCGACCTGCGCTTCGCGACCGAGGCCCCGCCGCCCGATGTCGGCCTCTTCCTGCGCGGCCCCGAGCGGCTGCCGATCGTGCCATGCGCCTGACTGCCGCGATCGACATCGCCGCGCCGGCCGAGATCGTCTGGCGCTGCATCGACGAGCCCGAGCAGATCGTGCGCTGGGTCGAAGGCGCGGTCGAGCATCGCTACCTCGGCCCGCGCGATCCGGCGCATCCGGTCGGTCAGAAGTTCGTGCAGCGTCTGAAGCAGGGCAGCAAGGTGAGCGTGTTCGAGGGCACCCTGATCGCGTTCGAGCGGTTGCGCCACTTCGCGTTCGTGATCCCGTCGCCGGCGTATTCGAGCGAGGCGCACTTCAGGCTCAGCGCCCAGGGACCCGAGCGCACCCACGTCGACTACGCGATCGACGTCACGCTGCATACCGGCAAGGCGAAGATCGCCGCGGCGCTGCTGCGCGTGCCGCTCGGCTTCTTCGTGAAGAAGCAGATGCGGCGGCTCGAGGCGCTCGCGCTCAGCCTGCATGGGGCAGGCGCATGACGGCGGCCGATCCGACGCGCCGCATGGCGCAACTGCAGGTCGGCGACTGGTGGGCCTACGACGGCCACGGCACGGCCGAGCGCGGCGGCCAGCGCGTCGCGCTGCAGGGCACGGTGCGGGTCGAGGTCGAGCGGCGCGAGAGCGCCGGCGCGCCGCGCGCTGCGCTGGTGTTCGCGCCGCAATGGCGCATCGCGGGCGTCGACGGGCCGGCCGGCGTGTTCCCGATGCCGGCCGGGCTGTTCTACTTCGTCCAGGACGCGGCGACCGGCGACCTGTCGATCGCCGGCGACAACATGGGGCCGGGCGGCAGCGACCGGTTCGCGGCCGCGCCGCAGGTCTTCTATCCCGGCCGCTTCGACGCCGAGACCGCGTACGACAACGTGCTCGACTTCGGCCCGCTCGGCACGGTCGCGAACAGCCTGCGCGTCGTGGGCATCGAGACCGTCGTGACCGCGCTCGGCGAGTTCGCCGCCTGGCGGGCGCCGATCGCGTCGATCAGCGCGCAGTTCGGCCGGGTCGAGGGTGTCGACCATTGGCGACCCGTGCTGGGCGCGCCGGTGCGCTTCGAGATGACCGCGACCGCCCCCGACGGCTCGCGGCTGGCGACGGTGGCGGTGCTGCGCGCGACGAATCGCGCGCTCGAATGACGCAAACGGGGGTGCGCCGCGTGCTGCGGCGCATCGGTTTCGCGGCCGCCGTGCTGCTGGCGCTCGCGGCCGCCGCGATCGCGCTGCGCCTGGCATTCTGGCCGTCGGCGCGTACCCGCCACTACGACGTGCCGCGCGCCACCGTCGACGTGCCGGTCGATCCGGCCGCGATTGCACGCGGCGGGCATCTGGCCGCATCGGTCGCCGCCTGCACGATCTGCCACGGCGACGATCTCGGCGGGCGTCTCGCGTTCGACGATCCGCTGCTCGGCCAGGGCTACACGCCGAACCTGACCCGCGGGCGCGGCGGCATCGCCGCAAGCTACGACGTCGCCGACTGGGTGCGCGCGCTGCGCGATGGCGTCGGCCGCGATGGGCGGGGATTGCTGTTCATGCCGGTCGACCACTACCGGCATCTGAGCGATGCCGATCTCGGCGCGCTGATCGCCTACTTCCGCAGCCTGCCGCCGGTCGACAACGAGCGTACCGCGCTCGCGCTGACGCCGATCGCGAAGGCGCTGATCGACCTCGGCCTGTCGGGCGACGTGGTGCGCGCCGCGACGATCGACCACCGCGCGCCGCCGCCCCGGCCGCCGCGCGATGCAGGCGCCTACCTCGTCGAGATCGGCGGCTGCACGTTCTGTCACGGCACGTCGCTGACCGGCGGACGCGGCCTCGAGCCGGGCGCACCGCGCGCCCCTGACCTGACGCGTCGCGGGCGCTGGAGACAGGCCGGCGAGGCGGCCTTCATCGCCGCGATGCGCGGCGGCGTCACGCTCGACGGCCGTGCCATCGATCCTCGCTACATGCCGTGGCAGGCCTATCGGCGGATGACCGACGAAGAGTTGCGCGCGGTCTGGTCCTATCTGCAGCGCCTGCCGGGCTGAACCGCAGAGGCATCCGCCTGATCTCGGCGTCGCTCAAGCCTGCGCGGCCTGAACCGGAGCCGTCGGATACGCTGCTGCATCTAAAGTCGGCGGCTACACGAGTCTGCCCATGCCTCCCACCGAGCCCGGACGCGACGCCGCCCCCGCCGCGAGCGATGCGACCGATGCCGACCCATCGCGGCCGCCGGCCTGGTGGGCGTTGCTCGGCCCGGGCCTCGTCACCGGGGCCGCCGACGACGACCCGAGCGGCATCGCGACCTACACGCAGGCCGGCGCGCAGTTCGGCTATGCGTCGGCGTGGACGCTGCTGCTGACGTACCCGCTGATGGTCGGCATCCAGCTCGCGAGCGCGCGCATCGGGCGCGTCACCGGCCACGGGCTGACCGAGACCTTCGCGCGCTTCTGCCCGCGCTGGCTCGTGTTCGTCCTCGTCGGCCTGCTCGTCGTGGCCAACGTCATCAACCTCGGCGCCGACCTGAACGCGATGGGCGACGCGGCCGCGCTGGTCGCCGGCGGCTCGCGCCTGGTCGATGCGGCGCTGCTCGGCCTGGTGTCGCTCGCGTTGCAGGTGGTGCTGCCGTACCGCCGCTATGCCGCCGTGCTGAAGTGGCTGACCTTGTCGCTGCTCGCCTATGTCGCGCTCGCCTTCGCGGTGCACGTCGACTGGCCGGCCGCGCTGCGCAGCACCGTGATGCCCACATGGCATTGGGACCGCGACTACGTGACGACCATCGTCGCGATCTTCGGCACGACCATCAGCCCCTATCTGTTCTTCTGGCAGGCGGCGCAGGAGGTCGAGGAGATCGGCCGCGTGCGCCGCGACCGGCCGCTGCGGGCGGCGCCCGCGCAGGCGCCGGCGCAGATGCGCCGCATCACGATCGATACCGTGATCGGCATGGCGTTCTCGAACCTCGTCGCCTGGTTCATGATCGTCGCGACCGCGGCCACACTGCATGCCCAGGGCGTGACGAAGGTCGAGAGCACGACCCAGGCCGCGGCGGCGCTCAAGCCGCTGGCGGGGGAGTTCGCCTTCGCGCTGTTCGGCCTCGGGATCGTCGGCACCGGGCTGCTGGCGCTGCCGGTGCTGGCCGGGTCTGCGGCCTATGCGGTCGCGAGCCTGTTCCGCTGGCGCAAGGGGCTCGAGCAGGCGCCGCGGCAGGCGCCGCGGTACTACGGCGTGATCGCCGCGGCGATCGCGATCGGCATCGCGATGTCGGCGGCCGGTCTCGATCCGATCGGCACGCTCTACTGGGCGGCCGTGATCAACGCGGTGATCGCGGTGCCCGTCATGGTCGCGGTGATGCTGGCGGCGACGCGCCGCGTGGTGATGGGCCGCTACACGCTGGGCACCGGCTGGCGCTGGGCCGGCTGGGCGGCCACCGCGGCGATGGCGGCGGCGACGCTCGCGATGTTCGCGACGATGCTCGTCTGAACCCTGATCACAGCCCTGCGATCACCGCCCACGTCGCCAGCGCGCTGTTGACGGTCGTCCAATAGCCGAAGCCGGTATAGAAGTAGACCGCCCACATCGCCTGCACGCTCTGCTTGGCCGGCGTGTCGCGCAAGGCGCCGTTGATCTGCGGATCGGAGCAGTTGCGGATGACGAGCCAGCGCGGTGCCGAGCGGCCGTCGGCCGCGCGCTCCTGCACGGCGAGGCCGAGCACGGCGTCGCCCATCTCGACCGCGCAGCCGGCGTGATCGAGATGGTTCGACGACGTGCCGAACTCGAAGTAGTCGGTCGTCAGGATCGGATGGAACGCCGGCATGTCGCGGCCGTCGAGCCGGATGTCCGGATTGCTCGGCCGGGGCGTCGGCAGGGTCGCCTCCGCGGGCCGGTAGCTCGCGGTCGGCGGACCGAAGTCGGGTTGCGCGACCTGCGCCTTGAAGCCGCGCATGATCTCGATCGCGGCGTGGAAATGCGTCGTCGGCACCTCCCAGTCCGAGCGATAGCGCTGGTCGCGGAACGGCGCGTTGCGGAACTCCTGCTGCACGCGGAAGCGCGCGCCGCGCGTCACGACGACGTCGCCCAGATCCTGGCCGCTGTAGACCGCGCCGGCCGTGCCGGTCGTGATGACGAGCGACGCGCCGGTCTCGTCGATGATCTGGTGGAACAGGTCCTTCACCGGCAAGGTCGCATTGCCGGGCGCGCCGAGCGGCGGATGGACGACGCCGTCCTGGTTCAGGTGCAGCTCGGACTTGAAGCACAGCACCCGCTTCGTCCCTATCGTCGTCAGGCAGTAGCTGCCGAGCCGCTGCGCGGCGCGGGCCGGCGCCCCGGGACGGATCTTCGGCAAATAGTCGGCGTAGTGGTGCGCATAGCGGATCCAGTGGTCGCGCGTGATGCCGGGTGTCATGACGTCGCTGAGCGCGGTCGTCTCGTCGACCGTCCAGGTGACGACGACGACGTCGGCGGCCGGCAGCGGCGCATCGAGGGCCGGCACCGGCGTGATCGGTACCGGCGTCGGGCGCGTGCCGTCGGGAAACGCGATGGCCAGGCGGGGTGCCGCGGCGAGCGCATCGCGCGTCAACGGCGCAGCGCGGTTGTCGAGGTCGTTCGGTCCGATGCCCTGCGACAGCAGCCGGCGGGCGAGTTGCTGGCGGTAGTCGAGGTCGTCTTGGTCCATCAGGAGCCTCCAGGGCTGCCTCGCGGGACGTGCCCGGCATCGCACGCATCGGGGCGCGGCAGCAGCGCCTCGACGCGGCGATGATGCGCGCCGGGTTGCGGCCGTGCGTCCCGAAGGTTAGGGACGCGGACCCGGCGCTAGAACAGATTCGCGAAGAACTGCAGCGTGCGCCCGTGCGCGAGCGCCGCGCTCGGTGCGTGGTACGACGCGCGCCCCCAGCAGTTGAAGCCGTGGTTCGCGCCCGGGTAGACGTGCACCTCGGCCGGCTTGTCGGCGAACGCCGTGCGCACCTTCTCGACCGCTTCCGGCGGAATGTGGGTATCGAGCGCGCCGTAGTGGAACTGCATCGGGCAGGTGATGCGCGGCACGAGGTCGAGCTGGTCCTGGATGCCGCCGCCGTAGTAGGCGACGGCCGCATCCGTGCCGGCAAGCGCCGCGGCCGCGTAAGCGAGCCGGCCGCCGAGGCAATAGCCGACCGCACCGACCTTGCGGCCGCCGACCTCGGGCCGTGCCCGCAAGGCCTTCACGGTATCGACGATGTCCTGGCGCAGCAGCGCCGGATCGTTGCCCTGCATCAGCGCATAGGCGCGCTGCATGTCCTCGCCTTCATAGCCGAGGTCGACGCGCGGCGCCTGGCGCCAGAACACGTCGGGCGCGAGCACGACGTAGCCGTCGAGCGCGTACTGCTCGGCGACGCCGCGGATGTGGCCGTTGACGCCGAAGATCTCCTGGAACAGCACCAGCCCCGGTCCGCTGCCGGCGGGCGGCAGCGCGAGGTAGGCATCGTAGGTGCCGGCGCTGCCGGCGATCCGGATCCACGAGGTCTTGACGGGATGCTGGGCGGGGTTGCTCAAGGCGTACTCCATGGAGGGCTGGCGACGGCGCAGGATGTTAGCCATCCGCATCCCGGCGTGCCGTGCAGGGGCATGCGGACGGTTGCGGCGGCCTGCTTCGCTAACATCGCACGCCTCGCTTCGAACGGATTCGTCCATGGCCTACTTGCTGTTGATCCAGGAGCCGCGCGGGCAGCGGCGCGAGCGCAATGCCGCCGAAGGCCGGCAGGCCTACGACCGCATGGTCGCGTTCGGCGCCGAGCTGAAGCAGCGCGGCGTGCTGCGCGCCGTCGAATCGCTGAAGTCCGACGACCGGGCGGCGCGCGTCGAAGTGCGCCACGGCAAGCCGAAGACGCTCGACGGCCCGTACTCCGAAGCCAAGGAGATGATCGGCGGCTTCTTCCTGATCGACTGCGAGACGCGCGACGAGGCGGTCGCGATCGCGGCGTGCTGCCCGGCCGCCGAATGGGCGACCGTCGAGGTGCGCGAGGTCGGGCCCTGCTACGAGTAGCGACCCGATGTCGATCGGGATGAGCTCGGCGACCCATGCCGCGATCGGAGCCGTCTGGCGCATCGAGTCGGCCAAGATCGTCGCCGGGGTCGCGCGCCTCACGCACGACATCGGCATCGCCGAGGAGCTGGCGCAGGATGCGCTGATCGCCGCGCTCGAGCACTGGCCGCAGAGCGGCGTGCCCGACAACCCCGGCGCCTGGCTGATGGCGACCGCGAAGAACCGGGCGCTCGATCACCTGAGGCGCGAGCAGATGCTGGCGAGGAAGCACGAGCAGATCGGCGCCGATCTCGATGCGCAGGAGGCTCTCTACGTGCCGGACTTCGTCGATGCGCTCGATGCGGCACGCGCCGACGAGATCGGCGACGACCTGTTGCGGCTGATCTTCACCGCGTGCCATCCGGTGCTGTCGACCGATGCGCGCGTCGCGCTGACCTTGCGGCTGCTGGGCGGCTTGACGACCGAGGAGATCGCACGTGCGTTCCTCGTGCCCGAGCCTACGATCGCGCAGCGCATCGTGCGTGCGAAGAAGACGCTCGCCGCGGCGCAGGTGCCGTTCGAGCTGCCGCGCGGCGACGCGCTCGCGCCGCGGCTCGCGTCGGTGCTCGAGGTGATCTACCTGATCTTCAACGAAGGCTATACGGCGACCGCCGGCGCCGACTGGATGCGCCCGGCGCTGTGCGACGAGGCGCTGCGCCTCGCCCGCATCCTCGTCGGCCTCGCATCGACCGAGCCTGAGGTGCACGGCCTCGCCGCCTTGCTCGAGCTGCAGGCCTCGCGCGCCGCGGCGCGCGTGGACGCGCAAGGCAAGCCGGTGCTGCTGATGGACCAGAACCGCGCGCGCTGGGATCAACTGCTGATACGGCGCGGCATGGTCGCGCTGGAACGCGCCGAGCAGCTCAGCGCCTCGGCCGGCAGCGCGCTGGGGGCGTATGCGCTGCAGGCGTCGATCGCCGCTTGCCACGCGCGCGCACGCGTGCCCGACGCGACCGACTGGCCGCGCATCGCGGCGCTCTACGACGCGCTCGCGCAGGTCGCGCCGTCGCCGGTCGTCGAGCTGAACCGCGCGGTCGCGGTCGGCATGGCGTTCGGACCGGCGGCCGGGCTCGAGATCGTCGATGCCTTGATGGCGGAGCCCGGCCTGAAGGACTACCAGTGGCTGCCGAGCGTGCGCGGCGACCTGCTCGACAAGCTCGGCCGCACGGCCGAGGCGCGCGCCGAGTTCGAGCGTGCGGCCGGACTGGCGCGCAACGATCGCGAGCGCGAGTTGCTGATGGAGCGGGCGCGGGAGTGCGCCTGAGGCCGCTGCCGTGATGTCGCGCAAGGCCTCCGGTTCGCAATAGACCGCGCTGCCGCCGAGGCTTGCTTGCGGCCCGGCGAACCGATCGATATAGTCGACTGAACATATCGATCGGCACCCGCCACCCCGCAAGGAGACATTGCATGAACGCACCCGAGACCCGTCATCTCGCGCTCGCCGAGCAGTACGCCCGCGCCGAACGCCTGCTGCTGATCAACGGTCGATGGCAGCCGGCCGCGTCGGGCAAGACCTTCGACGTCTACAACCCGGCGAATGGCGAGGTCATCGCGCGCGTCGCCGAGGGCGATGCGGCGGATGTCGAGCTGGCGGTCGGCGCCGCGCGCGCCGCATTCCCGAAGTGGGCTGCGCTGCCGCCGGCGGCACGCTCGCAGATCCTCTGGAAGGTCGGCGACCTGATCGACAAGCATGCCCAGGAGCTGGCCGCGCTCGAATCGCTGGACAACGGCAAGCCGCTGTCGCTGGCGCTCGCCGTCGACATCCCGCTCGCCGCGCAGACCTTCCGCTACTACGCCGGCTGGGCCGACAAGCTCGAGGGCGCGACCACGCAGACCAACCTGCCGAACATGCACGCCTACACGCTGCGCGAGCCGGTGGGCGTGTGCGCGCAGATCGTGCCGTGGAATTTCCCGCTGCTGATGGCGTCATGGAAAGTGGCGCCGTGCCTGGCGACCGGCAACGTGTCGATCCTGAAGCCGGCCGAAGAGACGCCGCTGACCGCGCTGCGCCTGGCCGAATTGATGCTCGAAGCCGGCGTGCCGCCGGGTGTGATCAACGTCATCCCGGGCTATGGGCATACGGCGGGCGCGGCGCTGTCGGCCCATCCCGGCGTCGACAAGGTGGCCTTCACCGGCTCCACCGAGGTCGGCAAGCTGATCGTGCAGGCCGCTTCCGGCAACCTGAAGAAGGTGTCGCTCGAACTCGGCGGCAAGTCGCCGAACATCGTGCTGGCCGATGCCGACCTCGACGCCGCCATCACCGGCTCGGCGAACGCGATCTTCTTCAACAGCGGCCAGGTCTGCGTGGCCGGCTCGCGCCTCTATGCCGATCGGAAGATCTTCGATCGCGTCGTCGACGGCGTGAGCCAGTTCGCCAAGAGCATCAAGGTGGCCGCAGGCAGCGATCCGCAGTCGCAGATGGGGCCGCTGGTGTCGAGCACGCAGTTCGATCGCGTCACGTCGTACATCCGCGCCGGCCGCGAGGAGGGCGCGCGCATCGTGACGGGCGGCGGCCAGATCGGCCAACGCGGCTACTTCGTCGAGCCGACCGTGATGCTGGATGTCAACGAGGGCATGCGCGTCGTGCGCGAGGAGATCTTCGGGCCGGTGCTGGTGGCCCAGCCGGTCGACGACCTCGAGCAGATCGCCCAGGTCGCCAACGACACGCCGTACGGCCTGGCGGCGAGCGTCTGGACGCGCGACCTCGGCAAGGCCCACAAGATGGCGGCGATGCTCAAGGCCGGCACGGTCTGGATCAACACCCACGGCGCGCTCGATCCGAACATGCCGTTCGGCGGCTACAAGCAATCGGGCTGGGGTCGCGAGTACGGCAAGGAGTCGATCGAGCTGTACACGCAGATGAAGGCGGTCTACGCGCAGCTGTAGGCGACAGGGCGGCGTCGGGAGTTCGGCGGATCCGGTGCCTGAACGCCGGATCCGACCGAGCCTAGGGCTGCGGCAGTCCGATCGCCTTGAAGCCGTGCTTGGCGAGAACGGCCTGGCCTTCGGGCGACAGGATGCGCAGCGCCAGCAGCAGCGCCTCGGGGCGCGCGCCCTTCATGACCGCCAGGCCGTACTGCGGTCCGACCTGCAGCGCTTCGGGCAACGGCACCATGGTGACGTCCGCGGACAGCTTCGCGTAGCGCTGCCGCCCCGAGCAGTAGACGATCGCGACGTCGACCTTCTTGTCGGCGAGCGCATCCAGCACGTAGTCACCCGAACGCGCGGCCGGCGCGCCGGGCGGGTTGTCGAGCACGACGGCGCGGCCCGCCAGCTTCTGCGCCGCTCCGGACAAGACGTGGCCGGCGACGTCGAACAGCTGGACCGTGTAGTCGCCGAGCGGGTCCACCTTGGCGGGAGACACGCCGACCTTCGTGCCGTCCTTCAGCATCGCGTCCAGCGCGTTCGCGCTGCTCACCGCACCGACGCGAGAAGGTGCGAGCAGGCACAGCGTGTTCTGCGCGAAGAGCGCCATCACGCTCGCTCGGCCGTCCTCGACCAGCTTGCGCGCATGGCCCAGATCGGCCGACGCGAACACGTCGACCTTGTCGCCGGCCTCGATCCGCTCGCGCATGCGGCCGGAAGCGCCGAACCGGGTCGTGACCGGTATGCCTTCGGCGGCCGAGTAGGTCGCGGCGACCTCCGTCATCGCCTCCCGCAGCGAGCCTGCGCCGTAGAGCACGATCGGATCCTGTGCGAACGCGGGCATCGCCAGCACGAGCAGCGCTGCGCTGACGGCGTCGGCGAACTTCATGGCGGGCCTCCGCGAATTCGACATGTGCCAGACGGCACCGCCGGCATCCCCCAGGGTGTCGACGGCTATCGATATAGCCTGCAGAATACATCGAAAACTCCGAGGAGACGACGATGAGCGACACGGCAAGCGGCCTGCTGGGCGACACGGCGTGGCACGGCGGCTTCTATTCGGGCGGCTGGAAGGCGGCAGGGAACGCGCAGGACGTGATCGAGCCGGCCAGCGGCCGCAAGCTCGGCCGCGTCGGCGTCGCCACGCCGGACGACATCGCGCGAGCAGCGATCGCGGCGCATGAAGCACAGGCCGATTGGGCGAACCAACCCTACGACACGCGCGCCAGGATCCTGCGCAGCGCCGCCGCACAGCTGGAAGGGCAGGCCGGCGAGCTGGCCGACTGGATCGTGCGCGAGACCGGTTCGATCCGGCCGAAGGCCGATTTCGAGATCGGCATCACGGTGCGCTGCCTCCATGAAGCCGCGGCGATGCCGTCGCAGGCGCAGGGCCAGGTGCTGCCCGGCACGCCCGATCGCATCAGCCTGTGCCGCCGCGTGCCGCTCGGCGTCGTCGGCGTGATCTCGCCGTTCAACTTCCCGCTCTATCTGGCGATGCGCGCGGTCGCGCCGGCGCTGGCGGTCGGCAACGCCGTGGTGCTGAAGCCCGATCTGCGCACCGCCGTCAGCGGCGGCGTCTCGATCGCACGGCTGTTCGAGCGCGCGGGCTTGCCGCGGAACGTGCTGCACGTGCTGCCGGCTGCTGCCGATGCCGGCGCGGCGCTTTGCAGCGACGACAACGTCGCGATGATCCAGTTCACCGGCTCGACCCCCGCCGGCCGCAAGGTCGGCGAACTGGCCAGCCGGCACCTGAAGAAGGTATCGCTCGAGCTCGGCGGCAAGAACACCTTGATCGTGCTCGACGACGCCGACCTCGACCTGGCCGCATCCAATGCGGCCTGGGCGTCCTATCTGCATCAAGGTCAGATCTGCATGTCGGCAGGCCGCATCCTCGTCCAGCAGAAGATCGCGGGTGCGTTCGCCGACAAGCTGGCGACGCGGGCGCGCCACCTGCCGGTCGGCGATCCGTCGACGGCTCAGGTCGCGCTCGGCCCGCTGATCAACGCGCAGCAGCGCGACCATGCGCACGACATCGTGCAACGGTCGGCGGCGGCCGGCGCGCGCGTCGAGGCCGGCGGCAGCTACGAAGGCCTCTACTATCAGCCGACCGTGCTGTCCGGCGTGCAGCCGGGCATGCCGGCTTTCGAGGAGGAAGTCTTTGGTCCGGTGGCGGCGTTGACGTCGTTCGACAGCGACGACGAAGCCGTTGCGCTCGCGAGCCGCACGGCCTACGGCCTCTCGGCCGGCGTGATCTCGGCGTCGCTGCAGCGCGCGCTGGCGATCGGCAACCGGCTGCGCGTCGGCCTGCTGCACATCAACGACCAGACCGTCGCCGACGACGTGCTGAACCCGTTCGGCGGCCGCGGCATCTCGGGCAACGGCACGAGCATCGGCGGTCCGGCGAACTGGGAAGAGTTCACCCAATGGCAGTGGGTCACGATCAAGGGCAGCGCCACCCCGTATCCGTTCTGAAAGCGGCGCAGACGACGCAAAGGAGATCACGATGAATCCATCCGAAACCGCACTCGTGCTGATCGAGTACCAGAACGACTTCACCACCGAAGGCGGCAAGCTGCACGATGCCGTCAAGGGCGTGATGGCGTCGACCGGCATGCTGCGCAACACGGCGGAGCTGGTCCGGCAGGCCCGGTCGCTGGGCGCGAAGATCGTGTGGGTGCCGATCACCTTTGCGCCCGACTACCGCGAGCTGAGCCCCGAGCCCTACGGCATCCTGAAAGGCGTGTACGACGGCAAGACCTTCCAGAAGGGCAGCTGGGGCGCCGAGATCGTCGATGCGCTGAAGCCCGGCGCCGACGACATCGTCGTCGAGGGCAAGCGCGGCCTGTGCGGCTTCGCGACGACGAACCTCGACTTCATCCTGCGCAGCCATCGCATCCGCAACGTGGCGTTGAGCGGCTTCCTGACGAACTGCTGCGTCGAGTCGACGATGCGCACCGCGTACGAGCTCGGCTACAACGTCGTCACGCTGACCGACTGCTGCGCGACGGTGAGCGAGGAAGCGCAGAACGCGGCCATCGCGTACGACTTCCCGATGTTCTCGCATCCGATGACGTCCAAGCAGCTGCTCGAGCAGCTCGACCAGCCTGCGTTGCAGGCTGCCGCCTGACTTGTTCATCCGCCAGCTCGGCTACCTCGTCGCGCTCGCCCGCGAGAAGCACTTCGGGCGCGCCGCCGAGGCCTGCCATGTGTCGCAGCCGGCGCTCTCGGGCGCGATCCGCGGCATCGAGGCCGAGCTCGGCGTGATGATCGTGCAGCGCGGCCGGCGCTTCGAAGGCTTCACGGCCGACGGCGAACGGGTGCTGGCATGGGCGCGCCGCGTGCTCGCCGATTGCGACGCGCTGCGCCAGGATGCGCGCGCGAGCCCCGACGATCCGGTCGGCAGCCTGCGCATGGGTGCGATACCGGCGTCGCTGCCGCTCGTGCCGATGCTGACGCAGTGCTGCCTCGAGCGCTATCCGCGCATGCGCCACGAGGTCTACACGCTGTCGGCGACCGAGATCCTGCACAAGATCGGCAGCTTCGAGCTCGACCTGGGGCTCAGCTACCTCGACGACGAGCGCCTCGCCGACTTCGAGACGGTGCCGCTGTTTCGCGAGCGCTATGTGCTGGTGGCCGGCGACCGATCGATGTTCGAAGGCGCGACGTCGATCTCATGGGAAGCCGCGGCCGCGCTGCCGCTTTGCCTGTTCACGACCGACATGCAGTGCCGGCGCGGCATAGACGCCGCGTTCGCGGCGGCCGGCAAGGAGGCGTTGCCGCGTGTCGAGACCGATTCGATGACCGCGCTGTGCGCGCATGTCGCGCGCGCCGGCCTCTACAGCATCGTGCCGCACAGCGCGCTGTGCATGACCGACGGCACGCGGCAATTGCCCGCGGTGCCGATGCAGCCCGAGATGCAGCGCGACATCGGCCTCGTGCTCGGGGCGCGCCAGCCGCGTGGCGCGCTGCTCGATGCGGCGGTGCGCGCGCTCGCCAGCCTCGACCTGCAGCGCTGGGTCGATGCGCAGGTCGCGGTCTGATCCGATCGGCGCGCACCGGGTCCGAACGACGTCGCGGTTGCTGCAGAATCGGCCGGGCCTCGAACCGGATTCCGCCGAGCGCGCGCCGTCCGTGGAGAGCCGATGGCTCCGAGACAGGGGGTAGTGAGGATGAGCTTCGAGCAGTCCGGTCATCTCGACATGAGCACACCGCAGTCCAAGCATGAAGCCTATGAATTGCTCGCGGCGCAGGCTCGCGCAGTGCTGCAGGGCGAGCGCGACTGGCTGGCCAATCTCGCGCAGTTCGCCGCGCTCGTGTACGGGTGCGTGCCCGGCCTGAACTGGGCCGGGTTCTATCTCGCCCGCGGGCAGGAGCTCGTGCTGGGTCCGTTCCAGGGCAAGCTGGCCTGCGTGCGCATCCCGTTCACGCGCGGCGTCTGCGGTGCATGCGCGCGCACGGGCGAGATCCAGGTGGTGGCGGACGTGCACAGCTTCGAAGGACACATCGCCTGCGACTCGGCATCGCGCTCGGAACTCGTGCTGCCGTTGATGGTGGGCGGGCGGCTGCGCGGCGTGTTCGATCTCGACAGCCCATCGCTCGCCCGCTTCGATGGGTCCGACGCGAAAGGCATCGCGACGATGCTGGAAATTCTCGCCCTAGGCACCGAGTGGCCGTGACGCCGGCAACATCGCTCGGGGCCGAGGTAGCTGAGCAACCCCTCCGAGACCACACCCGGTCGGCGGCCGGCCAGACGCCGGTGGGTTCGGCGAGCTGGGCGATGGGTCCGGTATCCGACCCGGCGCGTCTTCATGGACTGCCCCTCTTCGGTCCGTGATCCCAGGCGATGGGATAGGTGGCATGCCTGACGGCCACGTGCGTCATATTCTGAAAGACACATCGAAAGACGGTGCTCCGCCTTCGAGGTACGAGGGTACGGGTTCCGCCTTTCGTCCCCCGGCCATGGCCCGGACGTACTCCCTGCCGCTCAGCCGAACGTGAACGCGTAGGCCTGGGCGCCGGGATCGAGGAACTCGATCTCGAACAACCGGTCGCCGACCTTCGACCCTTGACGGATCAACTGGTAGAGCCGCTGCCCGCGGACGATTCCGTTGCCTTGTTCGTCGGCGTCGGAGCCGTGGTCCGCGAGAGGCGGCTTTCCGTCGATGGACACGCGAAACCGCACGGCTTTGCCCGGATCCATGGTCCCGAGAACCAGATGCAGATCGCGCGCATGGAAGCGATAGGCAATGCGCCCGCCCGCGCGGTCGACGACGACATGCTCGGATCCGACGGTCCAGTCGCCCGAGAGTGTCCATTGATTGAGGCTCAGCGACGGTGCGCCCGCATAGCGATGCGGCGCATCGCGGACCATGCCTTCCGGCGCGACGAAGTTCGCGGCCCGCTCGTAGCCGACATAGGTCTCCGGCGACCAACGGTTGCTCGAGTCCCCGGCTGCCTGAGCACCCGCGGCGTCGACGCCCGCCACGACGTCGCGCGGCACGCCGTCTTGGCCGGCTTCGGCCAGCAGTCGCTGGATGACGCGCTCCGATGCGGCGTAGTCGCCCTCGCCGAAGTGGTGATGCCGCACGCGGCCCTGCGCGTCGATGAAGTAGTGCGCCGGCCAGTACTCGTTCTTGAAGGCGCGCCAGATCGTCCAGTCGTTGTCCACGGCCACCGGGTAGTCGATGCCGAGGTCCTTGGTCGCCTTGCGGACGTTGGCCGGGTTCTTCTCGAAGGCGAACTCGGGCGCGTGCACGCCGATGACGACCAGGCCCTGGCTCCCGTACTTCGCGGCCCAGGCGCGGACGTAGGGGATCGAGCGCAGGCAATTGATGCACGAATAGGTCCAGAAGTCGACCAGCACGACCTTGCCGCGCAATCCTTCGACGGTCAGCGGCGCCGTATTGAGCCATGCGGTCGCGCCCGAAAGTGCCGGGGACGAACCTTCGACGGCGAGTTCGCGGCCGGGCGCAGAGGCCGCCGTCGCGGCCTTGCTTGCAGGGCCGGCCTTGTCGACCAGGGTCTGCTCCAGCTTCGACGAGCGGGCGAGCGACGGCCGCGTCAGGTAGCCGGTGTCGAGGCCGAACGCGATCACGATCACGCCGACCAGCAGCGCGACGCCGAGGCCGCGCCGTATCCATTCGCCGGCGCCCAGCGATTGCTTCATCGCCTTGAACACGCGGCCGCCGACCAGCAGCGCGAGCGCGAGCGACGTCGCGGCGCCGGCCGCGTAGGCGAGCAGCAGCAGCGAGGTGCGCGCACTCGCGCCTTCGAGCGCCGCGCCGGTCAGCACCAGGCCGAGGATGGGGCCGGCGCACGGGGCCCACAGCAGGCCGGTCGCAACGCCCAGCACGAACGACGACGCGACCGCGGAGCTTGAGCCGGTCTGCTGCGACGCCCGCTCCGACATCCTTGCGCCGAGCGCAACCAGCGGCTGGGTCAGGCGCTCCGCGATGGCTGGGAAGAGGAGGGTGACGCCGAAGGCCGCGAGCAGCAGCAGCGCGCCATAGCGGCCGTATTCGTTCGCCGCCACGGCCCAGCCGCCGCCCACCGCCGCCAAGGTGGCCACGGCCGCGAACGTGACCGCCATGCCGAACAGCAGCGGCAGGCCGCTGTTGACGAAAGGCCGGTCGGCACGGGCGAAGACGAAGGGCAGCACCGGCAGGATGCATGGGCTGACGATCGTCAGCGCGCCCCCCGCATAGGCCAGGATGAACAGCAGCATTCGATGGTCTCGACTGGATGGCGACGAACCGGACGCACCCGGACCCGAAGGGGTCGCGCCGAGCGCCCCCGGCCTTACAGGCGCAAGCGGGAGTCGATATATGCGCCAGAATACAACGCACGTGCCTGTGCATCCTTCCTCGGCAGTCTCGGCGCCTTCTTCGTAGACCTGCCGATCGCCGATCCGGCCTGAAAATCGGGGCAGCCATGTCGCAGTTCACCGACCGTACCGAGCGGCTCTTTTCTTACGGCACGCTGCGGCTGGAGCCGGTCCAGCTCGCGACCTTCGGCCGCCGGCTGGACGGCGCGCCGGATCGCCTGCCCGGACATACGCTGACCTCGCTGGAGATTCGCGATGCCGCGGTCGTCGAGACGAGCGGCATGACGCATCACCCCATCCTCGTGCATACCGGACTGCCGATGGACGTGGTCGACGGGACCGTCTTTGCCGTCACGCCGGACGAACTGCTGCGAGCCGACAGCTACGAAGTCGCGGACTATCGGCGCGAGCGCTTCATCCTGGCCTCGGGGCAGTCGGCTTGGGTCTACGTGGATGCCCGATCCGCGACCGAAGCGAGATAGAGCGGCGCGTCGCCTGCCACTGCCACCGCAGGCAGGCCGATGCGTGGGGGCTTCGCGTTGCCGGCCGTCGGGCCCGTGGTCCTGAAGAGGCGGCGCACGGGGCCCTCCTGCCGCGCTACTTCTTGAACCGGGCCGCGTCCTCCGAGCCCTTGGTCGCATTGCCCGCGCTGTACGAGTGCGCGCCCACGCCCGCGAGCTGGCCGCCCTGCACGATCAGGTACTCGTCGCGGATCGGCCGGCTCTCGAAGTAGCACTCGAGGATCTCGCGCGTGCCGGCCGCATAGCGCGCCTGCGCCGACAGGCTCGTGCCCGAGATGTGCGGCGTCATGCCGTGGTGCGGCATCGTGCGCCACGGATGGTCGACCGGCGCCGGCTGCGGGAACCACACGTCGCCCGCATAGCCGGCGAGCTGGCCGCTCTCGAGCGCGGCGGCGATCGCGTTGGTGTCGCACAGCTTGCCGCGCGCGGTATTGATCAGGTAGGCGCCGCGCTTGAAGTTCTTCAGCGACTCGGCGTTGACCATGTGCTCGGTCTCGGGATGCAGCGGGCAGTTCAAGGTCACCACGTCGCACACCTTCGCGAGGCTCTCGAGGGTCGTGTGGTGCGTGAGGTTGAGCTCCTGCTCCACCGACGCCGGCAGGCGGTGCCGGTCCATGTAGTGCAGGCCCACGTCGAACGGCTTCAGCAGCCGCAGCACGCGCAGTCCGATGCGGCCGGCGGCGACGGTGCCGACCTGCATGGCCTCGAGGTCGTAAGAGCGTGCCGCGCAATCGGCGATGTTCCAGCCGCCCTTCCGCACCCAGTCGTATGACGGGATGTAGTTGCGCACCAGCGCCAAGGTCATCATCACGACGTGCTCGGCGACGCTGTTGCTGTTGCAGTAGGTCACCTCCGCCACCGTGATGCCGCGGTCCATCGCGGCCTGCAGGTCGGTGTGGTCGGAGCCGATGCCGGCCGTGCGATCATCTTCAGCTTGGGTGACTTCGCGATCCGCTCGGCCGTCATGTAGGCCGGCCAGAACGGTTGCGAGATCACGATCTCCGCGTCGTGCAGCTCGCGGTCGAGGACGCTGCCTTCGCCGTCCTTGCTCGACGTGACGACGAGCTGGTGGCCGTTCGACTCGAGGTACTTGCGCAGCCCGAGCTCACCGGAGACGCTGCCGAGCAAGGTGCCGGGCCGGAAGTCGATGCCCTTGGGCGTCGGCAGCGTCTGGCCGTCGGGATAGCGCTCGATCTTCGGCAGGTCGTCACGCGCATAGCGCTTCGGGTATCCGGTGACGGGGTCGTCGTAAAGCACGCAAACGATCTTGGCCATGAGGGCTCCTGGAGGATGTCGGGACGGAGGCGCCGAGGTGCGGCGCCGATGCGGATGCAGCCTCGCTGCTGCGGACGCATCGTTCCCGAAAGGCCTCCGGGCGGCCAATCGTTTGATCGGATCGTTTGATCGGCGCGGCTTATCTGCCGGAAGCCACGCCCCTGCACCTCAAGCCAGATCCTTCTGCCGCTCGATGACCCGCGACACGATGCCGTACGCGACGGCTTCGTCGGCGCTCATCCAGAAGTCGCGTTCCATGTCGGCGACGACCTTCTCGAGCGGCTGGCCGGTCTGCACCGAGATCACGCGGGCGATGCGTTCGCGGGTGCGCAGGATCTCCTTTGCCTGGATCGCGATGTCGGTGGCCTGGCCGCCCGCGCCGCCGGCCGGCTGATGGATCATGAAGCGGGTGTTCGGCAGGCAGACGCGGCGCTCCTTCGGCACCGCGAGGAAGATGTGCGCGCCGGCGCTCGCGACCCAGCCGGTGCCGATCGCCGTCACCGGGGCGCGGATGAAGCGGATCACGTCGTGGATCGCGTCGCCCGATTCGACATGGCCGCCGGGCGAAGAGATCAGCATCGAGATCGGCGCCTCCGATTCTTCCGACAGCGCGAGCAGCCGTCGGCAGGTGGCCAGCGCGAGCTTGTCGGAGATCTCGCCGAAGACCAGCACGAAGCGCGACTTGAAGGCGAGCTGCTCCTCGATGCGGTCGCCGCGTTCGGGCTTGGCGTTCTTGCGGTCGTCGGGGTCGTCGTTGGCGAGGGTGATGGCGTTCAAGGCGGGCTCCGCGATCGAATGGGGTGTGCGGCGATTGTGGCGCCTCCGCATGCGCAGGGAAGCCGCCGGGGTGAACCGGCCCGGGCAGCGCGTGCAGGCGTCACGCGCTAGTGCGGCGTTCGACACGGTGCGGCACTGAACAAAACCGATGGATTTGTCGTCGCGGCTAGGCGCAAATCGCAGCGATACCCGAAGGTACCGCGAGGATATGCAACGACGCCACGGCGGCAAAGACGCGGTTTGATGTGCCGCACCGTGTCGAACGCTGCACTAGAGTCGCGCGGCATGAAGTTCCGGCCCGCTCGGCTCGTCGCACCGGCGCTCGCGCTGGTCGCCGGGTTGCCGCTGCACTTCGCAGCGCTCGCCGATCCCGATGCGCTCTGGCGCATCGTGCACGACCGTTGCGTGCCGGCGCAACAGCGCGGCGACGGGCCTGCGCCGTGCGCCGCGGTCCATCTGGAACATGGCGTGGACCACGGCGACGCGGTGTTGAAGGACTTGCGCGGCGTGCTGCAGTTCCTGCTGATCCCGACCGAGCGCATCACCGGCATCGAGAGCCCGGCGATCCTCGCGCCCGACGCGACGAACTACTGGCAGGACGCCTGGGACGCGCGCCGCTACATGGGCGCGCTGCACGGCGCGCCGCTGCCGCGCGATGCGATCGCGCTGGCGATCAACGCGCAGGCGGCGCGCAGCCAGAACCAGCTGCACATCCACGTGTCGTGCGTGCGGCCCGATCTGCGGGCGCGGCTCGCCGCAGCGCAGAGCGAGATCGGCGCCGACTGGACGCCGCTCGCCGGCGGCTGGATGGGTCATCCCTATGCGGTGCGCCGCATCGTCGGCAGCGATCTCGGCCCAGTGAACCCGTTCAGGCTCGTCGCCGGCGGCGTCCCGGGTGCGGCCGCCGCGATGGGTGCGCAGACGATCGCGGTCGTCGGCGCACGCTTTGCCGACGGACATGACGGCTTCTATGTCCTGGCCGGGCACACCGACCGCGCGGCCGGCATCGAAGGTTCGGCCGAGGACGACGCGCAGGAACATCGCTGCACCGTCCTGCGATGACCGGCCGAGCGGATCGCTACCATGGCGGCCCGATGCCCGAACACGCTGCCTGCCTGAACTGCGACGCGCCTTTCGGCGACCCGCGGCCGCGCTACTGCCCGGCCTGCGGCCAGGAGGTGCGTCTCAGGCCGCCGACCATGCACGAGTTCGCGCAGCAGTTCGCCGGCAGCTACATCGCGGCCGAAGGTGCGCTGTGGCGTTCGCTCAAGCTGCTGCTGTTCAAGCCCGGCCAATTGACGCGCGAATACCTCGAGGGACGGCGCCGGCGCTACGTCCTGCCGCTGCGGCTCTACCTGACGATCAGCCTGATCGCGCTGCTGGCGCTGCGCATGGGCGCGCACGTCCAGTTTCGGGAGGGCGGCAGCGGCGGGCGGCCGCTGACCGCGCAGGAGATGGCCACGCACATGCACGACTTCGCGGTGCTCGATCTCGGTCCGGCGCGCGCCGGCCTGCGCGATGGCCGCTACTTCTGCGAGCACTTGCCGGGCTGGCTGTGCGAGCGTATCCGCGGGCGCGTCGACGTGGCGCCGCAGGATCTGGTGACGGAGCTGCGCGCGCTGCCGGACCGCTTCCTCGCCCACGCCGGCGGCGTGATGTTCGTGCTGGTGCCCGCGTTCGCGCTCGCGATGAAGCTGGTCTACCGCAACCGGCGCATGGTCTATACCGAGCACCTCGTCTATGCCCTGCACCTGCATGCGTTCTGGTTCTTCATGCTGGCGCTGACCGCGCTGCCGGGCAAGGCGATGGCGGACGCCGCGACGCTCGTCATCCCGGTCTACACCTTCCTGGCCGAGCGGCGCGTCTACGGCGGCCGCTGGTGGGCGAGGCTGCTGCGCGAGGCCGCGGTCGTGCTGGCCTACTCCGTCGTGCTGACGGCCGCGCTGGTCGGGCTCGGCATCTGGGTCTTCCTCGGCTGAACCGATCTGCTCATCGCGGCTGCTCGGCCGCCGCCTTCAGGTTCGCGAGGCCGGCCTCGAAGTCCTTGCCGACCAGGCTGTCCATGCTGACGAAGATGCCCATCAGCTTGGCGATGTACGGCGACGGGCCGCGCATCGTCCAGGTGACCTCGGTCTCGTCGCCTTGCGGACGCAGCACGAACACCGCGGTGTCGTGGCCTTCGATCGGCTTCAGGAAGTCGAGCCGGATCGTCAGCCGGCTCGGCGGCTGCGCGGCGGTGATCTCCATGCGGCCCCGGCCGACCTTGGCGTTGCCCTCCCACGCATAGGCCGCGCCGGGGCCGCTCGGGGCGCCGCTGTAGGCGCGGTGCAGCAGCGGGTCGAGCTTCTCCCACGGCGACCAGACGGTCCAGCGGTGGAAGTCCTCGATCAGCGGATAGATCTTCTCGGCCGGCGCGCGGATCACGACGCTGCGCTGCACTTCGAACGTGGCCGGCCGCGTCGTCGCATAGGCGAGCAGTCCGACGACGAGCACGACGATCGCAAGGGCGATGGACTTCCACATCGTCGTCGTCCTCACGCCAGGCGCCGGCTGGCTTCCGGCGCTTCGAGGTAGTCGCAGGCCAGCTGCGCGAGTGCGCGTGCGCCGAGCCCGAGGCCCGCTTCATCGACGTAGAACAGCGGCGAGTGGTTGGGCGCGGCCTGATGCGGATCGGTGCCGGCCGGCGTCACGCCGACGAAGAAGAAGAACCCCGGCACGACGTGCTGGTAGAACGAGAAGTCTTCCGAGCCGCTCACCTTCGGCGTCATCAGCACGCGCTCCTTGCCGGCGCTGCGCTCCAGCGTCGGCAGCATCAGCGCGGTCAGTTCGGTGTCGTTGACGGTGACCGGATAGTGCTTCCTGATGCAGACCTCGCAGCCGGCGCGCGCGGCCTTCGAGATGCCTTCGGCGGTCTCGGTCAGGCGCGCATGGATGTCGTCGCGCATGCCTTCGTCGAAGGTGCGTATCGTGCCGCGCATCTCGACCTCGTCGGGGATGATGTTCTCGCGCACGCCGCCCTTGATCGCGCCGATCGTGACGACCGCCGGCTCGGCGGTCAGGTCGATCTGCCGGCTGACGATGGTCTGCAGGCCCAGCACGACCTGCGCGGCGGTGACGATCGGATCGATGCCGCCCCACGGCATCGCGCCATGCGTCTGCCGGCCCTTGACGGTGATGCGGAAGTTGTCGGCGCTCGCCATCGTCGGGCCGCTGCGGTAGCCGATCACGCCGGCCGGCAGGCGCGACGTGATGTGCAGGCCGAAGATCGCATCGGGCGCCGGGTTCGCGAGCGCGCCCTGCTCGATCATCAGCTTCGCGCCGCCGTCCTCGCCTTCGGGCGGCAGCTCCTCGGCGGGCTGGAAGATGAACTTGACCGAGCCGCGCAGCCGCTCGCGCAACCCGGCGAGGACGCTCGCGACGCCCATCAGGATGGCGGTGTGCGCATCGTGGCCGCAAGCGTGCATCACGCCCACCGACTCGCCGTTCCAGGTCGTGCGCACCTTGGATGCGAACGGTACGTCGGCGCGCTCGGCCACCGGCAGGGCGTCCATGTCGGCGCGCAGCGCGACCACCGGGCCCGGCAGGCCGCCCTTCAGCAGGCCGACGACGCCGGTGTAGGCGACCTCGGTGCGCACCTCGTCGAAGCCGAGCGACCGCAAGTGCTCGGCGACGATGCCGGCGGTGCGGAACTCCCGGTTGCCGAGCTCGGGATGCTCATGGAAGTCGCGTCGCCACGCGATGATCTGCGCTTCTTGCGCGGCGACGGCCGCATCGATGGCGGCAGCCAGGCTGTTCTGGGGCATGGAGGGGGCGGACACGGGCGCTCCTTGTGATGAGTCGACAGGCCAGAGGTGCATTGTGGCGCGGGCCTATCATCGCGCCCCGCCCCGCCTTGTCCGTTTGCCGCTGGATTGCCCAATGCCGTCGAGATCGCCGCGTCCTCCGCCGCCCGCGCCCGATGGCGCACCCGAGCGCTGGAGCGTCGACGCGGGCGCGTCCGATGTCGCGCTGCTCGTCATTCCACCCGATGCACGACGGCGGCGCGTCTTCGAAGTCGACTGCCGGCTCGCGGTCCGTGTCGCCGATGACGCCGACGCGCCGTGGCACGAGCTGCGCGTCGAGATCGACGGCGCGCAGCAATGGTCACGCCGCATCGCGAGCCATGCACCGAGCGACACGCTCGACTACCACTGCCGATGCGAGGTCGCGGTCGGGCGAGCGCTGCGCGTGCGCGCGGTCGGCCAGGCCGGCGCGCAAGCGGTGCGCACGCGGCTGCTGATCGAAGCCGAGGAGGCGTCGCGATGAGCGACGGCGCAGGGCTGCCCGCCAGCCCGGCTGCCGAGCGCAACAAGCAGGCGATCCTCGACGTGCTGGTGCGTCTGTGGCCGGGGCCGCGGCGCGTGCTCGAGATCGCGAGCGGACTCGGCCAGCATGCCGCGCACTTCGCGGCGGCGCGGCCCGACTGGCGCTGGCAGCCGAGCGACGCGAACCCGGCATCGCTGGCCACGATCGCGCGCCGCTGCGCCGGGCTGGCGAACGTCGCGGCGCCGCTGCTCGTCGACGTGCGCGAGCGGCCGTGGCCGGTCTCGGCGGTCGATGCCATGTACTGCGCCAACATGCTGCACGTCGCGCCGCGTGACTGCTGCGACGCGCTCTTCGGCGGCGCCCGCGAGCGGCTCGGCGACGCTGCGATGCTCGTGACCTACGGTCCCTACTTCGTCGACGGCGAAGTGCCGGCGCCGACCAACCTGAGCTTCGATGCCGATCTGCGTGCGCGCGATTCGGCCTGGGGCATTCGGCGCCTGGACGACGTCGTACGGGCGGCCGAGGCGGCGGGCTTCGAGCTCGCCGAGCGCGTCGCGATGCCGGCCAACAACCTGCTGCTCGTCTGGCGCGTCGCGCCCGGCCTCAGCCTCAGCGCTTGAGGCGCGGTTCGTCGACGCCGCTTTCGCGGTTCATCTGCATCAAGGTCAGCGGCCCGGCGACGCCGTCGGGCTCGAGGCCGTGCGCGAGCTGGAACGCATAGACGCGCGCGCGCAGCGTCTCGTCGGCGCCCGGCGCCGAAGCGGCGCCCGATGCCGCGATGGCCGGCGGCCCGAGCCGCTCGCCGACCCACGGCGCCACCGCGCCGGTGGTGCCGACCACCTCGCCTTCGCGGTAGCCGGCCGGCGCCTTCCAGAAGGTCGCGTAGTCGCCGCGCCAGGCCCGCGCGAGCTGCGCCAGCGGCACCGCGAGGTCGTTGCCGTTCGCATCGCGCAAGGTCGCGTTCGCGCCGCCGAGACCGAGCAAGACGACGTAGCTGACGCGCTGGCGCGCGTCGACGACGCGCAGCACGCCGGGGCGATCGAGCTCGCGGATCGGCGCCAGCCCGCCGCGTCCGCGGTAGCAGTGCAGGCCCTGCTTGAGGGCGGCGCCACACGGATCGGTGCCGGCCGGGAGGTTCGCACCCCACAGGCTCGCCAACGCACGCCAGGCGCCCGCTTCGTCGGTCCAGCCGCCGGCCAGCAGCGCATCCAGGCTGGCGTTCTGCGTGCCGGCGGATGCTGCGAGCGCCGGCGTGGTGGCTGATGCTTTGGCGTCGGGCGACGTGTTGAGTGCCGTGCTGGATGCATTCGCCAGCGTGACGACGGTCGGCGCCGACATGGTCGGCGGCGGCGCCGGTTCGACGGCGACCACCGGCGTCGCCGCGCTGGCCGGGACCGGCGCGGGCAGCGCGATCATCGGAAGGCGCGACGGCGCCATCCACGCGACCGAGCGCGACAGCGCCGGCGCGATCGTCGGCGCCAACGCCAACCCGGCGACCAGCGCAGCGGCGGCCACGCCGGTCAGCGCCAGCCAGGCCGGCCAGCGCCGCGGCGCCGTGGCCGGTGCGGGCGTGACGGCGCGCGGCGAGGCAGCCGCCGGTGCCGGGCGGCCGAACACCTCGGCGGCCGCGCGGTCGACGATGCGCGAGTCGATCAGCCGGCTGCCGCCCGATTGCGCGGCGAACAGCGCGCGGTCGCACAGCACGTTGATGCGCCTTGGAACGCCGCCGCACAGCTTGTGGATGCGCGCCAGCGCGAGCGGATCGAACGGCATCTCGCCTTCGAGGCCGGCGACCGCGAGGCGGTGCGCGACGTAGCGGCCGGTCTCGCCCTCGGACAGCGAAGGCAGGTGAAAGCGCGCGACGATGCGCTGCGCCACCGGCTCCAGCACCGGCTGCTCCAGGATCGTGCGCAGCTCGGGCTGGCCGATCAGGAGCATCTGGACGAGCTTGCGGTCGTTCGTGACGAGGTTGGTCAGGAGCCGCATCTGCTCCAGCACGTCGGTCGACAGCGCCTGGGCCTCGTCGACGACGATCAGCGCGCGCCGTCCCTGTGCATGCTGCAGCAGCAGGTGGCCCTGCAGCGCATCGATCGGGTCGACGTACTGGTCGTGCGGCGGCAGTTCGACGCGGAGGTCCTCGCAGATCCGGCGCAGCAGCGCGGTCACGCCGAGCTTCGGATTGGCGATGTAGGCGACGTCGATGTTGCCCGGCAACTGCTCGAGGAAGTGCCGGTAGACGGTCGTCTTGCCGGCGCCGATCTCGCCCGTCAGCAGCACGAAGCCGCCGCCGCGGCGCAGGCCGTACATGAGGTACGCCAGCGCCTCGCGGTGCTTGTCGCTCATGTACAGGAAGCGGGGATCCGGCGCGATCGAGAACGGCTCGCGCTTCAGTCCGAAGAATGATTCGACCATCGGCGGCGAGCATAACGCCGGTGCCTGGGCTGCCTGGCGGAAAAAAGGGGCCGCTCGGGGAGGCTTTCCGGTGAAAACGATCAAGGCCGTCCTGTGGATATTGCTGCTGGCGGCGCTCGGCGCGGCGCTGGCGATCGGGTGCCGTCGCGTGGTGGGAGCGCGTAGCGATGGACGGGCAGGCCCGCAAGGCCTGGCCGGCGCGGTGTCGGTGTTCAGCCGACGCTGACCCGCGCGCCGGCGTAGCATCGCGCCCTGCGGGTCATGCAGGGCCGCCCGCCGCTTCGTCGTCGGCCCGCGCTCACGACTCAGCCGAGCCCATGACCGAAGACGCCGCGATCGTCAAAGCCCTGCAGTCGGTCACGACCGCCACCCTCACGACCGTGCTGCTGAAGCACGGGCTGCGCAACGTCTGGCTGCGCGGCACCCGGCCGTTGCGGGCCAACCAGGCGCGCGTCGTCGGCCGCGCCTTCACGCTGCGCTTCGTGCCGGCGCGCGAGGACTTGGCGACGCCGGCGTCGTGGGCTTCGCCGATCTCGACGCGCGCCGCGATCGAGGCGATGCCCGATGGCTGTATCGCGGTCGTCGATGCGATGGGCGTGACCGACGCCGGCATCTTCGGCGACATCCTGTGCGCGCGCATGGCCAAGCGCCAGGTCGCGGCGCTCGTCACCGACGGCGTGCTGCGCGATCTGGACGGCGTGCGGTCGACATCGCTGCCGGTCTGGTGCCGGGGCGGCGCGGCGCCGCCATCGGTCGGCGGGCTGACGTTCGTCGCGTGGCAGCAGCCGATCGGCTGCGGCGGCGTCGCGGTGTTCCCCGACGACTGGATCGTCGCCGACAACGACGGCGCGGTCGTGATCCCCGCAGCGCTCGCGCAGGAACTGGTGCCGATCGCGCTGGAACAGGAGTTGCTCGAAGCCTGGATCATGAACGAGGTGGCCAACGGCGCGGCGCTGCCGGGCCTGTATCCGCCGAACGCCGAGAACAAGGCGCGCTACGAGGCGAGCAAGGCGAAGTAGCCGCGCGCGCGCAGCGACGAGGAGGACACGCGATGGACCTGCCCGCCCATCAGCTGACGATGACGGTGCTGATGACGCCCGACACCGCCAACTTCGCCGGCAACGTGCACGGCGGCACGATCCTGAAGCTGCTCGACCAGGTGGCGTATGCCTGCGCGAGCCGCTATGCCGGACGCTATGTCGTCACCTTGAGCGTCGACCAGGTGATGTTCCGCCAGCCGATCAAGGTCGGCGAGCTGGTGACCTTCCTGGCGAGCGTCAACCACACCGGCTCGTCGTCGATGGAGGTCGGCATCAAGGTGATCGCCGAGACCATCACGACGCAAGCCGTGCGGCATGTCAACAGCTGCTTCTTCACGATGGTCGCGGTCGACGACGAGCGCAAGCCGGTGATCGTGAAGCCGCTGCAGCCGAAGACGGCCGACGAGCGGCGCCGGCATGCCGCGGCGATCGTGCGGAAGCAATTGCGCCAGGAGCTGCAGCAGCGCTTCGCCTCGCTGCGTGCCGATGCGCCGGCGGAGGCCGCGCCATGAGCCTGCCGTCCGTCGATGGCGCGCTGCGCCAGGCTTTCGCGCCCGGCGGCACCTTGCGCGCCGCGATCAACCTCGGCAATCCGGTGCTCGCGCAGCCCGGGCCGGACGGCGGCCGGCCGCGCGGCGTCAGCGTCGACCTCGCGGTCGAGCTGGCGCGGCGGCTCGAGCTGCCGCTCGAGACCGTCACCTTCGATGCCGCCGGCAAGGTGTTCGAGGCCGCGCCGGCGGGCCGCTGGGACATCGCGTTCCTCGCGATCGATCCGGTGCGCGCCGCCGAGATCGACTACACCGCGCCCTATGTCGTGATCGAGGGCAGCTACCTCGTCGCCGACACCAGCCCGATCCGCGCGATCGCCGATGCCGACCGCGCCGGCGTACGCATCGCGGTCGGCCGCGGCGCGGCTTACGACCTCTACCTGACGCGCGCGCTGCAGCAGGCGACCCTGGTGCGCGCCGAGACGTCCGGCGGCGCGATCGAGCTTTTCGTGCGCGACGGCCTGGAAGCCGCCGCCGGCGTGCGCCAGCCGCTCGAGCGCTACGCCGCCGCGCACCCCGGCTACCGCGTGATCGACGGCCGTTTCACCGCGATCGAGCAGGCGATGGGCATGCCGAAGTCCGCCGCGCGTGCCGCGGCGCTGCCGTTCCTGCGCGCCTACGTCGAAGAGATGAAGGCCTCGGGCTTCGTCGCCCAGGCGCTGACTGCCAGCGGCCAGGACGGCGCGGCCGTCGCGCCGCCGGCTTGAATCGCGCCGCGCCGCATGCAATCATGACGGCCATCATCTAATACAAGGCCCAGCCGGCGCGGTGCGCCGGTGCACGCATGAAAGTCTCCAAGCTGCAGGCGGCCGCGCACCGCGATGCCATGCTCGACGCCGCGGCGCGGCTCTACCTCGAGCGCGGCCTGGTCGGTGCCGGCGTCGCCGAGATCAGCGCGGAGGCCGGGCTGACGCACGGCGGCTTCTACGGGCACTTCGCTTCGAAGCAGGCGCTCGCCGCCGAGGCCTGCACGCGCGCCTTCCAGCGCTCGCTGCAGCGCATGATCGACGAAGCCGGGAAGCACCACGGCGACCTGCTGCCGGCGCTGCGCACCTACCTGTCGGCCGACCACCGCGACGGCATCGGCACGGTCTGTCCGGCGCCGGCGCTGTCGGCCGAGGCGGCGCGCCTGGCGGGGCCGGTGCCGGAAGCGTTCGCCGGCGGCATCGCGGGGCTGCTCCAGCAACTGGCGTGGAAGCGCCCGGGCGGCGCCGATGCCGGCGAGCTCGACGAGACCGACAAGCAGCGCGCCGTCGAGACGCTCGCGACGCTGGTCGGCGGCATCGTGCTGGCGCGAGCCACGGCCGAGGCGATGCCGGCGCTGTCCGACGAGATCCTGGAGCGGCTGCGGGCCCGTCTCGCGCAGGACTGGCGGCCGGCCTGATGGACGACCACGGGCAGTTCGACGAGCGGCTCGTCAGTGGCGCCGGCCGGCGCTGAGGCGCCGCTCCAGCCACAGGCTGTAGCGCGACATCGCGAAGCTCCCGCCGAAGTAGATCGCGCCGATGAAGAGATAGCCCTCGATGAAGAAGTCGCGCCACTGCGGATCGCCGAGCGCGAGCCGCAGCGAACCGGTGAGGTCGTACATCGACACCACGGTGACGAGCGACGTGTCCATGAAGGTCGTCAAGAGGTTGTTGACGAACGCCGGGATCACCGCGACCAGCGCCTGCGGCAGGATCACCGTGCGCTGCACCTGCCAATAGGTCAGGCCGAGCGACGTCGCCGCCTGCTGCTGCGCACGAGGGATCGCCTGCAAGCCGCCGCGCACCGTCTCGGCCATGTAGGCGGCCTGGAACAGCACGATGCCGATGACGATGCGCCAGAACGGATCGAGCCGCCATTGCGACGGCAGCACGAGCGGGAACACGAAGGTCGCGACGAACAGCACGGTGATCAGCGGCACGCCGCGCACCAGCTCGATGTAGCCGACCGCGAGCAGGCGCACCAAGGCCATCGTCGAGCGCCGCGCCAGCGCCAGCACGATGCCGATCGGCGACGACGCGGCGATGCCGACGAGCGTCAGGATCACCGTCAGCGGCAGGCCGCCCCAGCGCTCGGTGCCGATCGCTTCGAGGCCGAGGATGCCGCCGTGCATCAGCACGAAGAAGAGCACGAGCGCGACGCCCCAGCCGACGCCCAGCAAGCGCGCGCCGCGCCGTGTCCAGAGGCGCGGCCAGGCGCTCGCGACGAGCGCCGCGACGACGATCGCGGTGGCCAGCGCAGCGCGCCACTGCGCCTCGTACGGATAGCGGCCGAACAGGATCAGCCGCCACTTCTCGGTGACGAAGCCCCAGCAGGCGCCGTGCTCGGCCGCCTTGCAGGCCTTGTAGTCGGGCGCGGTGCGCGCGTCGAGCACGGCCCAGACGAAGAACTCCCAGGCCGCCCAGGCGAACAGCGCCGCCAGCACCAGCGTGACGAGCGCCGCGCCCGGGCTCGCGAACAGGCGGGCACGCCAGGCGGTGCGCGTCGTGGCGGGCGGCAGGCTCGTCATCGCGGCGCGCGCGTCACGTGGGCGTTGATCAGGTTCATGATCAGCGCGACGACGAGGTTCAAGGTCAGGTAGACCGCCATGATGATGACGATGACCTCGAGCGCCTGGCCGTTCTGGTTGATCGACGTGTTCGCGATCGACACCAGGTCGGGATAGCCGATGATGACCGCGAGCGACGAGTTCTTGATCAGGTTCATGTACTGGCTCGCGAGCGGCGGGATGATGAGCCGCAGCGCCTGCGGCAGCAGCACGGTCGCCATCGCGTCGCCGCGCGTCAGGCCGAGCGCCAGCGCCGCGTGCGTCTGGCCGATCGGCACCGCGAGCACGCCGGCGCGCACCAGCTCGGCGATCGCGCCCGACGTGAAGAACGACAGCCCGAGCCAGAGCGCGAGGAACTCCGGCGTCAGCGCCGCGCCGCCCGAGATCAGGAAGCCGTCGAGCGCGGGCCGCGACCAGCCGTGTGCAAGGCCTGCGACGAGCCAGCCGAGTCCGGCCGCGAGCGCGCCTGCCGCGACGCCGACCCCGCCGGCGCCGGCGGCGAGCTTGCGGCGCGCGAGCCGCCACGCGATCGCGCCGCCGCCGACGAAGGCGCCGCCGCCGAGCAGCCACGCGAGCGTGCCGTCGGTCGGGACCGCATACTGCAGCCCTTCCTTCGACAGCAGCGCCGCGCCTTCGATCGCGATCGCCGACGAGGCTTCGGGCAGCAGCTCGGTGATCACGAGGTAGATCGCGAGCAGCTGGATCAGCAGCGGGATGTTGCGGCTGGTCTCGACCCAGGCCGCGCCCAGCCAGGCGACGAGCGGATGGTGCGCGAGCCGCATCAGCCCGACGACGAGCCCGAGCACGCTCGCCAGCACGATGCCGGCGAGCGACACCCGCAAGGTGTTCGCCATGCCGACCATGAACGCGCGCAGGTAGCTGTCGCGCGCGGTGAACTCGAACAACAGTTCGCCGATGTTGAAGCCGGCCGGGTCCCGCAGGAAGCCGAAGCCCGACTTGATCTGGCGTGCCGCGAGGTTGGCTTCGACGTTGCGCGCGATCAGCAGGGCGAGCGTGACCAGCACGACCACCAGCGCGATCTGCAGCGCAGCCTCATGCAGCCGGCGTGCGCGCCGGCGAGCGCGCCACGCGGTGTCACCGATCGGAGCGGACATGCGTGTCTTCAGCGGCCAAGCGAGCCTGATCGAGCATCTGGCGCGGAGCCGGCCCTGCCGGTCCGCTGCAAAGATCCCCTCGGGGGACGGCGGAGCGCAGCGGAGACCAGGGGCCTTATCTGATCGGCGGCGCGTACATGAGCCCGCCCTTGGTCCACAGGTTGTTCGGCCCGCGCGGCAGCTGCAGCGGCGTCTTCGGCCCGAGGTTGCGCTCGAAGCTCTCGCCGTAGTTGCCGACCTGCTTGACGATGCGGTAGACCCATTGGGCGTCGAGCCCGAGCAGCTTGCCGGTGTCTTCCGAGACGCCGAGCAGGCGCTGCACCGTCGGATCCTTGCTCGCCTTCTGTTCGTCGACGTTGGCCTGCGTCAAGCCGTATTCCTCGGCCTCCTGCATCGCGTACAGCGTCCAGCGCACGATCTGGAACCACTCGTCGTCGCCGCGCCGCACCGACGGGCCGAGCGGCTCCTTCGAGATCACGGTCGGCAGGATCACGTAGTCGTCGGGCTTCGGCGCCTTGGTGCGCGCGCCGGCGATGTCGCTCATGTCGGTCGTGTAGACCTGGCAGCGGCCGGAGAAGAACGCGCCGGTGATCGCCTCGGCCGTGTCGAACACCACCGACTTGTATTTCATGCCGTTGGCGGCGAAGTAGTCGGCGACGTTCTTCTCGCTCGTCGTGCCCGACTGCACGCAGACCGTCGCGCCGTTCATCTTCTTGGCGCTGTCGATCTTCAGCTTCTTCGGCACCATGAAGCCCTGGCCGTCGTAGTAGTTGATGCCGGTGAAGACGACGCCGAGCGACGCGTCGCGCGTCAAGGTCCAGGTGCTGTTGCGCGACAGCACGTCGATCTCGCCGGCCTGCAGCGATGCGAAGCGCTGCTGCGAGTTGAGCGGCACGAACTTGACCTTGCTCGCATCGTTCAGCACCGCTGCGGCGACGGCGCGGCAGAAGTCGACGTCGAGGCCGGTCCACTTGCCCTGGCTGTCGGCCGCCGAGAAGCCGGGCGCCGACGTGTTGACGCCGCAGACGAGCTGGCCGCGCGACTTCACGGCATCGAGCGTCTTTCCGGCATGGGCGGGCAGCGCGAGCGCCAGCGTGGCGGCACCGATCAGCAGGGTGGGCAGGGATCGAATCAGCATCGTCGTCTCCGTGTTGTCGTCTAGGGAAATAGGGCGCGCGGCCAGTGTAGCCACGGGGCACCGCGCGACTGTCGCGCGCGGCCGACGCATCCGCGACAGTGGCGGGCTCGCCGCATCAGGACAATCGCCTAGGTACGAACCACGATGGAGATGACGGTCATGGACGAAGGACTCTTCTCGCTGCAAGGACGCGTCGCGCTCGTCACCGGCGGTTCGCGCGGCATCGGCCGCATGATCGCCGCGGGCTTTCTCGAGCAGGGCGCGCGCGCCGTCTACATCACGGCGCGCAAGGCGGCCGAGTGCGACGAGGCGGCGCGCGAACTGTCGACGCTCGGCACCTGCGTCTCGATCCCGGGCGACGTGTCGACGGTCGACGGCATCAACGCGCTGGTCGCCGCGTACACGGCACGCGAAGGCGCGCTCGACATCCTCGTCAACAACGCCGGCGCGGCCTGGGGCGAGGCCTACGACAGCTTTCCGGAGTCGGGCTGGGACAAGGTCGTCGACCTGAACCTGAAGGCGCCGTTCTTCCTGACCCAGGCGCTCAGCGCGCCGCTGCGCGCGGCCGCGCAGGCACGGCCGGCCAAGGTCATCAACATCGCGTCGATCGACGGCCTGTCGGTCAATCCGCAGGAGACCTATTCGTACGCCGCCAGCAAGGCCGGGCTGATCCACCTGACCAGGCGCATGGCGCTGCGCCTGATCGACGACAACATCGTCGTCAGCGCGATCGCGCCGGGCGCGTTCGCGTCGCGCATGAACAAGGATGCGCGCGACCACGCCGAAGAGACCGCAGCGCGCATCCCGGCGCGCCGCATCGGCCGCGACGACGACATGGCGGGGGCTGCGATCTACCTGGCGTCGCGCGCCGGCGACTATGTGGTCGGCGCGACGCTCGTCGTGGACGGCGCGGTGAGCCTGCAGCGCGGCTAGCGCGCGGGTGCGCGGTCGACGGAACCTCGGCGGCTCCGGAGAATCCGTACGGTCATGGACGGATTTTTGATATTTGTCCGAAGTTGTACTAAGCTCGGCCAGGTCGACGCGACCCGGCCGACCTCCGTCGGCGGGCGCGCCGCACCCGCCGGTGCCTGCGCCGTGCCGGAGGCCCGATCCGTCGAAAGGTCCGTCTGCCCATGAGTGCCGTCCTCAAACCCGTCCCGCCGCCGGTCGATCTCGGCTCGGCTGCGGCGGGCGCTGCCGCGTTGCGCACGTTCTGGCGCCTCGCCGACGCCTGGAAGCTCGGCATCCACGAGCAGACCACGCTGCTCGGCGTCGGCCGCACGACGCTCTACCAATGGAAGCAAGGCAAGGTCGGCCCGCTCGACCGCCACGTGCTGGAGCGGCTGTCGTACCTGTTCGGCATCTACGCGGCGCTGCAGATCCTGCTGCCGGTGACCGAACGCGCCGACGAATGGATACGCAAGCCGAACCAGGCACCGGTGTTCGGCGGCCGCCCGGCGCTCGACCGCATGCTCGGCGGCCAGGTCGCCGATCTCTACGTGGTCCGCCAATACCTCGACGCGCAGCGCGGCGGCAAGGCCTGACCCCGCCATGGTCCTGCATCTCCCTGCGCCCGGCGGCGGCGCGAGCCGCGGCATGGAGGCCGGCCGATGACGGCGCCGGACGACATCCCGCTGCTGCCCGTCAACTGGCGCCCGAGCTACCGGCTCATTCCGTCCCGCTACCCGACCGTGGGCCTGTACGACGCGATCGCCGACCCGGCCGATCTCGACGTGGTCTACGCGATCGAGGCGCTGACCAATCCGCGCGTGCGCGACGAGCTGGGCCAGCTCCCGCTCGTGCCGCCGGACGAGCGCATCAGCGGCCCCGGCGCGACGCCGATCATGGCGGCCTTCACGCACCTCAATCCGGAAGGCTCGCGCTTCTCGGACGGCAGCTACGGGGTCTACTACGCGGCGCAGTCGCTCGAGACCGCGGTGGCCGAGGTGAGCTATCACCGCGCGGTGTTCCTGTCGCGCACCGCCGAGCCGCCGATCGATGTCGACCTGCGGTTGATCGCCGCCAACGTCGACGTCGAGCTGCACGACCTCGCCGCGGTGCCGGGGCGCGGCGACGCGATCTTCGATCCCGATTCGTATGCCGCGTCGCAGCCGCTCGGCCGGCGCCTGCGCGAGGCGGGCAGCTGGGGCGTGCACTACCCGAGCGTGCGCGATCCGGGCGGCTGGTGCATCGGGATCTTCCGGCCGCGCGCCCTGAAGGCGGCGCGCACCGGCGCGCATGTCGCGCTGCATTGGGACGGCCAGCGCATCACGCACTGGTACGAGAAGCGGGTGCCGAAGGCCTTGTAGCCGCGAGGCTTATCCGACGCGGCAGCCGGGGCAATCGCTGACAGTAGCCTGTCAGCGGGTCGCGTCCACACAATCGCGCGACCTCGAGGAAACGCCGGGCCGCCCCAAGTTTCCTCGCCCCCTCGGGGGGTGGACGGGACGTAGTCCCGTCCTGGGGGTACTTCTTCATCGCCGGAGACGAGCGTCATGCCATCGTTGAACGTGAACGGTACCGTCCGCGAGTTCCAGGCCGAGGACGACACGCCGCTGCTCTGGGTGCTGCGCGAGCAGCTCGGTCTGACCGGCACCAAGTACGGCTGCGGCGTCGCCCAATGCGGCGCCTGCACGGTGCTGATCGACGGCGCGCCGACGCGCACCTGCGTGCGGCCGGTGTCGAGCTTCAATGCGACGCAGAAGATCGTCACGATCGAAGCGCTGTCGCCGGACGGCCAGTCGCATCCGCTGCAGAAGGCCTGGGCGGCGCTCGACGTGCCGCAGTGCGGCTTCTGCCAGTCGGGCATGCTGATGGCGGCTGCGGCGCTGTTGCAGACGAAGCCCAAGCCGACCGATGCCGACATCGACGAGGCGATGACCAACATCTGCCGCTGCGGCACCTACAACCGCGTGCGTACGGCCATCAAGCAGGCCGCGGGCATCGCGTGACGGCGGCGAGGAGGACCCGATGAGCAGCATCGCATCCGACATCTCCGCAGACATCCCGGACGTCCTGCCGGCACCTCCGTCGCAGCCCGCGCGGCGCCGCTTCCTGGCGCGCTCGGCCGGGCTCGTGGTCGGCTTCCACGTGCCGTTCATCGCCAACCAGGCGCTCGCCCAGGCCGCCGCCGCGAACGCCGATGCGACCTTGACCAAGCCCGAGGAGGTCAACGCCTGGGTCGTCGTGCGGCCGGACGACGTCGTCGTGATCCGCATCGCGCGCTCGGAGATGGGACAGGGCACGTTGACCGGCCTGGCGCAGCTCGTCGCCGAAGAGCTCGACTGCGACTGGTCCAAGGTGCGCACCGAATACCCGACGCCGGGCCAGAACCTGGCGCGCAACCGCGTCTGGGGCAACTACTCGACCGGCGGCAGCCGCGGCATCCGCGAGTCGAACGACTATGTGCGCAAGGGCGGCGCGGCCGCCCGCATGATGCTGCTGCAGGCCGCGGCGAACGAATGGAACGTGCCGGTCACCGAATGCTCGGCGGTCGACAGCGTGATCACGCACCGGCCGAGCGGCCGCACCGTGACCTACGGCAAGGTGGCGGCCGCGGCCGCGCGCGTCGCGCCGCCGACCGACGTGCCGCTGAGGGACCCGAAGGCCTGGAAGATCGCCGGCAAGCCGGTGAAGCGGCTCGACACGACGGCCAAGCTGAACGGCTCGCAGGTCTATGCGATGGACCTGAAGCTGCCGGGCATGCTGAACGCCGCGATCAAGGCCTGCCCGGTCTTCGGCGGCAAGGTCAAGCGCTACGACGCGGCGCAGGTGCAGAGCCTGCCTGGCGTCAAGAAGGTCGTGCCGGTCGGCGAGAACGCCGTCGCGGTGGTCGCCGACACCTGGTGGCATGCGAAGAAGGCGCTCGATGCGCTGACGGTCGAATGGGACGAAGGCCCGAACGTCAAGGTCTCGAGCGAGACCATCGCCGCGATGCTGAAGGAAGGGCTGACCGCCGAGCAGGCCTTCGTCGGCAACGAGGCCGGCCATGCGAAGCAGGCGATCGCGGGCGCCGCGCGCAAGGTCGAGGCGGTGTACTCGTACCCGTACCAGAACCACGCCACGATGGAGGTGATGAACACCACCGCGCGCTGGACGACGGAGCGCTGCGAGGTCTGGTGCCCGACGCAGAACGGCGAAGCGTCGCTCGCGGCCGCGGCCGAGGCGGCCGAGCTGCCGATCCCGCAATGCGAGGTCTACAAGATCCACCTCGGCGGCGGCTTCGGCCGGCGCGGCGTGCAGGACTACGTGACGCAGGCCGTGCTGATCGCCAAGCAGTTCCCCGGCACGCCGGTCAAGATGATCTGGTCGCGCGAAGAGGACATGACGCACGGCCGCTACCACCCGATCACGCAATGCCGCATGAGCGCCGGGCTGGACGCGAGCGGCAACCTGGTCGGCTGGCACATGCGCATCTCGGGCCAGTCGATCGTCGCCGGGCTGATGCCGGCGAACCTGCAGAACGGCAAGGATCCGGTGACGTTCCAGGGCCTCAACCCGGGCGGTACCGAAGGCGCGTTCAGCTATGCGGTGCCGAACCTGCTGATCGACCATGCGATGCGCAACCCGCCGATCCCGCCGGGCTTCTGGCGCGGCGTGAACCTCAACCACAACGCGATCTACGTCGAATGCTTCATCGACGAATTGGCGCATGCGGCCAAACAGGATCCGCTGGAGTTCCGCCGCAAGCTGCTCGCGAAGTCGCCGAAGAACCTCGCGGTGCTCAATGCGGTGGCCGAACGCGCCGGCTGGGGCAAGCCCGCGCCCAAGGGCGTGTACCGCGGGCTGGCGCAGATCATGGGCTTCGGCAGCTACGTCGCGGCCTGCGCGGAAGTGTCGGTGAGCGACGACGGGGCGTTGAAGATCCATCGCATCGTCGCGGCCACCGACCCGGGCCATGCCGTCAATCCGCAGCAGATCGAGGCCCAGGTCGAAGGCTCGTTCGCCTACGGCCTGTCGGCATCGCTCTACGGCGGCTGCACCGTGAAGGACGGGCACATCGTGGAGACCAACTTCCACGTCTATCCGGTCGTGCACATGAAGGACATGCCGAAGGTCGAGGCGATCGTGATGCCGTCGGGCGGCTTCTGGGGCGGCGTCGGCGAGCCGACGATCGCGGTGGCGACGCCGGCAGTGCTCAACGCGATCTATGCAGCGACCGGCCAGCGCATCCGCGACCTGCCGTTGAAGAACCACACGCTGAAGGCGGTGTGAGTCGCCGGACCGTCTCGTTCGCGCTGATGGCGGCGATGTCGATGCAGACGCCGGCGCAGGCGGTGACGACGACCACGCCGCCGGCCTACCAGGTCGTGCGCGACGGCATCCCGAAGCCGCTGACCGCCGAGCCCGGCGACGCGGCGCGCGGCCGCGCGATCGTGCTGAGCCGGCAGACCGGCCTTTGCCTGCTGTGCCACAGCGGGCCGTTCCCCGAAGACCCGTCGCAAGGCACGGTGGCGCCCGACCTCGCCGGCGCCGGCTCGCGCTGGACCGAGGCACAGCTGCGGCTGCGCATCGCCGACAGCCGCACCCTCGATCCGGCGACCGTGATGCCGAGCTACTTTCGCGACGACGACCTGACGCGCGTCGGCGCGGCCTGGCGCGGCAAGACCATCCTGACGGCGCAACAGGTCGAGGACGTCGTGGCGTTCCTGCGCACCTTGCGCAGTGAAGGTGCGGAAGGGGCGCCGCGATGAACCCGTCGTCGACCGGTCGTCTGCTCAGCCGCCGGCGCATCGTCTTCGCCGGCATGGCTGCCTGGCTCGTCGTGCGCGAAGGCCACGCGGCGCTGCCCGCCGGGGTCGTCGATCCGAGTGCCAGCACCGACGATCTCGCGAGCGTCGTCAAGCGCTTTGCCGGCGATGCGCAGCCGCGCACCGGGCGCGTCGGGTTCGACATCGCGCCGCTGGTCGAGAACGGCAATGCGGTGCCGATCACGATCGCGGTCGACAGCCCGATGACCGCGGCCGATCACGTCACCGCGATCGCGGTCTACAACGAGAAGAATCCGCAGCGCGACGTGATCGTCTGCCGGCTCGGCCCGCGCGCCGGACGTGCCGAGCTGTCGACGCGCATCCGCCTGGCGACGTCGCAGAAGCTCGTCGCGCTGGCGCGCATGAGCGATGGGTCGTGCTGGCAGGCGAGCGTCGACGTGATGGTCACGCTGGCCGCCTGCATCGAGAGCTGACGACCATGGCGCGCGCGATCGTCACGATGCCGAAGACCGCCGCCAAAGGCGAGGTGATCCAGATCCGTACCTTGATCGCGCATCCGATGGAGACCGGCTACCGGCCCGGCGACGACGGCCGGATCGTGCCGCGCAACATCCTGCGGCGTTTTGTCTGCCGCTACGGCGACGAGGTGGTGTTCGAAGCCGACCTGTACCCGGCCGTCGCCGCGAACCCGCTGGTCGCTTTCCATACCGTCGCGACGACGAGCGCGACGCTGACCTTCACGTGGGAAGGCGACAACGGCTTTGCGCAGACCGAGACTGCGACGCTCATGGTGACGTGAGTGCGATGACGACGATGCGACGCATGATCGTTGTCGCGGCATGGCTGGCGGGCGTGTCGTCAGCCTGGGCCGATCCGCCGCGTTCGGGCTACGAGGACATGACGCCGCAAGTCCAGGCGATGCAGGACGACGACGCGCTCAATCCGGCGATGTTGTGGGTGGCCGAGGGCGAATCGCTGTGGAATGCGCCGGCCGGCACGAGCGCGAAGTCATGTGCCGCCTGCCACGGCGATGCCGCCGTCAGCATGAAAGGCGTGGCCGCGCGCTATCCGGCTTTCGACGATGCGACCGGCCGCCCGCTCGACCTGCGCCAGCGCATCCGGCAGTGCCGCGTGCGCCATCAACAGGCCGCGCCGCTGCCCGAAGGCAGCGAGGATCTGCTGAGCCTCGAGACCTATGTGGCGCGGCAGTCGCGCGGCCTGCCGATCGCGCCGCCCTCCGATGCGCGCCTTGCGCCCTACCGCGAGCGCGGCGCGCGCTGGTTCCGTCAGCGCATGGGCCAGCTCGATCTGTCGTGCGCGCAATGCCACGACGACCGCGCCGGCCAGCGTCTCGGCGGCAGCACGATCCCGCAGGCGCATCCGACCGGCTATCCGATCTATAGGCTCGAATGGCAGGGCATGGGCAGCCTCGAGCGGCGCATCCGCGGCTGCATGACGGGCGTGCGAGCGGAGCCGTTCGCGGCCGACTCGACGGAACTGGTGGAGTTGGAGCTGTATCTGGCGCAACGGGCGGCGGGTCTGAAAGTCGACGCGCCCGCCGTGAGACCCTGACGGAACGCGGCCGGGCGGCCAATTTCTGCCAGACTGTCCGGGCGGTCGCTTTCCGCTGGAGGCTCACATGATCCGAGGCATGCACGCGATGTTCTACTCGTCCGACGCAGGGGCGCTGCGGACCTTCCTTCGAGACAAGCTCGGCCTGAAAGGCACCGACGTCGGAGGCGGCTGGCTGATCTTCGATGCGCCGGAGGCCGACCTCGGCGTTCATCCGACCGAAGGCGCCAACCCGCCGTCGGGCACGGCGGACATCTCGTTCTATTGCGACGACATCCGCCAGACCGTCGCCGAGCTGCAGGGCAAGGGCGTGGAATTCACGCAGGACGTCGAGGATCACGGCTACGGCTTCGTCACGCACTTCAAGGTGCCCGGCGGCTTCCAGGTGCAGCTGTACCAGCCCAAGTACGGCAAGTAGGTCCACGACAAGGAACCCGGATGTACATCGCCGGCCTGGTCATCCCCGTCTCCGAAGACAAGCTCGAGGCCTATCGCGCCTGGGCCGTGCGAGGTGTATCGAGCGAGATACCGTTCGATCCGAAGCGGCTCGTCTTCGGATGCTTTCGGCCGATCCATGTCGCGGGACGTGATGAAGCGGGCGGACAGGCCGGGCCGGCGTGACGCGCGATATGTCTGGCGCCGGCTCCCGGCTCGGATCTGCTCGGAAGCTGCCCGCGATCCGTGTCGGCCTGATCTCCGATACCCATGGACTGCTGCGTCCCGAGGCGTGTGCCTTCCTGCGCGGCGCGGCACACATCGTCCACGCCGGCGACATCGGAAGCGCCGCCATCCTCGACGCTCTGGCCGCGCTGGCACCGGTCACCGCGGTGCGCGGCAACAACGACCATGGCCCGTGGGCCGATGCGATCGGCGAGACCGCGTCGCTGGAGATCGGCGGCGTCCGCATCCACGTCGTCCACGATGCGGCGCAGCTGGCGCTCGACCCGAAGGCGGCCGGCCTGCGCGTGGTCGTGACCGGGCATTCGCATCGGCCGGCGATGTTCGAGCGTGACGGCGTGCTGCACGTCAACCCCGGCAGTGCAGGCCCGCGCCGCTTCAAGCTGCCGGTGTCGGCGGCGGAGATGATGATTCGCGGCGTCGAGGTCGAAGCGAGGACGATCGACCTGCTGGCGTCGGCCACACCGTGATTGATTCGACCGGAGATGCGGCATGTAATGGATGCCACGTGTGACTCGAATGTGCCAACGCCTGGTTGCTCGTGCATGACGCTCCTGCTGCGTGCTGCTTCAGCTAACGACGCCGGTGCGGTCGCGCAGTTGCTGCTCGACAGCCGCCGCGCGTACCAGCCGTACGCGCCGACGCCGCATCCGGACGACGACGTGCGGCGCTGGGTGGCCGAGGAACTGATTCCCGGCAAGGACGTGACCGTCGCCACCATCGCCGGTCGCATCGTCGGCGTGCTGGCAACGTCGGACGACGGCGCCTGCGGCTGGATCGAGCAACTCTTCGTGCTGCCCGGTCATCTCGGCACCGGCACCGGCATCGGCAGCCGCTTGCTGGCGCATGCTCACGCGACGCTGCGCCGGCCGATCCGCCTCTATACCTTCGAGCCGAACACGCGGGCCCGCCGCTTCTACGAGCGCCACGGCTATCGTGCGATCGGCTTCGGCGACGGGTCGGGCAACGAGGAAGGGTGTCCGGATGTGCTGTACGAACTGACGCCGGATGCCGCAGCGCTGCCGACCTCGGAGGAATCGTCCATGCCTCGCTACATCGCCTTCCTGCGCGGCGTCAGCCCGCAAAACGCGCGCAGCGCCGACCTGAAGCAGGCGTTCGAGCATGCAGGCTATGCCAACGTGCGCACCGTGCTGGCCAGCGGCAACGTGGTCTTCGACGCGCGCTCGGCCGCCGAGTCGGCGCTCGAGCGGCGTGCCGAGGCAGCGATGCAAGAGGTGCTCGGCTGCAGCTTCTACACGATCGTGCGCGCGGCCCGCAGCCTGAACGACCTGATCGCCGCCGATCCGTTCGCGCAGCACGCCGTGCCGTCGGGCGCGAAACGGGTCGTCAGCTTTCTGCGGGCGCCGGTCGAGCCGAAGCTGGCGTTGCCGTTCGAAGCCGACGGCGCGCGCCTGTTCGGCTTGTTCGGCCGCGAGGCCTACACCTGCTATTTGCCGAGCGAGAAGGGCCCGGTCTTCATGCAGTTCATCGAGCGCGCGTTCGGCGCCAACGTGACGACGCGCACCTGGGAGACCGTCGTCAAGTGCGCGCGCGCTTGAGCGCGGAATCCGGATCGCCGCGGCGGGCGTTTGCGGCCAGATGGCGAGCCGTCATCGCACAGCCCTCTGCCAGAATCTGCGTCGGCTGGCGATTCATGGCCACGAGAGAGGCACCGAATGATCGAAGGATCCTGTCATTGCGGCAGCGTGCGCTGGAAGTTCGATGCCGATCCGGAGGGCGCGACCGCCTGCAACTGCACGGTATGCCGGCGCTACGGCGTGCTGTGGGCCTACGACTACCAGGACGAGGGCATCCACGTCAGTGGCCGCACGCAGGCCTACACGCGGGGCGAGGCGATCGAGTTCCACTTCTGCCCGGCATGCGGCTGCGTCGCCTATTGGCGCGGCCAACAGGCCAACGAGGCCGGACGGCGCCGCATCGCCGTCAACCTGCGGCTGGCCGAGCCCGATGCGGTCGCGCGGATCCCGATCGACCATTTCGATGGGCTCGACACGTACACCGATCTGCCGCGCGACGGCAGGTGCGTCGCCGATTACTGGTTCTAGGGCTGCCTGGTCAAGGCCGAGCCGCCGCAGAATCGTCGGCACCGGTCCGGAATCATCTCGGATGCACCTCGCGCGAGGACTCGATGCCTATCCACCACGCCATGCTCGGTACGCTGCCGACGTCGACCGAGCGAACCTTCACGGCGCTGGCCACGCCGGCGCTCGGCACGTCGGTCTGCTCGGTGCACGAGAACATCCTGAATGCCGGTGCGGTGGTGCCGCTGCACAAGCACCATGTCGAGGAGGTCATCGTCTGTTTGGCCGGCTCTGGCGAGTGCACGTTCGAGGGCGCTTCGCCCGAGCCCTACCGGGCGGGCAGCGTGCTGATCATTCCCGCCGGCGTCGCCCACACGCTGCGCAATGCCGGCGACGAGCGGCTCTGCCAGCTCGCGATCCTCGCCGGTCCCGAGCCCGCCACGCAGTGGCTGGAGCCCGAAGGCAGCGTCGCCAAGTAGGCGGCCATCGCGATGGACTACGACGAGATCCTGCGCTTCTGGTTCGTCGAGACCGCACCGCGCACGCGCTGGGCGGCCGATCCGGCTTTCGACCGGCTGATCGGCGAGCGCTATGGCGCGGTGCTGGAAGCGGCCGCGCGTGCCGAGCTGGCCGCGTGGCGCGGCGATGCGCGCGGCCGACTCGCCGAAGTCATCGTCCTCGATCAGTTCTCGCGCAACGCGCATCGCGGCACGGCACGGGCTTTCGCCAACGATGCGATCGCGCTGGTGCTGGCGCAGGAAGCGGTGGCCGGCGGCCACGACCAAACGCTCGCCGGCGAGGAGCGGGCGTTTCTCTACATGCCCTACATGCACAGCGAATCGAAGCGGGTGCACGTCGATGCCGTACGGCTGTTCGCATCGCTCGGGCCGGACAACGACAACTACCGCTACGAGCTCAGGCACAAGGCGATCATCGACCGCTACGGCCGCTACCCGCACCGCAACGACGCGCTCGGCCGGGTATCGACGCCGGAGGAGATCGCGTTCCTGAAGGAGCCGGGCTCCAGGTTCTGATCGCCTGGCCGGCCACTTGCGACCGAGCCTGCGAACTCTTGCGCCATCGCGCAATTGCCGCCACCATGCACGCGACATTCCCGCAGCTCGCCATGGCCCGACTATCCCCTCGTGAGATCGATCGCTACGCCCGCGAGGGCTGGGTGGTTCCCGACTACCGCCTGCCGGCCGAGCGTGTGACCGACATGCGCAGTGCGCTCGACGACCTGATCGCGGCCAATCCCGGCGTGCGGCCCGAGAAGCTGGTCTCGGCGCACATCGACGGCGACAACGGCGAAGGCGTGCGCGGCAGCCGGCGCTTCCTGGAGCTGGCGACCGATCCGGAACTGGTCGAGCTCGTCTCGGGCGTGATCGGCGACGACGTCATCCTCTGGGGTTGCCATGTGTTCTGCAAGCCGGCCGGCGAGGGCTACGAGACGCCGTGGCATCAGGACGGCCACTATTGGCCGATCCGGCCGCTGGCCAATTGCACGGTCTGGGTCGCGCTCGAGCCGTCGACCGCGGAGAACGGCTGCCTGCGCGTGATCCCGCGTTCGCACCGTGATCGCGTGCTCCATGCGCACCTGCATGAAGACCGCAACGACCTGACCTTGAACCAGCGCGTTGCCGACGATGCCTACGACGAGGCCGATGCCGTCGACATCGAGCTCGAGCCCGGCCGGATGTCGATGCACGACGTCTACACGATCCATGGCGCGCGGCCCAACACGTCGACCCGGCGCCGCACCGGCGTGGCACTGCGCTACATGCCGGCGACTTCGCACTTCGACCGGTCGCTGCGGCCGTCGGACGGAAAGACCGGCGTTGCGGTCAACTTCGCGCAGCGTCCGCTCTGGCTCGTGCGCGGCGTCGACCGGTGCGGGCTCAACGACTTCGCGATCGGGCATCGCTAGCCCGCGAGATCGACCATCATGTCCCTCACCACGCTGAAATCGCTGTTCGCCTACAAGGCCTGGGCCAACGCCGAGCTGTTCGAGCTGCTCGGCAGCCTCGCGCCGGAGCAGCATGCCGACACGCTGCGCGGCTGCGTGCGCACGCTGAACCACATCTACGTCGTCGACCGCATCTTCCGTGCGCACCTGGCCGGCGAGCCGCGGCCGTTCGATGCGACGAACACGCGCGAGATTCCGACGCTCCATCGCCTGCGCGGCGACGTCGAAGCGACCGATGCGTGGTACGTCGACTATGTCGGCGGCGTGGCCGAGCCGGCGCTGGCCGAGAGCCTCGCGTTCACCTTCACCGACGGCGACGCCGGCCGCATGTCGCGCGAAGAGATGCTGCTGCACGTCGTCACGCACGGCGGCTACCACCGCGGCAACGTCGGTCAGCTCCTCAAGGCCGCGTCGCTGGCGCCGCCGCGCGATCTCTACACCAAGTACCTGCACGCCAGCGAGCCGGCGCGGCGTGCGCCCTGATCGCCGGCGGCCTCGCGATGCTCGGCGCGATCGCGGGTGACGTCGTCGGCTCGGTCTACGAGCGGCACAACGTCAAGTCCAAGGACTTCGTGCTGTTCCCCGAGGGATCGCGCTTCACCGACGACACGGTGCTGACGCTCGCGCTGGCGCAATCATTGCTGACCGGCGAGGAGTACGGCGCCGTCATGCGTGCTTATCACGCCCGCTATCCGGACGCCGGCTACGGTCCGACCTTCAGCGCCTGGGTCGAGTCGGCGCCGGGCGATCCCGCGCCGCGCAGCCACAGCAACGGCGCGGCCATGCGCATCGGCCCCGTCGCCTGGGCCTGCGACACGCTGGCCGAGGTGGGCGAGGCCGCGCGCCGCTACACCATCGTGACGCACGATCATCCGGAAGCGGTGCGCGGCGCGCAGGCCGTCGCGGCGGCGATCCACCTGGCGCGTCGCGGTGCCTCCAAGGACGAGATCGGGCGCCACGTAGTGCAGACCTGTGGCTACGACCTGTCGGTGCCGCTCGACGTCGTGCGGCCCGGCTACACCTTCGACGTGTCGTGCGCCGGCACGGTGCCGCATGCGATCCGCGCCTTTCTGGAGGCGAACGACTTCGAGGATGCGCTGCGCAACGCGATCTCGATCGGGGGCGACTCGGACACGCTGGCCTGCATCGCCGGCGCAATCGCCGAGCCTTACTTCGGCGGCGTGCCCGATGCGATCGCTGCGTGCGTATGGCGTGCGCTCGATGCGCCGCTGACGACCGTGCTGCGCGACTTCATCGCGGCTTACGGCCCTACACCGGCGTGACCGGCGAGTCTCCTGCGCAGTCCGGCGGACGGCCGCAAGAGTATGCCGGTGCAACGCGCCGGCTTCGGCGCGCCGCGCGTCAGGCGACCCTGCGCAAGGTCGTACGTCCGGCGCTGCCGAGCAGGCCGCCGAACAGATCCTTCGGATCGGCCAGCGTCGGGATCAGGTCGATGCGGTTCGGCGCTTCGCTGCCATCATGCAGCAGTTCGTGCAGGAAGCGCAACGCGGAATAGTCCTCGAGCGCGAAGCCGACCGAATCGAAGATCGTCACGTCTCGTGGCGACATCCGCGCGGTCGCCTCGCCGCGCAAGACCTGCGCGAATTCGACGACCGGGAAGCTCGCCGGAAGCTGCTGGATCTCGCCTTCGATGCGCGACTGCGGCTCGTATTCGACGACGACCCGCGCATCGGGCCGCAGCAGCACGTCGCGGTGCAGTTCGGTCTTGCCGGGGCAGTCGCCGCCGACCGCGTTGAGGTGCATGCCCGGCTCGATCATGTCGGGCGTCAGGATCACCGCATTGCGCTTGTCGGCGGTCACGGTCGTGACGATGTCGGCGCCGCGCACCGCGTCCGCGATCGACGCGCAGCGCAGGACCGTCAGATCGGCGAGCTCGGGCTGGGCGGCGAGGTTGTGCGCCAGCTTGTCGGTGGCCGTCGCGTCGACGTCGTAGAGCCGCAGCTCACGGATGCCCAGCATCCGATGGAAGGCGAGCGCCTGGAACTCGCTCTGCGCGCCGTTGCCGATCAGCGCCATCGTGCGGCTGCCGGCGAGCGCGAGCCAGCGCGCGGCCAGGGCCGACATCGCCGCGGTGCGCAGCGCGGTCGTGAGCGTGAGCTCCGACAGCAGCAGCGGATAGCCGGTCGCGACATCGGCCAGCACGCCGAAAGCGGTCACGGTCAGGAGGCCGCGCTCGGTGTTCTTCGGGTGGCCGTTGACGTACTTGAAGGAATAGAGCTGACCGTCGGAGGTCGGCATCAGCTCGATCACGCCGATGTCGGAATGGCTCGCCAGGCGCGCCGACTTCTCGAACAGGCTCCAGCGGCGGAAGTCGGCCTCGATCTCGCTCGCCAGCCGCTCGATGAAGCTTGCCACGCCGATCCGGCGCACCAGGCGCTGCATGTCGGCAACGCCGATGTAGTCCACCACGAAACGCTCCCAAAAACCCCTCTCCGTATTTTCCGGACAAGCGCGGCCAAAGAATAGACAGTAAGCTGCTCGAAAGTTGATCCTTCCAGAGCAGAATGCCAGCGATCGTGTGCAATCTGCTCAACGCTGCTCTGAAGGACCACGTGGCATGGACGACGTCGACACCAAGCTGATCGCGCTGCTGCGCGCCAATTCGCGTTGCACCGTCGCCGACCTCGCGAAGGCCCTGCGCGTCGCGCGCGGCACGGTGCAGAACCGCATGGCGAAGCTTGAAACCGACGGCACGATCGCCGGCTACACGGTGCGCCTGAAGCCGGAGGCCGAAGGGCACCGCATCCGCGCGCTGATGAGCATCGCGGTCGAGGGCAACCGCGGCGATGCGGTGCTGCGCACGCTGCGCGGCGATCCGGCGGTCGAGACCTTGCACACGACCAACGGCCGCTGGGACATCATCGCCGAGCTGCGCGCCGACAGCCTCGAGGCGTTCGATCGCGTGCTCGGCCGCATCCGCCTCGTCGAAGGCATTGCGAGCACCGAGACCAGCCTGCTGCTGTCGACGCACAAGGTCTGAGTCGCCGGAGCGAAGTCGGGCGACGCCGGCACCAGCGGCGTGACCGAACGCGCTGCTATACGTTCAAATACAATCGATCGGCATCTTCCATACGAACGGCGAATAGCATGGAACTGCGCCACCTGCGCTATGCGATCGCGGTTGCCGACGAGCGCAGCGTCTTGCGCGCCGCGACGCGGCTGCACATGTCGCAGCCGCCGCTGTCGACGCAGATCCGCCAGCTCGAGGAGGAGATCGGCACGCCGCTGTTCTTGCGCGGCAGCCGCGGCGTCGTGCCGACGCCGGCCGGCCAGGCCTTCGTCGACGAGGCGCGCGCGATCCTCGCGCGCATCGAGCAGCTCGGCCCGGCGGCGCAGCGCGCCGCCCGCGGCGAAAGCGGGATGCTGTCGATCGGCTTCGTGTCGATCACCGACTTCGGGCTGCTGCCGGCGGCGCTGAAGCGCTTCCGCGAGGCGTGGCCGGGCATCGCGGTGCATCTGCACGAGCTGACCACCGATGCGCAGATCGATGCGCTGGCCGACGAGCGCATCGACGTCGGCCTCGCGCTGGCGCCGGTCAGCGAGGCCGGGCTGCGCTTCGTGCCGATCGCGCGCGAGCGCCTCGTGCTCGCGGTGCCGGCCGATCATGCCGCGACGCTGGGACGCCGGCGCGTCACGCTGGCCCGGCTCGCCGGCGAGCCGTTCGTGATGGTGCCGCGGCGCTACGCGCCCGGCCTGCACGCGAGCGTGCTGGCGCTGTGCGACGCCGGCGGCTTCGTGCCGCAGGTCGCGCAAGAGGCGCGCCAGATGCAGACCGTGATCGCGCTCGTCGCCGGCGGCCTGGGCATCGCGCTGGTGCCGGAATCGATGACCAAGCTGCAGCGTCCCGACGTGCGCTACCTGCGACTGCAGGAGGGCCGGGTCGGCATCGAGATCGGCTGCCTGCATCGCGTGGACGCCGCGCCGCCGGTCGCGCGCTTCATCGAAGCGGTTTCGGCCGTCACGGCAGCCAAACGCTGAGCCGGCGAGGCGGGTCGAGCAGAAGTCGCCGCCGGCGTCGTCCACTCGCGTGTCGATGACGCGCGCCGCGAACGCGCGCGACGATGGGCCGACAGGCCGCGTGCGTGCATCCGATGACCGACGACGAATCCCTGCAGGCCGCGATCCACGAGATCGTCGCCGTGCATGCTCCCGACCCGGCCTGGCCGGCCCTGTTCGTCGCCGAGCGCGAGCGGCTGACGACGCAGCTGCCGGGCGCGTTCATCGACATCCAGCACATCGGCAGCACCGCGGTGGCGGGCCTGGCGGCCAAGCCGATCATCGACATCCTGGCCGGCGTGGCGCCGCCGGTGAACGGCCATCCGTTCGTCCGCGCGCCGCGCCGCTACGGCTACATCGACGGCGCCGAGGTCGGCAGCCGCGTGCTCGATCACCGCTGGTTCATGCGCTGGTCGGCCGGCCGGCGCACCCATCATCTGCATGTCGTCGAGCACGGCTCCGCCGCGTGGCGGCAGCGCCTGCGCTTCCGCGACGCGCTGCGCGCCGATCCGGCGCTGGCCGCGCGCTATGCGGCGCTCAAGCAGGCGCTGGCGGCCCGCTATGCCCGCAACCGCAACGCCTATACCGAAGGCAAGGCGGCGTTCATCGCATCGATCTGCCAATGACCGTCAGAAGCCGCGAACGAATCGTCCGGCTTGGCAGACCGGGCAGCTTCCGAGCGAGTCGCCTGCGCTGCGCAATTGCATAGACGACTTCGCTCCGGCGACTCACCGCGCCGCCTCGGGCAACTCGATCTTCACCTCGAGCACTTCGAGGTCGCCCTGGCGCTCCATCTGCACCTTGATGTCGTCCGGGTTGATCGACACGTACTTCGCGATGACCGCCACCAGTTCGCGCTGCAGCTCCGCGAGGTAGTCGGGGCCGCGGCTGCGGCCGCTGCGTTCGTGCGCGAGGATGAGCTGCAGGCGCTCCTTGGCGACGCTCGCCGAGCTCTTCTTTTCGCCGAGGAAGAACGAAAGAAACCCCATCGTCCTTACCTCCCGCCGAACATGCGCTTGAAGAAGCCGGGCTTGATCGCGTCGGTGAAGCGCAGCGGCTTGTCCTCGCCGAGGAAGCGCGACACCACGTCCTTGTAGGCCTCGGCCACATCGCTGCCGTTCATGTGCACCGCCGGGATGCCCTGGTTGCTCGCGTTCAGCACCGCTTCCGATTCCGGAATCACGCCGATCAGCTTGACGCGCAGGATGTCGTGGATGTCGTCGAGCGACAGCATCTGGCCGCCGACCACGCGCGTCGGGTTGTAGCGCGTGATCAGCAGATGCTCCTTGATCGGCTCGCGCTTCTCGATCGCACGCTTGGTCTTCGAGCTCAGCATGCCGAGGATGCGGTCCGAGTCGCGCACCGACGAGACCTCGGGGTTGGTGACGATCAGCGCCTCGTCGGCGTAGTGCATCGCCATCATCGCGCCGGTCTCGATGCCGGCCGGCGAGTCGCAGACGATGTACTCGAAGTCCATCTCCGCGAGCTCGTTCAGCACGCGCTCGACGCCTTCCTGCGTCAGCGCTTCCTTGTCGCGCGTCTGCGAGGCGGCGAGCACGTAGAGCTGCTCGCATTGCTTGTCCTTGATCAGCGCCTGGTTCAGGTTGGCTTCGTTCTGGATGACGTTGATGAGGTCGTAGACGACGCGCCGCTCGCAGCCCATGATGAGGTCGAGGTTGCGGAGTCCGACGTCGAAGTCGATCACGGCGGTCTTGTGCCCGCGCAATGCGAGGCCCGAGGCGAAGCTGGCGCTGGTCGTGGTCTTGCCCACGCCGCCCTTGCCGGAAGTCACGACGATGATGTTGGCCATGTGCGGCGGTTTCCTGGTACGTGGTTCTTGAACGTCATAGCGGCTCGAAGACGAGCCGGTCGCCGTCGAGGCGGATCTGGGCCGGCTTGCCCAGCACCTCGGCCGGCAGCGGGTTCTCGGTCGTGCGGTAGGTGCCGGCGATCGATATCAGCTCGGCCTCGAGGCAGGTCGAGAAGATGCGTGCCGCGGTGTTGCCCTTGGCGCCGGCGATTGCGCGGCCGCGCAGCGGTCCATAGACGTGGATGTGGCCATCGGCCAGCACTTCGGCGCCCGGATTGACGGCGGCCAGCACGACGAGGTCGCCGCCCTTCGCGTAGACCTGCTGGCCGGAGCGCAGCGGCTTGTCGACGGTCAGCGTGGGCGGCGCGGCGGGTGGCTCGACGATCTCGGCAGCGGCCACGGTCTCCGGCTCCTGCGCCGCTTCGGCGGGTTCGACGGGTTCGGCAGGCGGCGGAGGCGGCGGATCGATGGCAGCGGCACGCGGCGCCGGACGCACCGGCTCATCGGGTGCCGATTCGCCCAGGCCCGCGGCCAGTGCTGCCGCGCGCAACCCGTCGCTGCCGCCGCGCACGGCCACCGGCTGCAAGCGCTGGCGGCGCAGCAGTTCGACGAGCGCGCCGAAGTCGAGTGTCGCGTCAGGTTCGCCGTCGAGGGGGCTGAGATCGATCACCACCGGATCGTGATCGAACAGCGCCGGCGTCTCGCCGAAGCGCGCCAGCATCGCGTCGGCGAGGCGCGCGAGGTCGGTGGTCCGGAGCATCAGTGCCACCGCAGTCAGGGTGGCGCTCTTCAGGTCGAACGCGGTGGATGCGCAATCGTCGGCAGCAACGGCCATGCGACCTGGGCCTCGGCAGCGGTGGGAGGGGGGATGGCCCGGCGCCGGCGCGACGACGGGGGTGACGGAGCGGGGGAATTTTAGCGTGACGCCACCGGTGTCCCTGGCGTGTCGTCTTGCGCCGGGACGTGTCGAGTTTCTTGACGCCGAGCCTCTGTGGAATCCGCCCGAAACGGCGTCTAGCAAGACGTCATGCGGCTTGCCGGCCGGCGGTATGCTTCGTGCTTCGCAGGCCGGCCCCGGTTACGACTGTCACGCATGCCTTCCGTTCTACGCCACGCTCTCGGAGCCGCCGCATTGGCGTCGGCCCTGCATGCGGCCGCCGGCCCGGTGTCGCAGGATGCGGCGGCGCCGCCCAGCGACCTCGCGTCGGCCGCATCACGCATGGTCAGCGAGGACACCGGCGATGCCGCGAAGCTCGCGCGCATGGTCGACGAGATCGCGCGCAGCGGGCCGGCATCCGCGCCGCCGTCGCGTGGCGGCAGCCGGCAGGCGGGCGGACGTGAGGGCGGCGCGGGTGCATCGCGCGATGCCGGTCACGGCGACGACGGCGGCCCTGCGGAAGAAGGCCCGCAGCGTCCGACCTGGCTCGGCGGCGGCGATGACGGCACGCCCGGCTCGGCGCGCGGCCGGCCGGTCGATGGCGCAGCGCCCGGCACGCTGCTCGATCAGGTCGCGCCCGAAGACCGCACGAAGGTGCGCGAGCTCGTGTTCATGATCAAGAGCGTGCTCTACCACCCGGTGACCTGGGTGGTGTTCGTGCTCGTCGTGGGCGCGTCGGCGGTGCTGTCGGCGGGCGGTCGCCGACGCAAGTAGCGGACCACGCGCTCCTTCGGTTCAGCGTTCGAGCGCGCCGCCCGCCGCCACCCAGGCATCGATGCCGCCGGCCAGTGGCCGGACCCGTTTGTAGCCTTGCTCCAGGAGCTTGCGCGCCGTCGTCACCGCGGTCGCGTCGTTCGGGCAGGCGCAGTAGACGACGATGAGTCCATCGCGCGGATGGCTGCCGAGCGCCTCGGGCCACGTGCCGGTGGTGGCATAGGGCACGGCGCCCGGGATCCGGCCTTCGTCGCGACCGAAGGCCGAACGCGCGTCGACGATCAGCGGCCGCTCGCCGTTTTCCAGCAGCGCTGCCAAGTCCGCGACGCTCAGCCGGTCCATGCGGAGCTGCCGGTTGAAGCGATAGCGCTGCCACCACTTGCTCAGCACGAACAGCAGGAGCGCGAGCAGGATCAGCCCCAGCCCCCAGCGGCCGAGCTGCGTCAAGGTCTGCATCAGTTCGCCGATCGCGTCGCTGAACAGCATCCCGAGCAGCAGGCCGACGCCGGTCCAGATCGCCGCGCCCAGCGTGTCGAACACCAGGAACGACGCACGGCGTATGCCGAGCGCCCCGGCCAGCGCCGTCGCCACCGATGCGAAGCCCGGCACGAACTTGGCGACCAGCAGTGACGTCGCGCCCCAGCGCGTGAAGATCGTCTCGGTCTGGCGCACGCAGCTGTCGGGCGACAGCGAGATGCGGCACAGCAGGCGCAGCACGCGCCGCCCGAACGATTGCCCGGCCTGGTACCAGGCGACGTCGGCGATCAGGCAGGCGATGATCGCCGCGGCATAGAGGCCGACCGGCGACAGGTCGCCGCGCGCCGCCAGACCGCCGGTCAGCATCAGCACCGGATAGGCGGGCAGCGGCAGGCCGAGCTGCTCGAGCAGCACGACGCCGAACACGAACGCCACGCCGTATTCGGCCGCAAGATGCATCAGGAACTGCACCGTCCCTCCATCGATTTCCGGTACGCGGGAGGCAAGGATGACAGAAGCGCGCCCCGCCTGCCGGAGCACGCACAATGCCGCTTGTCATGCCGGCACCCCGCACGATCAGCGTCACCCGCTACCTCACGCCGTTGCGCGAGGGCGGATCGCTGCCGGCAATCGTCGAGGGCGACGACGACGGCCTCTACGTGCTCAAGTTCCGTGGTGCCGGCCAGGGACCGAAGGCGCTGATCGCCGAATGGGTGGCCGGCGAGATCGGCCGCGCCGCGGGCCTCGCGGTGCCGGAGATCGTCTACGCCGGGCTCGACCCGGAGCTCGCCCGCACCGAGCCCGACCCCGAAGTGCAGGACCTGATCCGCGCGAGCGGCGGCCTGAACCTCGCGCTCGACTACCTGCCCGGCGCGATCGCCTTCGATCCGATCGCCGAACCGGTCGATGCGACGCTGGCCTCGCGCATCGTCTGGTTCGACGCCTACATCTGCAACGTCGACCGCAGCGCGCGCAACACCAATCTGCTGATGTGGCATCGGCGGCTCTGGCTGATCGACCACGGCGCCGCGCTGTACTTCCACCACGCGTGGCGCGACGACACGCTGGAGCGGGCGGCGACGCCTTTTGCGGCCATCAAGGACCACGTGCTGCTGCGCCAGGCCAGCGCGCTCGAGGAAGCCGATGCGTGGATGTCGGCGCGCCTGTCGCCGGCGCTGCTCGAGGAGATCGTCGCCGCGTTGCCCGACGCCTGGCTCGCCGGCGAGCCGGCGTTCGCGGATGTCGATGCGCACCGCGCGGCCTACGTCGGCTACCTGACGCGCCGGCTGGCGGCGCCGCATGCGTTCGTCGAGGAGGCCTTGCGTGCCCGCGCTGCGCACCTATGACTACGCGGTCGTGCGCGTCGTGCCGCGCGTCGAGCGCGGCGAGTTCTTCAATGCCGGCGTGATCGTGTCGTGCGCGGCCGACCGCTATCTGGCCGCGCGCATCGAGCTCGACGAGACGCTGCTCGCGGCGCTCGCGCCGCAGGTCGATCCGGCGCCGATACGCGCCGCGCTCGACGCGATCCCGCTGGTCTGCGCCGGCGGGCCGGCGGCCGGCGCGATCGGGCAGCTGTCGGTGCGCGAGCGCTTCCACTGGCTCGTCGCACCGCGCAGCACGGTCGTGCAGACGTCGCCGGTGCACAGCGGGCGCACGGCCGATCTGGTGGTCGCACTCGAGCAATTGATGCAGCGCCTGGTGCGGCGCTGCTGACCTTCAACCCGCGGTGTAACGCTCGCGCAGTTCCCGCTTCAGCACCTTGCCGATCGCGCTGCGCGGCAGCTCGCCGATGAGCACGACGTCGGCGAGGCGCTGGGTCTTGCCGACGCGGCCGTTGACCCATGCGCGCAAGCCCGCCGCATCGATCGTGGCCGACTCGCGCAGCACGACGTAGCCGACCGGCGTCTCGCCCCACTGCGCCGACGGCACGCCGACCACCGCGGCCTCGGCGACGTCGGCATGCTCGCGCAGCACCGCCTCGAGGTCGCTCGGATAGAGGTTGAAGCCGCCGCTGATGATCATGTCCTTGCGGCGGTCCATCAGCACCAGGAAGCCGTCGTCGTCGAAGCGGCCGACGTCGCCGGTGCGGATGTAGCGCTGGCCGTCGGCATCGAACCATTCGGCCTCGCGCGTCTTCTCGGGCTGGCCGTGGTAGGCCGTCATCATGTTGCCGGGCGAGCGGCCGACGACCTCGCCGGTCGAGCCCGGCGGCAGCTCGCGCCCTTCCTCGTCGATGAGCCGGATGTCGTGGCCGGCGGCGGGCTGGCCGACCGTGTGCAGCTTGTCGGGATGCAGGTGCGCCGGCAGGATGCAGGTGCCGCCGCCTTCGGTCATGCCGTAGAACTCGATCAGCGCGCCGGGCCAGCGCCGCACGATGTCGGCCTTCAGCGCCGCCGAGAACGGCGCGCTGGTGCAGAACTTGGCCTTGAACGACGTGAGGTCGTGGCGGTCGAAGTCGGGCCGCGCCACGATGCGCTGGTACTGCACCGGCACGAGCATCGTGTGCGTGACATGATGCCGCTCGGCCAGCGCGAGGTAGCCGGCCGCATCGAACTTGCTCATCAGCACGACCGTGCCGCCGAACGCGAGGGTCGGAAAGAACACCACCAGCGTGGTGTTGGAATAGAGCGGCGTGGCCAGCAGGGTCACCGTATCGGCGGCATAGCCGAACGCCGCGCCGCGCACCACGTGCGCCCAGCGCATCGCATGCGGCTGCACGATGCCCTTGGGCGTGCCGGTCGTGCCGGACGAATAGATGATGTTGAACGGCGCTTCGGGATGGATCTCGACCGGCGCCGGCTTGGCATCGAGCGGCGCGAGCCAGTCGTCCCAGGCGGCGCCCGGCACGCCGTCGCCCAGCGCCACGAGGTGCGTCTCCGGCGGCAGCGCACCGAGCACCGGAGCGGCACTCGCATCGACGAAGAGATACCGGGGTGCCGCATCGGTCAGCATCGATGCGAAGGTCTGCGGCGTGACCGATGCGGCAAGCGGCGCGACCGCGGCGCCCGCCCGCAGCGCGCCGAGAAAGAGCGCCGCGGCGCGCAAGGTGCTGCCGGCGCACAGCGCGATCGCGTCGCCGGAGCGCACGCCGTCGCGCTGCAGTGCCGCCGCGATGCGGTCCATCCATGCATCGAGCTCGGCATAGCTCAGGCTAGCTTCGCCTTGCACCAGCGCCGGCCGCGTCGGTGCCTCGCGCGCATGGCGGCCGATCAGCTCGGCGATCGGCCGGAACGTCGTGTCGAGCAGCGGGACGTCGTCGTCGGCGGCGGCGGTGCGGTTCATCGCGGCGAGTATGCCGCGCCGGTGCACGTCGGCGTCAGCGCCGCGCGTCCTCTTCTTCCTGGAGTTGCCGCCACAGCACCTTGCCCGAGCCCGACTTCGGCAGCGCGGCGACGAACTCGACGATGCGCGGACTCTTGTAGACCGCCATGTGCTCGTGCGACCAGGCGACGATGTCGGCTTCGCTGACCTGGCCGGCCTGGCCTTCGCGCAGCACGACGTAGGCCTTCACGGTCTCGCCGCGCCTGGCGTCCTTGGCTCCGATCACGCAGGCTTCGAGGATCGCCGGGTGGCGGTACATCAGCGCCTCGACCTCGGCCGGCCAGACCTTGTAGCCGGACGCGTTGATCATCCGCTTCAGCCGGTCGACCATGAAGAAGTAGCCGTCGGCATCGACCTGCGCAAGGTCGCCGGTGCGCAGGAACCGCTTGCCGTCGTGTTCGATGAACGCGGCGGCGGTCGCCTCCGGGTCGTTCCAGTAGCCGCGCATCACCTGCGGGCCGTGCACGATGATCTCGCCGGTCTCGCCTTGCGGCAGCTCCTGCAGCGTCTCCGGAGCGACGATGCGCGCATCGACGTCGAACACCGGAATGCCGAGGCACTGCGCCTTCGGCGCGTGCAGCGGATTGATGTGGGTCGCGGCCATCGTCTCGCTCATGCCGTAGCCCTCGACGTAGGGCAGGCCGGTGAGCTCCTGCAGGCGCTGCGCGACCGCGGCCGGCATCGCGGCGCCGCCGCCGCGCACGATGCGCAGGCTCGACAGGTCGTAGTCCGACAGGCGCGGATGGCCGAGGAAATCGACCAGCATCGTCGTGATCGCCTGCCAGGTGTTGACGCGATAGCGCTGCATCATCGCCGCGGCGGTATCGCGGTCCCAGCGCGGCAGGATCGCGATCGTCGCACCGGCATACAGCGGCCCGTGGAAGCTGCCGACCAGCGCGGTGACGTGGAACAGCGGCAGCACGGTCAGGAACACCGCGTCCTGGTTGCGCCAGAACCAATGGATGCCGCCGACCAGCGTGCTCATCAGGTTGCGGTGCGTGTGCATGCAGCCCTTCGGCCGGCCGGTGGTGCCGGAGGTGTACGGCATCACGCACAGATCGTCGGGGCCTTGCGTCAGCGGGCCGGGGACGAGCGCGCGCTCGAGCATGTCGTGCCAGGCGATCGTGCCGGGGATCGCGCGGCGCGGCGCCGCGACGAACTCCGGCACGGCGAGATCGGTGGGCTCGGTCAGGTAGTCGGAATAGGTCGCGACGATCAGGTGCCGGAGGCCGTCGCCCATCAGCGGGAGCATCTGGTCGGCGAGGTCTTGCGGCACGAACGCGGTCGTCGCACCGGCGTCGGCGACGTAATGGCGCAACTCGTCGGTCCGGTTCATCGGATTGACCGGCACGACGACCGCGTTGGCGCGCAGGATGCCGTAGAAGGCGAGCGCCCATTGCGGGCTGTTCTGCATGTAGAGCAGCACGCGGTCGCCGGCGCGGACGCCGCAGGCCTGCTGAAGGGTGCCGGCGATCGCTTCGGTCTCGCGCAGGAACCGGGCATAAGTGATCACCGAGTCGTAGAACACGATGAACGGCTTGTCCGGAAAGCGCGCCGCCGAGACCGCGGCGTTGTGGAACACATTGGTCTCGGGCAGGGTCAGGTGGCGCGGCAGGGCCGGCGGCCAGGCGTCGTGGGCGGGCATGGAGGCGACTCGATACGAATCGAACGATGATGGCACGGCCGCCGGTGCGCCGTCGGCGCCGCTTCGACAATCGCGCCGGTGCACCGCCTCTGCGCGCCGCGCGTTGCGGCAGGGTCGCCTGGTGCAACGACCGCGAGGACACCGAACCTATCAGGCCGCATCGCAGGCGAACGGCTTTCCCGGCCGATGCGATGGACCCTGAGCGAGAGCTCGACGCCGCAGGGCGCGCCGGTCCGTATCATTCGCGCCGCGCGCCGCGGCGCGGGCCTTGAATCCCGCCGGCGCCGCCCATAGATCGCACGGTTGAATGCCGCGGCCGTCGGCCGCCTTCCCGGGAAACTCACGCCATGGACAAACAGACGCTTTCCTTCCAGGCCGAGGTCAAGCAGATCCTGCACCTCGTCACCCATTCGCTGTACTCGAACAAGGAGATCTTCCTGCGCGAGCTGATCTCCAACGCGTCGGACGCCTGCGACAAGCTGCGCTTCGAAGCGCTGGCCGACAACCTGCTGTACGAAGACCAGCCCAACCTGGAAGTGCGCGTCGCCTTCGACAAGGACGCGAAGACGATCACGATCACCGACAACGGCATCGGCCTGTCGGCGGAAGAGGCGGTCGCCAACCTCGGCACGATCGCCAAGAGCGGCACGCGCGAGTTCGTCGCCGCGCTCGAAGGCGACCAGAAGAAGGACGCGCAGTTGATCGGCCAGTTCGGCGTCGGCTTCTACAGCGGCTTCATCGTCGCCGACCGCATGACGGTCGAGTCGCGCCGCGCCGGCCTGAAGCCGGAAGAGGGCGTGCGCTGGAGCTCGGAAGGCACCGGCGACTTCGAGGTCGAGACGATCACCCGTCCGCAGCGGGGCACCAGCGTGACCCTGCACCTGCGCGACGGCGAGGACGAGTACCTGTCGGCCTGGAAGCTCAAGTCGGTGATCGGCAAGTACTCCGACCACATCTCGCTGCCGATCCTGATGCAGAAGGAGGAGTGGGATCCGGAGAAGAAGGAGCAGGTCGCGAAGGACGAATGGGCGCCGGTCAACAAGGCCGCGGCGCTCTGGACCCGCAGCAAGAGCGACATCACGAAGGAGCAGTACGAGGAGTTCTACAAGCAGATCAGCTACGACTCCGAAGCGCCGCTCGCCTACACGCACAACCGCGTCGAGGGTCGCAGCGAGTACACGCAGCTGCTCTACATCCCGGCCAAGGCGCCGTTCGACCTGTGGAACCGCGACAAGCGCGGCGGCGTCAAGCTCTACGTCAAGCGCGTCTTCATCATGGACGACGCCGAGGCGCTGATGCCGGTGTACCTGCGCTTCGTCAAGGGCGTGATCGATTCGTCCGACCTGCCGCTCAACGTCAGCCGCGAGCTGCTGCAGGAAAGCCGCGACGTGAAGGCGATCCGCGAGGGCTCGACGAAGCGCGTGCTGACGATGCTCGAAGGCCTCGCGGACAACGAGGACGAGGCCGAGCGCGCGAAGTACGCCGCGTTCTGGAAGGACTTCGGCGTCGTCATCAAGGAAGGCGTCGGCGAAGACCATCAGAACAAGGAGCGCCTCGCCAACCTGCTGCGCTTCGCGTCGACGCATGCCGACGAAGGCGTGTCGTTCAAGGACTACGCGGCGCGCATGAAGGAAGGCCAGGAGGCGATCTACTACATCACCGCCGACAGCCTGGCCGCGGCGAAGAACAGCCCGCAGCTCGAGATCTTCCGCAAGAAGGGCATCGAGGTGCTGCTGCTGTCGGACCGCGTCGACGAATGGATGTTGTCGCACCTCTACGAGTTCGACGGCAAGTCGCTGCAGAGCGTCGCCAAGGGCGCGGTCGATCTCGGCAAGCTCCAGGACGAGGCCGAGAAGAAGCAGGCCGAGGAGGCCGCCGAGACGTTCAAGCCGGTGCTCGAGCGCCTGAAGGCGAGCCTGAAGGACCGCGCGAAGGACGTGCGCGTGACGACGCGGCTGGTCGATTCGCCCGCCTGTCTGGTGGTCGAGGAAGGCGACGTCAGCGGCCATCTGGCGCGCCTGCTGAAGCAGGCCGGCCAGAGCGCCCCGGCATCGCTGCCCACGCTCGAAGTCAACGCCGAGCATGCCCTCGTCAGGCGGCTCGAGAAGAGCGAGCAGTTCGACGACCTGGCGCAGATCCTGTTCGACCAGGCGATGCTGGCCGAAGGCGGGCAGCTCGAGGATCCGGCGGCCTACGTGAAGCGCGTCAACGCGCTGTTGATCTCGAAGCTGGACTGATCAGGCCGGGCCGCCCAGGGGCGGTTCGGCCATCGCCTCGATCTGCTCGCGCAGCCGCGTCGTCTCCTGGGCCCAATACGCCGGGCTCTCGAACCATGGGAACGCGACCGGGAACGCCGGATCGTGCCAGCGCCGCGCGATCCACGCGCTGTGGTGCAGCATGCGCAAGGTGCGCAGCGGTTCGACGAGGCGGAGTTCCCGCCAGTCGAACGCCATGAAGTCCTCGTAGCCTTCGAGGATCGCGGCCAACTGGCGCGTCATCGCGGCGCGGTCGCCGGACAGCAGCATCCACAGGTCCTGCACCGCGGGGCCGTTGACCGCATCGTCGAGGTCGACGAAGTGCGGTCCGGCCGCGGTCCACAGGATGTTGCCGGGATGGCAGTCGCCGTGCAGGCGCAATGGCGGCAGCGCGCCGGTGGTCTCGAAGGCGCGTTGCACCGCTTCCAGCGCGGCGTTGCTGGCTGCTTCCCAGGCCGGCGCCTGATCGGGCGGCACGACGCGCTGGTCGATCAGCCAACGCCGGTTCGACCAGCCGAAGGTCTCGACGTCGAGCGTCTGGCGATGCGCGAACGGCCGCAGCGCGCCGACCGCATGGATGCGCCCGATGTAGCGGCCCAGCCATTCGAGCGTGGCCGGGTCTTCGAGCTCGGGCGCTCGGCCGGCGCGCCGCTCGGCCACGCCGTAGCGGAACTCGACGCCCGGCCCGACGGCGTAGCGCGCGAGCGTCGGGCCGGCCAAGGTGGCGTGCGCGGCGTGCAACGAATGGCTGTCGATCTCCAGCGCCAGGCACGCGGCGACCGGGATCTCGGCCATGGCCAGCTCGGCCGCGAAGGCGTGCTCCTCGAGGATCTGCGCGTTGCTCCAGCGCCCAGGCCGGTAGAACTTCGCGACGACCACGCGGCCGTCCTCCAGGAACACCTGGAAGACGCGGTTCTCGTAGGAATTGAGCTGCAGCAACCGGCCGTCGCCGCGCAGTCCGACCGCATCGAGCGCATCGAGCACGGTGTCCGGGCCGAGCCCGGCATACGGCGCCGCCGCGTCGGTCATCCGTGTCCGTTGCCCGACGCGCGCGGCGCATCGACGACGACGCCGGCGATGTCGTCGTCCTGCAGGCCCGCGGGCAGCGCGCCGCCGCCCAGTTCGGCGCCCGACATCGTCGTGTCGTGCCGGCTGTCGGGCGCGAAGAACGAGTCCTGGAACACGCCGGAGTCATGCCACATCGAATGGCGCTCGGCGCGGCGCGTCGCGACGGTGTTGGCAAGGCTGTCGCGGGCCTGGTCGAGTACTTGCGCGGGCGACGCCGGGGCGGCGGCGCGCGGTGCCGCGGGCGCCGACGGCGTCGGCATGAGCGCCTGAAGCTCGGCGATGCTCGGGAGCTGGTCGATCGGCGCACGCAGGTAGCGGATGCTGCAGGCACCGAGCACCGATTGCTTGATCTGCAGCGCGCGACGCGACAGCGGATGGTCGGATTCGAGGTCGATCGCCGCGATCACGCGGCCGCTCGCCGTGCAGATCGCGAAACCCACGTGCAGCGAACCCAGCAGCTCGTACCAGTAGCGCGTGTCGCCGCCTTCGCTCGGCTGGCAAAAGCGCACCAGCGGAAGCTTGGCGAGCAGCAACTGCTGCGGCAGCGCCTCGCGCAGCAGCCGGTAGACGCGCCTTTCATCCTTCGTGAAGACCGGTCGCGAGGTCAGGCTCCATTCGACCGGCAGCGGCACGGCGGGTTTCGACCTGTTGCGCGAGGCCGTGAGCCAGCCGGCCAGCCCGAAGCCGAGCACCACCAGCGCGGCGAGTGCAACGATCCACGGGAGTGTTTGCATGACGGGGGTGTCGCTAAACCGGGCCGGCCGTCGGCCTGCCAACGCCGGGAGCGGCCACTGTAGCGGATGTCGGCGCTGCGTCGATCGAACCCGACCTCCCGGGTCTACGGGGCGTCGCTGCCGCCCTTGCCGCGCACGATGGCGGCGGTCGCCTCGGTGAGCGCGCCGATGAGCTCACCGGCCTGATGCACGGTGCGCCGCAGCCCGTAGTCGATCTCGGCCGCCTGCTCGCCGATCAGCTCGTCGACGTGCGAGCCCAGCGTGTCCGGCGGCAAACGCAGCCACGCGTCGCATTCGGGGCCGTCGCGCTCCAGGGTCGCGCCGGCATCTCGTGCGATCTTCAGCATCGCGCCGTTTTCGCTCAGCGCGTGGATGAACAACGTTTGCACGCCGCGGTTGCGCGCATGCAACATGGCGTGCTCGAACAACCGGTGGCCGAAGCCGCGGCCGCGTGCGCGGCGCAGCACCGAGACGCCGAACTCGGACATCTGCGGCGCGCCGCTGCGCGGTGCATGCGCGAGGTGTCCCAGCGCGATCAGCTCGAGGCGGCGGCTGAACAGGCCGAACACCTCGTCGTGGTCGAAATCGAGCGTGTCGACGTAACGGGCGATGTGGGCATCGCTCGCCGGATAGCCGAAGCGCAGAAAGCGGTCGTGCTCTTCGAGCGCGAGCAGGTGCGCCAGGATGCGTTCCCGGTGGCGCGGCGCGAGCGAGCGGATCGGTATCCACGGTCGGCGCCGCGCCGTGGATGGCGAGGAGGTGTCGGGCTTCGGTTCGCCGGCCGAGCGTCCTTCATGAGGAGCTGGGGTCATGCGCGGATCCTTGGTCTAGGGTTAACCCCAGTCTAGACGATTCGGTTAGGGGCAGGGCTCCAGTTCGCCGCCGGGCTCGGGATCCGGGGGTCGATTCATCTGCTATAGTTCTCGGCTTTCCCGAAATTCGCTCCTCGGGAAGACGCGTCGCACCTTTCGGGTTCGGCGCCGCGCCGTTCGAGAGCCCGCCTGTACCAGAAGCGGGGCCGAGGACGGCGGATTCAAGGGAGCAAGCTCACAGCAGATTCACCATGACCACTTTCAGCGCCAAGCCGGCCGAAGTGACGCATGAGTGGTTTGTGATTGACGCAACCGACAAGGTTCTCGGACGGGTGGCCAGTGAAGTCGCCCTCCGTTTGCGCGGCAAGCACAAGGCCATCTACACGCCTCACGTCGATACCGGCGATTTCATCGTCGTCGTCAATGCGGACAAGATCCGCGTCACGGGCAACAAGGCCAACGACAAGGTCTATTACCGTCACTCGGGCTTCCCCGGCGGCATCTACGGGACCAAGTTCAAGGACATGCAGGCCAAGCATCCGGGCCGCGCGCTCGAGAAGGCCGTCAAGGGCATGCTGCCCAAGGGTCCGCTCGGCTACGCGATGGTGAAGAAGCTCAAGGTGTACGCCGGTGCCACGCATCCGCACACCGCCCAGCAGCCCAAGGCGCTGGAAATCTGAGGACACGGCGATGATCGGAAGTTGGAATTACGGTACCGGCCGCCGCAAGTCTTCGGTGGCGCGCGTGTTCATCAAGAAGGGCAACGGTCAGATCCTCGTCAACGGCAAGGCCGTCGACCAGTACTTCGGCCGCCAGACGTCGATCATGATCGTGCGCCAGCCGCTCGTGCTGACCGCGAACGACGCGACCTTCGACATCAAGGTCAACGTGCACGGCGGCGGCGAGTCCGGTCAGGCCGGCGCGGTGCGCCACGGCATCACGCGTGCGCTGATCGACTACGACGAGACGCTGAAGACGCAGCTCAAGCAAGCCGGCTTCGTGACGCGCGATGCGCGCGAAGTCGAGCGCAAGAAGGTCGGCCTGCACGGCGCTCGCCGGCGCAAGCAGTTCAGCAAGCGCTGATCGACCGACGCGCTGTCGCGTGTTCAAGGCCGCCTGCGGGCGGCCTTGTCGCTGGTGGGTGCAATGTCCCGACCGGCGGCGACGTCGTCGGCGATCACCGATAATAGGTCGCCGGCATCCAGTGCCGTAGGAGTCTCCCGATGACCGCAGTCGCCCAATCCGCCTCTGAAACGCTGCTCGACGAGCCGCCGCCGCCGTTGGTGTTCACCGACAGCGCGGCCAACAAGGTCAAGGAACTGGTCGACGAAGAGGGCAACCCCGACCTGAAGCTGCGCGTCTTCGTGCAGGGCGGCGGTTGCTCGGGCTTCCAGTACGGCTTCACCTTCGACGAGATCACGAACGACGACGACACGCAGATGTCGAAGAACGGCGTCACTCTGCTGATCGACGCGATGAGCCTGCAGTACCTCGCGGGTGCCGAGATCGACTACAAGGACGATCTGCAAGGCGCCCAGTTCGTCATCAAGAACCCGAACGCGACGACCACCTGCGGGTGCGGATCGAGCTTCTCGGCCTGACGGGCTTGCGCTGACAAATGAGGCCGCCTGCGGGCGGCCTTTGTCTTGTCGGGCGTTCAGTGCGCAGGATGGAGAGCCCCGAGCACCCGCGGCCCGCGCGCACCGGTGACACTCGACAGGTTGCCCGGCTGGCGCTCGAACCACGCACGCGCGAGCCACGCGAACGCCGAAGCCTCGACCTGGTTGGCCGGTAAGCCGCGTTCGTCGCTCGGCATCACGCGCACACCGGGCAGCAGCGCGGCGAGACGCTGCATCAGGTGATGGTTCGCGGCGCCGCCGCCGCAGACGATCAGTTCGTCGGCCTGCGAGGCGTCGCGGCGCAACGCATCGGCCGCGACGCTCGCGGTCAGCTCGGCCAAGGTCGCCTGCACGTCGGCCGTGGCGGTCGGGCCGGCCGCAGCGAGATGACGATCGAGCCAGTCGGCGTGGAACAGATCGCGGCCGGTGCTCTTCGGCGCGGGCAGCGCGAAGTACGGCTCGGCGCGCAGCCGCGCGAGCAGCGCTGCATCGACCTGGCCCGACGCGGCCCACGCGCCGCCCGCGTCGAACGACGCACCGGTATGCCGCCGGCACCACAAGTCCATCAGTGCATTCGCAGGGCCGCAGTCGTAGCCCAGGGTCGTTCCATCGGCGCGCAATGCGGTCAGGTTGGCGATGCCGCCGAGGTTGAGCAAGGCGGTGTCGCGGCCGGCGCGCGCGAACACCGCACGGTGGAACGCCGGCACCAGCGGCGCTCCCTGGCCGCCGGCGGCCACGTCGCGGCTGCGCAGGTCGGCGACCACGTCGATGCCGGTCAGCTCGGCGAGCAGCGCAGGATCGAGGAGCTGCAGCGTATAGCCCGTGCCGTCGAACTCGCCGGGCCGATGCCGCACCGTCTGACCGTGGGCGCCGATCGCGATCACGCCGGCCGGCGGTGCCAGGTCGGCGACGACGTCGGCATAGCGCCGCGCGACCGCATTGCCGGCGAGTGCCGCGCGGTGCAGTTCGTCGGTACCGCCGGCGCGGTTCAGCGCCAGCAGTTCGGCTGCCAGCGCCGGCTCGAACGGCCGGTGTGCGTGCGCGAGCACGCGCAGCAGCAGGCCGTTGCCGGGCGCGAAGTCGACCAGCACGCCGTCGACGCCGTCGAGCGACGTGCCCGACATCAATCCGATATAGAGCGCGCGGTCCATGGTCTGATGCTGCTCCTGAAAACGACGAGGCCCGCTCTGCGGGCGGGCCTCGATGGTATGGCCGCGGCGGCCGGCAGACCGGCTATTCGCCGTAGTTGTTCGTACGCGCGGCCATGCCGTCGGCGACCTCGAGCTGCTCCTTGATGCTGCGCGCCATCTGCAGGAACTGCGCCTTCGCCGCCGGCGGCAGGGTGATCGCCTCGGACTGCTTGGCCAGCACCATCGGATCCTGTTGCGTGCCGCCGACCTTCAGCTCGAAGTGCAGGTGCGGACCGGTCGCCCAGCCGGTCATGCCGACCGCGCCCACCGTCTCGCCCTGATCGACGTGCTCGCCGCGCTTCACGTTGATGCGGCTCAGGTGCGCATAGAGCGTCGAGCGCTGGCTGCTGTGGCGGATCTCGACCATGTTGCCGTAGCCGTTCTGCCAGCCCGCAAAGTCGACCGTGCCGTCGCCGACCGCGCGCACCGGCGTGCCGGTCGGTGCGCCGAAGTCGACGCCCTTGTGCTGCTTCCAGGTGTTGAGGATCGGATGCATGCGCATCGCGAAGCCCGACGTGATGCGCGAGTAGGCGACCGGGCTGGCGAGGAACGCGCGCCGCTTGCTCTGGCCGTTCAGGTCGTAGTAGCCGCCCTTGCCCTGCGCGTCCTGGTACCAGACGGCCGAGTAGGTGTGGTCGCCGGTGATGAAGTCGGCGGCCAGCAGGCGGCCCGAGCCGCCGTTCCAGGTGATCGGCTCGCCGTCGGCGGTGAGTGCCTCGTAGACGACCGAGAAGGTGTCGCCCTTCTGCAGGTCCTTGCGGAAGTCGATGTCGGTCGAGAACGCGTCGGCGAGCTGCATCGCCACGGCGTCGGGCAGGTGCGCATCGTCGGTCGCTGCGAACAGCGACGTGCGGATCGAGCCGCTGCCCATCTTGACCTGGGCCGACAGCGGCACGACCTCGATCTGCGCCTGGAAGGTGCTGCCCGAACGGCTGATGCGGAGGCGATTGAAGTGCGTCGCAGCGTCGTTGCCGGCGGCCGGGAAGCGCGCCACCAGTTCGCTGAGGTGCCCGTTCTCGCCGGTCTGCACGCGGACCATCTTGCCGCCGCGCCCTTCGAGCACCTTGCGCGCGAGCGGATCGGTGCGCAGGAAGCTCGCCGCATCGGCATCGCTGACGCCGAGCCGCGCGAGCAGGCTGTCGGCCGTGTCGCTGCTGCGCGTGAGGTCGGTGCGGTAGAGCTCGAGCTCGTACTCCTCGAGCGCATCGAGCTGCGTCTGCACGTTCTCCGGCGTGACGTTCTCGGTGACGAGGCGTTGCGGCACGGCGCCCGGATCGGCCGTGAGCGGCGCGACACCGAACGCGGTGATGCCGAATCCGGCGAGCACCATCGTCACCGCGGCCGTGAGGCTGCGTGGATGCTCGGAGATGTGGCGGCTGGTGGAAGTGGCTGCGCGCGACAGCGCGTCTTTGAGGGATCCCAGCGAATTCAATGTAGTCGGGGCGCAAGAGCCCATGGGCGCGCGCCGACTTCGAGGATCGCACGCAGGTTGTCCGAGCGGCTTTGGACGTTCGGAAGGCTGCAGACCGCAGACTAAAATCCGACCGCCGTGACCGGTGTGATCTGTGTCACGAATCGGTCATCGAGCCGCCGCGCAGTATAGCGACCCCGCCCGGCGTCGAGCCGGAATGTCCTCCCGGAAAACCCCCGTATGTCCGAACTTCACTCGCCGGAAACGTCCTCCGGCCACCGGCCCGCAGCCGACGCCGCGCATCCGATCACCGATCGCACGCGCGAGGCACTGGCCGTCACGCGACGCGGCGTCGACGAACTGCTGCCCGAGCAGGAGTGGCTGGCCAAGCTCGCGCGGTCGGAAGCGACCGGCGTGCCGCTGCGCGTGAAGCTCGGTCTCGACCCGACGGCGCCCGACATCCACCTCGGCCACACCGTCGTGCTGAACAAGATGCGCCAGCTGCAGGACCTGGGGCACACGGTGATCTTCCTGATCGGCGACTTCACGTCGATGATCGGCGACCCGTCGGGACGCAACACCACGCGCCCGCCGCTCACGCGCGAGCAGATCGAAGCCAACGCACAGACCTACTTCCGCCAGGCGCACCTCGTGCTCGACGAGGCCAAGACCGAGATCCGCTACAACTCCGAATGGAGCGATCCGCTCGGCGCGCGCGGCATGATCCAGCTCGCATCGCGCTACACCGTGGCGCGGATGATGGAGCGCAACGACTTCAGCGAGCGCTTCAAGGCCGGGACGCCGATCTCGGTGCACGAGTTCCTCTATCCGCTGATGCAAGGCTACGACTCGGTGGCGCTGAAGTCCGATCTCGAGCTCGGCGGCACCGATCAGAAGTTCAACCTGCTCGTCGGTCGCGCGCTGCAGGGCGAGTACGGCCAGGAGCCGCAGTGCATCCTGACGATGCCGTTGCTCGAAGGGCTCGACGGCGTCGAGAAGATGTCCAAGAGCAAGGGCAACTACATCGGCATCACCGAGCCGGCCAACACGATGTACGCCAAGGTGCTCTCGATCGGCGACGCGATGATGTGGAAGTGGTTCACGTTGTTGAGCTTCCGCTCCGAAAGCGAGATCGGCAAGCTCAGGCTCGAGGTCGAGACCGGCCGCAATCCGAAGGACGCCAAGGTGCTGCTCGCCAAGGAGATCACCGCGCGCTTCCATGGCGCGGCCGCCGCCGAGGGCGCCGAGGCCGACTTCGAGTTGCGTGCGCGCGGCGGCGTGCCGGACGACATCGAAGCGGTCGCGCTCGACGGCGCACCGTTGCCGATCGGCGTGCTGCTGAAGCAGGCCGGCCTCGCGGCCTCGACCGGCGAGGCGCTGCGCCTCGTCGACGGCCGCGGCGTGCGGGTCGACGGCAGCGTCGTCGAGGACCGCGCCGTCAAGCTTGCGGCGGGCACCTACGTGGTCCAGGTCGGCAAGCGCAAGTTCGCCCGCGTGACGCTGACCTGATTCGCGCCACGGATGCAGGTCCGCACGCTGCTGAAGCTGTCGATCGCGACGGCGATCGCGACGATCGTGATGAAGTCGGCCGCATGGTGGGTCACCGATTCGGTCGGCCTGCTGTCGGACGCGATGGAGTCGTTCGTCAATCTGGCGTCGGCGCTCTTCGCACTGATGATGGTGACGATCGCGCAGCGCCCGGCCGATGCGGACCATCCGTTCGGCCACACCAAGGCCGAGTACTTCTCCAGCGGCTTCGAGGGCTTGCTGATCGTCGGCGCCGCGGGCGGCATCGGCTGGGCCGCGCTGCATCGGCTCGCCGAACCGCAGCTGCCCGAATCGCTCGGTATCGGCCTCGCGCTCGCCGTCGTCGCCTCGGTGCTGAACGGCGCGCTCGCGTGGCGCATGATGGCCGCATCGCGCGAGCACCGCTCGATCGCGCTCGAGGCCGATGCGCGCCATCTGTATGCCGATGTCTGGACCTCGGCCGGCGTCGTGGTCGGCCTCGGCCTCGTCCATCTCACCGGCTGGGCCTGGCTCGATCCGGTGCTCGCGCTGCTGGTCGCGGCCAACATCCTGCGCGAAGGCGCGCAGCTCGCGCGCCGCTCGATCGAGGGCTTGATGGACACGGCGGTCGAGGACGACGTGCGCGGCCAGATCGACCGCACGTTGGCGCAGTTCGCGCATCATGCGATCCGCTTCGATCACGTCGTGACGCGGCGCGCCGGCCAGCGCCGATTCCTCGACATGCACATGCACATGCCCGCCCACTGGACGCTCGGCCGTGCCGCCGCGCTGCGCACCGATGTCGAGCAGGCGCTGATGAGCGAAGTGCCCGGGCTGCGCGCCTCGATCCAGCTGCTGCCGTCGAACGTCGAAGCGCACAACAACGACGTCGAGGACACGCCGTGATCGCGTTGATCCAGCGGGTGGCCGAAGCCCGCGTCGATGTCGGCGATCGGACCATCGGTGCGATCGGCCACGGGCTCCTCGTCCTGGTCTGCGCCGAGCCGGCGGACACCGACGCGATCGCCGACAAGCTCGTCGCCAAGATCCTGAAGCTGCGCATCTTCGGTGACGCCGACGGCAAGATGAACCGCAGCGTCGTCGACGTGGGCGGCGGCCTCTTGATCGTCAGCCAGTTCACGCTCGCGGCCGATCTGGCCGGCGGCAACCGGCCGAGCTTCACCGGCGCCGCACCGCCCGAGCAGGGCCGGCGGCTCTACGAGCGCGTGCTCGCGACGGCGCGCGCGCAGCATGCGCCGGTGGCGAACGGCCGGTTCGGCGCCGAGATGCGCGTCGCGCTCGTCAACGACGGGCCCGTCACGATCCCTATGACGATGCGCGGCTGATCCCAATCCTTGGGGATGACGGTGCCGCCCGGCCGGCGCACGCTGACCCCATCCCTAGCTTGCGCGCGATCCGGTTGTCCTCTTCGAAGTGGGATAGCGCGTTTGAGCCGGTAAGGGCGGCGGGTCCATCCGCCGCCGCGAGGAGGTCGCCGTGAACGTGTCTTCTCTTTCGTCATCCGCAGCGTTCGAGCTGCGCTTCGAGGACCTTGCCCATCCCGGCCACGCCTACGCGTTCCCTTGCGACGCCGGCGGCCAGGTCGACCTCGATCGCCTCAGCGAGCGCGGCCGTGAACGCTACTTCTATGCGCGCGCGCTGATCGGGCGCGACTGGTCGTATCCGTGCGTCGTGCGGTGTGCCGTCGCTGCCTAGCCGGCGTACCGGCCGGCCGCCTCGACGACCGGTCCCCGCCCGGCGATCTCAGAACGGCGAGTCGGGGAAGTAGAAGCTCTTCGCGTTGTCCTTCGTGATCAGCACCGACGGGATGATCGTCGTCGCCGGCAGCTTCTCGCCCTTCAGGCGAGCCTCGGCGGTCAGCTTGATCGCGTCGTAGATGAACTTGGGCGAGTACGACACGTTGGCCTGGATGCGCGGATCCTTGCCGTCGATCAGCTCCTTGATCATGCCCTTGGCACCGGCGCCGCCGAACACCAGCTTGATGTCGGTGCGCTTGGCCTGGTCGATCGCCTTCAGCACGCCGACCATCATGTCGTCGTCGGCGGCCCAGACCGCGTCGATGTGCTTGAAGCGCGTCAGGTAGTCCTGCATCACCTTGAACGCGTCGTCGCGGTTCCAGTTGCCGTACTTCGCGTCGAGCAGGTGGATGCCGGGGTAGTTCTTCATGACGCCGTTGAAGGCGTCCATGCGCTCGTTGTCGAGCGTCGTCGCGATGCCGCGCAGCGCGACGATGTCGCCCTTGCCGCCGAGCGCCTTGGCGATGTATTCCGCCGGCACCTTGCCGAAGGCGGTGTTGTCGCCGGCGACGTAGGCGTCCTGGATGCTCGGGTCGGTGAGGCCGCGGTCGACCACCGTCACGTAGACGCCCTTGGCCTTGACCTGCGCGACCGGCTTGGTCAGCGCGGCCGACTCGAACGGGAACACGACGAGCGCGTTGATCTTGTTCGCGGTGACGAGGTCCTGCAGCTGATTGGCCTGCTCGCCCGCATTGGCGGCCGTCTTCACCGTGATCTTCAGGTCCTTGTGCTCCTTCTCGAGCTCCTTTTTCGCCTCGTTGGCCCACCAGACGATGCCGGCGGTGAAGCCGTGGGTGGCGGCGGGGATCGCGACGCCGAGGTTGACCTGATGCTGCGCATGGGCCGGCAGTGCGAACGCGGCCGCGACGGCGGCCAGGGCGAAGAGCCTTCGCGAGAACTTCATGGACGGATGTCTCCTTCGGAGTGGATGAACTGCCGCGCGCCGGTCAGGGCCGGCGTCGCTGCAGGAACGCGACCACGATGATGACGAATCCCTGCACGGCGGCATTGAGGTAAACGCTGATGATGCTCGTGAGATTCAGGATGTTGCCGATCGCCGACAGCATGATCGCGCCAACGACGGTGCCGGTGATGCTGCCGGCGCCGCCCTTCAGCGCCGTGCCGCCGACGATGACCGCGGCGATCGCTTCGAGCTCCCACAGCAGGCCGGTGGTCGGCGAGGCCGAGCCGAGCCGCGGCACGTAGAGCAGGGTCGCGATGCCGACGCACGCGCCGAGCAGCACGTAGGTCAGCACCTTGATGCGATCGACATCGACCGCGGCGTAGCGCGCCACTTGCTCGTTCGAGCCGATCGCCTGCACGTAGCGACCATACGCCGTGCGGTTCAGCACCAGCCCGCCGATCAAGGCGACGACGACGAACACCCAGACCGGCACCGGCACGCGCAGCAGGCTCGCGTAGTAGACCGGGCTGTAGGCATCGGACAGCGCGTTGTCGAGCGTGATCGCGCCGCCGCCCGCGAAGTAGGTGAGGTAGGCGCGGTAGATGCCGAGCGTGCCGAGCGTGACGATGAACGGCTCGATGCGCCCGCGCGTGATGAGCAGCCCGTGCGCCAGCCCGAACAGCGCGCCGAGCATGACCGCGAATGCCATCCCCGCGGCCACCGTCGCGAGCGGCGGCCAGTGCTGCGCGCCCAGCCAGTTCATCAGCAGGATCACGCAGCCGGCGATCAGCGCCGCCATCGAGCCGACCGACAGGTCGATGCCGCCGGAGATGATCACGAAGCACATGCCGACCGCGATGATCCCGATGAAGGCGGTGCGGGTCAGCACGTTCATCACGTTGTCGAAGCTCGCGAAGTCGCCGTTCAGCAAGGTGCCGGCGATGCACAGCAGCACGAGTCCGACGATGGGCCCGAGGCCGTGCAGCCGCGCGAACGGCGAGCGCTTCAGGTCACGCGTGGGTTCCGGTCGCATGGGCGATCAGCTCCTCTTCGTTCAGGTGTTCCGCATCGACCACCGCCTCGAGCCGGCCGGCGCGCATCACCGCGACGCGATGGCACAGGCCCACCAGCTCCATCAGCTCCGACGAGATCACGATCACGCCGCGGCCCTCGCGCGCGAGCCGCTGCACGAGGAAGTAGATGTCGCGCTTGGCGCCGACGTCGACGCCGCGCGTCGGCTCGTCGAGCACGACCACCCTGGGCGCCGGATGCAGCACCTTCGCGAGCGCCAGCTTCTGCTGGTTGCCGCCCGACAGCGACGACGCGCGCGCATCCAGCGTGCCGGTGCGTATGCCGAACGCCTGCACCGCGTCGCGCAGCGCCGCCAGCTCGGCCGCCGGCTGCAGCCACGGATGCGCATAGCGCTTCAGCGCCATCAAGGTGAGGTTCTCGCGCAGGCCGAAAGCGACGTGCAGCCCCTTGCCCTTGCGGTCCTCCGACAGATACGTCAGGCCCTGGTCGGCGGCCGCGCGCGGATCGGCGAAGCGCACGTCGCGGCCTTCGAGGCGGATGCGCCCGACGGTCGCCGGCCGGAGGCCGAGCAAGCCCTCGAACAGCTCGGTGCGACCGGCGCCGACGAGCCCGGCGAAGCCGAGGATCTCGCCCGGCCGCACCTCGAAGCTCACGTCGTGTGCCCAGCCCGGGACCTCGAGATGCTCGACCTGCAGGATGGAGCCGGGCGCTGCCGGTACCGGATCCTTGGCGGGGTAGAGGTCGGACAGCTCGCGGCCCACCATCAGGTTGGCCATCTGATGCCGCGTGACCTCGGCGGTCGGCCGCTGCGTCACGAAGCGGCCATCGCGCATCACGACGATCTCGTCGGTCACGCGCTCGACCTCGTCGAGCTTGTGCGAGATGTAGACGATGGTGACGCCGCTTGCCTTCAGCTGCGCCATCAGTGCGAAAAGCCGCTCGGTCTCGGCCGGCGTCAACGTCGCGGTCGGCTCGTCCATGATCAGCAGCCGCGCATTGCGCGCCAGTGCCTTGGCGATCTCGACGAGCTGCTTCTCGGCGACGATCAGCCGCTTGACCGGCGTGTCCGGGTCGACCGCGAGGCCCACCTGCTGCAGGGCCCGTGCGGCCTCGGCGCGCATCGCATCGTCGTCGAGCAGCCAGCCGCGCTTCTTCTCGTGGCCGAGGAAGACGTTCTGCGCGATCGTCAGGTCTTCCGCGAGGTTGAACTCCTGATGGATCAGCACGATGCCGCGCGCCTCGGCATCGCGCGAGCCTGCAAAGCGGCCGGGCGCGCCGTCGATCAGCAACTCGCCGCCGCTCGCCTGCTCGTAGCCCGCGAGGATCTTCATCAAGGTCGACTTGCCGGCGCCGTTCTCGCCGAGCAGGCCATGGACCCGACCGGGCGCGATGGCGAAGCTCACGCCGTGCAGCACCTCGACCGGGCCGAAGGACTTCGCGACGGCACGAAACTCGATGGCGAGGCTCATGCGTGCATCCGTCGCGCGCCGAGGGCCATGCACCCGTTCACCAACTGCAAGTCGCCGTCTCCTGAATCGTGCGCCTGGGCGCGAACGGACCATCCGCGCCGGGTCGGGTCGCGACTTTACCGCGGCCCTCGTCAGGGCAACCGGCGTGCGTCCTCGATCACCTTGCCGTCGTTCGGCAGTTCGCCGATGCCGCGCACGATCACGTCGCCGCGCAGTTTGGTCACGTCGCGCAGACTGTCGGCCAGTTGCGTCGCCAGTCCTTCGACGATGCCGTCGGTCTCGACGTGCAGCGTCATGCGGTCGTCGGCCAGCGCGCCGCTGATGACCAGCCGCGCCTTGCGCACCTCGGGATGGCGCCGCGCGACCTCCGCGACCTGCGACGGGTGCACGAACATGCCGCGCACCTTCGCGGTCTGGTCGGCGCGGCCCATCCAGCCCTTCAGGCGCAGGTTGGTGCGGCCGGTCGGGCAGCGTCCCGGCAGCACGGCCGACAGGTCGCCGGTGCCGAAGCGGATCAGCGGATAGTCGCGGTTCAAGGTCGTCACGACGACCTCGCCGACTTCGCCGTCGGGCAGCGGATCGCCGGTGCCCGGCCGCACGATCTCGACGATCACGCCTTCGTCGACGACCAGGCCTGCGCGTGCCTCGGTTTCGTAGGCGATGAGGCCGAGGTCGGCCGTGCCGTAGCTCTGGTAGGCCGCGATGCCGCGCGCCTGCAGCCAGTCGCGCAGGGCGGCCGGAAACGCCTCGCCGCCGACGGAGGCTCTGGCGAGCGACGGCAGCGCGATGCCGAGCTCGTCGGCCTTGTCGAGGATGATCTTCAGAAAGCTCGGCGTGCCGGTATAGCCGGCGGGCTTCAGCGTCGCGATGGTGTGGACCTGCTGCTCGGTCTGGCCGGTGCCGGCAGGAAAGACCGTGCAGCCGAGCGCGAACGCGCCGCTTTCCATCATCGCGCCGGCCGGCGTGTAGTGGTAGCTGAAGGCGTTGTGCAGCAGGTCGCCGGCGCGCAAGCCCGCGGCATGCAGCGCGCGCGCCATGCGCCAGTAATCGGCGCCGCGGCCCTCGGGCTCGTGGATCGGGCCGGGCGACGCGTAGACGCGCAGCGCGCGACGTGCCGGCTCGACGGCGCCCCAGCCGATCGCCGCATGGCCGCCGAACACGTCGGGCGCATCGGCGGCGCGCTGGCGCTCGAGCAACTCGTGCTTGCGCGTCACCGGCAATGCGGCGAGCGCGGCGCGGCTCGTGACGCTCGCGGTGTCCACGTCGGCGAGCACGGCCGCGCAGGCCGGCGCGTGCGACCGGGCATGCGCGAGCAGCCCCGGCAGCGCCGCCATCAGCGCGCGCTCGCGCTCCTCGGGCGCGCGCGTCTCGAGCGCGTCGTAGTGCTGCACGGGATTCAGTCCTCGTCGAGCTTGGCGACGCGGCGCTTCGCATCGTCGACCAGCTTGCGCTGGCCCGGCGGCTGGTCCACCGGATAGCGGTCGAAGCCGCTGCCGCCGGCCTTCTTCAGGTCGGCGATCAGCGCGCCGTTCTCGTCGTGGAAGTGGATGAAGGCGCTGCCCTTCAGGTAGAAGATGCCGGGCTTCATCTCGCGCAGTCCCTTGATGTCGCGGAGCTGGCGCAACAGCGGCAGCAGGCGCTTCAGGGCTTCTTCGTCGGCGTGGGCCATGTCGTTCGTCCTCGTCGTCTGCTAGGCCAGCCAGCGCTTGCGGCGGCGGTAGCTCTTCACGTCGCGGAAGCTCTTGCGGTCGGCCGCGCCGATCCCGAGGTAGAACTCCTTGACGTCCTCGTTCTCGCGCAGCGCCGAGGCCGTGCCGTCCAGCACGACGCGGCCGCTCTCGAGGATGTAGCCGTGGTCGGCATAGCGCAGCGCCATCGCGGTGTTCTGCTCGGCGAGCAGGAAGGTCGTACGCTCCTTGGCGTTGAGGTCGCGGACGATCTCGAACACTTCCTCGACGATCTTCGGCGCGAGGCCCATCGACGGCTCGTCGAGCAGCACGAGCTTCGGCTCGGCCATCAGCGCGCGGCCGATCGCGCACATCTGCTGCTCGCCGCCCGACGTGTAGGCGGCCTGCGACGCGCGCCGCACCTTCAGGCGAGGGAAGTAGGCGTAGACCTTCTCGAGCGTGGCCGCCACCGCGGCCTTGCCGTCGCGCCGCGTGTAGGCGCCGGTCATCAGGTTCTCCTCGACCGTCAGGTGCGCGAAGCAACGCCGTCCTTCCATCACCTGGATCACGCCGCGCTCGACCATCTGCGCCGGCGACAGCGCCTCGATGCGCTCGCCGCGCAACCGGATCGAGCCCTTGGTGACGGCGCCGCGCTCGCCCGCGAGCAGGTTGCTGACGGCGCGCAGGGTCGTCGTCTTGCCGGCGCCATTGCCGCCCATCAGCGTGACGATGCGGCCCTCGGGCACCTGCAGCGACACGCCCTTCAGCACGAGGATCACGTGGTTGTAGATGACCTCGATGCCGTTGACGTCGAGGAGGGGCGGTGCGGTCATGGCTTGGCCGGCGCGTGCCTCAAGTCTGACAATCCTCGGCGGTACGCCGCGTCAGCTTCTTGTCCGCCAGGTACTTGTCCGCTGCCGCCTTCACCATCGGCTTCAGGATCTGCTCGTCGGCCTGCATGAAGTCGGTCGAGAAGTTCCACTTGCTGCCGTCCCAGGTGTGGATGCGCACCGCGCTCGATCCCATGTGGTCGGCGCACGACGTCGAGACCGGCCGCAGCACGCCGGAGAAGCCGAGCGCATCGAGCTTCTTCTGGTCGAGCGCGAGGTTCTCGAAGCCCCAGCGCACCTGCTCGCCGGT
>JAFEEF010000067.1 GCA_018241265.1 Pseudomonadota bacterium | reverse complement strand
CACCACTTCCTGGGACATCAACGTTTCCAGTGCTTGGGCATTCCAATGCAGGCGGGACTTGAACTCTGTCTCGTCGACCAGCAGACCTGCTGCCGCGAGTTCGTGCAGCCGAGGTCCCCACTGCATATCAGCGGCAACCTTTGCGGCCGTGGGAAATCGCTTGGCCTTCACTCGGACCGTCCCTGACCATGGACTTGGTCAAGCGCTACCTTCGCCACAACGCAGCCGACGGCGACGATGGCGCGCTCGCTTGACCAAAACGGGGCGTCCTTCAACGCGGTCACTACGTGGTTCGACACGTGCCACACGAGTTCTATGTACCGCTGAAGCAAACGAACATCGATGTCATTGACTGCCTGTCGAAGGGCTGCAATATGCACACGGCGCAGAACGTCATCCAGCTCAGGCCCCAGGTCCGAGACAGCGGGTGGGGCGCGGGGTTCGCGGGGCGCGCTGAGTATGCGAGCGGCCCGCTCGATGTCGCCGCGTTTCCTGGCGTCCAGGAATCTCTCAAGTTCGTCATCGTCGGCTCCGGCAGCGGCCAGTTGGTAGAGCGGGTACGAAATCCCCGTGGCCCAATCATCAGGTGCAGTGCGCGGCATGACTAAGGCCGCCCGGAGACGATCTGGAGGCCGTCGCTTCTGAGCACGGCCATGAGCCCAAGCCAGCTGAGCGAGTCCAATGAAGGCGCAGTCGCCCAGGCGAAGAGCGCCGCAACAACGGTCACCAAAATAGTCGGGAGGTTCATGCCGCCTCGGCAGGTCGGGAAACGGGATACGGCATATATGCCGTGTCCAGAAAGATAGCACGTCGGCACCCTCCCAGGGTGAGTTCCGTACCCGCTCGTCTGCCAGTAACGAAGTCGACCGCCCGACGCGCAACCTCGTTCGAACCTGCGGCTGCCAAGGCCTTCGGTGAAGTCGTGCGTTCGCTGCGCGAGGGGCAGGGTCTGGCGCAGGACCAGTTCGCGCTGCAGGCCAATGTTGACCGCTCTTACTACGGCAAGCTGGAGCGCGGCGAGCGTCAACCGAGCTTGGGGCTGTTGCTGAGAATTGCCAAGAGCTTGGGCGTACCAGGCGCCAGTCTGGTCGAACAGACCGAGACGCGCCTTCGGCGGAGAAAGTCAAAGACTGACGGTGCCTAGGCGACGGAAGACCACTCAAACTTACTTGGAGCTAGGGCTGCCATCGCGCCAAGATCAGCCGTCGTCGGCTTGGGCCGGCGTGTACAAGACTAGTCGTGAGGTTTGGCGAACCCGTACAAGACTATCAGGGGTGCATGTACAAGACTTCGGTGGTCTTTGTACAAGACTAGTCGTCCGCGCCCGCACTGCACGCGGGCAGAGCGGGTTTCAACAAGCGTACCGGGCAGCGCCACGAGTGCAGTTTAACTTAACATAATATACATTGTCGCGCTTTAATCCATGCAGCGAACAAGAGCGCTGCCGCCTCAGCCCGCCCGCCGACGACCCCGATTGACACCCGCGCCGCCCGACCCGGACACTCGACCACGTCCATGTCGAACTATCGATCGATCTTTCGCGCCGGCTTGCTGGCCGGCCAGACCGTCGTCGTCACCGGCGGCGGCTCGGGTATCGGACGGTGCACTGCCCATGAACTTGCGGCGCTCGGTGCCCATGTCGCGATTGCAGGCCGACGCATCGACAAATTGCATGCCGTGCAGGCCGAGATCGCCGAAGCCACGGAAGGTGCCGCGCGCTGCACGACACATGCCTGCGACATCCGCGACGAGGAAGCCGTACGTTCGCTGGTGGCGGCCGTACTGGAAGCCCACGGCCGCATCGACGGCCTCGTCAACAACGCCGGCGGCCAGTTCCCGGCACCGCTCGCCGCGATCACCGCGAAAGGCTGGGATGCCGTCGTCCGCAACAACCTGACCGGCGGTTTCCTGATGGCGCGCGAGTGCTACGTGCAGCACATGGCCGCGCACGGCGGCGCGATCGTCAACATCATCGCCGACATGTGGCACGGGATGCCGGGCATGGGCCATTCCGGCGCGGCACGTGCCGGCATGCTGAATTTCACCGAGACGGCCGCGCTCGAATGGGCGCCCGTGCGCGTCAACGCGGTCGCGCCCGGCTGGATCGCGTCGAGCGGCATGGACCAGTATCCCGAATCCATGCACGCGACGATACGCGCCATGAAAGACATGGTGCCGCTGCGCCGGCTCGGCACCGAGAGCGAGGCGGCAGCGGCCATCGTCTTCCTGCTGTCGCCCGCGGCCGCATTCATCTCGGGCGCCTGCCTGCGCATCGACGGCGCAGCACCGAATGCCAAGCGCATCTGGCCCGAAGTCGGCCGGGGCGGCAGCACGCCGGCGTTCGACGGCTTTCATCTGGCCGCGACGCCCAAGGTGCTGCGCGACGCCTGATCGATCCTCGACGCCCTTCCCTGCACAAGCACGAGCCACCATGCAGTTCACGCACGAACACGAAGAGATCCGCCGCACCCTGGCGCGCGTCATCGCGGACGAGATCAACCCGCATGTCGACGCCTGGGAAGAAGCCGAGCTGTTCCCGGCCCACGAGGTGTTCCGCAAGCTCGGCGACCTCGGTCTGCTCGGCCTGACCAAGCCGGTCGAGTACGGCGGCATGGCGCTCGACTACTCGTATTCGGTCGTGATGGCCGAAGCGCTCGGCAAGATCGCCTGCGGCGCCGTTCCGATGGCGATCGGCGTGCAGACCGACATGGCGACGCCGGCGCTCGCCCGTTTCGGCTCCGATGAATTGAAGCGCCAGTTCCTCGCGCCGGCGATCCGCGGCGACATGGTGGCCTGCGTCGGCGTGTCCGAGCCCAGCGCCGGCTCGGACGTCGCCGGCATCAAGACGACGGCGCGCCGGGACGGCGACGACTACGTCATCAACGGCACGAAGATGTGGATCACCAACAGCCTGCAGGCCGACTGGATGTGCCTGCTCGCGAACACGTCGACCGGCTCGCCGCACAAGAACAAGAGCCTGATCATCGTGCCGATGGACACGCCGGGCGTCACCAAGGCGAAGAAGATCCGCAAGATCGGCATGATGGCGAGCGACACCGGCCTGATCCACTTCGACGATGTGCGCGTGCCGCAGCGCTATCGCATCGGCGAGGAAGGCCTGGGCTTCACCTACCAGATGCTGCAGTTCCAGGAAGAGCGCCTCTGGGCCGCCGCCAATGCGATCGAGGCGCTCAGCGACTGCATCGCGCAGACGGCCGACTATGCGCGCGAGCGCCAGGCCTTCGGCAAGTCCATCCTCGACAACCAGGTGGTGCACTACACGCTCGCCGAGCTGAAGACCGAGGTCGAGGCGCTGCGCGCGCTGACCTACATCGCGACCGAGCACTACGTCGCCGGCCGCGATGTCACCGAGTGGGCGTCGATGGCCAAGCTCAAGGCCGGCCGCCTGCTGCGCAGCGTGCCCGATGCCTGCCTGCAGTTCTGGGGCGGCATGGGCTACACGTGGGACAACCGCGTGTCGCGCATGTACCGCGATGGGCGCCTCGCATCGATCGGCGGCGGGGCCGACGAGGTGATGCTGGGGATCATCGCCAAGCACATGCATACGTCGCCGGTACGAGGTGACCGATGAAGTCCGGCCGCTGAGGCCGTCTCCGGATCGATCGGGCACGTGTCCGAAAACGGCCAGCCGTGGGGCAGACCGCTGCCCATAATGGCCGCATGCCGCTCGATCCCGATGCCGCCTACGAGGTCGTCGCCGCCCGCGACGCGCGCTTCGACGGACGCCTCTTCGTCGGCGTGACGTCGACCGGCGTCTATTGCCGGCCGATCTGCCGCGTACGCACGCCGCAGAAGAAGAACTGCCGCTTCTTCGACACGCCGGCCCAGGCCGAGGCCGCGGCCTTCAGGCCGTGCATGAAGTGCCGGCCGGAGATCGCGCCCGGCGCCGGCCATCCATGGAGCGTGATGGATGCATCGCGCACGCTCGCGCGCCAGGCCGCCGATGCGCTCGACGACCAGGCCGCGACGGGCGAGTTGCCGAGCCTGGCGCGGCTGGCCGAACAACTCGGCGTCAGCGACCGGCACCTGCGCCGCATCTTCGCCGCCGAGCACGGCGTCACGCCGCTGCAATACCTGCAGACGCGGCGGCTGCTGCTGGCCAAGCAGTTGCTGACCGATTCGGCGCTGCCGGTCGCGCAGGTCGCGCTGGCGAGCGGCTTCAAGAGCCTGCGCCGCTTCAACGCGGCGTTCGCCGACGGCTATCGCATGAGCCCGAGCCGGCTGCGCGGTACCGCAGCGCAAGAACGGCGGCGCGGCCGTGCATCGCAGGACGACGCAGCGATGACGGCCGGGCAGGATGCGGTGCAGATCACCCTCGCCTACCGCTCGCCGTACGACGTTGCCGCGTTGATGCGGTTCCTCGAGCGACGCGCGATCCCCGGCGTCGAAGCGGTCGGCGTGCGCTCGGTCCGGCGCAGCGTGCCGGCTGGCCTGCTCGCCGCGCAGGCGGGCTGGCTGGAAGCGATCTTTCCGATCGATGTGCCGGTCGTGCGGCTGCGCTATGCCGGCGGGCTGGCGCCGACGAGCGGCCGCGTCGTCGCGGCCGTGCGCCGCTGGCTCGATCTCGATGCGGCGCCGCAGGCGATCGATGCCGTGCTCGCCGACCTGCCGGGCGAGCCCGGCCTGCGCCTGCCCGGCGGCATCGATGCGTTCGAACTCGCGGTGCGCGCCGTGCTCGGCCAGCAGGTCACGGTGGCGGCCGCCCGCACCTTGGCGCGGCGTCTCGTCGAGCGCTTCGGGATGCCGATCGCAACGCCCTGGGACGACATCCATCGCACGTTCCCCGGCGCATCGACGCTCGCATCGACGGAGATCGAACGCATCGCCGAGCTCGGCATCATCCGCACGCGGGCCGCGGCCATCGTCGGCATCGCGCAGGGCTGGCCGGCGATCGCCGCGTTGCTCGCCCAGCGTGCCAAGCCCGAAGCGCTGATCGAGCACCTGCGGGCGCTGCCCGGCATCGGCGCATGGACCGCGCACTACGTCGCGATGCGTGCACTCGGCTGGCCCGATGCCTTCCCGCCCGGCGACGTCGCGGTGCGCAACGCATTGCGCGACAGCGCCGGCGCCGCGCCGACCGCGCGTGCGATCGATGCCCGATCGCAGGCCTGGCAGCCGTGGCGCGCCTATGCCGTGCTGAGACTCTGGAATTCATTGGAGAGCCGTTCATGAACCGCACCGCCATCACCGCTCAGGCGCACGTCGATACGCCGCTCGGCCCGCTGCTGCTGGCCCGGACCGAGCATGGCCTCGCCGGCGCCTGGTTCGATGCGCAGCAGCATCATCCCGGGCCGCTGGCCGCGCACTATCGTCCCGACGATCCGCTGTTGAAGCAAGCCGCGGTCGAGCTGCAGGCCTATCTCTCCGGCGAGCGCGACGCTTTCGACGTGCCGCTCGATCCGCACGGCACCGCATTCCAGCGCAGCGTGTGGCAGGCATTGCTGCGCATCGCACGCGGCCGCACCTGCAGCTATGCGGACGTCGCGCGCGGCCTCGGCAAGCCGAGCGCCATGCGCGCGGTCGGCGCGGCCGTCGGACGCAATCCCTTGTCGGTGATCGTGCCCTGCCATCGCGTCGTCGGCAGCGACGGGTCGCTCACCGGCTATGCGGGCGGCCTGCATCGCAAGCAGGCGCTGCTCGCGCTCGAAGGCGTCGATCGATCATGAAACCTGCAGACCTGACCGAACTCGTCGCGCTCGCCGCGGTGTGGGGCGGCTCGTTCCTCTTCATGCGCATGGGCGCGGGCGAGTTCGGACCGTTCGCGCTCGTCGCGCTGCGCGTCGGCGGTGCGGCGCTGCTGCTGATGCCGTGGCTCGTCGCGAGCGGCGGCTGGCCCGACCTGAAGCGCCACTGGCGTCCGATCTTCGTCGTCGGCGTCACCAATTCGGCCCTGCCCTTCCTCGGCTTCGCCTATGCGGCGATGTCGATCACGGCGGGCCTGTCGGCGGTCTTCAATGCCGCGGCGCCGCTGTTCGGCGCGGCGATCGGCTGGCTGTGGCTGAAGGACCGACTGAATGCGCCGCGCCTCGCAGGTCTCGCGATCGGCTTCGGCGGCGTGCTGTGGCTCGCAGGGGACAAGGCGAGCTTCAAGCCGGGCGGCTCGGGCTGGGCGGTGGTGGCGTGCCTCGCGGCATCGCTGCTCTATGGCGTGTCGGCGAACCTGGCCAAGCGCTACCTCGCGGGCGTGAAGCCGCTCGCGGTCGCGGCGGGCAGCCAGCTCTCGGCGACGCTCGTGCTCGCGATACCGGCGGCGCTCGCGTGGCCCGAAGTGCTGCCGTCGCAGCGCGCCTGGACCGCGGCGCTGCTGCTCGCGTTCGTCTGCACCGGCCTGGCCTACGTGATGTTCTTCCGGCTGATCGCCCACGTCGGGCCATCGAACGCGATCGCCGTGACGTTCCTCGTCCCGGTGTTCGCGATCGTATGGGGCAGCCTGATGCTCGGCGAGGTCATCACGCCGGCGATGGTGACCGGTTGCGCCGTGATCCTGACCGGTACGGCGCTCGCGACCGGGCTCGTGAAGCCGCGCCTGCAGGCGCGGGCCTGAAGAGGCTCAGCGCGCGATCGCGATCTGCCCGGTCAGCGTATAGGCACCGGCGCCGCTCACGATGTTGGTAGCGCCCTGCAGGGTGCCGGTGCCGGTCGCACCGACGTAGCGGCCGGTGCCGCCGGTGATCCGGTAGCTGCCCGACAGGCTGAAGACCGGGTAGTTCACGGTCGGCAGCATGCTGCCGCTGTAGTCGGCAGTCAGGGTGTCGCCGTTGGCTGCGGTGAGCACCATGTGGCCGTTGCTGAAGTTGTAGCTGCCGTCGGCAGGCGAGATGCAGTCGGTCGACGTGCCGCTGATCGCGCCGAGGTAGGAAGCGACGCCGCTGCCGGCGGTCGTGCCCTGCAGGAACGGGGCACTCGTGCAGCGACCCGGGTCGAGCCCCAGCGTCTCCTGCGTCCGCAGCGTGGCAGTGAACGGGAGCGGCGGGCCGGCAAGCGCTGCAACGGGCGTGATGGCGGCGAGCGCCAGGACGGCGGCGTGGAGGCGTGTGGACTTGTTCATGGATGTAATGTTGTCGTCCAAACGTGACTACACCTGAAGGTCGCACACTCGTCCCCGCCACGCGATGTGAAGAATTCCCCGAAATCGTCGCGTCGCGCCACGACGCGTTGTCGCACTTCACGGAATCCATTAACGGACGAAGTGCATGGGGTATCGTGATCGGATGACGCGGCGATGTCCGCCGCGCTTTCGTACGCTCAGGCGTTCAGGCGTTCAGCACGCCCATCATGTTGGCCTGGTAGCGCAGGCCTGCCGCCGCGCCAAGCGGGAACACCGCGGCGAGTTCGCCCCGGACCGCCGCATCCAAGGTCACGTCGACCGCACCGATGTTCTCCTCCAGATACTTCCGCCGCTTCGTCCCCGGGATCGGCACGATGTCGTCGCCCTGCGCCAGCACCCATGCGAGCGCGAGCTGCCCGGCCGTGATGCCGAGCCGACCGGCGATCTCGCGCACGCGCGCCGCCAGCGCGAGGTTCTGCGCGAAGTTGTCGCCCTGGAAGCGCGGATTGCTGCGCCGGTAGTCGTCCGCGGCCAGGTCTTCGGGCTTCGTGATCGCGCCGGTCAGGAAGCCGCGGCCCAGCGGGCTGTACGGCACGAAGCCGACGCCGAGGCGCCGGCAGGCGGCGAGGATGCCGGCCTCGGGGTCGCGCGTCCACAACGAGTACTCGGTCTGCAGCGCGGCGATCGGATGCACCTTGCAGGCGCGCTCCAGCGTCTGCTCGCCGGCCTCCGACATGCCGAGCCAGCGCACCTTGCCTTCCTTCACGAGTTCGGCCATCGCGCCTATCGTCTCCTCGATCGGCACGTCGCGGTCGACGCGGTGCTGGTAGTAGAGGTCGATCGTCTCGATGCCGAGGCGCTTCAAGCTGCCTTCGCACGACTTGCGCACATAGTCCGGCCGGCCGTTGAAGCCGCGCGCCGAGGGATCGTTCGGATCGCGCACGATGCCGAACTTCGTCGCGATGATCAGGCCTGCGCGCTTGCCCTTGATCTCGCGGCCGAGCAGCTCTTCGTTGGTGTGCGGGCCGTAGGCATCGGACGTGTCGAAGAAGGTCACGCCGAGGTCGATCGCGCGATGCAGCGTCGCGACCGACTCGGCATCGTCGCGGTTCGAATAGAAGTCGCTCATGCCCATGCAGCCCAGGCCGATGGCGGAGACGACCGGGCCGTTGCGGCCGAGTTGGCGGGTCTTCATGCGGGAGTCCTTCGCGAGGTGGGTGAAAAGCTAGGCGCGGTAGTAGACGATCTGATGCGTGCTCGCGAGCAGGCGGCCGTCGTCGCTCCATACCTCGGCGCTCTGGTCGAAGTAGCCGTTGCGATAGGCCTGGGCGCGCGCCGTGCCGAGCACATGCCGGTCGGCCTGCGCGGCCAACGCGGCCGCGTCGGCATGGAAGTAGCTCGTCAGCGAGACGGTGCCGATCGGCGTCAGCATGCGGCGGCGCAGGAAGATGCGCGGGAAGAAGCCATCGCAGAGCGCCGCGAGCGACGCGAAGTCGAGCGGCCGCGGCGGGTCGTCGCGCATCCACAAGCGGCTCCGGGAATGCGGCTGCTCGACGCTGTCGAACACCGGCGGAAGATCGCCGTCGGCAAACCGCATGTCGTAGCGCTGCGTCCACGCCGGTCGGCCGCGGGTGTCCGCGCGGGCGAGCGATGCGGCCGGCTGCACGTCGGCAGGCGCCACGGCTTCGGCCGCCGACCAGGTCTCGCGGCGCAGCGCGAGCACCGCGGTGGCGGTGGCCACGACACCATCGGCCTGGCGCATCTGCATCGACCAGTGCTGCGTCGAGCGGTTCGTCCGCACCGGCCGGGCCTCGATCTCGAACCCGCCGCCGGCGATCGGGCTGGCGAAGTTCACCGTCAGCGAGATCGGGTCGCCCTGGCGCTCGGGATGCAGCAGCGCCGCGTTGAGCAGCACCGCGCACGTCGTGCCCCCATACGGACCGACCATGTTCGCGTACGGCGTGGTGGTCTGCCCGGTGTAGACATGGTCGCCGACAGCGTCGAGGCGGATGGCGTCATCGAACGGATGGGAATGCATGCAGGCGATGGAGGCGTAGGTCGATGGACGCCATTGTCGCGACGTCGCTGCATGGCCGCTGTCGCCGCGCTGTCGCCGACTTGACTCGGGGCTGCGCGGAGACTGCGCCGCGCCGCGCGCTCAATGCAGCGCGCTCGCCTGCCGCCCGCGCCCGCCGTGCTTGGCCCGGTACAGCATTCCGTCGGCACGCCGGAGCAAGGCTTGCCAGTCGGCGCCCGGCGCGATGCCGACCGCCACGCCGACGCTGGCGCCTACGCACAGGTGCAGCTCGCTGAGCTGGTAAGGCTCGGCGGCGGCACGCAGGATCTTGTCGGCCACGGTCTCGGCGTGCGCGGTCTCGCGCACGCCGCCGAGCAGCACGGCGAACTCGTCGCCGCCGAGCCGGGCCACCGTGTCGGAAGGCCGCACCAGGCCGCGCAGGCGGTTCGCGAAGGCACGCAGCAACTCGTCGCCGACACCGTGCCCGTGATCGTCGTTGACACGCTTGAAGTGGTCGAGGTCGATGTAGAGCAGCGCGAGCTGCGGGCCGCCGTCCTCGGCGACGCGGCGCTGGATCGCCGACTCGAAGCCGGCGCGGTTCAGCACGCCGGTCAGCGCGTCGGTCTGCGAAAGCTCGAGCAACCGCTCTTCCTCGCGCCGGTGCGCGGTGATGTCCTGGCCGATCCCGACGACGCCGTCGATCGCGCCATCGGCCAAGCGCAGCGGGATGAACGAGATGCTCAGGTGGCGGCGCCCGGCCGGGCGCTCGAACTGCGCCTCGACCTGCAGCATCTCGCCCGCCAGCGCCCGCTCGATCCAGCCCTTGGTACGCTCGTAGTCGACCTGCGTCAGCACGTCGCGCAGGTGCCAGCCCACCGCCTGTTCGCGGGCAATGCCGTGCCAGCGCTCGAAGGCGCCGTTGACGAGGCGGTAGCGCAAGTCCGCACCGATCACGACGACGATCGCCGGCGTGGCCTCGGTGACGAAGCTCAAGGTCGCGGTCTGCAGGTGCAGCGCCTGCTTGGCGTGCACTTCGGCCGAGATGTCGCGCATCACGCACGAGAAGCGGTCGATGCGGCGATTGCGGTCGCGATGCGCCAGCACCATGTGGCTGACCGGCAGCTCCTGCCGGCCGGGGGTGAGCAGCTCGGTCTCGCCGAGCCACACGTCGTCGCGTTCGACGGCCGGCAGGATCTCGCGGCGCAGCCGCGCGGCGGTCGCCGGCGTCAGCAGCTCGCGACAATGCAGCAGCGGCAGCGGTCCGCTCAGCGGCACCGCGAGCGCCCGGCGCGCCGCATGGTTCAGGTAGACGATGCGCCCGTTGCGATCGGCCTGCGCGACGAGGTCCGGCGTGGCATCGAAGATCGCGGTCAGTACGCGCAGCGCCTTCTCGGCCGCGACGCGGTCGGTGACGTCTTCGATCGTGCCGACCAGGCCCTCGAGGCGGCCGTCGACGCGCAGCGGCGCGGTCTTGATCGCCAAGGTCAGCTCGCTGCCGTCGTCGCGGCGGATGCGGTTGACGATGCGGACCGGCTCGCCGTCGGCGATGTACTGCATCCAGCGTCGCCAGATGGTGTCGCGTGATTCGGACCGCACGAGACGCAACCAGCCGCGCGCCATTTCCGACCGGCCGAGACCGTGCTGCTGCAGATAGGCGTCGTTGACGTAGCAGAGATCGCCGTTCATGTCGGCGCGGAAGAAGCCGAGCGGCGACGCTTGGACGACGGCACGCACCTCGACGTCGCGCAAGCGCAACTCGCCGAGCAGCGCGAGGAAGTCGCGCGCGAGATCGCCGCGCTCGTCGGAACTGTGCGTATCGATCTCGACATCCTCTTCGGGCGCCTGGCGCAAGGTGCGGATCGCGCCGTGCAGTGCCGACAGCGGGCGCAGCAAGGTGCCGACGCCGATCCACGCGAGCAGTGCCGTCACGGCTCCCATCAGGCTGAGCTGCCACCAGAGGCTCTGCCGGGAGCGCTCGATCGGCGCCCAGGCTTCCCACGCAGGCAGCACCGCGCGCAGCTCCCAGTTGACGCCGCGCACCTGGCGGCGCGTCACGAGATCGCCGGGACCGGCAGGCTGATCCGTGACCGGCCCCGCCGGCGTCAAGGTCTTGCTCGCATCGGGATGCAGCACATAGACCGGTCGTGCGCCGCCGGTCACGAGCTCGAAGTGGCCGGTCTGCCCGACCTGCGATGCGCCGAGCTGGCCGAGCATGTTCGGCCGTCCGAGCTGCAGCCCGGACGCGAGCACCGCCGCGATGCGGCCGTCGGGCGTGCGTATCGGTGCCGCCATCACGAGCGAGGCGCCGTGGGCGACGCGCAGCCAGACCGGCTGACCTATCACCGAATGTCCGGTCGCGAGCACCTGGCGGAAGTAGTCGCGGTCGCCGAGCTCGACGACCTTGCCGGGCTGAAGCGGCGGATCGTTCGCGATCACGCGGCCGCCGGGGTCGATCAGCGTCGTGCCGTCGAACAGCGCATGGGTCGCCGCGCCGTGCGCGAGAAAGCGCGCCGCCGCGGCCGGATCGGCAAGCAGGGCGGCATCGAACTGGGCCGCCGCATGGTCGAGCACGGCGAGATGGAGTTCGAGCTTGTCGGCGAGGTCGTCGGCCACGGCGTCGGCCAGCGCGCTCTGCTGCTCGCGCAGCTCGGCCATGAAGTCGCGGCTCAGCTGGCGGTTGCGCGCATAGCCGACCACGGCCAGCAGCGACACGACGAGCGCCGCCACGAGCAGGGTCGTCTTGGTCCTGAGCGTGAGCTTCACGGCGCGGAGTCTCGCGCCGGCTCGCCATGCGGGAAGCCTCGAAAAGCGGGACGCGCCCCGCCCATTTCGTGCGGCAGGACTCGTGCGGCAGGACGCCGGCCCGTCTTTACTTCGTTGCGCTGAACGGCCTGCCGGAACGGATGCATCCACCGTCGCGGTCGCGACGATGCGCACCGCACATCACGGGGAGATCCGCATGCAAGTCACTCGACCCACTGGCATCGCGCTGGCCATAGGCGCGCTGCTCGCCCTACTGGCAACGCCGGCTGTCGCGGTGTCGTTCGACGTCACGAACCTCGTGACGAACGACCAGGGCGCGCACGCGGCGCAGATCACCGATGCGGGGCTCGTCAATGCCTGGGGCATCGCGTACGCCCCGGGCGGCCCGTTCTGGGTGTCGGCCAACGGCAGCGGCACGTCGCCGATCTACAGCGTCAACGGCGCAACGCAGCAGACGGTCAAGCAGGGCCTGACCGTCACGATCCCGGGCGAAGGCAGCGTCACCGGGCAGGCCTACAACGGCAATGCGTCCGCCTTCAACGGCGACCTGTTCCTGTTCGGCAGCGAGGACGGCACGATCTCCGGCTGGCGCAGCGGCACGACCGCCGAAGTGCTGGTCACCGCTTCGGCGGCCAACAACTACAAGGGCGTTGCGGTCGGCTCGACCGGAGGCAACAGCTATCTCTATGCGGCGAACTTCCGCGCCGGCACGATCGACATCGTCAAGGGCACGAGCGGCGCGCCCGGCCTGACCGGCAACTTTGCCGACCCGAATCTGCCGACCGGCTATGCGCCGTTCAACGTGCAGAACCTCGGCGGCTCGGTCTATGTCTCGTATGCCAAGCCCGACGCCGGCGGCAACGACGAGATCGACGGTCCCGGCTTCGGCTACGTCGACCACTACGACCTGCAGGGCAACTTCCTGGGCCGGGTCGGATCCGGCGGCGCGCTGAATGCGCCGTGGGGCATGGCGATCGCGCCGTCGTCGTTCGGCGCGTGGGCCGGCAAGCTGCTGGTCGGCAACTTCGGCGACGGCCGCATCAACGTGTTCGATCAGGGCAGCGGCACGTTCCTCGGCCAGGTGGCGGGTGCCAACGGCCAGGCCCTGTCGATCGACGGCTTGTGGAGCATCACGCCGGGCAACGGCGGGCTGGCCGGCAGCGCTGACCTGCTCTATTTCAGCGCCGGACCGGAAGCGGAGAGCAACGGGCTGTTCGGCGTGCTGCAGGTGGCCGCAGTGCCCGAGCCGGGCACGCTGGTCCTGATGGCGGGCGGGCTGGGGCTGATCGGCGCGCTGGCGCGTCGTCGTCAGGGCCAGGGTCAGGCGTAGAGACTGCCGAGCGGATCGGGCGCCGGTGCGTTGCCGCCCGGCGCGGCCGGCGCCGAGGCGGCCTACGCCTACGTGAACCTCGGCGCCCTGCTCCGCGACCTCGGCCGCAGCGCCGAGGCTGCACTTCAATCCGGCGATCGCATGCGAGGGCCACGCGCGCGAGGGCGACGCGGGCGGCTGCCTCGAAGGCGCGCGGCTGCGCTTTTCGGTGCGGGACACCGGCGTCGGCATCGCGCCGGACGTGCAGGCGCGGCTGTTCCAGCCGTTCGAGCAAGCCGACCGTTCGACCTCGCGTCGCTGCGGCGCGCGGCTGCTGCTGCTGCGCTACCGCGAGACACAGCGCGAACTCGGCGCGCGGTTCCGCGTCGCGCACGCCCAAGGCGCGTTGCGCGACGCGATGCGCCTCGCGCACGATCTGCGCGGCCTGTCGGGAACGATCGGGGCGCTGCACGTCCAACGCCTTGCCCAATCGCTCGAGCAGGCGTGCATCGACGAGGTCGAAACGGCAGCGATCGAGCCGCTGTTCGCTTCGGTTGAGCAGGAATGCGGATGGTGCTGGAGGGGCTCGAATCCCTGCTCGCGTGATCCGGGTCGGCATCCAGGGCGATCGAGGCCGTCGGAACAGTCTCTCAGCCCGGGTCGGCCGGCGCGGATGCCGCCGCTGCAGCGGGCAAGCCCGCGACGAGCTTCTCCGGCGCCGCGGCATCGAGCAACGGCTGCGCATGGTAGGGCTGCAGCTCGACGAACCAGGGACGGTCGGATGCCTTCAGCACATGGCTGTCGCCGCTCTTGCGCTTGGAGAGCACCCAGGTCGTGCTCTTGCCGGCAGCATCCTTCGTCGTCAGCGTGAGCTCCGGCTGGTCCTGCTGCCAGTCGGCGACGGCGGTCCGGCCGAGCACCGCATCGACCTTCACGTCGGCGAGCGCGTCGGCGAGCGCGGCGGCGCGCTTCGCGTCGAGCTTGGCGCCGGCCGGCAGGTTCTGCGCCTGCCACTCCACCGCACCCGACGGTGACGACGCGCCGGCAGCCGCGGCGCGCGCCAGCGCGATGTCGGGCCGGCCCGGCATCGCGACGTCGATGGCCGCGATCGTCTTCGCATCCCGCGCGAGCAGCCCGGCATCCAGCCATTCCTGGCCACCGACCGGCAGCTCGTACGACGACAGCTCGACCGCATAGACCGCGGCGTCGGCGTCGGTGCGGGCGTCCGACTTGCGCGGCCCGGCCGATGCGCCGATGTAAACCGTCGCGAGCGTCTTCTCGCCCGCCGCCGCGACGATGCGGCGCTCGTAGTGCCGGTCGCTCACCTCGAAGCGGTCGAGCGCGCCGGCGGTCGTCGCGATCGGCAGGCCGCGTTGCAGGCGTCCGAGCCGATCGACCATCGCCTGCACCTTGACGGCGTCGGCCGGCGCGTCGAAGTAGCCGGGCATCTGCCAGCGGCCGTCCTTCTTGACGATCACCAGCGGCGTCGGCGCGCTCGCTGCGGCGTCGGGCGCGACCGGCCCGGCGATCGTCAGCCGGTCGATGTCCTTCAGGTCGGCGGCGACGAGCTTCGCGTCGCTGCGCTGCGGCGCGAGCCGATCGCCGTGCCGGGTCAGGACCGCGGCGAGCGCGAGTTGCAGCACGAGCACGCCGCCGAGCAGAGGTATCCAGCGCTTCATCGCTCAGGCCTCCTGCAGCAGCAATGCATGGTGATGCGCGACGACCTGCCGGCGCCGCCGGTGCCAGGCCCAGACGATCGCGAGGCCGGCGAGCGCCAGACCGTAGTTGGCGTATTCCCAGCCGGCCTGGGCCTCGCGCGATAGCGGCGCGAGCGTGCGCGCGAACTGGCCGCGGCTGCGGATGCCGAGCAGCCCCTGGTCCTCGAGCGACCAGTCGACGAGGTTCTGCGCGAACTCGGCGGCCTTCAGGTCGCGCGTACCGCGGGCCTGGCCGACCATGCCGATCGCCTGGTCGGTGAAGAGCATGTTCGATGCGACGACGACGAGCCGCGCCGACGCGGGCGAATGGTCGATCACGCGGCCTATGGTCGGTGTGGTCTCCGCCGCCGGGCTCGATGCCGGTCCGCTCGCCGCAGCCGCAGCCGCTTTCGCCGCCGCCTGCGCATCGGCCAGCACCGGCGACGGCTTGCCCTTGAACGCCGAGTCGAAGCGGCCTTCGACCATCACCGCCAGCGCCTGCGGGCCGCGCGTCCCTTCGGGCGCGAAGCCGAGGTCGCCATGGCGGTCGTAGTCGGGCAGCAGGTTGTCGCTCTGCGACACCCAGCTGTCGGCCGACGAGCGCAGCAGGGTCGTGACCTTGCGGTCCTTGTTCTTCTGCGCGTCGACCGCGATCGGCGCGGCCCACGGCACCTGCAGGTCGCCGAGGCTGGCCGTCACCGGGCTCGCGGCATCGAGGCCCCGGCCGCGCACGTCGACGATGTACGGATACGGCGCGAGCTGGATCTCGCGCACCGTCATGCCGTTGCCGATCGGCCGCTCGACCGGTATCGGCAGCGCGCCGCTCTGCGGGTCGAGCACGAAGCCCTTGCCGATGTCGATGCCGTAGCCGGCGAGCCAGCCCGCGAGGCCGCTGTCGACCGGCTTCGGCGCGATCGTGCTGCCGAGCTCGACGCCGGTCGGTGCGGTCGCGAGCAGCACGCTGCCGCCCTGCATCAGGAACTGGTCGATCGCGAAGCGCTGCCTGTCGTCCAGGCCCTCGGGCGCCAGCACCGCCAGCAGGTCGGCCGACGACGGCACGTGGCCGTCCTTCAGGTCGGTGTCCTGCCAATGCACCGATTCGCCGAGCGCGTCCTGCAGCATCGTGAACCGGGCCGGCGGACCGGCACCCATGCCGGGCTGCTGCGGCGCCGGCGTGACGACCGCGACGGTCTTCAGGAAGCCCGGCGAATAGCGCTTGACCGCCGCCTCGATGCTGCGCTCGAAGCCGGCCTGATCGAGACCCTCGGGCAGCGGCACCTGCTCGGTGTCGTGGCCGTCGCTCAGCGTGAGCTGGAACCAGAACGGCTGCGGGTCGAGCAGGCCGGTGACCATCGGCTGCAGGCCGAGCTCGTCCTGCAGCTTCTTCGCGAGCGCCTTGTCGGTGCCGGGATCCTTGAACGCGACGACGAGCTTGTCGCCGGCCTCGCCGCGCAGCTTGGTGACCGCGGCATCGAGCGCGGCGCGCGCCTTCGTCAGCGCCGCCGGCAGGGTCTGCGGACCCGACACGTAGGCCTCCAGGTTCAGCGGCCTGGCGAGCGACGCGAACGCATTGCCGCCGCCCTGGTAGGTCGTCAGCACCTTGCGGATCGCGCGCGTGATGTCGTATTCGGGGTTCTTCAACGCGACCTCGAAGTTGCCTTCGGATTGCGACTTCACGTCGATCAGGTCGCGGAAGCCCAGCACCTGGTACTGGTCGCCGTAGCTGACGACGACGTCGAAATAGGAGTTGACGACCGAGGCCTGGTACTTGCTCGACACCTGGAACGGGACCGGCTTGATGCCGTACTTCGCCGACGCTTCCTCCTCGACCTTCGGGTCGTCGCGCGGATCGACGAAGTCGACGCGCACCTTGCTGCCGCCCGCGACCGCGTACTCCTGCAGCAGGTCGCGCAGTTGCGGCACGAGCGGCGCGAGCAGCGGATGCGTAGCTGCGCTGAAGTAGCCGCGGATCACGAGCGGCTCCTGCACCTGCGCGAGGTAGTTGCGCGTCGCATCCGACAGCGTGTAGAGATGGCCTTGCGTCAGGTCGACGCGCGCGCCGCGCACCTGGACCAGCCAGAGGTTGGCGCACAGCAGGTTCGCGACGACCAGCCCGGCGATCCAGTACCAGCGCCGGTGCGATGCGCGCACCGGGTTGCCGGCCCAGCGCAGCCGCTCGACCGCGAGGCGGTTCAGCACCAGGAACACGGCGGTGATCGACAGGTAGTAGTACAGGTCGCGCAGGTCGAGCACGCCGCGCGTGATCGACTGGAAGCGCGAGCCGGCGCCGAGATCGCGCAGCCATTCGCCGAGCTGGTTGCCCGCCAGACCGGTCAGCGCCGGCGAGCCGATCAGGTAGAACGCGCCGGCGATCACCGCCGTCAGGATCAGGCTGACGATCTGGTTGTCGGTGCGCGACGAGACCCACAGGCCGATCGCGACATAGGCCGACGCGAGCGCGATCGCCGCGACATAGCCGCCGACGACCGGCCCCCAGTCGAGCGGCCCGAGCATCGACACCGTGATCGGCAACGGCAAGGTCAGCGCCAGCGCGATGCCGACGAGCCCGAGCGCGCCGAGGAACTTGCCGAGCACGAGATCGGTCGCCGCGGTCGGCGCGGTCAGCAGCAGCTCCAGCGTGCCGGCACGCCGCTCCTCGGCCCACGACCGCATCGTCAGCGCCGCGACGAGGAAGATCAGCAGCACCGGCATCCACTGGAACAGCGGCCGCACGTCCGCCAGGCCGCGCGCGAAGAAGGTGTCGACCCAGAAGACGACGAACAGCGTGACGCCGAGGAAGGCGCCCATGAACAGGAAGGCCGCCGGCGACGCGAAGAAGCCCGCCAGCTCCTTGCGCGCGATCGTGCCGATGCTCCGCGTGGATGCGCGGCGTGCAGGCTTGTCATGCGGCATGGCGCAGCTCCTCGGAAGGTCCGCGGTCGACCTCGGCGAACACCGTCTCCAAGTCGCGCCGCTCGGGGCTCAGCGCATGCAGCGCGAAGCCGGCGCGGTGGACCGCTGCGCCGACCATGGGTGCGGCATCGTCGGCCGCGTCCAGCGCATAGCGCCACTGCCCTGCGGCACGGCCATCGACCGCGACGCGCGTGACCCCGGGCACGCCTTCGAGCACCGGCCGGGCCTCGGCCTCGTCGCGATCGATCGTGACGAGCAGCCGCGCGCCGCGTTGCAGTGCATCGATGCGCGCATCGATGACCTTGCGGCCGGCGCGCATGATGACGACGCGCTCGCACACCGCCTGCACCTCCTGCAGGATGTGCGTCGAGACGATCACCGTCGCATGCTCGGCCAGCTCGCGGATCAGGCCGCGCATCTGCAGGATCTGCGTCGGGTCGAGGCCGTTGGTCGGCTCGTCGAGGATCACGATGTCGGGCGCATGCAGGATCGCCTGCGCGACGCCGACGCGCTGCCGGTAGCCGCGCGACAGCGTCTGGATGGTCGCCGTCGCCTTCTCCTTCAGCGCCGTGCGGCGCACCGCACCGGCGATCGCCTTGCCGCGCTGCGTCTCGGGCACGCCGTGCAGCGCCGCCTGGTAGCTCAGGAAGTCCATCACCGTCATGTCGGGCCAGACCGGGCAGTTCTCCGGCAGGTAGCCGATGCGGGCCTGGATCGCGCGGGTGTCGCGGCCGATCACGAGGTCGTCGATGCGTATCGTGCCGCTCGTCGGCTCGAGGTAGCCGGTCAGCATCTTCATCACCGTGCTCTTGCCCGCGCCGTTGTGGCCGAGCAGGCCCACCACTTCGCCGCGCAGGATCGAGAAGCTCACGTCGTCGACGGCGACGAGGTCGCCGTAGCGGCGCGTGAGGTGCGCCAGTTCGATCATCGGGTGGGCCTCTTGTCGTTGGGGGGTTCGCGTCTGGGCATGGCTGTGCCGTCGACAGGCCTGCACGGCTGCCGCGGTGGAGGGGGACGGTTGTCTTGGGGCGAGGTGGCGCCTGCAGCGCAGGCCGACTGAGAAGGCGCGCCCGCGATTTAGTTCCAACCGGTCCGGGCAATCCCGCATCAAAGGCCTGCGCTTGTGGGCATTGCGCATCGCCGGTCGCGCAGGGGTAGCATCACTGCATGACGCCCGTCATGCGTTGGGTGCTGACCCTGCTGGTGCTGGCCTTGGGCCTCGCCATGGCGGACCGCTACGGTTCGGTCCAGGCCGCGACCGCGCCGGTCGTCGTGCAGCGCATCGACGGCGCGATCGGCCCGGCCACGGCCGAGCTCGTCGAGCACGGTCTGCGCGACGCCAAGGAGCGCGGCGCGGCCTTGCTGGTGCTCGCGATCGACACGCCCGGCGGGCTCGACACGTCGATGCGCTCGATCATCAAGGGCATACTCGCGTCGCCGGTGCCGGTGGCCTGCTACGTGTCCCCGTCGGGCGCACGTGCCGCGAGTGCCGGCACCTACATCCTCTACGCCTGCCACGTCGCGGCGATGGCGCCGGCGACGACGCTGGGCTCGGCGACGCCGATCGCGATCGGCGGCTCGCCGTCGCCGGCCGGCGCGGCGAGCGGCGCGGCATCGCAGGCATCGGGCGATCCGATGGAAGCCAAGCGCATCGGCGACGCGGTGGCCTACATCCGCGGACTCGCCCAACTGCGCGAGCGCAATGCCGCCTGGGCCGAGCGCGCGGTGCGCGAGGCGGTGAGCCTGCCGGCGGGCGAAGCGCTGAAGGCGCATGTGGTCGATGCGGTGGCGAGCGACCTGCCGTCGCTGTTGCAGCAGATCGACGGCCGCGTCGTCTCGGTCCAGGACAAGCCGATGAAGCTCGCGGTCGCACGGGCACCCGTCGTCGAGCTCGAGGTCGGCTGGCGCAGCGGGCTGCTCGCGCTGATCAGCTCGCCCGACATCGCGCTGGCGTTGATGGCGCTCGGCTTCTACGGCCTGCTGTTCGAGATGGCGAGTCCGGGCGCGGTGCTGCCGGGCGTGATGGGCGGCCTCGCGTTGCTGGTCGGCCTGTTCGGCCTGCAGATGCTGCCGATCAGCGGCGCCGGACTGGCACTGGTGCTGCTCGGCTTCGCGTTTCTCGGTGCCGAGGTGTTCGTGCCCAGCCATGGCGCGCTCGGCGTCGGCGGCACCCTGGCGCTCGGGCTCGGCCTCGTGATGCTGATCGACCGCGACGTCGCGGGCTTCGGCATCCCGCCATGGCTGATCGCAACGGTGCTGTCGGTGTCGGTGCTGTTCGTCGCGCTCGTCGCGACGATGTCGATGCGCGCGCGGCGCCGGCCGGTCGTGAGCGGCGACCCGGCGATGATCGATGCCGCCGGCGAGGTGCTGGAAGCCGATGGCAGCGACGGCTGGGCCGCGATCGGCGGCGAACGCTGGCGCATCCATGCGACCGGACGGCTCGTGCCGGGCGAGCGCGTGCGCGTCACCGGCAAGAACGGCCTCACGCTCGAGGTCACGCGTCTTTCGAGGAGCCCCTGATGCTGTTCGCCGCGGTGCCCATCGTGATCCTGCTGTTCATCCTGCTGATGCTGCTCGCCAGTTCGCTGCGCGTGCTGCGCGAGTACGAGCGCGGCGTCGTGTTCCAGCTCGGGCGCTTCTGGCGCGTCAAGGGACCGGGACTCGTGATCCTCGTTCCCGGCATCCAGCAGATGGTGCGCGTCGGCCTGCGCGTCGTCGTGATGGACATCCCGAGCCAGGACGTGATCTCGCGCGACAACGTGTCGGTGAAGGTCAACGCGGTGCTCTACTTCCGCGTCGTCGATCCGCAGAAGGCGGTGATCCAGGTCGAGAACTTCATGATGGCGACCAGCCAGCTCGCGCAGACCACCTTGCGTGCGGTGCTCGGCAAGCACGACCTCGACGAGATGCTGTCCGAGCGCGAGCGACTCAACCTCGACATCCAGAAGATCCTCGACGCGCAGACCGATGCCTGGGGCATCAAGGTGACCAACGTCGAGATCAAGCACGTCGACATCAACGAGTCGATGATCCGCGCGATCGCGCGCCAGGCCGAGGCCGAGCGCGAGCGCCGCGCCAAGGTGATCCATGCCGACGGCGAGCTGCAGTCGTCGCAGAAGCTCGCCGAGGCGGCGGAGATCCTCGGCCGCCATCCGCAGGCGCTGCAGCTGCGCTACCTCGAGACGCTGACCGTGATCGCCGCCGACAAGAACTCGACGATCGTGTTCCCGTTGCCGATGGACATCGTGACGCCGTTGCTCGACCGGTTGAAGGGCGGCACGCGCGATCGGCCCGCCGCGCCATGAAGCAGCCGATCGTCGGCTTCCACCAGGACGACGTGGGCGACTGGGTCGCCGAGCTGGCTTGCGGCCATCAGCAGCACGTGCGGCACGACCCGCCGTGGACCAACCGGCCGTGGGTGGTGTCGGAAGACGGACGGCGATCGGTGCTGGGACGCGAGCTGGAATGCCGCAAATGCGAGCTCGGGGCACCGCGCGACTGGCATCTCGACGACGAGACGCAAGGAGCGACCCGATGACCGTACCCGCGTTTCGGCTGCTCGGTCTCGACCACGTGGTGCTGCGCGTCGTCGACCTGCAGCGCATGCTGCGTTTCTACCTCGACGTGCTCGGCTGCACGATCGAGCGGCGGCAGGACGACATCGGCCTCGTGCAGTTGCGTGCGGGTAGCTCGCTGATCGACCTCGTGCCGGTCGACGGCAAGCTCGGCAGCGCGGGCGGTGCAGCGCCGGGTCGCGACGGGCGCAACCTGGATCACTACTGCCTGCGCGTCGAGCCGTTCGATGCGGAGGCGATCGGGCTGCAACTGGCGCGGCACGGCCTGACGGTCGGCCCCGTGGAGCAGCGCCATGGTGCGGAGGGCGACGGGCCGTCCATCTACATCGGCGATCCGGAAGGCAACGTCGTCGAGTTGAAGGGACCACCGGCGCAGCCTCGCGCGAGCCAGGCGTAAGGCAGCCATCGATTGCCTTCGCGCAAGCCCTGCGGCAGCATGGGGCCACCCCACCGACGGACCTGCCATGGCCTGCCATCGTTCCATCGTCGCCGCCGCCCTGCTGGCGCTCCTGCTGCCCGCCACCGCACTCGCCGGTGACACCGAATGCACGCCGAACCGCGAAGGCAAGCCGATCTGCCCTGCGCCCGATTCGCGTTGCGTGACCAATCGCAGCGGCGACGTCGTCTGCTCGACTCCGGGCGGCGGCATCGAGCTCGACCGCTATGGCGACGCGGCTTGCGGTCCGGGCTACTGCACCAAGGATCTGCACGGCGACCTGTTCTGCTCGAGCGCGCCGCGCGGTGCCGCGTCGACCGATCGCTACGGCAATGCGGCCTGCGCGGTGTCGTGCGTGCCGGCCAAGCCGCAAGCGTGCGTGCGTCCGAAGCCGATGAAGTGACGAGCCGTCCGCGTCACGCGGCCCGCACGGCCTGGGCCGGCGCGACAACGGACGCCCGCGCCGGCACGCGCCGGCCCAGCTCACTCATCGGCACCGTGTACGTCTCGCGCGCGGTCGCTGCCGCGATCGCCGACACGATGGTCGTCACGGTCACGAACGCCGCGACCGGCATCCACCCGTCGACGCCATCCCCGAGCAGCGCGGCGCTGATCGTCGGTGCGAAGCCGCCGAGCGCGAAGCCGAGCTGCGTGCCGATCGCCATGCCCGAGAGTCGCACCTTGGTGTCGAACATCTCGCCGTAGAGCGCCGGCCAGACGCCGTTGGCGGCGCTGTAGACGACGCCCGACAGCAGCACGCCGAGCACGAAGATCATCGGCACGTCGGCGCGGCTGATCGCCCACAGGTACGGCCAGATCAGCGCGGCCGAGCCGAGCGCACCGAGGATGAAGACGGGCTTGCGGCCGACGCGGTCGGCGAGCCACGCCCACGCCGGGATGCAGGCCAGCGCGGCGACGTTGGTGAGGATCAGCACCTCGAGCATCGTCGACTTCGGGACGTGCATCGTGTTGACCGCGTACGACAACGTGAAGACGCTGAAGATCGTGCTGACGATCGAGACCAGTGCCGCGAAGACGACACGCAGCACGTCGCTGCCATGCTCGCGGAACAGCACCGCGACCGGCAGCTCGGCCTTGGCCGGCTGGTGCTGCGCTTCCGCTTCGAACGCCGGCGTCTCGGGCAGCGAGCGGCGGATCCAGAAGCCGACGATCACGACGATCGCGCTGAGGAAGAACGGAATGCGCCAGCCCCACGACAGCAGTTGCTCTTCGGGCAGCGCCGAGACCGGCAGGAACGCGAGCGTCGCGAGAATCAGCCCGGCCTGCGTGCCGCTCAACGTGAAGCTCGTGTAGAAGGCGCGTCGGTGCGCCGGCGCGTGCTCGAGCGTCATCGAGTTGGCGCCTGCCTGTTCGCCCGCGGCCGACAGGCCTTGCAGCAGGCGCAGCACGACGAGCAGGACGGGCGACAGGATGCCGACCTGACCATAGGTCGGCAACGCGCCGACGAGAAACGTCGACACCCCCATCAGCAGCAACGTGAAGGTCAGCACCCTCTTGCGTCCGAAGCGGTCGCCGATGTGGCCGAGGAGCACCGCGCCCAGCGGCCGCGTCACGTAGCCGACGCCGAAGGTCGCGAAGGCCGCCACCGCGCCGATGCGCGGATCGAACGACGGGAAGAAAATCTTGCCGAACACCAGCGCCGCCGCGGTGCCGTAGATGAAGAAGTCGTAGTACTCCACGGCGCTGCCGATCCAGCTGGCGAGCGCCGCCTTCTTCGGCGCGGGCGTGGTGCCGGACGGCGCGTCGGGCGCGGGGTTCGAAATGCGGGTCATGCGGAGCCTTTCTGCAGCGGGACGGCACGATGCCTGACGGAGCAGGCGGCTGCCGTGGCCGTCCTGCAAGCACACCCGGCGACCCGCTGAGACGAGCAACCGGCAGGCGTGAATGTACGAACTAGTACGTTCTATGAGATCGGTACAAACCCTAGATTTCCTCGTAACACTCTGCGCGCGCACGTGCTAGGCTGCCGGTATGGACGAACCAGTACAGACAAAGCAGCGCCCGGCCGCTGCCGCGACCAAGGCCCCCGCGAAGGCGGTCGCCGCGCCGCGCACCAACGATCCCGACCGGACCATGGGCGACATCCTGACGGTCGCCACCGCCGAGTTCGCCGACAAGGGGCTGAGCGGCGCGCGCATCGACCACATCGCGTCGATCACCCGCACCAGCAAGCGGATGATCTACTACTACTTCGGCAGCAAGGAGGGTCTGTACCTCGCGGTGCTGGAGGCGGCGTACGCGCGGATCCGCCGCATCGAGACCGAGTTGCACCTCGCGGACCTGCCGCCGGAGGACGCGCTGCGCAAGCTCGTCGCCTTCACGTTCGACTACCAGCACGACAACGAGGACTTCATCCGCCTCGTGATGAACGAGAACATCCACCGCGGCGAGTTCCTCGCGCAGAGCAAGGTGATCCAGCAGCTCAACGTGCCGGTGATCGACGCGATCCGTCACGTCTACGAGCGCGGCGTGAAGGCGCGCGTGTTCCGCAGCGGCGTCGACCCGATCGACCTGCACATGTCGATCTCGGCGCTGTGCTTCTTCAACGTCGCCAACCGGCACACCTTCGCGCTGATCTTCAAGCGGCCGCTCGACCAGCCGAAGGCGCTGCGCGAGCGGCGTGACTCGATCGTCGAGATGGTCGTGCGGTTCGTGCGGCGCTAGTTCCGCGCCGCCGCGATGGGCGAACCGTTACCGTCCTCGCCCGTGCACCGTTCGTCGGATCGTCGAAGATCTCGCGTGACAAATTACGTACCAGTTCGTACATTACAACCATTCCACCTTGCGCACCGGCAACTGGCCGAGTCGGTGCGCGGCGACTAGAGTCACTTCGGCGAGTGCCCGGCCCGCTTCCCGCGACCGCATACGCCGCCCACGATCCTCATCCGCATCCGACATGAAGCTGCTCGTCATCAACGGACCCAACCTCAACCTGCTCGGCACGCGCGAGCCTGCGGTCTACGGCTCGACCACCTTGGCCGACGTCGAGGCGCTGTGCCGCGCCGAGGGCGAGGCGCTCGGCATCGAGGTGCTCACCTTCCAGAGCAACCACGAAGGCGCGCTGATCGACCGCGTGCATGCGGCGCGCCACGAAGGCGTCGACTTCATCGTCATCAACCCGGGTGCCTACACGCACACCAGCGTCGCGCTGCGCGATGCGTTCGCCGGCGTCGCGATCCCGTTCATCGAGATCCACATCAGCAACGTGCACCGGCGCGAGGCCTTCCGGCACCACTCCTATTTCTCGGACATCGCCGAAGGCACGATCGTCGGCCTCGGCGTCCACGGCTACCGCTACGCGGTCCGCGCCGCCGCGGAACGCCCCCGCACCACAGGAGCATCGAAATGACCCAGCCCTGCATCATCAGCGTCGCGATCACCGGCTCGCTGCCGCGCAAGAAGGACAACCCGGCGGTGCCGGTCACGCCGGCCGAGCAGATCGAGTCGACCCACGAGGCCTACGAGGCCGGCGCGACGCTCGTGCACCTGCACGTGCGCAACGACGACGAGTCGCCGACGTCGGCGCCCGATCGCTTCGAGCAGGTGCTCGCCGGCATCCGCCGCCACTGCCCGGACATCATCACGCAGGTCTCGACCGGCGGCCGCTCGGGCGCGGGCAAGGAGCGCGGCGGCATGCTGTCGCTCAGGCCGGACATGGCGTCGCTCGCCACCGGCTCGGTGAACTTCCCGACCCGCGTCTACGACAACGCGCCCGACCTCGTCGACTGGCTCGCGTCGGAGATGAAGACCTACGGCATCAAGCCCGAGGTCGAGGCGTTCGACCTGTCGATGATCTTCCAGGCCGTCGCGATGGAGAAGACCGGCAAGATCGCGGGCCCCTTGCACGTGCAGTTCGTGATGGGCGTGAAGAACGCGATGCCGGTCGACCGCGACGTGTTCGAGTTCTACGTGCAGACCTTGAAGCGCCTCGCGCCCGACGCGACCTGGACCGGCGCCGGCATCGGACGCGACCAGGCGACCCTGGCGCGCTGGTCGGCCGAGCTCGGCGGCCACTGCCGTACCGGCCTGGAGGACAACGTGCGCTTGGACCGCGACACGCTCGCGCCGAGCAACGCCGCGCTGGTGCGCCAGACCGCGGCGATCTGCGCCGAGTATGGTCGGCCGGTGGCAACGCCCGCGCAGGCGCGCGCGCTGCTGAAGCTGCCGGCCGTGCCCCGCCTCAGCGCAGCTGCGTGAACAGAAAGGTCAGTCCGAACAGCACGGGCTGATGGACCATGTAGAAGGTGAGGCTCCACCGCCCGAGTGCGGCCAGCGGCATCACGGCTCGCGGCGCCGGACCGGCGACCCATCCGGGCCGGTGCGTCAGCACCCATTGCCCGGCCGCCAGGCCCCACCACATCACGCCCATCCAAGGCAGCAACGGCACATAGTCCTCGGTGTAGGGCTTGCGCGTGACGAGGCCCACCCAGTTGGTCCAGCGCGTGTCGAAAAACGGATGTGCGATGAAGTGCGGCGCCAGCACGGCCGCCAGGCCCAGCGGCAGCAGCCAAAGCCGCGCGCCGGCCGTAAGCCGCATGACGACGAGGGCGACCGCCATGCAGTGCAGCACCCCAAAGGTGATGTAACTCCGAGGGAATATCGGCAACAAGCAGACGCTTACCAGCAGCGCGCAGCCCGCGACCTGCGCCCAGCGGCGCCAGAACCGCGACCATCCCAGGTTCTGCCGCAGCGCGATCGCCTGCCCGAAGCCGGCGCAGAACAGGAAGATCGAGACGATGCAGGTGCGCTGCACGATCCACACCGTGCCGGTGTAGAAGTTCTGGTGCGTGAACCCGAAGTGGCTGAGGTCGAAGCTGAAGTGGAACGTCGCCATCCAGACGATGGCGAGCCCGCGCAGGGTGTCCAGGCGGTCGTAGCGCCGGGAGGTCGAGGTGGCTGCAGTCTGCACGCGCGCGACGATAGCGCAGCGCCGCCGGCCGCCGGGGCCGGCGCAGCTCACGCCGGCTCCACGGGCGCCGCAGCCGCCTCTGCCCCGGGCGCTCGTCCGGGCTCGGGCGGGCTCGCGTTGCGGCGACGCAGCCTGTCGAGACTAAGGTAGACGGCCGGCGTGGTCAGCAACGTCAGCAGCTGGCTCGCCATCAGTCCGCCGATGACTGCCACGCCCAGCGGCCGACGCAGCTCGCCCCCCTCGCCGAAGCCTATCGCGAGCGGCAGCGCCCCGAGCGCCGCGGCCAGGGTCGTCATCAGGATCGGGCGGAAGCGCCGCAGACAGGCCTCGCGCACGGCCTCGCGGGGGGTCGCGCCGCGCGTGCGCTCCGCATCGAGCGCGACGTCGATGACGAGTATCGCGTTCTTCTTGACGATGCCGATCAGCAGCAGCACGCCGATCAACGCGACGAGCGAGAACTCCAAGCCGAACAGCAGCAACGCCAGCACGGCGCCGACGCCTGCGGCCGGCAAGGTCGACAGCACCGTGAGCGGATGCACGAGGCTCTCGTAGAGGATCCCCAGCACGATGTAGATCACGACGATCGCGGCCCCGATCAGCAATGGCAGTTGGCCGCCCGACTGCTGCGCTGCGAGTGCACTGCCGGCATATCCTCCGTGCACGCTGGTCGGCATGCCGATGCCGGCCTCGGCCTGGACGATCTGCGCGCGCGCCTGGGCCAGCGTGGCACCGTCGGCAAGGTTGAACGAGATCGTTGCCGCCAGCCGGCCGTCCTGATGGTTGACCAGCGTCGCGGCCGGCCGCTCGACGAAGCGCGCGGTCGCCGCGAGCGGCACCAGGCTGGTGGCGTTGTTGCTGAGCGCGTTTCCGGTCGAGGCGTTCGCCAGGCCGGGATTGACCGAACCCGGCCAGACGGGCGCGGATGCGGCCGCCGCGATGCCCTTGGCGGTGCCCGTGCCCGGCACGAGCGTGCTCTCGGTCGCCACCACCCGGCCGCCGTTGTTGACCGTGGTCGTCGCGGCCACGTAGACATCGGAGAGCGACTTCGGGCTCGACGCATAGCCCGGTGCCCATTCCATCACCACGTGGTACTGATTGAGCTCCGAATAGATGGTTGCGACCTGACGCTGGCCGAACGCGTCGTACAGCGCGGCGTCGATCGCGTTCGCCGTCAGGCCCAGGCGGCCGGCGCTGCCGGCGTCCACTTGGACCATCGCTTCCACGCCGTTCTCCTGCTGGTCGACGTCGACGTCGGTGAGCGCGCTCTGCTGCTTCAACGCCGCTGTCAGCAGGTCGGCGGTGCGGCGCAAGTCGCCCGCGTCGTCGCCTTCGAGCGTGTACTGGTAGGTCGAGTTGCTTTGCCGGCCTCCCGAGCGCACGTCCTGCACCGCGTTCAGGAAGATCTGCAGGCCGGTCACCTCGGCGAGCTGGGGCCGCAGGCGCGCGACGACGGCCGCGCTGCTGTCGGCGCGCTCGCCCGACGGCTTGAGGCTGACGAACATGAAGCCGCTGCCGACGCGCATGCCGCCGACGAAGCCGACCACCGTGTCGACGGCCGGATCGCGCTGCACGATCGAGACGGCCTGCCGCAGCTTGGTGCCGAGGGCGGCGCTGGACATGCTCTCGTCTGCGCGCAGACCGCCGTTGAGCTGGCCGCTGTCGCGCTGCGGAAAGTACGCCTTGGGCGCGGCCGCAAAAAGGTACACGTTGAGCGCCGTCACGCCGAGCAGGATCAGCACGACGAGCCCGGTGCGGGCGAACGCATGGTCGAGCACCGCCGCATAGCGGCGCAGCAGCCAGCGGTACGGACGGCCGCCGCCCGCGTGCGCGCGCCCGCCTTCGGCGCGATGGGCCGATCGACCGGGACGCAATCGACCGGGACGCAATAGGCACGCGCACATCATCGGCGTGGTGCTGAGCGAGACCACGAGCGATATCAGCACCGCGGCCGTCAGCGTGACGGCGAACTCGCGAAACAGCCGCCCGGCTTGCCCGCCCAGGAACAGCAGCGGAATGAACGCGGCCACCAGCGAGATGCTGATCGACAGCACGGTGAAGCCGACCTCGCGGGTACCGAGCAGCGCCGCCTGCACGCGCGACATGCCGGCCTCGACGTGCCGCACGATGTTCTCGAGCACGACGATCGCGTCGTCCACCACGAACCCGGTCGCGACCGTCAGCGCCATCAGGCTGATGTTGTCCAGCGAGTAGCCGAGCAGCCGCATCACGCCGAAAGTGCCGAGCAGCACGACGACCATCGCCGCCGCCGGTATCAGCGTCGCGCGCAGGCTGCCCAGAAAGAGATGCACCACGGCCACCACCAGCGCCAGCGCGACGAGCAGGCTCAGCTCGGCCTCGCGCAGCGAATCGCGGATCGAATCGGTGCTGTCGGACACGACCTGCAAGTGCACGTCGGACGGGATGTCCTGTTGCAGTTCGGGGAGCAACGCACGCACCGCGTCGACGGTCGCGATCACGTTGGCCGAAGGCTGGCGCGTCACCAGCACGATGACGGCGGGCTCGCCGTTGAACAAGCCGAGCGTGCGCGTGTCCTCGACGCCGTCGACGACTTCGGCTACGTCCGCGAGGCGCACGGCGGCGCCGTTGCGCCAGGCGATCGGCATGCCCGCGTAGTCGCTCGCCCGCAGCGCCGGCGTCTGCGTGTAGATCTGCAGGCGCCGGCCGCCGCCCTGCACCGTGCCTTTGGGCCGGCTGGCGTTCGCCGCCTCGATGGCGGCGCGCACGTCCTCGGTGCCGATGCCGTAGCGATTCAGCGCCAGCGGCATCAGCTCGACGCGCACGGCAGGCAGCGAGCCTCCGCCGATCTCGACGTCGCCGACACCGCTCACCTGGGAGAGCCGCTGGCTGACGACATTCGAGACCGCGTCGTAGATCTGACCCGGCGTCTTCGTCTTCGACGTGAGCGCGAGGATGATGACCGGCGCGGCCGCGGGATTGGCCTTGCGGTAGGTCGGATTGCTGCGCAGCGTCGTCGGCAGGTCGACGCGGCTGGCATTGATGGCGGCCTGGACATCGCGCGCGGCGCCGTCGATGTTGCGGTCGAGATCGAACTGCAGGGTCACGCGCGTCGTGCCGGTCGAGCTCTGCGACGTCATCTCGTTGACGCCGGCGATCCTGCCCAGGCGCCGTTCGAGCGGCGTCGCCACGCTGGTCGCCATCGTGGCCGGGCTGGCGCCGGGCAGGCTGGCGCTGACCCAGATGACCGGGAAGTCGACCTGCGGCAGCGGTGCGACCGGCAAAGTGAGCAGGCTTGCGATGCCGGCGAGCGCCACGCCGACGGTCAGCAGCACGGTGCCGATCGGCCGGCGCACGAACGGGCGCGAGGGGTTCATGCCGGCGCCGCCGTGCAGGCGTCTCCCGGCCGGAGGCGATCGCGCCGGCCCAGCCCGATGACGAAGGCCAGCTCCGCGACCACCTGCCCGGCATGTGCCGCGCTGCCGCATATCGACGCGAAGCCGTGCGAGGCCTGGTCGACCCTGAGGCCGTAGCGAACCTCCTGGCCCGGAAACACCGGCCGCCGGAACGCGCAGCGGCGAATCGCGGCAAGCACGCCGACGTTATCGTCCGGATGCAGTCCGGCGGCCGCGGCGAGCAGGCCGGCGCCCGCGATCTGCGCGGCGGCTTCGACGATGAGCACGGCCGGCACGATCGGCAGACCGGGGAAATGTCCGGCCAAGGCGGGTGCCGACGCAGCCCAGCAGGCGGCGCCGTCGAAGCGGTCGCGGCCGAGCAGGCGGACCGACCGGATGCAGAGCGCGTCGCCGCGATGCGGGAGCAGGCGCTCGATGGCAAGCCGATCGAGCTCGACCACGGACTCGGCACTGTCGGCGATCGTCGGCATGCGGCGTTCAGCGTTCGGCGTGGGTGGCCAGCAGCGCGGCGTTGCTGCCTCCGAAGGCGAAGGAGTTCGACATCACCGCGACCAGCCGCTGACCGTGGCGCGCGGCGACCGGGACGAAGTCGAGATCGCAGGCCGGGTCGGGCTGCGTCAGGTGTGCCGTCGGCGGGATCGAGCCGGTGGCCAGCGCCTTGACGCTGATCGCGAACTCGAGCGCGCCGCCGGCGCCGATCAGGTGTCCGTGCATCGATTTGGTGGAGCTCACGGCCAGCCGGCGCGCGTGCGCCCCGAACGCATCGTGGATCGCTTGCGTCTCGACCACGTCGCCGACCGGCGTGGCCGTGCCATGCGCGTTCAGATAGCCGACTTCGGTCGGCTGCAGCCCGCTGTCGTGCAGCGCCAGGTCCATCGCTGCGGCTTGTCCCGACCGCGACGGCTGCGTGATGTGATGGGCGTCGGTGCTCGTGCCATAGCCGGCGACGCCCGCATACGCGGACCGCCCGCGCCGACGGGCGTGCCCCGCGCTTTCGAGGACCAGCGCCGCACTGCCCTCGCCCAGCACGAAGCCGCTGCGCCGCGCGTCGAAAGGCTTGTGGCTGGCCGCCACGGCTTCGGCATCGGGCGCGGCCAGCACGCGCAGCGCGTTCCAGGCCGCGAACGATCCCGCCGACAACAAGGCCTCGGCGCCGACGACGACGATCGCATCCGCATAGCCGTGCCGGATGCAACGCAGCGCCTCGCCGATCGCTACCGCGGACGACGCGCAGGCGACGCTGTAGGTGCAGGTCGGCCCGCGGAATCCGTGCTCGATCGACAGCCATGCGCACAGCGCGTTGGGCATCATGCGCGGGACGGTCAGCGGATGAACCGACGCCGGTGCGCCGGGCTTGCCGAGCAGCGAGCGAGCCGCCAGGTCGCGCATCGTCGCCTCCACGATCTGGGCGCCCCCCATGCCGATGCCCGCATAGATGCCGACGCGGCCACGGTCCACGGCAGTGTCCGTCAAACCGGCATCGACGATCGCCTCCCGCGCGGCGGCCAGGCCCAGCTGGGTCGCCCGATCGAAGCTGACTTCGGCACGCGGGACGCGGGTGGCGAAATCATCGGGCACGGCGGCCGCGATCGCGCCGCCGGTCGCCGCCAGGACGGCAGCGGGAGCCGGGCCGACACCGCTGCGCCCTGCCAGCAGGGCCGCGAAGCTCGTGTCGAAATCGAGTCCCAAGGCGGTCACCGCGCCGAGTCCGGTGACCACGACGCGAGACCCGCCCGCTTGCTCGGCTCGACCCGCAAGGCTCATGACGTTCCGGGCACCGCCTGCGCCGGCAACTGCTGCACGATGTACGCCGCCACCTCGTCGATGGTCATGCTCTGCAATGCTCGGAGGCTCGGAACGTTGATGCCGTACTGTTGTTCCATGGTCCAGACCATTTCGGTCAGCGACAGCGAATCGACGTTCAGGTTCTCGAGCTTGGATGCGCCGTTAGACAGATCCTCACCTCGAACATGGGCGGTGTTCACCAGATAGTCCAGGATCAAGGACTTCACTTCGGGCACGGAGATCATCAGGCTTCCCCCTCTTCCACGAACGCCACTCCCGAATCGCCGCGCCCCATGCGCGGGTTCGAGCGATTTGCCGGAGCGCGGGCTATCGCTGCGGCAAAGATCCGGCGCAGCGGCGTCTCCGGATCGGATGCAAGGGCCTGCACGATCGCGAGGAACGCGGCGGCCGGGTCCGGATCGCCCGCGAGGCGGCGATCGACGATCAGATGCCCCACCAGGCCGCGATCGGCGATCTGCAACTCGAGCGCGTGATCGACCAGGGCGGCGCGGCCGGCGGGCAGGTTGTGCACTGACAAGCCGTGCATGGCTTCGAGCTCGGATCCTGCGGTCTGCACTTGAATCGAGAACCAGCTCTGGAACAGCGGGTTGCGCTGCCCGATCTGCGCCGGGAACAGCTCGCGCATCAGTCGCCGCAGCGGCAGGCCGCCGTGCCGGTAGCCGAGTGCGGCCGAACTGCGCAGTGCGAGCACGCTCTCGAGCAGCGTGTGCGCACGGTCGATGCGATGGCGCACGACGACCGGGTTCACGAAAAAGCCCACGGTGTGCGCATAGCGGCTCGGACGGTTCTTCGTCGGTGTCGCGGTCAGCACGTCGAGCTGGCCGGTGCTGGCCGCGATCGCCAGTTGGAAGCACGCCAGCAGGACGACGTGCAGCGTCAGCGCATGATCCCGGCACAGCACTTCGAGCGCCGCGGTCGTCTCGGCTGCGATGCGCACGCGCGTCGAGGTCGGTTGGCCGGGCGGGCTGGGCGTAGCGGGCCACTGCGCGGCCACGCCGGCCAGGTGCGATTTCCAGAACGCGACGAGTTGCGCCGCGCGCTCGCTGCCCAGCCATACGCGCTCCTCGGCGACGTAGGCGTGGTAAGGCGCGCAGGCGGCGCACAACGCTTGCGTCGCCGCTGCGCGATCGTCGGCGGCGTAGAGCTCGATGAGCTGGCGGGCCAGGATGGCCGAAGAAACGCCGTCGAAGATCACGTGATGGCACGACAGGATCAGGACGACACGACCGTCGGCGCACCGCAGCAGGTTCGCGCGCGCCAGCGGCGCCGGGCCGAAGGCGCGTATCGGCGGGTGAAGATCGGCGAAGAGATCGGTGCAGGTCAACGCCTCGATCAGGCTGGCGTGCGCGGCGCCGTAGCGGCCGTCCTCCGGTTCGAGCGCGCCATCCGGCGCCACGCGTTGCAGGAAGCCTTCGGGGAGGCGGTCGAACGCGGTGCGGAAGGCGCCCTGCACGCGGCTGATGCAGTGGAACGCATCCCGCAGACGCGCCAGGTCGACATCCGCCGGCAGCACGACGGCGGTCCGCAGTACCGCAGGCGGATCATCCGGGCGCAGCGCTTCGAGAAAGAGCGCGCGGTGCTGGTTCTCCGAGACCGGTCCGGACCAGGCGGTCGGAACGTCGTGAGCAGGGGCGATGTCCATGGTTCCGATCGGACGCGTCAGGCCAGCGCCTGGGTCAGCGCGGCACACGCCAGCGCCAGCACGAACAGCTTGGGCATGAACACGCCGCTGTCGCCGCGATGGTTGAGCCAGGCGCAGGCTCCCAAAGCCAGCATTCCGACCGGGATCACCAGCAGCGCGCGTGCGGATGCCGTGCGGATGCAGAGCGTGGCCACGAGCGGCAACGAGAAGACGACGTAGGCCGTCTCGAGCACCAGCAGGTCGACGCTGCGCACGAGACGCGGGCGGACGTCCAGCGCGGCGTAGAGCCGCATCATCGGGACGTGCTGCAGGCGCAGGTCGAATGCCAGCCCGGCGAGATGGAACACGAGCGGAACCAGCAGCAGGATGAGCGCGAAGCGCGCAACCGCAGGGCGCACGCCCGCGTCGGTCAGGAACACGTGCAGCACGAGCGGCAGCAACACGCACAACAGGAGCCCGAGATGCTGGCTCAGGCGCCGCGCGCCGAACAGGAAGCGCAGATCGACGGCTGCCAGATTCGCTGCCGGCCTGCGCTGCGCGCTCAGGCGCAACGCGGGGAGCAACAGCGGGACGACGCGCTGCCGGGGTCGCTGCGCCCGCAACGTCGACGGCGGCGCGAGGCTCGCTGCACTTCCGATCGCGATCGAGGCGACGAGCAGCCAGGGCGATCCTGCAACGGCCGCCGCCGCCAGGCCGATGAAGTTGCCCGCCAGGCATGCGATGAGGCGCGGCGAGCGCTGCAGGGCCAGCATCTGCGTGAGCGGCAACTGGCTCGCTAGCGCCACGACGGCGATCGCGGCCGGCACCTGGCGCCACCCGCCGGCGATGACGAGCGAGACGAGTGCCGCGCCGAACGTCAGCAGCAGCGGCACGTCGGTGACCGCGAGGATGGCGAGGTCGACACGGCGGGTCAGGCCGGAGGGCAGCGGCATCGACAGCAGATGCTGCCAGGCGGCACCCCCCGTCAGCGCGGAAGCCTGCAGCGCGCTCCACGACCATGCGACCGTCAGCATGAGCATCCACAAGCTGACCGAAAGGCGCGGATGGCCGGGCTCGACCATCGTCAACACGGGCGCACCGAGCAGATGGATCTGCTCGACCAGCGGCATCATCGCGGGCGAGGCCATCAGCAGCAGGAACACCGACGCCTGCCAGCGTCGCACCAGCAGCTGCAGCGTCGCCATCGCGAAGTAGTGCAGGCGCCACCAGAACAGCGATCCGTAGACGCTCATGCGACGCGCTCCGTGGCCGGCCGTTCGCGCAGCGTCGCAGCGAGAAACGCGCGGATTTCGGCGGCCGCTTGCAGCCACGAGTCCCAGCGCGCGTAGATGTGTCCCTCGCCATCGAGCGTGACGAGCCTGCGCCGCGCCGCCTGCGGACCGCTCGTGTACTCGACCGATTGCGCATGCGGTGCGACTTCATCGGCGCTGCCGTGGATGACGAGCACGTCGCAACGACCGGAACGCAGCTCGCCGATGCCCCGCTCGTCGGCCGAGGGCAGACCGATCGCCGCCGCGCTGTAAAGCGGGCTGATCAGCACGCAGGCCAGCTCGGTATCGATCTTCTCGAGCGCGCGCGACAGGCCGAGCGCGCCGAGGCTGGACGACAGCACGGCCAGCGGACCCGGTTCTTCGTCGATGAACGCGACCAGCGCGCGCCGGGTCTGCTCGGCCAGCGCGTCGGGATCGTCGAGCGGAGCGCGCTCTCGGTACGAGCGACCTCGCCCGGCGCTGCCCGGCAGCTGAACCGCAGCGCACGCGTATCCGTCCGCCTCGAGCGTAGCGAGCACGCGCCGGATGAACTCCTGCAGCAGGTTGGACTGCAAGCCGGCCGTCGGCAGCTTGTGCAGCCCTGGCAGGAACGCCACGCGCGGAACCGGGCGGCCGCCGGAGCGCCCCGCTCGCTGCAGCCGTGCCGGCGAGGCCGCGCCGCGGCGATCCCAGCCCTGGCCGTCGGCGGCGGCGCTCCACACCTCCAGGCCGGGCACGGCGGCGCGGTCTCGCCACGACGCCAGCGGCGCAGGCGGATCGACGCCGTCGCGGCACAGGTCGAAGCCGCCGGGCACCTCCCGCAGGAACACCGTGCCGCCGGATGCCATGCCGAAGGCCGCTGCCACGCCACGATGCCTGCGCACCGGCGTCAGGCCGGCACCCGCGCCGTCGAGGATGACGAGATCGCGCGCGCCGCCCGGCCTGGCGGTATCGACGACGAGGCACGCGGCGGTGCACGACTCGGCATCGGACGCGAAGTCGAGAGCCTCGCAGCCTGCCGGGCCGACCGGTCGCACCTGCTCGTCGCGCGGTTCGAGCAGGCACAACGCCATCTCGCCGGCGGCCTCGGCCAGCGTGAGGATCGCGCCGCCGTGCCAGGCCTGCATCTTCAGTCTGCGCACGCCGAGGTGGCGCAGCGCCGGCAGCCGGACCGACGGCAGCCTTGCCGCCCGCCCGAGGTCGTAGCGGTGCAGCAGCGTCGCGTGGATGCCCGCGTGCAGCCGTGGCTGCACCATGACGTGGGCCACTTCCGCGGCCACGCACAGGTCGACGCGCATGGCGTGCAGCGCGCCGGCCGCGATGCCGGTAGCGCGTTCCGCTGCGCCCGGCGCACCCGGCTCGACCAGTGCGAGGCCTCCATCCCGGCCCAGGCGCAGGCCCAGACAGGCGCCGTGCGCGGTCGTGAAGGCCAGGATCTCCGTGTCGACGACGACCGGCTCGCCGAAGTCGCGGGCCGGCGCGCGATACAGCGTGCGCTCGCGCAGCAGCCACAGGTGGCCGCCGGCGTCGAATGCCGCGGCAGCGACGCCGCGCAGCGGCAAGTAGGCGACGACGGCGCCGCTGCGGCGGCACAGCACCGACACGCCGGACGCCGCGACGATGGCCAGGTGCGCCGCGCCGGCGACCAGCACCACCGCACCGAGCGTCGGCGACGCGTGCAGTTCGGCCACCCCGCCCTCGCGAATGCGCTGCACGCGCAATCGGGCAGCGCCATCCTGCTCCTGGACGGCGGCGAGCAGCACATCGTCGACTGCCAGCGGCTGCAGCGCCGCGATGAACGGCAGCGCGAACAGCGGTGCGTCGGCGCCGCGCTCCGGCGCCGCGGGCGTCTTCATGCGGCCTCCAGCTCGGACAGTTCCACCGGCCGGGCGCCGAGCAGGCGCTGTTGCGCGACATCGTGACAGCTGAGGACCACCATGCCGTCCGCCTTGCGCTGCGTGAGGCACTGCTGCAGCACCTCGAACGACGCCTTGTCCAGGCCGTTGGTCGGCTCGTCGAGGATCAGCACCGGCGTCGTGCACATCAGCGCGGAGGCGAGCAGGAACTTCTTCGCCGTGCCGAGCGACATGTCGCCGAAGCGCGTATCGAGATGGGGCTCGAGGCCGAACCGCTCGACGAGATCGCGTTCGACCTGCGCATCACTCGGACGGATCGACTTCGTGAACGCCAACCACTCGCGCCCGCTGATGAACGGATAGATCGGGCAGTCGTCGGGCACGTAGGAGACGAGCCGCGCCGCCGCTTCGCGCTCGGCGACCAGGCTGCGTCCCTGCAGCAGGATGTCGCCCGCATCCGGCGGGGTCGCACCGGCCAGCATGGACAGCAGTGTCGTCTTGCCGGAGCCGTTGACGCCGCAGACGCAGATCATGCTCGGGTCGCTCCAGGCGAAGTCGAGCCGGCGAAACACCACGCGCTGTCCCATGCGCTTGCCGAGCTGCCTGACCTGAATCATCGCGGGCATCCTTCGTTCACGGCTTCTCAGCAGTCCAGCAGCAGCGCGGCCTCGGACCGGTAGCGGACGAGCTCGGCCTGGGCGCGGCTGCGCGCCGGCAGGTCCGACTCGTCGCCCACGAGGCCCGCGCCTTGCAGCCGTTCGAGCAGCTCGCCCTGCAGTTGCTTCAACCGCAGCACCCGCGCATAGGGCACGCGATCGAACGTGATGGCCGAGTAGTACGGCACGAAGTCGTCCGGAAAGCGTGTGGCGAGCCAGGCCTCGAGCCGCTTGCGCGCGAGGTAGGCCGGTGTGCGGGTATGCAGCATCATCTCCTCGCAGTTCATGACCGAAAGCCGCCCGATGGCACGTGCATCGGCACGGCGCTGCCGGTAGAACGCGGCGAACGCCGAAGCAATGCCGCCGCCCGCCTCGATGCAGCCGAGCAGCAGCTCGCAGTCTTCGAGCGCGCAGTTCATGCCTTGCCCGAGAAAGGGCGTCATCGCATGCGCGGCATCGCCGATCACGACCACGTTGCCGGCATGCCAAGGCCCGCCCTCGATGCTGTAGATGCGGCCGCAGGTGCGGCGCACCAGGGCCGCGGCCTGCTCGGCGTCGAGCTCGACGTCGGGAAAGCACGCACCGAAACGTCGCTGCAGCGCGTCCGGCTCGGCGAACCATGCAGCGGCGGCGTCTTGCGGCAAGAACAGCGTTCCGTCGAGGCATCCCGCCTGTGCGCTGGGCAAGCCGATCAGCATCAGCGAGCCGCGCGCCCAGATGTGCAATGCGTGGCCGCCATAGGGCTCGCCGCGCGAGCGCAGGCCGAGCTCCTTGTAGACGCAGCCGAAGTCGGCTCGCTCGAAGCGTGCGCCCGCGGCGCGCTGCAGCCCGGCGCGGGTGCGCGAATCGGCGCCGTCCGCACCGATCAGCGCATCGAAGCGCTCGGCCGGGCCGCCGCCTTCGAAGAGCGGCCGCACCCCGCCATCGTCCTCGCGCCATTCGGACAGTGTCCGGCCGAAGCGGATCTCGACACCGGGCTCGCGCGCGCCGGCTTCGAGCAGCAGCGCGTACAGCTCGGCGCGCGACACTGCGAGGATGCGGCCGCGACCGCTCGGGTCATAGGCGGAGAAGACGGTATCGCCTGACTCGAGGTGTATCTCGCGCCCGAGCATGCGCCGCGCGATGCGGACGGCCGGCGCCTCTAGGCCGAGCCGGTTCAGCGCGTGCAGGCCTCGGTGCGACAGCGCCAGGGCGATCGAACGGGCGTGTGCGCGGTCGCCGCCCTCCAGCTCGGCGCGCGAGCGGCGCTCGCACAGGTCGACCTGCCAGCCGCTGCGTGCCAGCGCGATCGCCAGGTAGGTTCCGGCGAGCCCGGCGCCGACGATGCAGACGCGCCGTGCGGCGTTCATGTGCGGGCTCCGGCCAGCGCGGCGGCGCCGACGCGTCGGTCGCTCGCCGCGAGAATCTCGCGCGCCCGCGCCACGCTCTCGAGCACGTCGCCGATGTCGAAGTTGGCGTCCCGCTCGATGATGATCGCGCGCGGACGTGCCCGCTCGCAGACGTGCTCGAGCAGCTCCCAGACCGGCCGGCCGATGCGGTGGCCGTGGCTGTCGATCAGCAGGTCGTCGCGGCAGTAGCCGCCGGCCATGTGGATCTCGACCACGCGCGCCAGATCCAGGTCGTCGACGTAGGCACGCGCGTCGAAACCGTGGTTGCGCGAGTTGATGTACAGGTTGTTCACGTCGAGCAGCAGGCCGCAGTCGGCCTCCCGAAGAACGGCATTGATGAATGCAGGCTCGGCCAGTTCCTCGCCTTCGTGATCGAAATAGCAGGTGATGTTCTCGATCAGGAACGGCACCGGCGCTGCGCTGCGCAACGCCCGCACCTTCGCGACGATGCGCCGCAGGTTGTCGCGCGTGCGCCGCACCGGCATCAGCTGGTCGATGTCGAGCCCGCCGATGCGCGAGTAGGCCAGGTGATCGCTGAACCACAACGGCTGCCACCGCTCGACCATCTCGAGGGTGGCGCGCAGGTAGTCGGCATCGAGCGGCTCGGCGGCGCCGAGCGATGCGCGCAATCCGTGCAGCACGATGGGCTTGGTCCGCAGCACGTGCCGCAAGGCCTCGCCGACGTCGTCGCGCACGAAGAGCGCATCGGTGATCACCTCGATGAGATCCAGCCGCTCGAGGTGCGCGACGATGTCGTCCTCGATCTCGCGCCGGAAGTTGAGTCCGACGCCGATGCGCTCGCCGTTCATGCGGAATCCTCCGACGTCAACGCCGGCTGCGGATGCGTCGCCGGTTCGGCGGGGCGCAGCAGACCGATCTGCTGCAACTTGTGCAGCGTGCCCTGCAGCGCCGCCGGACATCCAGGTCGCCCCAGCAGGGCCGAGAGATCGGCGACCGTCGTACAGCCTTCGCAGGCCGCCATCAGGGCCAGCACGGCGGGTGCGACGCGCAGCGTGCGCACTTGCCTGTCGTGCCAGGAAGCGAAGAACAGCAGCGTCTCGGGCGTCGATTCGGCGGCCGGCAATGCGATGCACGGTGCCGCCGCAGCACCGCCGGCACGCAGCGCGCGCACGCACTCCGAGATGCTCCACGCGAAGCTGGCCTGCTCGCAGCACGCGACCGGCGCGGGGCAGGCGCGCGCATCCCATCCCACGACGCTGTCGGATGCCGGGGTGCGCGGCGCGTGGACCGTGCGGGCCCGCGCGTCCATGCGCAGAACCGCCCCCTCGTAGCGCATCAGGTCGGCGATGCGCTCGTCGGCCACGCCGGCGGCCTCGGCGCGCAGCCGCGCGCAGGCGCTCGCACAGAACGCCCGCGCGCAGGCATGGTGGTCGCGCCAGTCGGCATCCTCGCGCTCGTGCCGGAATGCCCGCCACAGTTGCGACAGCAGCGCCGGCGCGCCGGCGGCGGCAGTGAGCGGGAGGAAGCGCAGGACGTTCTTGAGCAGGCGCTCGTCGAGTATCTGCGCGACGATCCGGATGCGTCGGCCCTGGCGCTGCAGCATCGGCAACAGCAGGGCCTGCGTCGCTTCGGGAACCTCGCCGAGGGCCGCGGCGCCATGCCGGAGCGCGCGATCGAGCCACGCGGGCGAAGTCACCAGCCGGCCCAGCGCGTACTGCAGCCAGAAGTCCTCCGCCGGCGCGGCAGCCGGTTCAATGTGCGGCGATCTCATGGACGCGGCGATGGAGCTGGAGAAACCGATCGCGGTCGGCGCCGCGCAATGCGGCGCCCAAGCGGTCGCCCCATGGCCGAGCCTGGGCGCGGTCCACGCGCACCATTTGCTTGTAGGCCTCGAGGCGCACGCCGGCATCGCCGATCTCGAACGCGCGTTGCAGCAGCGCCGCGGCGGGCGGTGCGGCGCGCCCCTTGAGCAGCAGCAAGGCGGCTTTCACCTCGCGGCAGGCGCGCACGCGCGGGTCGCGATCGAGGCGCCGCGGATCGTTCTCGCCGAGCCAGAGCGTGTCCCGGGCGCGCTCCTCGACCTCTTCCGAATCGCAGAAGACGTGCAGCGTGACGGTGGGCAGCGACGCGTGCGGATTGCCGAGTGCATGGATGCACGGCGGAACGAGGTAGCCGGTCTCGCCGCGCTGGGCGATGAAGCGGCGCTGCACCTGGAGCGCACCGGTCGCGGCATCGCGCGCATAGAGCGCCACGTCCAGGCAATTGAGCATGACGCCGCTGACGCTCCACGTGTTGTGCTGGTGCGGTTCGTTGGCGGACCGCGGATCCCAGAGGAACATCACCATGCGCCAGTGGCCGCCTTCGTCGACATGCAACGGCCGATAGCCGCTGCCGTCGCGCACGCAACGCTCCGCGTTGTCGATGGCACGCTCGACGCATTGATCGACGAAGCGCTCGCTCTCGACCGCGACGCTGATGGCCGCCCGAACGTTACGCACGACCTCGGCAGGCGTCGAACCGCGGTCGATGCAAGCGTTGATGCGCTCGACCAGAGCAGGAAACTCCATGGGCACTCCTTCGCGGAAGACGGCTGCCGGCGTGCCGGCGGACAGGGGACGTGCGCACGCTCCGGCCTGCGCAGCGCGGCTCGGGGCCGGCGCGGGCGGCGCCGCGACCAGCGCCAGGACGAGCCCCAACGCGGATCGCGGTTGCGCCTCGGCATTGGCCTTCAGGTACCGATAGCCGCTGGTGCCGCCTGTTCCCGGCAACTCGTCGAGCAGGTCGCGAACCAGTTCGGCGTGCCCCTGCCGCCACGTCAGCAGCAGCTGTTCCGCGCGGCACAGCGCGTGCAGCGACGCGCGCATCGGCGCCAGGCGCTGCACGTCGTCCGACGCCGCGCTCAGCGCCATCAGCGCGGCCGGCAGAGGCAATCGCTCGAAGCTCGCGACCGCATCGGCGGCTGAGGTCGCCACCAGCTGGCGGCACTGCAGAATCGCCGACCAGGCGGCCTCGCGTTCGTGCGTCCGCGGCGAGCCGGGGTACTCGCCGCGCTGCCAGGCGGCCGCGAGCGCCGCGGCGATCGCGTCGTGCACCGATCGGCCCCGCATTGCGGCGAGCACGCGCTCGCGGTCGGCGGGCCCGAGCATGTCGGCGGCCTGTTCGGCGCGCGTCCCTCTTCCGGCACCGACGGCTGCATCGATGAGCCTGAACTGCAGGCTCTGGCTGCCGGAAGCGTTCGCGAGCAGGCCGCGCAGACGGAGAAACTGCTCGGCATCGAGCGTGCGCACGAGCGCGAGCTGCGCCACCAGCAGCTCCTCGATCGCGACGATGCGCTCGAGCTTCGGCAGCGCCTGCACGAAGAACTCCGCGTCGGCCGGAGCCGCGGACAGCACCGCTTCGGCCTCCACCAGGATCTGCTTGAACCACAGCTCGTGCACCTGGTGCACCACGATGAAGAAGTGCTCGTCGTGGATCGCGCCCGGCCCGCACCCGCTCAGCGTGGCCTGCGCGCCGAGCACGCGATCGAGCTTCAGGTAGTCGGCGTACTGCATGGCGCGCGCGGCACGTGGCGGGGCCGAATCTCAGCAGTCGTACGAGAACTCGGTCAGCGTCTGCTGGCGCAGCAGCTGGCGCTGGATCTTCCCCGAGGTATTGCGGGGCAGCGCCTCCAGGAACTCGATGTCGTCCAGATGCTTGTGCGGGAAGTCCGGCCAGCGCAGGCGCGTGTGCTCGATGAGGGCGTTCGCGAGCCGCTGTCCGGCGGGCGTGTCGCGGCTGGCCACGACGTACGCCTTCAGGCCTATGGTGCCGCCGGGTGTGTGGCTGCCGACGACGGCGCATTCGAGCACCGTCGGAAGCTTGAGCAGCTCATCCTCGACTTCGTACGGCGAGACCCATTCGCCGCAGCCTCGCTTGACCATGTCGTCGGCGCGCCCGACGTAGGTGTAGACGCCGTCCTGACAGCTGAACAGATCGCTGCTGATGTGCCACTCGCCGTCGTAGCATTCCGCCGATCGATGGGGATCGTTCAGGTATTCGCTGGCCACGCTGGGACCGGCGATGCACATCCGGCCGGTCTGCCCAGCGCCCACCTCCTGGCCGGTCGCATCGATGAGCTTGGTGCGAAATCCGGACAGGCTGCGGCCGCAGGTGCCCGGGCGCACGTCGAGCGGCGCGTTCGACAGGAAGATGTGGCCTGCCTCGGTCGAGCCGAAGCCGTCCACCAGCGGCGCGGCGATCAGTCCGCCCCAGTGGGCGAGCACCGATGGCGGCAACGCTTCGCCCGCAGAGGTTGCGATCCTCAGGCGGCCGAGCCCGTCCGTCTGACGCGTCTTCAGCAGCTCGGCGATGATTCTCGGCGTGCCGAGGAAGATCGAAGGCCGATGCCGGTTCAGTTGCTCGGCCACGCTCGTCGCCGTGCTGCGGGCGGGAAAGACCACCGCGGCCGCGCCGGCAACGAACGAGAACAACAGCGATCCGCCGAGCGCATAGCCGAACGTCAGCTTCGGGACGGCCAGCGTCACGTCGTCCGAACGCAGCCCGAGAATCTCGTCGCCGAACGCCCGCGCGCAATGCAGGATATCGCGGTGCCGGCGCGGAATCGCCTTGGGTCTTCCGGTCGTGCCCGAGCTGAACAGCACATAGGCCAGGTCGGCCGCCGCCGTCGGCTCGCAGTCGAATTGCGTCGGCTGCGTCGCCGCAGCGCGTTCGAATTCGCCCCGATCTGCGTCGCCGTCGCCGCACGAAACAACTGCGACGCCGTCGTCGCGAAGCTCGGCCAACTTGTCCAGGACGCCGTGGTACGCGACGGCCAGCCGAGCGCCGAGATGGCGCGCCTGATAGGCGATGTCAGCGGCCGGCAGCAGCGGGTTCGTGAGCACCGCCACGCCGCCGCCGCTGAGCACGGCGAAGAACGCGACGACGAACGCCGGGCTGTCGGGCACGGCCAGCAACACCCGGTCGCCACGCCGCATTCCGCGTTCCCGGAGCACACGCGCGCTGCGCGCGATGTCGGCGGCCAGTTCGGCATAGCTGCAGGTCCGATGGCCGTGCAGCAATGCCCTGCGGGCGCCGTGGCCCTCGCGTACGTGACGCTGCACGAGGCAATCCGCCAAGTTGATCCGATCCCGTCCCAGCAGGTCCGTCCAGTCGATGCTCATTGCAGCCTCCTTCGCGCGGTGGTCCAGCCTCGGAAGCCGGGAAGCGCTGCGGGCGCCTCCCGGCCCCGACTCGGCTTACGAGCAGCTCAGGCAGCCCATTTCGGCTGCGCTCAGCGGCTCCACCACATCGACGAGCTCGAAGGATTCGAGTTCGTCGAGGACTTCCACGATATCGATTTGCACAGGGTTCTCCCGCTTCGATGGTTGAGGAATCGCCGCGCGGCCTGAGTGGGGCCTGCGCGGCGTGCGGAGTGAAGCAGGCAACCCCTCGAGCGGATGTTTCTTCGCGTCAACTGTGAAACGTGATGGTGTCCGGCATCGATTCGGCAGCTGTGTCTTCGCCGCTTTGGTCAAGCTATTGATCTCATTGGCTTCTTGTTCGAACGCATGTCGCGCCCGCGTGCGCGCGTACGCGATGAGGCTGCCGTTTCAAACGGTGACTCTGCCGCCGAAATCATCCGAAGCGTGCTGTCCATGTCTTTCATTCGATTCATGTTTCCGTGCGCCGTGGCGGTGTGCAGGCGCCTCATGGCGGCGCGCCGATGTTCGACCTCACCATGACTTCGCAGGTCATGGCTTGCTCGCTGGTCTGCGCTATCGTGCCGGCATGAACCTCGCCGCCGTTCCGACCGTGGGTCAGCAATTGCGCGCATGGCGCCAGCGCCGCCGCCTGAGCCAGCTCGACCTGGCCGGAGATGCCGACGTCTCGACGCGCCACCTGAGTTGCGTCGAAACCGGCCGCTCGGTGCCCAGCCGGGCAATGCTCCTGCGCCTGGCCGATCGCTTGGGCGTCCCATTGCGCGAGCGCAATCGCTTGCTGACGGCGGCCGGCTACGCGCCGATGTACGGCGAGCGCGGCCTCGACGATCCGGCGCTGGCCGCGGCCCGTCTCGCGATCGAACGGGTGCTCAAGGGCCACGAACCCTATCCGGCGCTGGCGATCGACCGGCATTGGACGCTCGTGTCGTACAACCGCGCGGTGCCGCCCTTGCTGGCCGGGGTCTGGCCCGACCTGCTGCGGCCGCCGGTCAACGTGCTCCGGCTGAGCCTGCATCCGCAGGGACTGGCGCCGCGCATCCTGAACCTGCCGGCCTGGCGGATGCATCTGCTGCACCGTCTGGCTCAGCAGGTCGCGGCGAGCGCGGACCCGGTATTGGCCGAACTCGCCCGTGAGCTCGAACGCTATCCCGCGCCGTCGCTCGACGGCCGCGCGGCCGTTGCGGAATCGAGCGTGCTGGTGCCGTTCGTGCTCGACAGCGAGGTTGGACCGCTGTCGTTCATCAGCACGACCACGGTGTTCGGCACCCCGGTGGACGTCACCTTGTCGGAATTGGCGCTGGAGACCTTCTTCCCGGCCGACGCGGCCACCGCGGCGAGCCTGAGCCGCCTGCACGCATCGGCGACGGCGCGTTCGGCCTGAGGCCGGCGTTCAACCGACCCAGGCGCGCGCGTTGCGGTACATCCGCATCCACGGGCTCTCCGCGCTCCGATCGCCGGAAGTCCAGCTCATCTGAACGTTGCGGAACACGCGCTCGGGGTGCGGCATCAAGACGGTGAACCGGCCATCGGGCGTCGTCACCGACGTCAAGCCGTCCGGGCTGCCGTTCGGGTTGTACGGATAGGCCTCGGTGGCACGCCCGTGGTGATCGACGAAGCGCAGCGCGCGCTGCACCGCGGCCGCGTCGCCGCGCTGCGAGAAGTCGGTATAGCCTTCGCCGTGCGCGACCGCGACCGGAATGCGGCTGCCGGCCATCCCGCCGAAGAAGATCGACGGGCTGTCGAGCACTTCGACGAGCGACAGGCGTGCTTCGAACTGCTCGCTCCTGTTGCGCGTGAACTTCGGCCAGGCCTGTGCGCCCGGGATCATCGCGGCGAGCGCCGCCATCATCTGGCAGCCGTTGCAGACGCCGAGCGCGAAGCTGTCGCCGCGCTGGAAGAACGCCGCGAACGCGTCGGCGAGCTTCGGGTTGAACAGGATCGAGCGCGCCCAGCCCTCGCCGGCGCCCAGCGTGTCGCCGTAGCTGAAGCCGCCGCAGGCGACGAAGCCCTGGAACTGGTCGAGGCGTGCGCGGCCGGCCTGCAGGTCGCTCATGTGGACGTCGTAGGTCTCGAAGCCGGCGCGGTCCATCGCGTAGCTCATCTCGAGGTGGCTGTTGACGCCCTGCTCGCGCAGGATCGCGACCTTGGGCCGGGTCGCGGCCACCATCGGCGCCACCATCGGCACCAATGGCTCGAAGGTCAGGTGCACGTGCAGGCCCGGATCGTCGACCGCACCGGCAGCGGCATGCTCGGCATCGGCGCCGGCCGGGTTGTCGCGCAGCTTTGCGATGCGCCAGCTCACGTCGTCCCAGGCCTGATGCAGGTCGCGCAGCGGTGCGCCGAACACCTGCTTCGCATCGCGCCAGATCTCGACGATGCCGCGGTCGTTGGTCTTGCCGACGAAGTGGCTGTGCTTCGACAGGCCATGCTCGCGCAGCGTCTGCATCACGTCGTTGCGCAGCGCGGTCGGCACCTGGATCACCGCGCCGAGCTCTTCGGCGAACAGCGCGCGCAAGGTCAGCTCCTCGCGGCGGGCGCTCACCTGCGACGCCCAGTTCTTCGAGTCGCCGTATTCGGCGCGGCTGTCGCCGATGCCGTCGCCTTCGGTGACGAGCAGGTCGACGTTGAGGCTCACGCCGAGATGCCCGGCGAACGCCATTTCGCAGACCGTGGCCCACAGGCCGCCGTCGCTGCGGTCGTGGTAGGCGAGCAGGCGGCCGTCGGCGCGCAGGCGGTTGATCGCAGCGACCAGCGCCTTCAGCAGCGCCGGATCGTCGAGGTCGGGCACGCCGTCGGCAGCGACGCTGCCGGTCTGCCCGAGCACCTGCGCGAGCATCGAGCCGCCGAGGCGATGCCGTCCCTGCCCGAGGTCGATCAGCACCAGCGTCGTGTCGCCCGGCTGCAACTGCGGCGTCAGCGCCGGCCGCACATCGTCGAGTGTCGCGAAGGCGCTGACGATCAGGCTCACCGGCGCGGTGACCTGTCTGGCGTCGCCGGCATCGCTCCAGCGCGTACGCATCGACAATGAATCCTTGCCGACCGGCACGCTGATGCCGAGCGCAGGGCACAGTTCCATCGCGACCGCGCGCACCGTGTCGTAGAGCGCCGCGTCCTCGCCGGGCTCCCCGCAGGCGGCCATCCAGTTGCAGCTCAGCTTGACGCGCTCGAGCTCGATCGGCGCGGCCAGCAGATTGGTGATCGCCTCGCCCACCGCCACGCGACCGGACGCCGGTGCGTCGAGCGCGGCCAGCGGCGTGCGCTCGCCCATGGCCATCGCCTCGCCGCGAAAGCCGCTGTAGTCGTCGAGCGTGACGGCGCAGTCCGCCACCGGCACCTGCCACGGGCCGACCATCGGGTCGCGGCTCGACAGGCCGCCCACCGTGCGGTCGCCGATCGTGATCAGGAAGCGCTTGCTGGCGACGGTCGGATGGCGCAGCACGTCGAAGGCGACCTGCTCGAGGCGCGCATCGTCGAGCGCCAGCGCCGGCGTGGCGACCGCGAGGCGCTGCACGTCGCGGTGCATCTTCGGCGGCTTGCCGAGCAGCACGTCCATCGGCATGTCGATCGCGCGCCGCTCGCCGTCTTGGAGGATCAGCTCGGTCTCGTCGGTCGCGGTGCCGACCACCGCATACGGGCAGCGCTCGCGCTCGCACATCGCCTTGAAGAGCGGCAGCGCCTCGGGCGCGACCGCGAGCACGTAGCGCTCCTGGCTTTCGTTGCACCAGACTTCCTTCGGCGCGAGGCCGCTCTCCTCGAGCGGCACCTTCGCCATGTCGAAGCGCGCGCCGCGGCCGGCGCCGTCGACCAGTTCGGGGAACGCGTTCGACAGGCCGCCGGCGCCGACGTCGTGGATCGCGAGGATCGGATTGCCGTCGCCGAGCGCCCAGCAGTGGTTGATGACCTCCTGCGCGCGGCGCTGGATCTCGGGGTTGCCGCGCTGCACGGAATCGAAGTCGAGTTCCGCGGCGTTCGCGCCCGCGGCCATCGAACTCGCCGCGCCGCCGCCCATGCCGATGCGCATGCCGGGCCCGCCGAGCTGGATCAGCAAGGTGCCGGGCGGGAATGCCTCCTTCAGCGTCTGCGACGCCGAGATCGACCCGAGGCCGCCAGCGATCATGATCGGCTTGTGGTAGCCGCGGCGCCGCGCCTGCTCGCCCTCGCCCACGGTCTGCTCGTAGACGCGGAAGTAGCCCGCGAGATTCGGCCGGCCGAACTCGTTGTTGAACGCCGCGCCGCCGAGCGGCCCGTCGATCATGATCTGCAGCGGGCTCGCGATGTGCTCGGGCTTGCCGTAGGGCGTGCGCTCCCACGGCTCGTCGGTGCCGGGCAGGTGCAGGTTCGAGACCGAGAAGCCGGTCAGCCCGGCCTTGGGCTTGGAGCCGCGGCCGGTCGCGCCCTCGTCGCGGATCTCGCCGCCGGCGCCGGTCGCGCTGCCTGCAAACGGCGAGATCGCGGTCGGATGGTTGTGCGTCTCGACCTTCATCAGCACGTGCACGGTCTCGTCGCGCGCCGCGTAGACCGGCGCGTTCGCGTAGCCCTGCGGCAGCCAGCGCTGCACGGCGCCCCCTTCCATCACCGACGCGTTGTCGCTGTAGGCGATCACGGTGTGCTGCGGCGCCAGCTCGTGGGTGTGGCGGATCATCTGGAACATCGAGCGGTCCTGCTCGGTGCCGTCGATCGTCCAGCGCGCGTTGAAGATCTTGTGGCGGCAGTGCTCGCTGTTGGCCTGCGCGAACATCATCAGCTCGACGTCGGTCGGATTGCGCTTCAGCGCCGCGAAGGCGTCGACGAGGTAGTCGATCTCGTCGTCCGACAGCGCGAGGCCGAAGTCGCGGTTGGCGGCGACGAGCGCATCGCGGCCCTGGCCGAGCACGTCGACATGCGCCATCGGCTGGTCGGGCTGCGCGTCGAACAGGTGCGCGGCGGCCTGGCGCTCGTACAGCACGCTCTCGGTCATGCGGTCATGCAGCAGCGCCGCAGCGGCCTGCCGTTCGTCGGGGGCGAGCGGCTTGGCGCTGCCGAGCAGCGGGTTCTTCAGCTCGAGCCGGTATTCGGTGACGCGCTCGACCCGATGGACGACATCGAGGCCGCAGTTGTGCGCGATGTCGGTCGCCTTGGAAGCCCACGGCGACACGGTGCCGAGGCGCGGCGCGACGACCAGCAGCGCGCCGTCGTTCGGGCCTGCGTACGGATCGCCGTAGCGCAGCAGCGCAGCCAGCTTGTCGTGGTCGGCAGGCACCAGCGCCGCATCGCTCCAGACCCAGTGCACATGACGCGCATGGATCGCGACGATGCGCCTGGCGACCGCCTGCAGGCGCGGCAGCAGCGCCCGGGCGCGGAAGGCGGACAGCGCGTTGCCGCCCTCGAAATGGGTCAGGTGCTTGGGAGTGGAAGTCACGGCGGGCGGATCTCGCGCTGGCGGAGCGGGCACGGTGCGGGCGGCGCAGGCCGCGAGACCGTAGTGGGCCGGGGGTGGCCCGGTAGAAACCCGCAATTCTAGGGTGCCGATGACATAATTCGAGCCCATGACGATCTCGATCAAGAACGCTGGCGACGTCGAGGGCATGCGCGTCGCCGGTCGCCTCGCCTCCGAAGTGCTGGACATGCTGACGGCGCACGTCAAGCCCGGCGTCACGACCGATGCGCTCGACCGCCTGGCGCACGACCACATCGTCGACGTGCAGCACGCCGTGCCGGCGCCGCTCAACTACGCGCCGCCCGGCTACACGCCTTATCCGAAGTCGATCTGCACGTCGATCAACCACCAGGTCTGCCACGGCATACCGAACGACCGGCCGCTGAAGAGCGGCGACATCGTCAACATCGACGTCACGGTCATCAAGGACGGCTGGCACGGCGACACCAGCCGGATGTTCGTCGTGGGCGATGGCTCGATCGCCGCCAAGCGCCTTTGCCAGATGACCTACGAAGCCATGTGGAAGGGCATCGTCAAGGTCAAGCCCGGCGTGCGCCTGGGCGACATCGGCCATTCGATCCAGACCTTCGCCGAGAACGCCGGCTTCTCGATCGTGCGCGAGTTCTGCGGGCACGGCATCGGCCGCAAGTTTCACGAAGAGCCGCAGGTGCTGCACTACGGCCGACCGGGCACGCTCGAAGAGCTGGTGCCGGGCATGATGTTCACGATCGAGCCGATGATCAACGCCGGCAAGCGCGAGATCCGCGAGATGGGCGACGGCTGGACCATCGTGACCAAGGACCGGTCGCTGTCGGCGCAATGGGAGCACACCGTGCTCGTCACCGAGACCGGCTACGAGGTGATGACGCTGTCGGCCGGCAGCCCGCCGCCGCCGGCCTTCGTGGCCGCGAGCTAGGGATCTGCGGTGTCCGCGGTGCTGGAGGCGCCTGCCGACCTGCCGACCCTGGCCGATCTGCGCACGCGCTTTCGCGAAGGCAAGGCCCGGCTGCTCGAGCGCTTCGGCAAGGCGCGGCCCAGCGCACCGGCGGCGCAGCGCCTGCTGCGCGACCTCGCGCGCCACGTCGACCAGTCGCTGCTGGCGGTCTGGCGCCTTGCGGGCGTGCCGGACGACGCCGCGCTGCTGGCGGTCGGCGGCTACGGCCGCGCCGAGCTCTTCCCGCATTCCGACGTCGACGTGCTGTTGCTGCTGCCGCCGGCCCACGTGGCCGACATGGACAGCCTGAAGTCGGCGATCGAGGACTTCATCACCGCCTGCTGGGACATCGGCCTCGAGATCGGGTCGAGCGTGCGCACCGTCGGCGAATGCATCGCGCTCGCCGAGAGCGACGTGACGGTGCAGACCGCATTGCTCGAGTCGCGCTACCTGTGCGGCTCGCGGCGTGTGTTCACGACGTTCCGCCATGCCAACACGCGCGCCATGGATCCGAAGGCGTTCCTGCGCGCCAAGCAGCTCGAGATGGTGCAGCGGCACCGCAAGTTCGAGGACACGCCCTACGCGCTCGAGCCCAACTGCAAGGAAAGCCCGGGCGGCCTGCGCGACCTGCAGGTCGTGATCTGGGTCGCGCGCGCGGCCGGCCTCGGCAAGAACTGGAACGCGCTCGCCGGCAACGCGATGATCACGCCGTTCGAGGCCAAGCAGCTGGTGCGCAACGAAGGCCTGTTGAAGCTGATCCGTGCCCGCCTCCACATGATCGCCGGGCGGCGCGAAGACCGCCTCGTGTTCGACCTGCAGGAAGCGGTGGCCGAGAGCTTCGGCTACCAGGCCACGCACGAGCACCGCGCCTCCGAGAAGCTGATGCGCCGCTACTACTGGGCGGCCAAGGCGGTGACGCAACTCAACCAGATCCTGATGCTCAACATCGAGGAGCAGGTCAACGGCTCGCAGGACGCGCCGATGCGGCCGATCAACGACAAGTTCCTCGAGCGCGGCGGCATGCTGGAGGTGGTGAGCGACGACCTCTACCAGCGCGACCCGCACGCGATCCTCGAGACCTTCCTGGTCTACCAGCAGACGGTCGGTCCGAAGGGCCTGTCGGCGCGCACCTTGCGCGCGCTCTACAACGCGCGCGACCTGATGGACGCGGATTTCCGCCACGATCCGGTGAACCGCGCCACCTTCATGAAGATCCTGCGCGCGGAGGAAGGCCAGACCCACGCCTTCCGGCTGATGAACCAGACCAGCGTGCTCGGCCGCTACCTCTGGGTCTTCCGCCGCATCGTCGGGCAGATGCAGCACGACCTGTTCCACGTCTACACCGTGGACCAGCACATCCTGATGGTGCTGCGCAACGTGCGCCGCTTCTTCATTCCCGAGCATGCGCACGAGTACGCGTTCTGCTCGCAGCTCGCGTCGACCTGGGACCGGCCCTACGTGCTCTACGTCGCGGCGCTGTTCCACGACGTCGCCAAGGGCCGCGGCGGCGATCACTCGGAGCTCGGCGCGACGGAGGCGCGGCGCTTCTGCCGCGACCACGGCATCGAGCGCGACGATGCCGAGCTGATCGAGTTCCTCGTGCAGTCGCACCTCGTGATGTCGCGCGTCGCGCAGAAGGAGGACCTGTCCGACCCGGACGTGATCGACGAGTTCGCGAAGTGGGTCGGCTCGGAGCAGAGGCTGACGGCGCTCTACCTGCTGACGGTCGCCGACATCCGCGGCACCAGCCCCAAGGTCTGGAACGCCTGGAAAGGCAAGCTGCTCGAGGACCTCTACCGCCTGACCTTGCGCGCGCTCGGCGGCGCGCGGCCCAACGTCGATGCCGAGATCGAGGCGCGCAAGCAGGAGGCGCGGCACATGCTGAACCTCGCGTCGCTGCCGCCCGGCGTCGAAGGCGAGTTGTGGAAGACCCTCGAGATCAGCTACTTCGCGCGCCACGACGCCGGCGACATCGCCTGGCACGCGCGCTCGCTGCATGCCCAGGTGCAGACCGCGCAGCCGATCGTGCAGGCACGGTTGTCGTCGCTCGGCGAAGGGCTGCAGGTGCTGGTCTATGCGCCCGACCGGCGCGACCTGTTCGCGCGCATCTGCGGCTACTTCGACTCGGCCGGCTTCAGCATCCTCGACGCCAAGGTGCACACGACGCGCGCCGGCTACGCGCTCGACACCTTCCAGGTCATCAGCCCGCAGTTCGAGCCGCACTACCGCGACCTGATCTCGTACGTCGAGAACCAGCTCGCGCTGGCGCTCTCGGCCGACGGCGCGCTGCCCGAGCCGTCGCGCGGACGGCTGTCGCGCCGCGTCAAGTCGTTCCCGATCACGCCGCGCATCACGCTGCGCCCCGATGAGCGCGCGCAGCGCTGGCTGCTGACGATTTCGACCAGCGACCGTTCGGGCCTGCTCTATGCGATCGCGCGCGTGCTGGCGCATCACCATATCAACCTGCAGCTCGCGAAGATCTCGACCTTGGGCGAGCGCGCCGAAGACACGTTCCTGATCGATGGACCGGCGCTGCAGGAGAACAAGAGTCAGCTCCAGATGGAAACCGAGCTGCTCGATGCCGTGACGCCCTGAGCGACGTTGCCTCGCCATGCCGGTCTTCAGAGTCGCTGCCGACGAGGCCCTGGCGCGCTGCGCCGGGTTCGATGCGCTGATCGACGCGCGCTCGGAAAGCGAATACGCCGAGGACCATCTGCCCGGCGCGGTCAACTGGCCGTCGCTGAACGACGACGAGCGCAAGGTCGTCGGCACCGAGTACGCGCAAGTCTCGCCGTTCGAGGCGCAAAAGCGCGGTGCGATGCTCGTGGCGCGCAACATCGCGCGCCACATCGAGCGTCATGTGCTCGACAAGCCCAAGGGCTGGCGGCCGCTGGTCTATTGCTGGCGCGGCGGCAAGCGCAGCGGTGCGCTCGCGACCGTGCTCGGCGAGATCGGCTTTCGGGTCGAGGTGCTCGACGGCGGCTACCGCGCCTATCGCCGTGCAGTGATCGACGCGCTCGAGGCCGTGCCGTCGCGCCTGTCCTACCGCGTGATCTGCGGACCCACGGGTTCGGGCAAGACCGCGCTGCTGCGCGAGCTCGCGGCGCAGGGGGCGCAGGTGCTCGACCTCGAGCGGCTGGCCAACCACCGCGGCTCGGTGCTCGGTCTCGTGCCGGGCGACGCGCAACCCGGGCAGAAGCGGTTCGAGTCCTTGCTCTGGGATGCGCTGCGCGGCTACGACCCCGAGCGCCCGGTCTACGTCGAAAGCGAGAGCCGCAAGGTCGGCGACCTACGCCTGCCGGGCGCACTGGTCGAACGCCTGCGCGCTGCGCCGTGCATCCGCCTGCAGTTGCCGATCGCCGCGCGGGTCGACGGACTGCTGCGCGACTACGACTTCTTCGTCCGCGATCCGGCCGAGTTGTGCGTACGCCTCGACGCGCTGGTCGCGCTGCGCGGCAAGGACGTCGTCAGGGCGTGGCAGCGCACCGCGCAGGAAGGCCGCATGGCGGACCTCGTGCGCGAGTTGCTGGAAGCTCACTACGATCCGGTCTACGAGCGGTCGATGGAGCGCCACTTCACAAGCCTGCAGGCACCGAAGCTCGCCATCGCATGGGACGGATCGAGCGAGAACCTGGTCGCGGCGGCGCGCGCCGTGCTCGATGCATCTTGAAGCCGCGCGCTGCGCTCTACCCCATGTGCAGCCCGCCGTTCACCGAGAAGTCGGCGCCGGTCGCAAAACCCGATTCTTCGGACGCGACCCACGACACGATGGACGCGATGTCGTCCGGCGTGCCGAGCCGCTTGACCGGGATGCCGGCGATGATCTTGTCGAGCACGTCCTGGCGGATCGCCTTGACCATGTCGGTCGCGATGTAGCCCGGGCTCACGGTGTTGACGGTCACGCCCTTGTTCGCCACTTCCTGCGCGAGCGCCATCGTGAAGCCGTGCATGCCGGCCTTCGCCGCCGAGTAGTTGGTCTGGCCGAACTGGCCCTTCTCGCCGTTCACCGACGAGATGTTGATGATGCGGCCCCAGCCGCGATCGACCATGTCGTCGATGACCTGCTTGGTGACGTTGAACAGGCTCGTCAGGTTGGTCTCGATCACCGCGTCCCAGTCGGCGCGCGTCATCTTGCGGAACATGCCGTCGCGCGTGATGCCCGCGTTGTTGACGAGCACGTCGATCGGCCCGACCTCGGCCTTGACCTTCTGGAAGGCCGCGACCGTCGACTCCCAGTCGCCGACGTTGCCGACCGACGCCTGGAACGTGTAGCCGAGCGCGGACTGCTCGCTGAGCCATTTGGCGTAGTCGCGGCTCGGACCGCAGCCGGCGATCACGGAGAAACCGTCCTGGTGCAGGCGCTGGCACATGCGCGTGCCGATGCCACCCATGCCGCCGGTCACGTAGGCTATCTTCTTTCTGTCGCTCATCTCGAGGGGCTCCCGTTTGCTGCAATGGAGCGTGCCCGCCGGACCGTCGAGGGTCAAGCGGGTTTGCCCACTGCTCAGGGCTTGCCGCCCTGCAAGGCTATGCGCTCAGCGTTGCACGCAGAGTGCAACACCCATGCCGCCGCCGATGCACAGCGAGGCGATGCCCTTCTTCGCGTCGCGCCGCCCCATTTCGTGCAGCAACGTCACCAGAATGCGGCAGCCGGATGCACCGATCGGGTGACCGATCGCGATCGCGCCGCCGTTCACGTTGACCTTGCCGGTGTCCCAGCCCATCTCGTTGTTGACCGCGCAAGCCTGCGCCGCGAACGCTTCGTTGATCTCGAGCAGGTCGAGGTCGGACGGCTTCCAGCCGGCGCGCTGCAGCGCCTTCTGCGAGGCCGGCACCGGGCCCATGCCCATGTAGGCAGGATCGAGCGCGACGGTCGCATAGCTCGCGATGCGCGCGAGCGGCGTGAGGCCGAGTTGCTCGGCCTTCTTCGCCGTCATCACGACCACGCCGGCGGCGCCGTCGTTGAGGCCGGACGCATTGCCGGCGGTCACCGTGCCGACCTTGTCGAATGCCGGCCTCAGGCCGGCGAGCGCCTCGGCAGTCGTCTTCTTGTTGATGAACTCGTCGCTGGCGAAGACGACGGGGTCGCCCTTCTTCTGCGGGATCGTGATCGGCACGATCTCGTCCTTGAACTTGCCGGCTTCCTGCGCCGCTGCGGCCTTCTGCTGCGACGCGAGCGCGAGGGCATCCTGCTTGTCGCGGCTGACGTCGTACTTCTTCGCGACGTTCTCGGCCGTGATGCCCATGTGGTACTTGTTGTAGACGTCGAAGAGGCCGTCGACGATCATCGAGTCGACCAGCTTCCAGTCGCCCATGCGCTGGCCTTCGCGCGAGTTCGGCAGCACGTGCGGCGCGAGGCTCATGCTCTCCTGGCCGCCGGCGATGACGATCTCGGAGTCGCCGTCGCGGATCGCCTGCGCCGCGAGCATCACGGCCTTCAGGCCCGAGCCGCAGACGGCATTGATCGTCAGCGCCGGCACGCTCTGCGGCAGGCCGCTCTTGACGACGGTCTGGCGCGCCGGGTTCTGGCCCGATCCAGCCTGCAACACCTGGCCGAGGATGACTTCGTCGATCTGCTCGCCGGACAGCTTGGCGCGCTTCAGCAGGTCGGCGACGACGGCCGCGCCGAGCTCGGGCGCCGCGATCTTCGAAAGCGATCCGCCGAACTTGCCGACGGCGGTGCGGGCGGCGGCGACGATGACGATGTCGGTACTCATGGTGACGATCTCCAGGTGATGACGATACGACGAGGTGCGGCGAGGGACGGCCTGCGCGGCATCATGCCTTCTGCTTGACGTAGCGGCCCGGCGCATCCTCGATGGCTTTGTGGGCACGGCTGCCGGGCGTCTTCGGCGCGGCGACCTGCTTGCCGGCATGGCTCGCGAGCCACTTGGACCAGTCGGTCCACCAACTGCCCGGTTGCTCCTGCGCCGCTTCCAGCCATTCGGCCGAGGTCTTCGGATTCGTGGCCGGCCCGATCCAGTGGCTGCGCTTGCCCTTGGCCGGCGGATTGATGACGCCGGCGATGTGGCCGGAGGCGCCGAGCATGAAGCGCGTCTTCTTCGTGCCGAGCGTGGCGATGTTGCGATAGGCGCCTTCCCACGGGACGATGTGGTCCTCGCGCGAGGCATACACGTAGGCCGGCACGTCGATCTTGCGCAGATCGATCTTCTCGCCGCAGACCGTCGCGTTGCCGGGCTTGGCGAGGTTGTTCTCGAGGTAGGTGTTGCGCAGGTACCAGCAGTACATCGGCCCCGGCAGGTTGGTGCTGTCGCTGTTCCAGTACAGCAGGTCGAACGGCGGCGGCGTCTCGCCCTTCAGGTAGTTGCCGACCACGTAGTTCCACACCAGGTCGTTCGGGCGCAGGAAGCTGAAGGTCGATGCGAGTTCCTGGCCCTTCAGCAGCGAGCCGCCGTTCGGGCTCGCCGGGCCGAGCGTCATCTCGCGCATCTGCACCGTCGCCTCGTCGACGAACACGTCGAGGATGCCGGTATCGCTGAAGTCGAGGAAGGTCGTCAGCAAGGTCATGCTGGCGACCGGCCTCTCGCCGCGCGCCGCGAGCACCGCGAGCGTCGTCGCGAGGATCGTCCCGCCGACGCAGAAGCCGAGCGCGTTGATCTGCTCCGAGCCGCTGATCTCGCGCACCAGGCCGATCGCGCGGATCGCGGCGTCCTCGATGTAGTCGTCCCAGCCGAGCTGCGCGACGGAGTCGTCCGCATTGCGCCAGCTCACGACGAACACGCGATGGCCTTGCTCGACGGTGTAGCGGATCAGCGAGTTCTCCGGCTGCAGGTCGAGGATGTAGTACTTGTTGATGCACGGCGGCACGAACAGCATCGGCCGCTCGTACACCTTCGAAGTCAGCGGCTTGTATTCGATGAGCTGGAACAGCTCGTTCTCGAACACCACCGAGCCGGCACTCGTCGCGACGTTGCGGCCGACCTCGAAGACGCTCTCGTCGGTCTGCGACATGTGGCCCTGCTGGATGTCCTGCCAGAGGTGCTGCAGGCCCTTGGCGATGCTTTCGCCATTCGATTCGAGCGCCTTCTTCTGCGCCTCCGGGTTGAGCGCGAGGTAGTTGCTCGGCGACGCGGCGTCGACCCATTGCTGGACCGCGAAGCGGATGCGCTGGCGCGTCTTCTCGTCGCCCTCGATGCTCTCGGCCATCTGCATCAAGGTGCGTGCGTTGAGCAGGTACATCTGCGCGGCGAAGGCGCTCGCCGGATTGGACATCCAGGCCTCGCCCGCGAAGCGCCGATCGCTGCTGCGCGGAGCGGCCGTTTGCTGGGCACCGCAGGCGAGCGTCCGGTTCCACAGCTCGGTCGTCTGCTGCAGGTAGTCGGACTGCAGTTTCGCGACGGAGGGCAGCGGCACGTTCAGCCCGGTGACGGACTTCCAGGCGTCGCCGAGCGCGGTGCCGAGGGCCTGCGCGTTCTGCGCGAGGTCGGCCAGATTGGGCATTCCTGGCACCGTCGTCGCGGGCGCGGCGGGTCGAGAATTGGCGTCTGTCTTCATGCGTCTCCTCGCTGTCCGGACCTCTCCGGAGCTCAGCGTTCTACGTGAGTTGAACGTCGTTTGGAACTATGACCATCCATGAGCGCCTGCATCGTGCATCGCCATTCCGATGGCTGCCGCATTATGACATCTCATCTCATAATCAGGCATGGTTGGATGTGGTTTGCATGAAACGCGGAGTACCTCGACGTGGTCCTGATCACCATCGCATGGTTGTATGTCGTCGGCATGATGGCGGTCGTCGAGGCGACCGCCGGCAACGGCAGCTTGCTGGGCGCGCTCGTCACCTTCGTGCTGTACGGGCTGGTTCCGCTGGGCATCGTGCTGTACCTGTGGGCGACGCCGGCGCGGCGCCGCGCGCAACGTGCGGCCGCTGCGTCAGCGTCGTGCGCCGGGCCGGATCCAGATCGCGGCGACCATGCGGCCGGTCCTCCCGTCGCGCCGGAACGAGAAGAACCGTGACGGCTCGCTGAACGTGCACCAGGTGCCGCCCGACACCTGTTCGACGCCGGCTGCGGCGAGCCGATCGCGCGCCAGCATCGGCAGGTCGGCGAACCACTTGCCTGGACGGCCGGACGGCGCGAGATCGACGTAGCGCTCGGCGCGGCCGCCGCAAGCATCGAGCACGTCGCGACCGACCTCGAAGGCGCGCGGGCCGATGCAGGCGCCGAGCCAGGCCCGGACGTCGCGTGGTTCGCAGCGCGCCGCATCGCACAGCGCAACGAGTGCCGCTTCGATCACGCCGCCCGCCAGTCCGCGCCAGCCGGCATGTGCCGCCGCGACCCCGCGTCCTTGCGGCGCGGCAAGCAGCACCGGCAGACAGTCCGCCACTTGCGCCGTGCAGGCGATGCCGGGCTCGGTCGCGACGCTCGCATCGGCCTGATGGACCGGCGCGTCCGATGACGCATCGACGGCCGTGATGCGCACGACGCGCGCGCCATGCACCTGGTCGAGATAGACCGGCGACGCACCGATGGCCGCCGAGAGCCGGCGCTGGTTCTGCATGACGCAACCGACGTCATCGCCGACGCCAGCCCGCAGGTTCATCGTGTCGAACGGCGCGGCGCTCACGCCGCCGGCGCGCGTCGTCATCAGCGCACCGATGCCGTCGGCCTGCCAGGCCGGCACGAGCCAATCCGGATCGAGCATCAGGCGGCGTCGGGACAGGCCGAAGGCTGCGTGCTCGAGAACGCGTCGTGCGCCATGCAGGCGTCGAACACGCGCATCACCGTCGGCACATGGTCGAGGTTGCAGTTCATGCGCTGGGCGTTGTGGATCTGCGGCACGAGCGTGCAGTCGGCGAGCGTCGGCGTATCGCCATGGCAGAAGCGGCCCGTTGCCGGATGCCCGGCGAGCTGCTGCTCGACGACTTCGAGGCCGGTCTCGACCCAATGCCGGTACCAGCGGTTCTTGTCGTCCTCGCTGACCTTGAGGTCATGCACGAGGTAGCGCAGCACGCGCAGGTTGTCGATCGGATGGATCTCGCAGGCGATGTCCTGCGCGATCGCGCGGATGCGCGCGCGCGCGAGCGCATCGCCCGGCAGCAGCGGCGGCTCGGGATGGGTCTCGTCGAGGTATTCGATGATCGCCATCGACTGGCCGAGCAGCGCATCGCCGTCGCGCAGCAGCGGCACCAGGCGGCTCGGCGCGAGTTCGCTGTACGGCGGCTGGAGCTGCTCGTTGCGCACCAGGTGGATCGGCACGTAGTCGTAGCTCAAGCCCTTCAGCGCGAGCGCGATCCGCACGCGGTACGACGCCGACGAACGGAAGTAGTTGTAGAGCTGCATGGCCTCCGCCTCCGGTCCCGTCAAGTCAGTCGCCGATGATCTTCAGCTCGAGCGTGCCGATGCCGGCTATGCTGCCCTTCAGCGTATCGCCCGCGACGACCGCGGCGACGCCGGCCGGCGTGCCGGTGTAGATCAGGTCGCCGGGCGCGAGGTCCCAGGCGGTCGACAGATGCTCGATGATTTCGGCGACGCTCCAGATCAGCTTGCCGAGCACGCTGTGCTGGCGCATCTCGCCGTTGACCTCGAGACTGATCGCCGTCTCCGCGCCGATGCGGCAGTCGGCGGCACGCGTCAGCGGACCGATGGGCGCCGCCTGTTCGAAGCCCTTGCCGACGGACCACGGCCGGCCCAGCTTCTTGGCTTCGTTCTGGAGGTCGCGGCGCGTCATGTCGAGCCCGACCGCATAGCCCCAGACATGCGACATCGCGTCGTTGGCCGCGATGTTCCGGCCGCCCCTGCCGATCGCCGCGACGAGTTCGATCTCGTGGTGCAGGCTCTGCGTCAAGGTCGGATAGCGCATCGCGCCGACCGTGCCTTCGGGCACCGCGAGCACCGTATCGGCAGGCTTCAGGAAGAAGAACGGCGCCTCGCGGCCGCTGTGGCCCATCTCGATCGCATGCTCGACGTAGTTGCGACCGACGCAGTAGATGCGGTGCACGGCGAACCGGTCGTCGCTGCCCTTGACCGGGACGGAGGGAATCGGAGGGGGCGTCAGCACGAAGCTCATGGGGTTCCTTCTGGGCGAGCAGGACGGCACGCGGCGCGGCCGAAGCCGGCGGATGATGCCACGCTACACTCGAAACCATGGTCTTCAACCCCCGCGGCATCAAGCATTGCAAGGTCTGCGGCGGCGCGGCGCAGTACGTGGTACCGGCGGACGACAACCGCGAGCGCGCCACTTGTACGGTCTGCCGCACGATCCACTACGAGAACCCGATCAACGTGGTCGGCACCGTACCGGTGTGGGACGACAAGATCCTGCTCTGCCGCCGCAACATCGAGCCGCGCTACGGCTACTGGACGCTGCCGGCCGGCTTCATGGAATACGGCGAGACCTCCTCCGAGGGCGCGATCCGCGAGACGATCGAGGAGGCCGGCGCACGCATCGAGCTGCAGGGCCTCTACACCCTGCTCAACGTGGTGCGCGTCGGGCAGATCCACCTGTACTACCGCGCCCGCCTGCTCGATACCGACTTCGCGCCCGGCCCGGAGACGATCGAGGCGCAGCTCTATGCCGAGGCCGAGATCCCGTGGGAGGAGCTCGCCTTCCGCACGGTGAAGGAAACGCTGCGCTGCTACTTCGACGACAGGCGCGCCGGTGCGTTCGGCGTGCACACCCTGGACATCGCTTGAGGGTCGGCCGAGTCAGGCCACGGCATAGGCGCGGCTGGCCCACGGCCCGGTGATCGCGTCGACGCCGCAATCCCAAAGCGCGCGCGCATCGGCTTCGTTCGCGACCCCTTCGGCGAACACCTGCAGCGCGAGCGGCCGCAGCATCGCGATCAGCCCGGAAACATAGCGCGCGCGGACCGGATCGTCGGCGATGCCGGCCGAGGTCGTCGCGTCGAGCTTCACGAAGTCGAGGCCGGCTTCGTAGAGACGCTCGATCGCACGCAGCCGCTCGCCGGCATGCTCGAGTCCGAAGCGTGCGCCGGTCGGCCGCACCTGCCGGCCGAGCTCCTGCACGAGCTCGAAGTTTTCCGCCGCGGCGACCTCGGCCACCTCGAGCCAGATCTTGGCGGCGGCACGCGGCGCGCCCAGCAGCAGCCCGCGCAACCGCGCCGCGAAGCCGCTGTCGGCCAGCGATGCCGGCGCGAGGTTGATGCAGCGCGGCTGGCCGTCGCGCTCGATGTCCGCGAGCGCCAGCGTGAGTGCGCGTGCATCGGTCTCGACCGTGAGCCGCGCACGCAGCGCGAGCGGCAGCCAGTGCGAGGCCGGCAGGCGCGGTCCGCCCGGCTCGAGCTGCATGCGCAACGGGCACTCCCAGTGCACCAGACGGCCGCGCGGATCGATCACCGGATCGCCGCCGAGCCCGGCGCGGCCTTGCGTCAACGCTTCGCGCAGCCGGTCTCCCCAGGCCGCCTCGCCGAGCGGACCGAGCATCGAGTCGACGCTGCCGCCGGTCTCGACCGCATAGGCGCCGCGGCTTTCGGCGCGCGCCAGCGCCAGGTCGGCCGTCGCCAGTGCCGCCGGCAAGGTGGTGCCGCGCCGGACCTCGATCGCGCCGGCCACGATCACGACGGCGCTCGCATAGCGGGGCAGCGTCTCGCGCAACAGCGTCAGGGTGGCCTGCGCATGCGTCAGCGCCTGTCCCGCCCCAGGCAACACGACCGCGAAGTCCGATGCGTTGATGCGGCCGATGAAGGCTTGCGGCACGTGCGCGGCATGCGTTTCGAGCACGCGGGCGAGCGATTGCAGCAATCGGTCGACGGCAGGACGGCCGATCGCCGCATTGACATCGCCGAGGCGCGGCACGCGCCACAGCACGAGGCCGCAGGCCGGCACGCCGTCCTCGGCGTGCAGCGCGGCGGTCAGGCGCGCCATGAAGTGGGCGCGGTTCGACAGGCCGGTCAGCGCGTCCTCGCTCGCCTGGCGGCGCAGCACGTCGACCTGCGCCGCATGCGCCTCGAACACGCGCTTCAGGCGTGCCGCCATCGCGTTCATCGCGCGCGCCAGCCGGCGCAGCTCGGGCGGACCGGGCTCGTCGACCATGCTGTAGTCGCCGCGTTCGATCGCCTGCGCCTGCGCCGTGAGTCGCGCCAGCATCGGCCGCCAGCGCATCAACGAGAGCACCGCCACGGCCGCCACGGCCGCGCCGAGCAGCGCGAGCCCGCCCGCGGCGCGCACGGTGGCGCGCCAGAGCGCGTCGTACGCGTAGGCGTCCTGGCTGACGACCTCGACCGAGCCGAGTGCGCGCCAGCCGTCCGATACCTGCGCGACGCCGGGCGGCGCGGCGATCGGCGCGAGCGTTGCGAGCCAGGCCGGCGCGTGCAGCGCGGCCGCGGCCGCCCGGCGCTCGAACGCGACCTTGCCGGCCGCATCGAGGTAGCGGATGCTGCGATAGAAACCGGTATCGAACAGGCCGGTCGCCAGCACCTCCATGCGCCCTTGGTCGCCCTGTTGCTGCGACAGCGCGAGCGCCAGGGTCGCGGCGTTGTCGCTGTTCTTCAGCGCCAGTTCGGTCTGCAGGGTGTGCCGCGCCGCGTCGATGCTGAGCACCGTGCTGCCGACGAACGCGATCAGGATCGCCGTCAGCAGCAGCAAGCCGACCTGGCGCATCAGCGACATGGGCACCTCCGGGGTAGCGCGCTCACGGCATGAATCCTTCCTCGCGTGCCTTGGCCAGCACATCGCGCCAGCGCGACAGGCGCAGCACCGGGTCGCCGGCAGTCTGCGTGCCCGTACCCTGCCACAGGCCGTCGCCGTTGAAGCTGAACACCGGCTCCAGGTCGGGTCGCCGCGACGCGGCGGTCACGTCCGGCACGAGGTTGTCGAGGATCAGCGGTTCGGCACCCGGCGCCGCATAGTAGGCCAGCACCATGTGCGCCTGCACCGACCCGCCGATACGCGCACGGACGTAGACCAGGCGCAGCCGGGCCGCCGGCATGCCGAGCGCGATGAGGCTGAAATACTTGCCGATCACATAGTCTTCGCAGTCGCCGCGCCCGCGCGACAGCATCTCGAGCGGGCTCGCCCAGTAGTCGACCTGGCCCCAGACCTGCATGTCGTCGGCATAGACGATGCGGCGGTTGAAGAAGTCGTTGACCGCGAGCAGGCGTGCCGCGTCGTCGGCGCCGGCCAGGCGCGACAACAGCGCTTCCAGATCTCGCGCAGGTGCCGTCGCGCCGAGACGCCGCGCCGCCAGCTCGAAGCGGCCCAGGTCCAGTGCGCCCGCCTGGCAGAGCGGCAGCGCGAGCACCAGCAGCCCGGCGATCCAGGCGCGGATGCGGGAGGGATGGAGTGATCGGCACGAGCGGTATCGGAAGGACACGGGAACGCATGTGGGCAGGCCCCATCAGCGTTCTCGTCTGTCCGCGCCGGACCTTGAGTCGGCCAGCCGGACAGATTTCGCATTTGTCGCATAGACGCCGATCCCGCATGGGGATCGGCGCTGCGCCGGTCGACGGTCAGCGGCGCACGGGCGGCAGGTCGGTGCAGGCGCCTTCGAAGGCCTCGGCGGCCAGGCCGATGGTCTCGCCGAGCGTCGGATGCGGATGGATGGTCTTGCCGATGTCCACCGCATCCGCGCCCATCTCGATCGCCAGCGCGATCTCGCCGATCATGTCGCCCGCATGCGTGCCGACGATGCCGCCGCCGACGATGGCGTGCGTCGCCTCGTCGAACAGCAGCTTCGTGTACCCTTCGTCGCGGGTGTTGGCGATCGCGCGGCCCGACGCGTTCCATGGGAACAGGCCCTTCTTGACCTTGAGGCCGCGCGCCTTGGCTTCGTCCTCGGTCACGCCGACCCAGGCGACTTCCGGGTCCGTATAGGCCACGCTCGGGATCACGCGCGCATCGAACGCGGCCTTCGCAAGGTGCGCGTCGCCGAGCTGCTCGCCGGCCGCGACCTCGGCCGCGACGTGCGCCTCGTGCACTGCCTTGTGCGCGAGCATCGGCTGGCCGACGATGTCGCCGATCGCGAAGATGTGCGGCACGTTGGTGCGCATCTGGATGTCGACCGGGATGTAGCCGCGGTCGCCGACGATGACGCCCGCCTTGTCGGCGGCGATGCGCTTGCCGTTCGGCGAGCGGCCGACCGCCTGCAGCACGAGGTCGTACAGCTGCGGCTCCTTCGGCGCGCCCTCGCCTTCGAACGTGACGCGGATGCCGTCGGCGGTCGCTACGCCGCCGACCGTCTTCGTCTTCAGCATGATGTTGTCGAAGCGCGGCGCGTTCATCTTCTGCCAGACCTTCACGAGGTCGCGGTCGGCGCCCTGCATCAGGCCGTCGAGCATCTCGACGACGTCGAGCCGTGCGCCCAGCGTCGAGTAGACCGTGCCCATCTCGAGGCCGATGATGCCGCCGCCGACGATCAGCATGCGCTTCGGGCTCTGACGCAGCTCGAGCGCACCGGTCGACGTGACGACGCGCGGATCGTCCTTCGGCAGGAACGGCAGCTTCACCGCTTCGGAGCCGGCGGCGATGATCGCACGCTTGAAGCGGATCGTCTGCGTCTGGCCGTCGGCCATCTCGACGGCGAGGTGGTTCGGGTCGGCGAAGGCGGCGTTGCCCTGCACCACCGTGACCTTGCGCATCTTCGCCATCGCGGCGAGGCCGCCGGTCAGCTTGCCGACGACCTTCTCCTTGTGGGTGCGCAGCTTGGCAAGGTCGACCGTCGGCGCGGCGAAGCTGACGCCGAGGCTCTCGAAGTGCTTGACCTCGTCCATCACCGCGGCCACGTGCAGCAGCGCCTTCGACGGAATGCAGCCGACGTTGAGGCAGACGCCGCCGAGCGTCTTGTAGCGCTCGACCAGCACGGTCTTCAGGCCGAGGTCGGCGCCGCGGAACGCGGCCGAGTAGCCCCCCGGGCCGGCGCCGAGCACGACGAGGTCGCACTCGACGTCGGCGCCGCCGCTGTAGCTGGCGGCCTGCGGTGCCGGAGCGGCGGGTGCGCTCGCGGGCGCTGCCGTCGGTGCGGGTGCGGGTGCGGGTGCGGGCGGCGTCGGCGCCGCAGCCGCGGCGCCGGCCTCCAGCGCCAGGATCACCGACCCTTCGTTGACCTTGTCGCCCACCTTGACCTTGAGTTCCTTGACCACGCCGGCGGCCGACGACGGAATCTCCATCGACGCCTTGTCGCTCTCGACCGTGATCAGGCTCTGCTCGGCCTTCACCGTATCGCCCGGTTTGACGAGCAGCTCGATGACCGCCACGTCCTTGAAATCGCCGATGTCCGGCACCTTGATGTCGATCTGCGCCATCGCTTCAACTCCCCCCGATCACAGCAGGACGCGCCGGAAATCGGCGAGGACCTGACCCAGGAACGCATTGAAGCGCGCCGCCGCGGCACCATCGATCACGCGGTGGTCGTACGACAGCGACAGCGGCAGCGTGAGCCGCGGCTGGAACGCCTTGCCGTCCCATACCGGCTTCTGGTAGCTCTTCGACAGCCCGAGGATCGCGACCTCCGGCGCGTTGATGATCGGCGTGAAGTGGGTACCGCCGATGCCGCCGAGCGACGAGATCGACATGCAGCCGCCGGTCATGTCGGCCGGGCCCAGCTTGCCGTCGCGCGCCTTCTTCGCGAGCTCGCCCATCTCCTGGCTGATCTGCAGGATGCCTTTCTTGTCGGCGTCCTTCAGCACCGGCACGACGAGGCCGTTGGGCGTGTCGGCCGCGAAGCCGATGTGGAAGTACTGCTTGTAGACCAGCGCGTCGCCGTCGAGACTGGCGTTGAACTCGGGGAACTTCTTCAGCGCGGCGACCACCGCCTTGATGACGAACGCGAGCATCGTCACCTTCACGCCCGACTTCTCGTTCTCCTTGTTGGTCGAGACGCGGAACGCTTCGAGCTCGGTGATGTCGGCGTCGTCGTTGTTGGTGACGTGCGGGATCAGCACCCAGTTGCGATGCAGGTTCGCGCCCGAGATCTTCTTGATGCGCGACAAGTCCTTGCGCTCGACCGGGCCGAACTTCGTGAAGTCGACCTGCGGCCACGGCAAGAGGCCCGGAATGCCGCCGCCTGCCGCCGCTGCAGCAGCGGGCGCCTTCGCGGCCTGCGCCTTGGTCTGCGCGGCGCCGCTCATCACGTTCTTGACGAAGCCTTGCACGTCGTCCTGCGTGATGCGGCCCTTGGGACCGGAACCCTGGACCTCGTCGAGCGGCACGCCGAGCTCGCGCGCGAACTTGCGGATCGACGGCGAGGCGTGCGGCAGCGTGCCCTTGGGGGCGGTCGGCTCATGGGCCGGCAGCGCTGCGGTCGGTGCATGACGGTCCGCGGACGCAGGCGCCGGAGCGGCCGACGACGACGGCGCGGCTGACGACGACGCGGGCGCGGCAGCCGGTGCCGGCGCGCCACCCGCTGCCTCGACGATCGCGACGATGCTGCCTTCGGACACCTTGTCGCCGACCTTGACCTTTACTTCCTTGACGACGCCGGCCCGCGACGACGGGATCTCCATCGACGCCTTGTCGCTCTCGACCGTGATCAGGCTCTGCTCGACCTTGATCGTGTCGCCGGGCTTGACCATCACCTCGATGACGGCGACTTCGCTGAAGTCGCCGATGTCGGGCACCTTGACCTCGACCGGCCCGGAAGCCGATGCGGCCGCGGGAGCAGCGGCCGGGGCTGCGGCCGGTGCAGGCGCTTGCGACGCTGCGGCCGCAGGCGCCGGCGCGGGTGCCGAAGCCGCTCCCGCAGCCTCCAGCATCAGCACCACCGATCCCTCGCTCACCTTGTCGCCGACCTGGACCTTCAGCTCCTTGACGACGCCGCCTTGCGACGACGGGATCTCCATCGACGCCTTGTCGCTCTCGACCGTGATGAGCGATTGCTCGGGCTTCACCGTGTCACCGGGCTTCACCAGCAGCTCGATGACGGCGACCTCCGCGAAGTCGCCGATGTCGGGTACCTTGACTTCCACCAATGCCATGTTCGTTGTCTCCGAAGGCGGCGCAGACCCGAGCGCAGGCAGCTCGCACTGCCTCGCGGCCCGGCTGCGCCTGGGTTGTTATGCGTACAGCGGATTGATCTTGTCGGCGGCGATGCCGTACTTGGCGATCGCCTCGGCCACCTTCGCGGCCGGCACGCTGCCGTCCTCCGCGAGCGCCTTCAGCGCCGCGACCGCGACGTAGTGGCGGTTCACCTCGAAGTGCTCGCGCAGCTTCGAGCGGAAGTCGCTGCGGCCGAAGCCGTCGGTGCCGAGCACCTTGTAGGTCCGGCCCTTCGGCATGAAGGCACGGATCTGGTCGGCGTAGCTCTTCATGTAGTCGGTCGATGCGACGACCGGGCCGGCATGGCCTTCGAGCTGGCGCGCGACGAACGGCACGCGCGGCGTCTCGGTGGGATGCAGCAGGTTCCAGCGCTCGGCATCCTGGCCGTCGCGCGCGAGCTGGTTGAAGCTCGGGCAGCTCCAGACGTCGGCCGCGACGCCCCAGTCGGCCTCGAGCAGCTTCTTCGCCTCGATGACCTCCATCAGGATCGTGCCGCTGCCGAGCAGGTTGGCGCGCGGCGCCTTCTTGCCGCCCTTGCCCTCCTGCAGCAAGTACATGCCCTGGATGATCTGGTCCTCGGTGCCCGGCTGGAGGCCCGGCTGCGCGTAGTTCTCGTTGAGCAAGGTCAGGTAGAAGTAGACGTTGTCCTGCTTCTCGACCATGCGCACCAGGCCGTGGTGCAGGATCACGCCGACCTCGTGCGCGAAGGTCGGGTCGTAGCTGATGCAGTTGGGAATCGTGCCCGCGAGGATGTGGCTGTGGCCGTCTTCGTGCTGCAGGCCCTCGCCGTTCAAGGTCGTGCGGCCCGAGGTGCCGCCGAGCAGAAAGCCTCTTGCCTGCATGTCGCCGGCCGCCCAGGCGAGGTCGCCGACGCGCTGGAAGCCGAACATCGAGTAGTAGATGTAGAACGGCACCATGATGCGGTTGTTCGTCGAGTACGACGTCGCCGCGGCGATCCAGCTCGCCATGCCGCCCGGCTCGTTGATGCCTTCCTGCAGCACCTGGCCGGCCTTGTCTTCCTTGTAGTACATCACCTGGTCCTTGTCGACCGGGGTGTACTGCTGGCCTGCCGGGTTGTAGATGCCGATCTGGCGGAACAGGCCCTCCATGCCGAAGGTACGTGCCTCGTCGACCAGGATGGGCACGGCGCGCGGGCCGAGCTGCTTGTCGCGCAAGAGGATCGTCAGGAAGCGCACGTAGGCTTGCGTCGTCGAGATCTCGCGGCCTTCCGCGGTCGCTTCGAGCACCGGCTTGAAGGTGTCGAGCGGCGGCACCGGGATCTGCTCATCGGCCTTGGTGCGGCGGTGCGGCAGGTAGCCGCCGAGCGCCTTGCGGCGTTCATGCAGGTACTTCATCTCCGGCGTGTCGTCGGCCGGCTTGAAGAACGGGATGTCGCCGAGCTTGTCGTCGGGGATCGGAATGTCCCAGCGGTCGCGGAAGGTCTTCACGTCCTCGTCGACCAGCTTCTTGGTCTGGTGCGCGGTGTTCTTGCCTTCGCCGCTCTTGCCCATGCCGAAGCCCTTGACGGTCTTGACGAGCAGCACGGTCGGCTGGCCCTTGGTGTTGGCCGCCTTGTGGAACGCCGCATACACCTTCTGCGGATCGTGGCCGCCGCGGTTCAGGCGCCAGACGTCGTCGTCGCTCAGCTTCGAGACCATCTCGAGCAGCTTCGGATGGCGGCCGAAGAAGTTCTTGCGCACGAACGCGCCGTCGTTCGCCTTGAAGGCCTGGTAGTCGCCGTCGACCGTGTCCATCATGACCTTGCGCAGGATGCCTTCCTTGTCGCGCGCGAGCAGCGGATCCCAGTAGCTGCCCCAGATCAGCTTGATGACGTTCCAGCCCGAGCCGCGGAACTCGCCTTCGAGCTCCTGGATGATCTTGCCGTTGCCGCGCACCGGGCCGTCGAGGCGCTGCAGGTTGCAGTTGATGACGAAGACGAGGTTGTCGAGCTTCTCGCGCGCCGCCAGGCCGATTGCGCCGAGCGATTCCGGCTCGTCCATCTCGCCGTCGCCGCAGAACACCCAGACCTTGCGGTTCGCGGTATCGGCGATGCCGCGCGCATGCAGGTACTTGAGGAAGCGCGCCTGGTAGATCGCCATCAGCGGCCCGAGGCCCATCGACACCGTCGGGAACTGCCAGAACTCCGGCATCAGCTTCGGGTGCGGATAGCTGGAGATGCCCTTGCCGTCGACTTCCTGGCGGAAATTGAGGAGCTGCCCCTCGCTGATGCGCCCTTCCATGAACGCGCGCGCGTAGATGCCGGGCGCCGAATGGCCCTGGATGTAGAGCAGGTCGCCGCCATGCCCTTCGCTTTCGGCATGCCAGAAGTGGTTGAAGCCGGTGCCGAACATCGTCGCCACCGAGGCGAAGCTCGAGATGTGGCCGCCGAGGTCGCCGCCGTCGGCCGGATGCAGGCGGTTCGCCTTCACGACCATCGCCATCGCGTTCCAGCGCATGTAGGCGCGCAGGCGCTCCTCGATGTCGATGTTGCCCGGGCTGCGCTCTTCCTGATCGGTCGGGATCGTGTTGACGTAGGCGGTGGTCGCCGAGAACGGCACGTCGATGCCGGCCTGGCGCGCCTGATCGATGAGTTGCTCGAGCAGGAAGTACGCGCGGTCGCCGCCTTCGGCGCCGATCACGGCGGACAGCGCATCCAGCCATTCGCGTGTCTCTTGGCTGTCCACGTCGTTGGCGGCCGTGCCGGTGAATTGTTCAGGCATCGCTGACATCTCTAGTCTCCAGTAGGAAGTCGGGGCGGCGCGAAGTCTCGCACACTTTTGCGCAATTTCCAAATTGTGCGATGACGTTTCATATTATGAGAACGCTGACGAAGAGGATGGACCCTGGCCCGCGCAGGCCGAGCCGCCGAAACCCGGCCGGACTTGGATAATCGCGCCGATGCAACCCGCCGTCTCCGAAGGGCTCGCCCCGTCCCGCCCTCGCCGAACCTGGCCCGAGCGCCTGTTCGGGCGCTGGTGGCGGCGCCAATCCGCCGCCCGGCAGGACCGCTTCGCGACGCTCGGGCCCCTCGTCTCCGTGCTGCTTTTTCTCGCGGCGATCATCTCGGCGTTTTGGTATCTCCGCAACGAGGAATTCGAGCGAGAGCAGGAGTCCGTCAAGCGCGACACCGAGATCTCCCAGCAGCAGATACGTCTGCGCCTGATCGAGAACCAGGAGCAGCTCGTGCGCATCGCGCGCGAGATCGTCACGCGGGCCATCGACCCGAAGGAGTTCCTGGTCCAGGCGGTGCCGTTCACGCGCGAGCGGCCGGAGATCACCAACCTGATCTGGGTCAACGCGAACCGCGAGGCGCGGGCGATCTACGCCGGCACCAACCTGCGCTCGGTCGCGGAGCTGTCGCCCAGCGATCCGGGCGTGTCGATGCCGCACGAAGGCAGCGACAGCGCCTCCGAGGAAGCCTTCGGCCAGGCGAAGAAGCTGCGCCAGTCGCACTATTCGCGCCCGTTCTTCGACAGCTACGGCAACGCCGTCTTCCAGGTCCACGTGCCGCTGATCGAGCGCAGCGCGTTCACCGGCGACCTGATCGCCGAGTATTCGGTCGAGGCGCTGATGCGCCGCAACGTGCCGGTCGAGGTGCGCAACCGCCACGCGATCAGCCTGATCGACAGCGCCACGCAGATGACGCTCGCGAGCACCGTGCTGCCGATGCCGGGCGCGAAGGCACCGCGCTCGGCCATCATCCACGAGCTTCCGATCGCATCGGCGGGCAGCGGCCTCGTGCTGCGCGGCCAGGGCTACCGGACGTCGATCGGGCTGATCGGCAACACGCTGTTCTGGATGGTGGTGTCGCTGTCGGTGCTGACGGTCTGGATGCTGCTCGGCACCTGGCGCCACATGAGCCGGCGGCTGCAGATGCAGGCCGCGCTGGTCTCGGAGACCAACTTCCGCCGCGCGATGGAAAACTCGATGCTGACCGGCATGCGGGCGATGGACCTCGAGGGCCGCATCACCTACGTGAACCCGGCGTTCGGCCAGATGACGGGCTTCTCCGAGGCCGACCTGGTGGGCCGGAAGCCGCCCTTCCCCTACTGGCCGGCGAACCGGCTCGAGGAGAACGCGCGCCTCTTGCAGCAGGAGCTCCAGGGCCGCAGCCCGGCCGGCGGCATCGAGGTCAAGGTGATGCGCAAGGACGGCTCGCTGTTCGACTCGCGCATGTATGTCTCGCCGCTGATCGATCCGAAGGGCCAGCAGACCGGCTGGATGACCTCGATGACCAACATCACCGAGGCCAAGCGCATCCGCGACCAGCTCTCGGCATCGCACGAGCGCTTCACGACGGTGCTCGAAGGCCTGGATGCGGCGGTGTCGGTGCTGTCGGTGCAGCAGGGCGAGCTGCTGTTCGCGAACCGCTCGTACCGGCTCTGGTTCGGCGCCGAGGCGCAGGGCCATGCGCTGCTCGCCGGCGACGACGCCGGCGCGGCGCCGCCGGCCGAGAACGACGACGAGGTCGACAACTTCGGCGGCCTGCCGACGCAGGAGCTCACCGAGGCCGGCTCCGACTCGCGCGAGGTCTACGTCGAGCCGCTCGGCAAGTGGTTCGACGTGCGCCGCCGCTACCTGCAGTGGACCGACGGGCGGCTCACGCAGATGCTGATCGCGACCGACATCACCGCGCGCCGCGCCGCCGAGACGCTGGCGGCCAGCCAGGCCGACAAGGCGCAGATGACGAGCCGGCTCGTCACGATGGGCGAGATGGCGTCGTCGGTCGCGCACGAGCTGAACCAGCCGCTCACCGCGATCACGAACTACTGCAACGGCATGGTCACGCGCGTCAACAACAACGCGATCGAGAAGCTCGACCTGATCGCGGCGCTGCAGAAGACCGCGCGCCAGGCCGAACGGGCCGGCCAGATCATCCACCGCATACGCGCCTTCGTGAAGCGCAGCGAGCCGCAGCGCCAGGCGTCGTCGGCCCAGGCGATCGTCGACGACGCCGTCGACCTCGCCGGCATCGAGCTCAGGCGCCGCAACGTCTCGATCCGCACCTACGTCGCGCAGCGGCTGCCGGTGCTGATGGTCGACCCGATCCTGATCGAGCAGGTCGTGCTGAACCTGTTGAAGAACGCTGCCGAGGCGATCGACAACGCGCACCTGCCGCCTTCGCGCCGCAGCATCGAGTTGCGCGTCGTGCCGCGCAACAACGCCGAGGAAGGCGCGGTGATCGAGTTCAGCGTCACCGACATGGGCCCCGGATTGAAGGACGAAGTCATCCAGCGGCTCTATGAAGCGTTCTTCTCCACGAAGGCCGACGGCCTGGGCATCGGCCTGAGCCTTTGCCGCTCGATCATCGAGAGCCACCGCGGCCGGATACGAGCGGAGAACCTCTACAATGGCGACGCGATCGTGGGCTGCCGCTTCTCGTTCACGTTGCCGGCGCAAGCCTCCCACGGTGCCGCCTCTTCCACTCCCAACTCGGCTGTCGTCTCATGAGTTTGATTCCGAAGAAGGGCACCGTCTATGTCGTCGACGACGACGAGGCCGTGCGCGACTCCTTGCAATGGCTGCTCGAGGGCAAGGACTACCGCGTGAAGTGCTTCGATTCGTCGGAATCGTTCCTGTCGCGCTTCGATCCGCGCGAAGTGGCCTGCCTGATCGCCGACATCCGCATGGACGGCATGAGCGGCCTGGAGCTGCAGGATCGCCTGATCGAGCGCCGGTCACCGTTGCCGATGACCTTCATCACCGGCCACGGCGACGTGCCGATGGCGGTCACGACGATGAAGAAGGGCGCCGAGGACTTCATCGAGAAGCCGTTCAAGGAAGAAGAGCTCGTCGCGCTGGTCGAGAAGATGCTCGAACGTGCGCGCGTCGACTTCTCGAAGCACCAGGAAGCCGCGAGCCGCGACGCGCTGCTGTCGCGCCTGACGACGCGCGAGGCGCAGGTGCTCGAGCGCATCGTCGCCGGACGGCTCAACAAGCAGATCGCCGACGACCTCGGCATCAGCATCAAGACGGTGGAGGCGCATCGCGCCAACATCATGGAAAAGCTCAACGCGAACACGGTCGCGGATCTGCTGAAGATCGCACTCGGCGCTCAGGCCAAAGTCTGATCACCGCGACAACCCACATGGAGGGGCCGCTCACGAGGCGGCCCCTTTGCATTGAAGGATGAAGCCTCTATGACCGCTCTACGCATCGATGGCAAGGCCTTGTCGCGCGAGCTGCGCGCCGAGATCGCCCAGCGCACCGCCGCGCTCGCCGCACGCGGCCGCCGCCCCGGTCTCGCGGTGATCCTGGTCGGCGACGATCCGGCCAGTCAGATCTACGTGCGCGACAAGGTGAAGGCCTGCGGCGAAGCCGGCATCCATTCGGTGCTGGAGCGCTACGACGCGGCATTCACCGAAGCCGACCTGCTGCTGCGCATCCGGGCGCTGAACGACGATCCGGCGATCCACGGCATCCTGGTGCAGATGCCGCTGCCCAGGCACATCGATCCGCACAAGGTCATCGAGACGATCTCGCCGCGCAAGGACGTCGACGGCTACTCGGTGCTGTCGGCCGGCGAGCTGCTGACCGGCCTGCCGGGCTTTCGGCCGTGCACGCCCTACGGCTGCATGAAGCTGATCGCCAGCACCGGCATCGACCTGCGCGGCAAGCATGCCGTCGTGATCGGGCGCAGCAACACGGTCGGCAAGCCGATGGCGCTGCTGCTGCTGCAGGCCCACGCCACCGTCACGATTTGCCACAGCGCGACCCCTGATCTCGGGCACCATACCCGCCAGGCCGACGTCGTCGTCGCGGCGGTCGGCCGGCCGCACGTGCTTGCGGGCGACATGGTCAAGCCGGGCGCCGTCGTCATCGACGTCGGCATCAACCGCGGCGCCGACGGCAAGCTGTGCGGCGACGTCGATTTCGCGGCGGTCTCCGAGGTGGCCGGCCATGTGACCCCGGTGCCGGGCGGCGTCGGCCCGATGACGATCACGATGCTGCTGATGAACACCGTCGAATCCGCCGAACGCCTGCTGCAACCACCCGCCCGCGAGGCCGCCTGATGGACGCGCGTACCAATCCGCTGCTCGACACCGGCGACCTGCCGCACTTCGCGGCGATCCGTCCCGAGCACATCACGCCGGCAGTCGACGCGCTGCTGTCCGACGCGAATGCCGCACTCGCACGCGCGACAGGCAACGCCGTGCCGGCCGACTACGACGCGATGTCGTCGGTGCTCGATGTCGCGACCGAGCGGCTGACGCGCGCCTGGGCGGCGGTCGGCCACCTGCACGCGGTGGCCGATACGCCGGAGCTGCGCAGCCGGCATGCCGAGAACCTGTCGCGCGTGGTCGAGTTCCACACCCGGCTCGGCGCCGACACGCTCCTTTTCGACAAGTACCGCGCCATCCTCGCCGGTCCGGCGGCAGCCGGCCTCAGCGCGCCGCGCCGCAAGGCGCTGTCGAATGCGCTGCGCGACTTCGTGCTGTCGGGCGCGAACCTGCAAGGCGCCGCCAAGGAGCGTTACGCCGAGCTCCAGGACCGCCAGGCGGAGCTGTCGCAGCAGTTCTCCAACCATGTGCTCGACGCCACCGACAGCCATGCCTGCTACGTCGACGAGGCGCGCCTTGCCGGCCTGCCGGACGACCTGACGCAGGCGGCACGGCAGGCGGCGCAAGCCGATGGCCGCGAAGGCTGCAAGGTCACGCTGCACCTGCCCAGCTACCTGCCGGTGATGCAGTACGTGGAGGACCGCTCGCTGCGCGAGCAGCTCTATCGCGCGTACGCGACGCGCGCGAGCGAGGCCGGGCCGCCCGACTTCGACAACGGCGCGGTGATGCGCGAGCTGCTCGAGCTGCGCCAGGAGGAAGCCCGGCTGCTCGGCCATGCCAATTTCGCCGAGCTGTCGCTGGTGCCGAAGATGGCGCAATCGCCCGCGGAGGTGATGCAGTTCCTGTCCGACCTCGGCCGGCGTGCGCGTCCGAGCGCCGAACGCGACCTCGCCGACCTCGAGCGCTACGCCCGCGAGCAGCTCGGCCTGGACCGGCTGCAGGCGTGGGACATCGCGTTCGTCAGCGAGCGCCTGAAGGCCGAGCGCTATGCGTTCAGCGAGCAGGAGGTCAAGCAGTACTTCACGGTCGACAAGATCCTCGACGGGCTGTTCCGCATCGTCGAGACGCTGTTCGAGGTGCGCATCGTGCCGGACCGGACCGAGGTCTGGCACCCTAGCGTGCGCTTCTTCCGCATCGAGCGCTCGGTCGGTGCATCCACCACGCTGGTCGGTCAGTTCTACCTCGATCTCTACGCACGCCCCGGCAAGCGCTCCGGCGCGTGGATGGACGACGTGCGCGACCGCTGGGCGCGTCCGGAAGGCCACTTGCAGACGCCGGTCGCGAACCTGATCTGCAACTTCACGCCGCCGCTCGTTGTCGACGGCGTCGAGCGCCAGTCGCTGCTCACGCACGACGAGGTCATCACGCTGTTCCATGAATTCGGGCACGGCCTGCAGCTCCTGCTGACGCGGATCGACGACCTGAGCGTTTCGGGCATCTCGGGCGTCGAATGGGACGCGGTCGAACTGCCCAGCCAGTTCATGGAGAACTTCTGCTGGGAGTGGGAAGTCGTGCGCCGCCTCACCGCGCATGTGGACACCGGCGAGCCGCTGCCTCGCGCCCTCTTCGACCGCATGCTCGCGGCGCGCAACTTCCAGAGCGGCCTGCAGACGCTGCGCCAGGTCGAGCTGTCGCTGATCGACATGCGGCTGCATGCCGAGCCGGAGGCATCCGGCCGCATCGGCGAAGTCGCCGCCGAGGTCCGGCAGGAAGTCGCCGTCATCCGGCCGCCGGCGTTCGCCAGGCCGCTGCATACCTTCGGCCATATCTTCAGCGGCGGCTATGCGGCGGGCTACTACAGCTATCAATGGGCCGAGGTGCTGTCGGCCGATGCCTGGAGCGCGTTCGAAGAGCACGCCGCCGAGCCGCAGGGCGTGCTCGACGTCGCGACCGGCCGGCGCTACCGCGAGCAGGTGCTCGAGACCGGCGGCAGCCGCACGGCGCTCGAAAGCTTCACGGCGTTCCGCGGGCGCGCTCCGCGCATCGATGCGCTGCTCCGACACCTGGGCCTGGCCGATGCCGGCGCCGCGGCGGCGGCGTGAACTATTGCCGACCATCGTGTTGAAGGGCCTGTGCCGCTGCGGTAGATTCGTCGGCCTTCACTCCGGAGCCTGCATGTCGCCGCGCCGTTCACTGCCATCTGCAACGCCCGTCGCGGTCGCGCTCGGCGTCGCGCTGGCGTTGGCTTCCGGCGCCAGCCTGGCGCAGTACAAGGTGATCGGACCCGACGGCAAGGTGACCTACACCGATCGGCCGCCGGCGACCACCGACAGCAAGGTCACGGCGCTGAACGGCCGCGGCGGCGCGGCCGCCGCCGAGGCGGTGATGCCGCTCGAATTGCGCCAGGCCGTCACGCGCTATCCGGTGACGCTGTATGCGTCGACCGGCGCCTGCGAGCCGTGCGACGCCGGCCGGGCGATGCTGCGGCAACGCGGCATTCCCTTCGCGGAGAAACAGGTCCAGAGCGCCGAGGACGGCGACGCGCTCGAGCGCGTATCCGGCGGCCGCGACGCGCCCACGCTGGCGATCGGCTCGCAGATGCTGCGCGGCTATTCACCCGAGGTCTGGGCGTCGTACCTCGATGCGGCCGGCTACCCGCGCGAGTCGCGCCTGCCGGTCGGCTACCAGTACCCGGCGCCGGCGCCGATCGTCGAGCGGCGCGATGCGAACGTCGCGCGCGCTGCGCCGGCGGCCTCGGCACCCGAGGCACCGGCGGCACCGCCGCCGGCCAGCCCGACCGGCATCAAGTTCTGACGGCCGCCGGTGCCGCGGACACCGCGCCGACGCGGCGCGCCTGCCAGCTCCCCGCGCCGACCGCCAGACCCATCAGCCAGAACAGCACCGCCGGCCCGAGCGCCGAGCCGACCACGCCGAATGCGAGCGGCATCAGCGCGCTCGACGTGTTGAGCGTCATCGAGCGCAGCGCGATCACCTCGCCGTGGCGGTCGTGCGGCGTCATCTGGTGCAGCATGCTCATGACCATCGGCTGCACCGAGCCGAGCGCGAAGCCGAGCAACGCAGCGCACAGGCCCATCAGCCACGCCAACCGCGCGAACGGATAGAGCATGAAGACCGTGGCGGTCGCGAGCATCGCGCCGACCAGCACGTCCTGCTCGCGCAGCCGCTCGGCGAGCATCGGAATCACGAGCCGCACCAGTGCGACCGCGGCCGCGAAAAGGCCCAGCACGAGACCGATCGCCGACGCGCTGAAGCCGCGCTCGTGACCGAGCAGCGGCACGACGAAAGAGTGCACGTCCCAGCTCGCCGACAGCAGCCAGTTGACGAGCAGCAGCCGGGCGAGCCCGGGCGCGCGCAGCAGCGTCCACGAGCTCCGGCGGCGCGGCGCGACCGCGGGTCGCTCCGACGCCTCCGCCGGCACGTACCGGGCCGACCACAGGCCGATCAACGGCAGCATCGCGAGGCCGAAGAAGGCAGCCCGAAAGCCCGCCGCGTCGATCGCCGCGCCGGCGAGCACGGGCCCGGCGACGTTCGACAGCGCCGGCGCCAGGCCGAGCCAGGAGAACACGCGCTTGAGCTCGGTCGCATCGCGCGCCGCTCGGCCGGCACGGTGCTGGATGGTGATGAGGCCGACATTGGCGCCGGTGCCGCAAGCCGCCGCGCCGACGCACAGCAGCAGGAAGCCGTATCCCGCCGTGGTCGTCGATACCCATGCCAGCAGGCCGCCGGCCACGGTCAGGCCGACCGCCAGGCGCAGCGGCAAGTGGTAGCCGTGGCGGTCCGCAAGGCGCCCGGCGCGCAGGGCCAGCACCACCGGCGCAGCCGCGAACAAGCCCATCAGCAAGCCGACCCGGGCCGGCGAACCGCCCTGCCCCAGCACCTCCAGCGGCGCGGCCATGCGGACACCGGCCATGCAGGAATGCAGGCAGATCTGGCCGACGACCAGCGCCCACAGCGGCGGCGCGGCGGACCGCGTGGCGCCCGCGGTATCAGCCGTCATTTCCCTCCCCGCCTTCGGCTCGGTCGAGTGCGGGCAGCAACGCGCGCGCGTCGGCCGGCGGCAGCGCCTCGACGGCCTGCAGCCGGCGACTCATCACCTGCGTGCGGGTCTGCGCGAGGTCGATCGTGCTGCTCGCCTCGTCGAGCTTCTTGCGCGTCTTCGCAAGCACCTGGCCGAACTTCGAGAACTCGGTCTTGACCGCGCCGAGCACCTCCCAGACCTCGGCCGAGCGCTGCTCGAGCGCGAGCGTCCGGAAGCCCATCTGCAGGCTGGTCAGCGTGGCCAGCAAGGTGGTCGGCCCGGCCAGCGTGATGCGATGGTCGCGCTGCAAGGCTTCGGCCAGGCCGGGGCGGCGCAGCGCCTCGGCATAGAGGCCTTCGGTCGGCACGAACAGGATCGCGAACTCGGTCGTGTGCGGCGGGGCGACGTACTTCTCGCGGATCGTCCGCGCCTCGCTGCGCAGGCGCTGCTCGAGCGCGCGCCCGGCCTGCTCGGCTGCAGCGGCATCGGCTGCGTCCTGTGCGTCGAGCAGGCGCTCGTAGTCCTCGCGCGGGAACTTGGCGTCGATCGGCAGCCAGAGCGGCGCGCCGTCGCCGCGCTGGCCCGGCAAGCGAATCGCATATTCGACGCGGGCGCCGCTGTTCGGAATGGTCTCGACGTTGGCAGCGTACTGGCCGGGCGCGAACACCTGCTCGAGCAGCCCGGCGAGCTGCACCTCGCCGTAGATGCCGCGCGACTTGACGTTCGAGAGCACCCGGCTCAGCGACCCGACATCGCGCGCCAGCGTCTTCATCTCGCCGAGGCCGCTGTGGACCTGCTCGAGCCGCTCGGCAACCTGCCGGAAGCTCTCGCCCAGGCGCTGCTCGAGCGTCGCATGCAGCTTCTCGTCGACGGTCGCGCGCATCTGTTCGAGGCGCTGCTCGTTGCCCTGCTGCAAGGCGACGAGGCGCTGCTCGACGGTGGCGCGCACGTCGGCCAGGCGGCGCTCGTTGGCATCGGAGAGGAGCCGGAGCTGCTCGTTCTGGGTCCGCGCGATCTCGCCCTGCTGCGCGAGCAGCGTCTGCTGGAAGCTCGCGAGCGCCTGCACCAGCGCCTGGCGCGTGCCGTGGGCGCTGCGCGCGACCTCGTCGCGCAGCTCGCGCTCGAGCCGCTCGGCCGCCGCGAGCCCGGCGCGGTCGTCCGGTCGTCGCAGCGCGATCCACAGCGTCAGCAGCAGAACGATGCCGACCAGCGCGGGCAGCAACCAATCGGGACCAGGCATGCGCCGATTGTCGCAGCCGCCGTCCTCACGGGGCCGGCTGGCCGCGTCGCAATGCGCGCTCGGCGAGATCGAACAGCAGCTGCACGACCAGCGCCAGCACGGCCGACGGCACGGCCCCGGCAAGCATCGCCTCGCGATCGTTCACCGCCAGCCCGGCGACGATGCGCTCGCCGAAGCCGCCGGCGCCGATGAAGGCGGCCATCGTCGCGGTACCGACGTTGATGACGGCCGCGATCTTGACGCCCGCCAGGATCGTCGGCAACGCCAGCGGCAGCTGCACGTAGCGCAGTGCCTGGCGCGGCGTCAGGCCGAGCGACAGCGCCGCCTGCGCGATGCCGCCGGACACCTCGCGCAGCCCGGTATGGGTGTTGCGCACGATCGGCAGCAGCGCATAGAGGAAGAGACCGATCACCGCCGGCAGCCAGCCGATCCGGCCGACGAGCGCGATCAAGACGGCCAGCAGCGCGAGCGACGGTATGGTCTGCAGCACGCCGACCGCGCCGAGCAGCGGCCCCGCTGCGCGGCGCCAGCGCCACGCGACCACGCCCAGCGGTATGCCGACTGCGATCGCCAGCGCGAGCGAACCGAACACCAGCAGCACATGCTGCACGGCAAGCCGCGCGAAGTCGGGCGCGAACAGCCGATCGATGAAGCTCCGACGCCCCGATCCGTCGGCAGCGGCAGCCGCGCCGCCGGCGAGGAAGCGCCGCGCGACGTCGGCGAAGCTCATGCCGTCGAGCTCGACCTGCGCGTTCAGGCGGATCATCGTCGCGTTGTCGATCCGGCCCTGCAGCTTCGCGAGCGGCGCCGGGTCGACGCCATCGCGCATCAGCAGCACCGCGTCGTAGCGCGGGAAGAAGTGCAGGTCGTCGTCGAGCACGACGAGCCGGTAGCGGTCGACCTTGGCGTCGGTCGAATAGATGTCGATCAGGTCGACCTTGCCTTCCGCCACCGCGTCGTAGGCCAGGCCATGGTCGAGTCCGGCCGGCGGCGCGAAGGGCAGCCGATAGGCCGCCTTCAACGCCGGCCAGCCGTCGGCGCGCTGCAGGAACTCGTGCGACAGGCCGAGCCGGAGCGCGGCTGCCGCCGGGCGCGTCAGGTCGGAGATGCGGCGCAGCCCGAGCCGGTCGGCCACGGCCTGCGGTACCGCCAACGCATAGCTGTCGTTGAAGCCGAGCGGAATCGCGACCTTCAGGTGGCGCGGCGCGAGCCAGGCGTTGAGCTCGTCGAGCGACGGATTGCCGTCGCGCTTCAGGATCTCGCGAACGATGGTGCCGGTGTATTCCGGATAGAGGTCGATGGCGCCGCTGGCGAGCGCCTGCTCGAGGATGCCGGTGTTGCCCAGGCCCTGGCGATGCGTCGCAGGAATGCCCTGACCCTGCAATGTCTGGGTGACGATTTCCCCGAGGATGTACGACTCGGTGAACCGCTTCGAGCCGACCTGCAGCGGCCCGGCCGCGTACGCCTGCACACCCGTGAACAGCAGGAAGCAGGCAGCCAGCGCACGGACGCGGGTCATGTTCATGCGATCGATTCTCGCAGCCGGCTGCCTGGCACGTCGTCGCAGGGCGTAGGAATCGTCCGACAGACCCCCGCGCCATTGCCGGTCAGCCATCGTCGGGCTCCCCACGGCACACTCTCGATGCGTCGTTTGCAGGGTTGCGAGGTTGCGGGCGGGATGGTTGCGCGGGGGTACCGGTGTGCTGCCGGCCGCTCGCGCGCCGCGCCTCGTCATCCCACGGCCGCGCCCTCGGAACGGCCCATGCGTACCTCCATGACGACCCCTCTCAGAGCGTTCATCGTCGAAGACAGCCCGGTGATCAGGGAGAACCTCGTGGCCGCGCTCGAGGAGCTCGCGCCGATCAAGGTCGTCGGCGTGGCCGAGGACGAGGCGTCGGCGGTCGGCTGGCTGGCGCGCGACGCGGGCTCGTGCGACGTCGCGATCATCGACATCTTCCTGAAGGGGGGCTCCGGCCTCGGCGTACTGCGCACGGTGAGCCAGATCGCGGGCGCACCCAAGCTCGTCGTGCTGAGCAACTACGCGACGCCCGACATGCGGCGCAAGTGCGCCGAACTCGGAGCGACGCGCGTCTTCGACAAGTCCAACGAGATCGATGCCCTGATCCAGTACTGCGTCCGTCTGGCCGGCGGCGATACCGTGCCCGCCGAACTCGGGCCGGCGGCGTGAACCGTCCTCGTCCGGGACGTCCGGTTACTGGATCAGCCCGTTCTTCAGCGCGTAGTAGGTCAGGTCGCTGTTCGATTCGAGGCCCATCTTCTCCATGACGCGGGTCCGGTAGGTGCTGACGGTCTTCACGCTCAGCGCCATGCTGTCGGCCATGTGGCCTATCGTCTCGCCCTTGGCCAGCCGCAGGAAGACCTGGAACTCGCGTTCGGAGAGGCTCTCGTGAGACAGCTTGTCGATGCCGCCGCTCAGCGTGTCGGCCAGCCGCTCGGCGACGCCCGCGGTGATGTACTTGCGGCCGCGGTAGACGGTGCGGATCGCCTTGACGATCTCTTCCGGGTCGCATTCCTTGTTGAGGTAGCCGGACGCGCCCTGACGCAGCAAGGTCGTCGCGTAGTGCTCTTCGGGAAACCCCGACAGGATCAGCACCGGCAGGTCGGGGGCGCGCGCCTTGATCGCCGCGAGCGCGTCGACGCCGCTCTGGTCGGGCATCGACAGGTCCATCACCATCACATCGAGTTCGCCCTGCCGGACGATGTCGAGCGCCTCGCGTCCGTTGGCCGCCTCCCCCACGACCTTCAAATCGACTTGGTCCGACAGGTACTGGCGCAGCCCCGCACGCACAATGGCGTGGTCATCGACGATGGCGACACGGATCATGATGGGCGCAGGCCTTGGTTGTAAGAAGGGTAAGTTTAGGGGCAACGCATGCGTTTGAACGTCCTATCGCGCCTGCGCGGCAGCCCGTTCGCGTTTCCGCTCGCGGCGCTGACCGCGCTGGCGGTGTTCTTCATCAGCGAGACCTCCTACCATCAGGCCTCCGATTCCCTCGACAGCCTGGGCGTGATGGGCACGGCGCGCATCGGGCTGCAGAACCTGTCGCGCGGGCTGATCGATGCCGAAACCGGTGAACGCGGCTACTTGCTGACCGGCCGGCAGGAGTACCTGCAGCCCTACACCGACGCGCTCGGACGCGTTCAAAAAGCGCTCGGCGAGCTGTCGCGCTACTACGCCGACGACAAGACCGCGGCACCGCTGATGGCGAGCCTGCGCGAGCTGAGCGGCCAGAAGCTCTCCGAGATGCAGACCACCCTGCAGCTCTACGACAGCGGCAAGGCCGACGCCTGGCGCAACCTGCTGCTGACCGACATCGGCCGCGAGAAGATGGACGCGGTGCGCGGCGTGCTCGAACAGCTGACCCGGCTCGAGACCGACCGCATCCTCGAGAAGCGCAAGAGCGTCTACGAGACGCTGCAGCTCAATCGCATCGGCGTCAGCGCGATGACGGCGCTCAGTCTGCTCGCGCTCTTCATGTACCTGCGCCAGACCGCTACCCTGGAGCGCCACCGCAGCGATGCGCAACGCGTCGTGCAGGCCGAACGCGATCAGCTCGAGATCGAGGTCGAGCGCCGCACGTCGCAGCTCACCGAACTCGCGCGCCACCTGCAGAGCGTGCGCGAGGACGAACGCAATCGCCTCGCGCGCGAGCTGCACGACGAACTCGGCGCGCTCCTCACCGCCGCGAAACTCGACGTGGCGCGGCTCAAGTCGCGGCTCGGGGCGATCACGCCCGAGGTCGGCGAGCGCATCACGCACCTGAACGACGCGCTCAACAGCGGCATCGCGCTGAAACGCCGCATCATCGAGGATCTGCGGCCGTCGTCGCTCGCCAACCTCGGGCTGGTCGCCGCGCTCGATATCCTGATCCAGGAGTTCAGCACCCGGTACGAGGTGAAGGTCGAGCCGGACCTGAAGCCGGTGCTGCTCGCGCCGAGCGGCGAGCTGACCGTCTACCGCCTCGTGCAGGAGGCGCTGACGAACGTCGCCAAGTATGCGAAGGCCAAGACGATCGAAGTGTCGCTGGGCGCGCAAGGCGGCCGGGTGCGGGTGCGGGTGCGTGACGATGGCATCGGCTTCGACCAGAGCCAGCCGCGCGCCGCCGCGCATGGGCTGCTCGGCATGCGCTACCGCGTCGAGGCCGAAGGCGGCCGCATGACGCTGCAGTCCGCGCCCGGCCGCGGCACGACGATCGAGGCGACGATCCCGGAGCGGACAGCGCCGGCGGCCGCATCGCCCCTGGCGGCGGGCTGACGTCGGCGACGGGACGTCAGCCGCGTCCTACGCCGGCCATAAGGCTCGCCCGACAAGCCCGCGGCGACGCTCCCTATCGCTCCCTGCTGCGCCCGCACGCACACTAGGGTCATCCGCTCTCCAGCGGCCAACCCCAAGGACACCACCATGCTGCACTACGCCGTCGTCTTCTTCGTCATCGCGTTGATTGCGGCCGTGTTGGGCTTCGGCGGCATCGCTGCCGGCGCGGCCAGCATTGCGCAGATCCTGTTCGTGCTGTTCGCGGTCCTCGCCGTCGCGAGCTTCGTCGTCGGATTGATCCGCAAGGGCAGCTAGCCCGATCCAACCACACCTCCACAGGAGACCCGCCATGAGCACCCATACCACCTCGAATGTTGTCGATCAGGCCGCCGACTCGGCGCACACCGCGATCCGCGCCACGCAGGACGCCGCGAACGGTGCGCTCGACCGTCTGTCGAACCGCGTCGACACGATCCGCGACACCGCCTCGCCGAAGCTCGACCGCTGGTCGGCCCAGGCCGAAGCGGCCGCGCGCCGCAGCGTCGAGGCGCTGCGCGATACGTCGCAGCACGTGCGCGAATCGGCACTGCGCGCGTCCGACGCGACGATAGGCTACGTGAAGGACGAGCCGGTGAAATCGATGCTGATCGCGGCGGCGACGGGTGCCGCACTGATGGGCCTGCTGACCCTGATGATGCGCAGCCGCCGGGACTGACTGCCACCTGACGTCGGCAGCGCGCGGCCGGGCCGCGCCCGCTGAGGCATCATGCGATCGCGCTGCGGCCTGCATCGGCCGTGGCACGATCGCATGACTCTTTTTGTCGAGCCGCCACCATGATCCATCCCCTGCTGCATCTGATCGCGACCCGCCCCAACCTCCTGGCGGAGCATGCCGAGGCCTATGCGGAGCTGGCAGCCGAGGAGTTCGGCCAGGTCGCTTCGGCGTGGAAACTGCGCCTGGCGTTGCAGGTCGTGGGCGCCGGACTCGTGGCCGTCTCGGCGGTGCTGGCCGGCGTCGCCGTGATGCTGTGGGCCGTGACGCCGCCTTCCGAGATGCATGCGCCGTGGGCACTCGTCGTCGCGCCGCTGACGCCGCTGGTCGTCGCCCTCGGCTGCATCGCGCGTGCCGGCAAGCCGGGCGACACGTCGTTCGTGCAGCTGCGCGAGCAGATGCGCGCCGACCTCGTGATGCTGCGCGACGTGAGCGCGACATGAGCCCGACCGGCGCCGAGTCCGATCTATCGCCCAGCCAACGGCTGGCGATCTCGCGCGAGCGCATGCGCGAGGCGATGCGGCCGCCGCCGGTGCGTGACCGCGCCGATGCGCGCGGCCTGGTCGCGGGCTTGCGGGCGCGGCTGCGCGGCTACCCCGCCGCCGGGCTGGTGCTCGAAGTCATCGAGTCGTGGTGGCGGCGGCATCCGATGCGCAGCGCTGCGCTGATCGCCGGCGAAGCCTCGCGCGCCGTCGTCGCCCCGCTCGCGCAGCGCAAGCCGGTGCAGTTCATCCTGCTGGCGTTCCTCGGCGGCGTGGCGCTGGCCTGGCTGAAGCCCTGGCGCTGGTTCGGCCGCAAGCGCCTGTTCGCAGGCCTGCTGCCGCAAATCGTCTCGCGTGTCGTGGCTTCGATACCGACGGCCTCCTGGCTCGCCATCCTCGCCAGCTTCACCGGTCGTCCACCCACCCGCGACGGCGGCACGCCGGCGCGCCCTCCCGAGTCGTGAAGCGCCTCTGCGCGCCGGCCGCACTCGCGGCCCGCGCGGTACTGTCCTACAGGTCCGGGCGCGCCGCTCCGATCCCTGCGCCGACGACCCCTCCATAGACTTTGCGCATTCCACCGGAAGCCGCAGCGACGCTGCGCGCGCCCATCAACCAGGAGCGGCAAATGTTGAAGTGGATCCTGTTCTTCGCATTGATCTCCATCGTCGCCGGCCTGCTCGGCTTCACCGGCATCGCCGCCGGCGCGGCCGGCATCGCGAAGGTGCTCTTCGTCATCTTCCTGGCGCTGTTCATCGGCGTCGTGGTCCTCGCCCTGATGGGCGTGGGCGCGCTGAAGCGGTAGTTCCCTCAACATCATCAACGGACTTCAGACCCATGAGTGCAAAGAATCCAACCCAGGCGACGCGATCGGACGGCGGCCGGCTCGTGCTCGACGAGCAGGCCATCCAGGCCGCCAAGCGCAGCCTCGACCAAGGTGCCGTGACGCCCAGCTACGGCCCGTGGCGCGAGGACATCATCAAGCTGCTGAACGATGCGCTGGCGACCGAGCTCGTCTGCATCCTGCGCTACAAGCGCCACCATTTCACCGCGGTCGGGCTGGCGTCTCCGAAGATCGCCGAGGAGTTCATGGTGCACGCGCAAGAGGAAACCGCACACGCGGACCAGCTCGCCGAGCGCATCGTGCAGCTCGGCGGCGAACCGGACTTCAGCCCGGACACGCTGAGCGCGCGCAGCCATGCCGACTACGACCCGACGCTGGACCTGAAGGCGATGATCCGGGCCAACCTCATCGCCGAGCGGGTCGCGATCGAGACCTACAGCCAGATGATCGCGGTGATCGGCGACAAGGACTCGACGACGCGGCGCGTACTCGAAGGCATCCTGAGCCAGGAGCAGGAGCACGCCGACGAGCTGTCCGACTGGATGACCGACTGACCGACACCGTCAAAACCAAAGTTCGAGCAACGAGGAGCTCTGCCGTGAACCTGCGTACCGCCCTTTCCGCCGCGATGGCCGCCGTGGCCGTCATCGCCGTTTCCGGATGCGCCGTCACCCGAGGCCAGTCGACGGTCGGCGAATACATCGACGACGCGACGATCACGACGCAAGTCAAGGCCAAGATGGTCGAGAACAAGAACGTCGATGCCGCGGCGATCAAGGTCGAGACCCTGAACGGCACCGTGATGTTGTCGGGTTTCGCGAAGAATTCGGTCGAGAAGAGCACCGCCGCCCAGCTCGCGATGAGCGTCAAGGGCGTGCGGGAGGTGAAGAACGAAATCGCGGTGCGACCCTGAGCAGCCGCCTGCGCAGCGTGCGGGAGGCTTCAGAACTCGCTGCGCAGATACACGCCGAGGCCGCCGCGGCGGACGCGGAAGGTCATCCGGCTGGTGTTGTCGAGCTGAAACCCGATCCCGCCGTGCACCAGGCTGAGCGGAGAGCTCGCCGCCTTCCATTCGATGCCGACCTTGGTGAAGTAGGCGTCACCCCGGTCGAACCCCGGCGCGGCCGACGCATCGGCATAGACGACCGAGCGTTCATTCGCGTGGTAGCGGACGCCGACGCTCACGCTGGTCGCGGTCGACGCCAGCATCGGCGCTTCCGACGACATGCCCCCGTACGGGCGTACCACGTAGCCGACCGAGCCGAGGCCGAAGCCGATGTCGGTCGCGCCGCGACTCGTCCACCAGCGGTAGCCCAGGCCGGTAATCTCCGCACGGTCGCCCGCCTGCAGTGCGGTACCCGGCACCGGGCGCTGCACCGTCGTCGTGGTGTCGATGCGCGCCAGGTCCGGCGCCGGGCCGCGCGGCGCCGTCAACGGCACGCCGCCCTGGCGCCACGCCGCGGCCAGCGCGCCCGTGGTCGGCGGCCCCTCAGCGTCGCCGCCGGTGCCGGCAGCGATCGAGGCGAGTGGGGGCGGCTCCGCCGGCGCAGAGCCGGCGTCCTGCGCATGGCCCGCGATCGCACAGCCTGCGAGCCCGAGCATGCAAGCCGCCTGCAGCGGCCGCAACCGTCGCCCCGCCGCCGCGGCAGACGCTGAAGCGTGGGCGAGGTGTGCGGGGCGCATGGTGGACTCCTTCAGGTCGACGCGTACGCGGGATTGGACGGGTGACGGGGTGACGGCGATGGCTGGAGAACGTCGGTAACGGCCGCTTATCTCGCGAATTCGGTGCAGAGCCTCGGCGTCGAATGCGGCGCGACGGCGGCGTGCACGGTCGGACTCGCGATGCGGAGGTTCGTTCGAGCGCGCTTCAATCGGATCGCATGGTGTGTACTCCTCGTTCTCGACCGTAGCGACCAGCAAGTGGAGGGGTTGTTCGTCGACGCAACAAAGGTTAACGACCGCTGAAAATCCAGCCGATCGGAAGCGATCCGCGCACGCGGTGGGACCGGCGCCGATCCGCGCGTAGGAGCACGCCGACGCGCGCTGGCGCGGGCGTCAGATCAGCGGTCGAGGCGCCAGGTCGCCCTGGCCGTAGACGTCTGCGAGCTGCTGCAGCGACTTCGCGTCGCGCAGGTACAGCCGTCCGTTCTCGATGCGGTGCAAGCCACGCCGCTCGAGCTTGCGCAAGGTCTTGTTGGTGTGCACCAACGACAGCCCGAGCCCGTCGGCGATGTGCTGCTGCGTGAGCGGAAAGGCGACGCCGTTCGCGCCATGGTGCTCGTCGATCGTCGCGGCGCGCTTGTACATCATCACGAGCAGGCTCGCGATGCGCTCCTCGGCACTGCGGCGGCCGACCGACAGCAGCGTGTCGTCGACGAGCGATTCCTCGTGCGCGGTGAGCCAGGTGACGCTGAAGCTCAGCCGCGGCGCGCCGCGGTGCAACGCCCACAGCGCGTCGCGCTGGAACACGCACAGCAGCACGTCGGTCAGCGCCTGCACGCCGTGCGGCGACGCGTCGGCCATCTTCTGCTGGACGCCGATGAAGTCGCCCGGCAACAGGAAGTTGAGGATCTGACGACGCCCGTCGGACAACGTCTTGTAGCGAAATGCCCAGCCGGACAGCAGCGTGTAGAGCGGCGCGTCCTCCTGCCCCTCGTCGATGATCGCGGCATCCGCCGGCAGGCCGATCTGCCGCTGCTTGAGCGACTCGATCAGCGCCAACTCGTCGGGAGACGCATCGACGAACGCCGGCAGCGCGCGCAAGGGACATTCCCGGCAGGCGACGATCTTCATGCCGGCTCCGGCACCCGCTGTCCGGCCGCGCTATGTCGTGCGACATAACGACGCTGAGGACCGCTGGCTACATTGCGCGCTTCGCTGACCGGACCCCGTGATCTGCCCGCATCCATGCCTACCGGCCCGTTGTTGACCTACCGATATTTGTATCTTAGTCGGCTCGCCGAGGGCCTGGATTTCGCCACGTTCCAGCCGATCGCGGTACGCGCCCGCGCACGCAACCCGGCCATCGGCATCAGCGGCGTGTTGCTGTTCGACGGCGAGCGCTTCTGCCAATTGCTCGAAGGCGGCGCCGTCGAGGTGCGGGCGCTGGCGCAACTCATCCAGGCCGATCGACGCCATGTCGAACTGACGGTGCTGCACGAGGCCATGGAGCCGGCCGCGCGCTTGCGCGAGGACTGGAAGAGCGGTTACTGCGAGTCCGAGGATCTCGATCGCTTCGAGGGCCCGAACGGTCTGCGCGGGCCGACGGCGCTGAGCGCTTTCGCGCAGATTGCCGCGCGCGCCGATTTGCTGCAATAGCCTCAGCCTTTCGGGGCTTGTCCGCGCTGCCCGACCGCCTTGCACTTCGCCATCCCGGTCTCGATCTCCTTGCTGGAACCGGTGTCGATCAGCGGCAGGATCGCGGCGAGCGGATTGACCAGCGCAAGCAACGCGGCCGAGCCCAGGCGTGCGGCGATCGGCCCTTTCTCGAGCTTGACCTTCGGGTTCCCCAGCGTCCCTTGCACGCGGATCGGCGAGCGCAGTGCGATCGGGCTGAAGTCCTTGGGTTCGACGATCACCTTCAGGTCCAGCGCCTCGGTCGCGAGCGACAGCGAGCCATCGACCCAGAGCGTCGAATCGCGCGTGTCGATCACGAGTGCACGCGGCGTGAGCACACCGTTGTCGGCCGTCAGGTCGGCGATGCTGCAGTCGATCGGCATCGCGTCGTCGCCCTTGATCATGACGCCGAGTGCCTGCGCGATGTCGATGCCGGCGGCCTCGATCGCGAGGTGCGACACCCGGCCGCCGGCCAGGTAGGTGCGCACGGTGCCGTTCAGGCTGCCGAGGATCGCGGCGGTCGAGCGACCCTTGCCGTCGACCGACGCGATGCCGTCGAGACGCCCTGCGATATAGGGCGGCGCGTTGCCGGAACGCGCCTGGTGGATCCAGCGCTCGAGCCTGACGTCCGCCCAGCGCAGCCGCGCCGCCCAGAGCGCGATCTCCTGCCGGCCGTCCAGGGTCAGCGTGCCGCCGAGCCGGCCGTCGGCGGTGCGCGCGTCGATGTCGCGCAGGGTCAGCACGCCGCGATCCAGCACCAGCAGCGTCTTCAACGGGCGCAGCGGCTGCAAGAGGTGGCTGCCGAGATCGAGGTCGTCGATGTCGATCAGCACGTTCGCATCCATCGCCCGCAGCGAAGGCAGATCGAAGGGCCGGTCCGGCAACACCTTGCCGGCGCGCGCCGGCTGCGATGCGGCCTCCGACGGTGCTGCGGCACCGGTGCGCACCGGAGCGCCCACCGTCGGCGCGAGGTCGGCGAGCAGCAACCGGCTCCCGCGCAACCGACCCGCGAGCAACGGCCGGGCTCGCCCGCTGTCGTAGGTGAAGGCACCCGACAGATGGCTTTCGCCGACGGTCGCGGTGTCGATCACCGTCTTCCAGAGCGTGCCGTCCTTGACCAGCCTTCCGTTCAGGCGGAACGGCGCGGTGGTCGGCAACGTGACGCCGAGCGGATCGCCCGCCGCGGCCAGCGAGGGGCCGTAGACCTCGAAGCGGCCATGCAGACCGCCGAGGTGCAGCGCGTCGGTGGCCGCGCCGTCGAAGCGCAGCCCGGCGCGCCCGACGCGCGCATCGATCGTGACCGGAAGCGACAGCGAGCGGTCATCGGCCAGCAGCGGCAGCACGCCCGTCGTGTGGGCCTCGACGCGCAGCGGCAGGCGCTTGTAGGTCCCGGTCGCGCTGAGCTGCAGTCCGGCCGGCGGCGACGATGCGGCGCGCTGCGCCGATGATGGCCTGCCGACGACGACGCTCGCGCCGCCGCTCGCCGACGACGGCACGCGCGATCCTTCGACGAGGCTGAAGCGGCTGTCGACCTGCGCGGCCAGCATCGCATCGTCGTAGCGCGCGCGGCCGGCCTCGACGCGCAGCACGCCGAAGGTCGGCAGCCGTGCCGGCTCGGGCGACGTGTCCAGGTCGGACTTGCCGAACTGCCAGTTGGCCCGGCCATCGGTCACGCGCTCGAGGTTCATGTCGAGTGTCTTCGCTTCGAGCGCGCGGACGTGCAGCGCGTCGCCCCGGTACGCGTGCCAGAGGTCGCGGTAGGCGAGCACCAGCCGCGCGTCGGTCGCCTCCAGCATGTACGGCGCCTTGGACCACGCCGGCGAGCCGATCGACAACTGCCCGGCGCGCACGCGTATGGTGCCGAACAAGCCTATGCGCATCGTCGAGCCGGACCGGCCGTTCGCCGCGAAGCTGACATCCCGATGCAGGACGGCGCTGAGCCAGCGCTGCAGCGGCGGACCGAGGAAGGGCCACCCCGCCGCCTCGCCCGCCGCGATGCCGATCGCCATCAGCGCGACCGTGCCGCCGACGATCCATGGCCATCGTCGGCGCTTCGGGCGGTGCGGTGTCTTGTCGGCCATCAGGTTGAACAGCGGTGCCGCGCGTCCGGAACGCGGCATGGCCCGATGGTCGCGGCGACGCGCAGGGGCGTCGGTCGGCTTCGGCCGGCTCGGCCTGTCGGGATGCTCCTACGGCACGCGCCGACGGGCGGTCCGGCTATCCGAGGACTTCCGGGTTCAGCGCGGTCGGCGGGCGGCCCGCTTGCTGACCGATCCGCAGCGCGGCCAGCAGGTTGTCGACCGCCAGATTCGCCATCGCGCGCCGCGTCGGCAGGCTGGAGCTTGCGATGTGCGGCGTCAGCACGACGTTCGGCAAGCTCAGCAGGTCGGGATGCACGACGGGCTCGCCCTCGAACACGTCCAGGCCGGCGGCTGCAATGCGCCGCTCCTGCAGTGCACGCGCCAGCGCAGCGTCGTCGACGATGCCGCCGCGCGCGATGTTGGTGAGCGTCGCGGTCGGCTTCATCAGCGCGAGCTCGGCGGCGCCGACCAAGTGGTGCGACGCGGCGCTGTACGGCACGACGATCACGACGTGGTCCGCCTCCCGCAGCAGCTCTTCCTTGCCGACATGGCGTGCGCCGAGCCCGTGTTCGACCGCTTCGGGCAGCCGCGAGCGGTTGTGGTAGATCGCCTTCATGCCGAAGCCGAGCACCCCGCGCCGTGCGATCGCCTGGCCGATGCGGCCCATGCCGAGCACGCCCAGCGTCGCGCCGTGCACGTCGCTGCCGGCGAACATGTCGACGCCCCAGTGCCGCCACTGGCCGCTGCGCAGGAACCGTTCGCTCTCCGAGATGCGGCGCGCCGTCGCCATCATCAGCGCGAAGCCGAAGTCGGCGGTGGTCTCGGTCAGCACGTCGGGCGCGTTGCTGACCAGCACGCCTGCGGCGGTGCAGGCCGGCACGTCGATGTTGTTGTAGCCGACCGCCATGCTGCAGACCGCGCGCAAGCCGGGGCACGCGGCGAGCAGCGCGGCATCGATCTTCTCGCCGCCGGTCACGAACACGCCGGCCTTGCCTTGCAGCCGCCGGATCAGCTCCGGCTGCGGCCAGATTTCGTCGTTGTCGTTGGTCTCGACATCGACGTGCTCGACCAGGCGCGCGACGACGTCGGGAAAGACGGCGCGTGCGACGAGGACGCCCGGTCGAATCGGCGTGCGGCGCTCGGAACTCGGGTTCATGGCTGCAGCTCCCGCAAGACGTGGACCAGCGCATCGGGCAGCGGCACCGGCCGCCGCGTCGCACGATCGACATAGACATGCACGAAGTGGCCGCGCGCCGCGGTCAGCTCGGCATCGGCCGCGAACAGGCCGATCTCGTAGCGCACGCTGGATGCGCCGAGGTGCGCGACCCGGAGGCCGGCGTCGACCGGCTGCGGAAATGCGAGCGGCGCGTAGTAGTTGCAATGCGTCTCGACCACCAGGCCGATCACCTCGCCGCGCTCGATGTCGAGCACGCCGCGCTCGATGAGATGGCTGTTCACGACGGTATCGAACAGGCTGTAGTAGACGACGTTGTTGATGTGTCCGTAGGCGTCGTTGTCCATCCAGCGCGTCGTCAGTCGCGTGTGGTGCCGGTAGGCGGTGCGCGATTCCGCCGCCGGGGAGGTTTGTTTCATGGCGCCCGATTCTTCCATCGTTGACGCCGGCCTTGCGAGGCCGCGATCGCCGGGTCGCCGTCTACGGATGACCGAGTCATCGCTCACTGCACGGGATTGTCATGTTGCGCCGCAACAAAAACCCCTTGAACTCCGGTGAGTCGCCGCTATACTGAGTCATGTTGCAGTGCAACATAGCGCACCGAGCCACCCTGTCCACGAACCTACGCCGGAGAACTTCCATGCTGACCCCTGAACAAGTGATTGCCGCCCAGAAGACGAACGTCGAAATGCTGTTCGGCCTCTCGAACAAGGCCTTCGAAGGCCTCGAGAAGCTGGTCGAGCTGAACCTGCAAGCCACCAAGGCCGCGCTCGGCGAAGTCGCCGAAACGACCAAGGCCGCCCTGTCGGTGAAGGACGCGCAGGAACTGCTGGCGCTGCAAGCCGGCCTGCTCCAGCCCGCCGCCGAGAAGGTTGCCGCCTACAGCCGTCACGTCTATGACATCGCCGCGGCGACCAACGCCGAAGTCACCAAGGTCGCCGAAGCGACCGCCGCTGACGCGCAAATCAAGTTCATGGCCGTCGTCGACACCGCCGTGAAGAACGCCCCGGCCGGCACCGAAAACGCCGTCGCGCTCGTCAAGTCGGCCGTGTCGGCCGCCAACAACGCGTTCGAAAGCGTGCAGAAGGCCGTCAAGCAAGCCAGCGACGTCGCCGAAGCCAACTTCCAGGCGCTGAGCAATTCGGCCGTCAAGGCCACCCAGACCGCGACCGCCAAGGCCAAGCGCGCGACCGCCTGAAGGCCGCGCGAAAGCCGCTCGCCCGCGGGCGGCTTCCGGCGCTTACAGTTTTTCGCCGGCGCCGGTGAAACTTTTCGGGCCGAGTCGCGCTCCCAGCGATACCGCAGGCGATGCTTGCGGTTTCCTGAAGGTTGTCTCCTCGGTACCCTGACCTTTTCGGTACCTTCCGGCCCGGTTCCTACCGGGCCGTTTTGTTTGGCGCGGTCAGTGCATCAGCGCGGCGATGCGCGCCTTGAGTTGCGGCAGCGCAGCCAACGCGGCGTCGCGACCTGCCTGGATCGAGCGCTTGCGCGACGCGAAATCGGCACTCGAGACGCCCGGCAGCCGCGGCCGCAGCACGACGTCGGCATCGCGCAATTCGTAGCCGTTGATGCTGCGCCCCATGATCGCGAAGGTCTGCAGCAGCATCCGCATCGCGTCGCTGGTCGGATTGCCGTCGGGCGCGGCTGAAATGTCGACCGCGACGACCAGCTCCGCGCCCATTTGGCGCGCATAGTGCACCGGCACCGGCGCGACCAGGCCGCCGTCGACGTATTCGCGGCTGCCGATCTTGACCGGCTGGAAGACCGCCGGAACCGCGCTCGACGCGCGCACCGCCAGCCCGGCATCGCCACGCTGGAACAGCACGCCCTGCCCGCTGTCGAGGTCGGTGGCGACGATGCCCAGAGGGATCGGCATCTGCTCGATCGTGCGACCACCGGTCTGTTGGCGCACGTAGCGCGCCAGCGCCTCGCCGCGCAGCAGCGCACGGCTCGGGAACTCCCAGTCGGTGATGGCCGACTCGTCCATCGATTCGGCGAGCTGGCCGAGCTGCGCGCCCGTCTTGCCCGCTGCATAGAGCGCCGCCACGAGGCTGCCGGCCGACGTGCCGACGACGAGGTCGGGGCGTATGCGGTTCTCCTCCAACACCTGGATCACGCCGATGTGCGCGAAGCCGCGCGCCGCACCGCCGCCCAGCGCGAGGCCGATGCGAGGCGGCTTCAGCGGCGGCGGCGGAGTCGGCGGCGGCGCTGCGACGGGCGGCGCAGCCGGCGGCGGCGGCTCGGGCACCGGAACCCGTGACGGGGTCGGTGCCGGCGCGGAGGCGCATCCGGCCAGCATGGCCAGGCCGGCCATCACGCACAGGCGCCGCGTGCGCCGCCGAATGTCTTGCCCGGCGACGCCGCGTTCATCCATGGCATCGATTCTAGGCAAGCGCACCCTTATTCCGAGCAACCATAAACAACCAAAAAATGTGTCGTTCTCATGCATATGGACGATCAGTACATTCCCGGAGCCCTATCGCGTCCGGGCATTCGAGCCCTCACGAGAACATGTACAAGTACACCGAGTTCGATCGACAGTTCGTCCGCCAGCGCGCGGCGCAGTACCGCGACCAGCTCGAGCGCCATCTGGCCGGTACGTTGCCCGACGATGACTTTCGCGCACTGCGGCTGCAGAACGGCTGGTATGTCCAGCGCCATGCGCCGATGCTGCGGATCGCCGTGCCGTACGGCGAACTCAGTGCGCGCAAGCTGCGCGGGCTCGCGCGCATCGGCCGCGAGTTCGACCGCGGCTATGGCCACTTCACGACGCGCCAGAACCTGCAGTTCAACTGGATTCCGCTCGCTCGCAGCGCCGACGTGATGGAGATCCTGGCCGACATCGACATGCACGGCATCCAGACCAGCGGCAACTGCATCCGCAACATCACGAGCGATGCGCTCGCCGGCATCGCGCCGGACGAGGTCATCGATCCGCGGCCCTATGCCGAGCTCCTGCGCCAGTGGAGCACGCTGCATCCGGAGTTCGCCTTCCTGCCGCGCAAGTTCAAGATCGCGATCACCGGCGCGCGCGAAGACCGCGCCGCGATCGCGTGGCACGACATCGGGCTCCAGCTGCGAAAGAACGAGCTCGGCGAGATCGGCTTCCGGGTGCTGGTCGGCGGCGGCATGGGTCGCACGCCGATCGTCGCCAGCGTGATCCGCCAGTTCCTGCCGTGGCAGCAGATCCTCGTGTTCATCGAGGCGATCGTGCGCGTCTACAACGCCTACGGCCGGCGCGACAACCTCTTCAAATCGCGCATCAAGATCCTCGTGAAGGCCGAGGGCCAGAAGTTCTTCGATGCGGTCGAACAAGAGTTTGCCGACATCCTGGCGCAGGATGCCGGCGGCACGGCACACCTGCTGCCGCAGGCCGAGTTCGACCGGCTGGCGCGCTGCTTCGAGCTGCCCGCCGGCGTGCAGGCGACGCTCGAACGTGATCCGGCGCCCGTACCGGCGGTGGGCGATGTTCCCGCCGCTTACGGCCGCTGGCTCGAGCGCAATGTCCATGCGCATCGCCTGCCGGGCTACCGTGCGGTGACGCTGTCGCTGAAGCGCGTCGGCCAGGCGCCCGGCGACACGACGTCCGATCAGATGGAGCGCGCCGCCGATCTGGCCGACCGCTACAGCCAGGGCGAAGTGCGCGTCACCCACGACCAGAACCTGCTGCTGCCATGGGTCGCCGAAGGCGAACTGCATGCGCTGTGGCAAGCCGCCAAGGCGGCCGGCTTCGCGACGCCGAACATCGGCCTGCTGACGGACATGATCGCCTGCCCCGGCGGCGACTTCTGCGGCCTCGCGAACGCACGTTCGCTGCCGCTCGCCGCCGAGATCGCCGAGCGCTATGCCGACGTCGACGAGCTCTACGACATCGGCGACATCGACCTGCACATCAGCGGCTGCATCAACTCCTGCGGCCATCATCACAGCGGGCACATCGGCGTCCTCGGCGTCGACAAGGACGGCACCGAGTGGTATCAGGTCACGCTCGGCGGCTCGGACGGGTCTCTCTTGAGCGGCGGGTCGGTCGCCGGCAAGGTGATCGGGCCGTCGTTCGCGGCGGACGAGGTCGGCGATGCGATCGAGGCGGTGATCGACACCTATCGCGAGCGGCGCGCCGCCAACGAGCACTTCATCGACACGCTGCGCCGCGTCGGGATCGATCCGTTCAAGTCGGCGGCCAACAACGTGCGCCGCAGCACCGCCCTCGCCCACGCGGCCTGATCCGTTCCGAGTCCACCACCATGAAGTTCATCGATCCGAATCAGGACCGCTGGTTTGCCGTCTCCGCCGACGAGGGCGTGGTGCCACCCGCACCCGACCTGCTGCTCGAGTTCGCTCAATGGCAGGAGGTGCGCAACCACTGGCCCGCAGACGTGCCGGTAGGCGTGGCGCTGCCGAACGACGTGCCGGTGACCGAGATCGCCGCCGACCTCGACCGGCTGCAGCTGGTCGTGCTGCGCTATCCGAAGTGGACCGACGGCCGCGCCTACAGTCAGGCCCACCTGCTGCGCGCGCGCTATCGCTATGCGGGCGAAGTGCGCGCGACCGGCGACGTGCTCGTCGACATGCTGCCGCTCTTGCATCGCACCGGCTTCGATGCCGTCGTGTTGCGCACCGGACAGTCGGTCGACGCTGCGCGCCGTGCACTCGGCTACTTCCCGTCCTACTACCAGGGCGACGTGCACGAGCCGCGGCCGCGGTTCGCGCGGGAGGCCGCATGAGCGCGGTGGTGTCCGCGGTGGTATCGACGGCATCGGCGATCGCCCGCCATGCGCGCAAGACACCGGGCTTCGACGCGCGCGTCGCGCACAGCCTCGCCGTGCTGCGCCAGGCCGCGGCCGAGCATCCGGGCACGATCGTGCAGGCGTCGAGCCTGGGCGTCGAAGGCATAGTGATCACCGATCTGATCGCGCGCCATGCGCTGCCGATCGCGATCGCCACGCTCGACACCGGCACGCTGCACGCCGAGACGATCGAGCTGATCGGCCGCATCGAAGCGCGCTACGCACGCTCGGTCGAGGTCTACCGGCCGGTGCACGAATCGGTCGTGCACTTCGTCGGCCGCAACGGCAGCGACGCGATGTACGAGAGCGTCGCGCTGCGCAAGGCCTGCTGCCGGATCCGCAAGCTCGAGCCGATGGCGCGCATGCTCGACGGCCGCAGCGCATGGATCACCGGGCTGCGCCGCGAGCAATCGGAGCATCGCAGCGAGGTGTCGTTCCGCGAGGCCGACGACGCCGGCCGCGCGAAGATCATCCCGATCGCCGACTGGACCGAGGCCGACGTGTGGCACTACGTCGCGGTGCACGACGTGCCGTACAACCCGCTGCACGACGAGTTCTACCCGAGCATCGGCTGCGCACCGTGCACGCGTGCCGTGTCGCTCGGCGAAGACTCGCGCGCCGGCCGCTGGTGGTGGGAAGGCGAGGCGCTGAAGGAATGCGGCCTGCATGACCGCAAGGCGACGCCGCTGCCGGCGGCGGCGTGAAGGCATCGATGGGTCGCGTCGCATTCATCGGGGCCGGGCCGGGCGCGGCCGACCTGATCACGCTGCGCGGCGCGCGTCTTCTGGCACAGGCCGACGTCGTGCTGTTCGATGCGCTGACCGATCCGGTGTTGCGCGAACTCGCGCCGCGTGCGCTCTGGATCGATGTCGGCAAGCGGGGCTTCTGCGACAGCACGGCCCAGACGCGCATCGATGCGCTGCTCGTCAAGCATGCGCGCCGCGTGGCGCTCGTCGTGCGTCTGAAGGGCGGCGATCCGAGCATCTTCGGTCGCCTCGAGGAAGAGCTCGAAGCGCTGGCCGCCGCCGGCATCGATTGCGAGGTCGTGCCGGGTGTCACGGCGGCCATCGCTGCCGCCGCCGCGACGCGCCGGCCGCTGACGCGCCGCGGCACCGGTCGCAGCGTGGCGTTGGCCACCGCGATGACGCGCGAAGGAACGTTGTATGCGCGGCCGGCGCAGCAGCGCGCCGACACCGAGGTCTACTACATGGCCGGACGCCAGCTCGGCGCTCTGGCACGTCGCCTGCTCGCTGCCGGCTGGCCGGCCGAAGCGCCCGCGATGATCGTGTCGCGCGCCGGCTGGCCGGACCAATTGCAGAGCGATCACCGGTTGGCCGACTTGGCCCGGGGCGCGCTGTTGCATGCCGGCCGCCCTGCCGTCGTGACGATAGGTGCCGGCGCCTTGCCGCTGGCCGCCGCTTGCGCAAACGCCGACGCCGGTACGTCCGAGGCCGCGCCGATCCCCGGCCCGCTGACGTGCATCGATCCCAGGCCTTAAAATTCCGGTCTGCGGCGCGCATCCCGGCACGCCTCGCGCAAGGCCCGGCGCCATGGGGCCGTTGCTCCCGCTCACGAACCTCCAGACAAGCCACGCCATGACCCACGTCGTCCTCGAATCGTGCATCCGCTGCAAGTACACCGATTGCGTGGACGTGTGCCCGGTCGATTGCTTCCGAGAAGGGCCGAACTTCCTCACGATCGACCCCGACGAATGCATCGACTGCGCGGTCTGCATCCCCGAGTGTCCGGTCAATGCGATCGTTCCTGAAGAGGACGTGCCGGGCGATCAGCAGCACATGATCCCGTTGAATGCCGAGCTGGCCAAGGATTGGCCCGCCATTACCAAGCGCAAGGGCGCACTGCCGGATGCCGAGGAATGGAAGGACAAGACCGGCAAGCTGCCGGAGCTGCGCCGCTGAACGCCGGCAACGGTTTCGCCGCGGCGCCGATCGAGACCGACGTCCTGATCGTCGGTGCCGGCCCGGTCGGGCTGTTCCAGGTCTTCGAGCTGGGCCTGCAGGAACTGCACGCCGAGGTGGTCGATTCGCTCCCCATGGTCGGCGGCCAGGCGGCGGAGCTCTATCCGGACAAGCCGCTCTACGACATCCCCGGTATCCAGCGCTGCTCGGGTCGCGAACTGGTCGATCGGCTGATGCGGCAGATCGCGCCGTTCAAGCCCGGCTTCCATCTCGATCAGGAGGTGGACGCGCTGCAGCGACTCGACGACGGCCGCCATGCGCTCGCGACCTCGGCCGGGCAACGCTTCATCGCGCGCGCCGTCGTGGTGGCCAGCGGCGTCGGCTCGTTCCGTCCGCGCCGGCTCAAGATCGATGGGCTCGCCCGCCATGTCGGTGGGCAGCTGTGGCATCGCGTCGACGATGCGCGGCCGCTCGCCGGCGAGCACGTGGTCGTCGTGGGTGACGAAGAACTCGCGCTCGATACGGCAGCGCGGCTCGCATCGACCGACCGCGACCGGCCCGCGAGCGTGACCTTGATGCACCGGCGCGATCAGTTCCGTGCCGAGCCTTCCACCGTGCAGCGTGTCCAGGCGCTGCGTGCTTCGGGGGCGCTGCGCTTCATCGCCGGCCAGGCGATGTCGATCGCCGAGCACGAAGGTCGGCTCGTCGCGCTGAATGTCGCCTGCGGCGACGGCCGCGACGAACGCGTGCCGGTCGATCGGCTGCTCGTGCTGCTCGGCCTGAGCCCCAAGCTCGGACCGGTCGCCGACTGGGGCTTGGCGCTCGAACGCAAGCAGGTCGTCGTCGATGCCGCGACCTTCGAGACGAACGCATCCGGCGTGTTCGCCGTCGGCGACATCGTCAGCTATCCGGGCAAGCGCCGGCTCATCCTGTCAGGCTTCCACGAGGCCGCGCTCGCGTCGTTCGGCATCGCGGCCCGTCTCGCGCCCGGGCGTGCCCATCCGCTCGAATACACGACGACGAGCCCGCGGCTGCATCGCCTGCTGGGTGTCGGCGGCACCCCGCCCGACCAGGGCTGAGCGGCGCCGATTGCTGCGATAATCGCGGCCGTCGCGCGGCTTGCTTGCTGCGCGATCTTCGCTAGGGGTGTTGGCCTGCATGGAGCACGACTCCGTGCCGGCCGACTGAGAACCATACCCTTTGAACCTGACTGAGGTAATCCTCGCGCAGGGAAGCACGGCTCCAGGGGCATCGGGCACGTACGCCGCCGGTGCCGCTCGGCCCTTCTCCCTGCCATCGACCCGGAACCAGACCGATGGCAACCACACGTCGACATCACTGCAAGCACCGCGGCCGGCCCTGCATCGCGCGCACCGGCTCGGCACTGCTCATCCTCTCGGGCGCTGCATGGCACGCCACAGCACAAGAGGCGGCCTCGGCGCCGGATGCCGCCGCAAGCGCAACTGCAAACGCAACCGCGAGCGCGCGGCCGGCGACGCAGCTGACCCCTGTCACCGTCACCGGACGCGCGGCCAATGCCATCGCCAGCATCGCCGGCTTCGGGGACGTACCGCTCGCGAAGAGCCCGCTGCAGGCCGCGATCGTCTCGACCGAGCAGCTGCGCGACAGCGGCGGCATCGGCCTGACGGCGCTGACCCGCGCCAACGCCTCGGTGGGCGACGCCTACAACGCGGACGGCTACTGGTCGACGTTCTCGATCCGGGGTTTCGCCACCGACAACCGCTACAACTTCCTGCGCGACGGCCTGCCGATCAACGCCGAGACCAGCCTGCCGCTGGACAACAAGACCCGGGTCGAGGTTCTCGAGGGCACCAGCGGCATCCAGTCGGGCACCAGCGCGCCGGGCGGCCTCGTCAACCTCGTCGTCAAGCGACCCGAAGGCACGGTGCGCTCGGCACGGCTGGGCTGGCGCGAGGACGGCACGTTCAGCGCGGCAGTGGACATAGGCCAACGCTTCGGCGTCGACGAGGCGTTCGGCTGGCGTCTCAACGTCGGTGCCGAGCACCTCGACCCGCGCATCCGCGACCTCGTGGGCAACCGGACGCTGGTGGCGCTCGCCGGCGACTGGCGTCTCGGCGCCGACACGCTGCTCGAGGCCGAGATCGAGACGAGCCGCCAGTCGCAGCCGAGCGTGCCCGGCTTCAGTCTGCTCGGCTCGAAGCTGCCAGACGCGCGTGACATCGACCCGCGCATCAATCTCAACAACCAGCCGTGGTCGCTGCCGGTCGTACTGGCAGGCACGACCGGATCGCTGCGCTGGCAGCAACGCCTGTCTCCCGACTGGAAGCTCGTCGCCACGGCGATGGAGCAGCACCTGCGCAGCGACGATCGGCTGGCCTTCCCGTATGGCTGTTCGAAACACGACGAAGTGGCTTACGACCGCTACTGCTCCGACGGCACCTATGACCTCTACGACTTCCGCAGCGACGATGAGCAGCGCCGCACCGAAGACCTCGACTTGCATGCCGAGGGCCGGATCTCGACCGGCATCCTCACCCATCACGTCACGGTGGGCGTGCTGAACACGCGCTTCACGCTGCGCACCCAACCGCAAGACGACGACACCTACCTGCTCGGCAGCGGCAACATCGCGGGCACATCGATCGTGCCGCCCCTCCCGGCCGGCCAGGCGAAGATCGCGAACGCGAACCGCACCGAGCGCTCCACCGAGGTCTACGCGCGCGACCGCATCGAGCTGACGCCGGCATTGGGCCTGTGGCTGGGCGCGCGCTACACGCGGCTGCATCGCGAGAGCCACCAGTTCGACGGTGTCACGCAATCGGACCAGACAGCCTACGACCAATCGTTCACCACGCCGTGGCTGGCGGCAAGCTATGCGCTGACGCCGGACCTGTTCGCCTACGCGAGCTGGGGCGAAGGCGTCGAGTCGACCGTCGCACCCAATCTGGGCATGTACGACAACGCCGGGCAGCCGCTGCCGGCATTGAAGAGCCGGCAGTTCGAGATCGGCATCAAGCAGTCGCTCGAGAAGTTCGACTGGGGACTGGCCTGGTTCGACATCAACCGGCCGCAGTTCAACGACATTGGTGCGACCTGCACGGGCAACGCGAGCGGCCCGGACGGAAACTGCCTCGAGACCAGGCTCGACGGCCATGCGCACCACACCGGCGTGGAGGCCAACGCGCGCTGGAGCGTCGACGCGCTCACGCTGCGCGCCAGCGCGATGTGGCTGAACGCCAGCCTCCACGACAGCGTCAGCGATCCCTCGCTCGATGGCAAGCGGCCGACCAACGTGCCGTCGCAATCGCTGCGGCTGGATGCCGCGTACGCGCTGGCCGCGGTGCCCGGCCTGACGCTGCGCGGCGCGCTCGCCGCGGAAGGCGACCGCATGGTGCTGCCCGACAACAGCATCCGCATCCCGGGCTGGAGCCGACTCGATCTCGGCGTGAGCTACCAGCAGAAGGCGGGCGCAACGACGCTGACCTGGCTCCTCGGCGTCGACAACGCCCTCGACCGGCGCGCCTGGCGCGAATCGCCCTACCAGTACCAGCACGTGTACTTGTACCCGCTCGCGCCGCGGACCTGGCGGGCATCGGTGCAGATCGATCTGTAGACCATCGAGCGCAGGCTATAATGCGCGACTGTTCCTCGATAGCTCAGTCGGTAGAGCGCCGGACTGTTAATCCGTAGGTCCCTGGTTCGAGCCCAGGTCGGGGAGCCAAACTCTTGATTCGACGAGCCTTTCAGGGCTCCGCGTGAAGTCCGCCGGTAACGGCGCTTAGCACTCACATGGAGCTTCGAAATGGCAACGTCCGAAACGTCCGCCGGTGACGGCGTCGTGTCTGGCAGCACGACGCAGACCGGTTCAAGCGCGGCGGCAGCGAGTCCGCCGCCGATCCCGTTACGCGCAGGCCACATGGCCATGCCCGACGTGATCGATCTCTACATGGCGCATTACGCCGGCCGGGACGACACCCGCGCCCAGCGCCTCGGCTGGTGGCGTGAGCAGCTGGCGGCGATCGCCCTGCAGGATCTGACCGACGACCACGTGCACGCCGCGCTGGAGGCCCTTGCGACGCAGCCAGCGCGCTACTGGTCCGGGAAGGACGCTGATGGGCGCTCGATCTTCAAGGCCAAGCGGCGAACCCTGGCACCAGCGACGGTCAACCGCTACGGCGCCAGCCTGGCCGCCGTCGTCACCTGGGCGATCAAGCGCCGCGTCGCACCGAAGGGCTTCATCCACCCTTGCCGGTCGGTGGAGCGCCGCGTCGAGCGTAACGAACGCACGCGCTACCTGAGCGACGACGAGCGCTATCGCTTGCTCGACGCGTGCAGACAATCGACCTGGCCGCGGCTCTACGTGCTTGTGCTCATGGCGCTAACGACGGGCGCGCGGAAGTCGGAGCTGATCAGCTTGCGGTGGTCAGACGTCGACCTTGACCGCTGCGTCGCTCACGTAGGTCGGACGAAGAACGGTGACCCCCGCGTGCTGCCTCTGGTGCCGGCCGTGATCGACGAGCTGCGCCGCTTCTCGGCCGGTCCATCAGTGCTTCTCTTCCCCTCCGCGCGCCGCGTCGACACGGCGTTCACGTTCGAACCGCGATGGCTCGAAGCGCTCAAGCGCGCGCGGATTCGGGGCTTCACGTTCCACGCGTTGCGCCACTCGTGCGCATCCATGCTGGCGCAGAGCGGCGCGACGCTGCTCGAAATCGCCGACGTACTGGGCCATCGGCAGATGCAAATGACCAAGCGATACAGCCACCTGGCCACCACCCACAAGGCCGCCCTCGTGCAGCGCATCCTCGGAGGCATCAAGTGACACCGTCCGTTCAACGCATCCTTGCCGAAGCCACCGCAGCGCTCCAGCGAGAGAGGTACGCCGGCACGGACGTTCACCTCGTGCCCAAAGGTGGCCGGCCGCCCGAGACGGCACGAGACATTGCGATCCTGTTGGCCAGGTGGGCGAAGGAGAAGGAACTCGGGACGAAAGCGCGCGCCGACGCCTGGATCATGGAGAAGTGGGCTCACCGGGGCGTGACGGACGTCAGGCATGTGCGCGTCAGGGCGAACAAAGCCAAGGCGGCCTTGCCGAAAAACTTCGTCGTGTTGGTCGGTGACAGGACCGGGCTGCATACCGTTTTCGCCAGACCGCCGAAGGGGTCGGCGCCCGGCACCGTGTTTCTTTGGACGCCCCATCCGGACCCGGAGACAGGGGCACACCTACTCGAAGCCATCGAGGTGAACGTGGAACATCGGCAACGGGAGCCCGAGCCCTTCCCCAGTGAACTGACGCCTTTGGCGAGCAGCCTGCGTGGGCGCGTCCCTGGGGCCTAAAGGCACCCGGAGCAGACAGCGGAGGGGGGGCAAACAACTGATGTTTGCCCTTACCCGAGACTCAGCAAACCGCGACATTCCTTGACGCAGCAAGCCGGGCATCTGCCCGGCGCGCCGCCGAGCCCTGCCAGGCTCGTCGAAGTCAAGAGGAGTCGCAATTGCAAGAGTCAGCCCTCCAGGCGCTCGTGCCGCTTGCCGTCTACCGGCAACCGCGCGAGCACATCTTCCCGAGCCAGGGATCGCTCGATTGGTACGTCCGCATCCACAAGTCGGCCCTGGTAGAGGCGGGAGCCCTTCTGCTGGTCGGACGCACTTGGCACGCGCACGCTGATCGCTTTGACCAGGCGGTGATCGCCATCAGCTCCAAAGCCGCCGCAGCCGCGCTGCTGGCCGGCTGATGGTGGCGGCGACCGCATGAGCGGCGAAGAATTCGGCCCGACCACGTATCGGCGCAACGAAGCGGGCGAGCTGGGCGTCATCGACGCGCAGGGCAACTGGCGTTCGCTCGAGCCCGAGCTGATCGAAGGCTCCGAAGATGCCATGGCCGACGACTTCGTCGGCCTATATCGTCATCTGTTTCGGGTCACACCTGGTCTCGGCTGGATGCGCTGCGGCGCCAACGGCTGGCATCGAGACGAGACGCTCACGCACTTCGATTGCGCTCGCCAGATCGCCCGCATGGCGGCGCAGGAGGCCGAGAAGCCAGCGGCGCAGCGTGCGACCGCCTCGGCGAAGACAGTATCCGGGCTCATCACGTTGGCGCGCACCGACCCACGCATCACGCTCGAGGCATCGGCCTGGGACGCGGACCGCCACTTGCTGAACACGCCGGCCGGCTTGGTGGACCTTCGCACCGGCAGCCTGCGCATGCGCGACATCGACGACTACGTCACGCGCCTGACCCGCGTCAGCCCCGACTTCAAGGCGGCCTGCCCGACCTGGCTGCGGTTCCTCGCCGAGGTGTTCCCCGACGACGTCGACACGGTGGCCTTCATGCAGCGTCTGATCGGCTACGCGCTGACCGGCGACCGGCACGAACAGAAGATCTTCTTCATGTTCGGCCGCGGCTCCAACGGCAAGTCAACCCTGTGGGACTTCGTCACCTGGCTCGCCGGCTCCTACACCCTGAAGCTGCCTGCTCATGTGCTCATGCACAGCCAGCTGCAGGCGCATCCGACCGAGCTGGCCCAGCTGCGCGGCACACGGCTCGCGATCTCGAGCGAGATCGAGGAAGGCCAGTACTGGGCCGAGTCGCGCATCAAGGAACTGACCGGCGACGAGATGCTCACGGCCCGCTTAATGCGCCAGGACTTCTTCGAGTTCCCGATGACGCAGAAGCACATCATCATCGGCAACTACAAGCCGCGCCTCAGAGGCGGCGACGCGGCGCTGGCCAGGCGCTTTGTCCTCGTGCCGTTCCGTGCCAAGTTCGAAGGCAAGAAGCGCGACCCGCGCATGCTCGACAGGCTGCGCGACGAGGGGCCGGCGGTGCTCGCCTGGGCTATCCAGGGGGCGGTGCAGTGGCACCGCGAAGGCCTGGGCATTCCGGCCGCGGTGGCCACCGCCTCGCGTGAATACATGATCGAGAACGATGATTTGCAGGTCTGGATCGACGAGATGTGCGTTATCCATCCCGCCGCGGCGACGCGGGCCATGGAGCTGTACCACAGCTTTCTCGGCTGGCTGAAGACCCGCGGGCAGCATGCGCCCTCGCTGCGCCTGTGGGCAGACCGCATGAGCGCCGTGCAGGGAGTCGGCAAGCGCAAGAGCCACGGGGCGGTGATCTACCAGGGCATCGGCATCAGGGCCGTGAACGAACCCGGCTACAAGCCTTCGGAATGATGTCCTCGGGGCCGGCCCCCGAAAGCCCTCTGAGAGGCGCCGAGGGGCCGCGAGGCCACCCTACCCTTGCCGCACCGCCGATCGCGCCGTGGCGGTCGATCTGGCTCGGCGGCAGGCCCGATCGAGCGAAGTGGGGTCAGGCCGCCGGCGGCGTCTCGACGAGCCGCAGTCGCCGGCCGCCGTGAAACGTGAGCGCCTCTGGCGAGTGCACGAGCCATACGTCGAGAACGACCGTGCCGTCGCTCCGCTGGCTCCACGTGCGGCCGTGGACCGTCCAGGCGGTATGCCCGATGAACATCACGTCGCCTCGTTGCATTGTGCGGAGCGGATCGGGAGGCGCCCAGGGTGTGGCACCGGCCGGGAGCAGATGCATCTCGTCGTCAGGGATGCGAAGCATGACCTCCAGATCGCTCATAGCGATCTATCTCCGCGTCGCTTTGCGTCCTTGATCCTCGCGACGGCGACATTGGTCGCCAACGCCAGGCCGTTGACCAGCTCGTTTCGAGTGACACCGTTTCCCGTGATGACAGTGTTCATGTGCAAGTGGAAGTCACCGCCGCCCGCGATCGCGCCGTTGGGAACCACTCGACCACCCTGTCCGCCCATCCGGAGCAGCTCAGGCCCTCGCTCGCCGACCATGTACGTGCGGTATGGATGGGCGTCGCCGCCGCTGGCGAGACCGGCGAGGCCCGACAGGCCGAGGAAGTTGTCGAGCGGATCGCCGGGCAACAGGTTCGCCAACGCAGACGCCGCCGATGTACCGGCAGAGTGCTGTCCCGTGATGAAGCCCCAAATGCCCTGGCCGACAGCCGCAAACGTCGGGGCGAAGAGCTGCTTGTAGGTCAGCTTGAGGAACTCTTCACGAATGAAGTTCACGAGGTTGGTCGCACTGAGCTTCCCGGTCATGCCGAACTGCACCCACATATCCATGCCCTGCTGGATGAATCCGTTCATGAACTCGGCCGTGGCCTGGCGCATGAGCTGCGTCGTGTCCTGCCACTCGTCGAGGAGCTTCTGCCATTCCGGTTTCACCTGTTCGGCGAGCTGCCTGTTTCGCAAGACGATGTAGTCGGCGAGTGCCGCTTCGGCGGCACGACGCGCATCGGTGTTCTCCTCGAGCAGCCCGACCTGGCGCTGCTTCTCGGCGATGTCGATGTCGGCAAGCGCCTTCGCGCGCGCATCGGCATCTGTCGACCTTGCCTTGCCGCTCGAGCTGCACGATGTAGTCGTACTGCGCCGCGGTCAGGAAGTGCCACTGTTCATTGTGCTTGGCCGCCCAGTCCGCGACCCCGTCGCGCATGCGCGCGAAGTCCTTCACGATCTCGTCGGCGCTCTGGCCCGTGGTCTTCGCCAGCAGCAGCACGGCGTCGCCGGCGGGCTTGATCAGGTCGGGGCCGAAGGCGCCGCTGGTGACGAGCCCCTGCAGTGCCCTCGCGCGCGGCGCCGATCGTGGTGTGCGTGTCGGTCGCGATCTGCTTGGCGGTCGCATTGAAGCTGTCGGCGGTCATCCCGGCATAGTTGCCGGTGAGGATCAGCGACTTGTTGAAGGCGTCCTGCTCGTGGGCACCTTCCGCCATCGCCAGGCCGATCGCGCCGATGGCTGCGACCACGACGCCAATCGGCCCGACGAGTGCCGACAGCGCGGCCGTCGCGGTCTTGCTGTACTCGGCCAGCACCAGCAGCGAGCCGCCGAAGCGCTTGTAGTTGCCCTGGCTGAGCTCGTGCGCGAGCACGATGACCTCGCGGGTCATCCCCGATGTCGCCGTCGCGGCATGGCCCGAGGCGGCTGCGGCGCCGTCGTTGCTCTTCGCGAACGCGTCGGCGCCGGCGCTGGCGTCGCGCAGCGCCTTACCGGCCTGCTGCGACGCCCTGGACGAGCGACTTGTTGTCGCCCTGGAGCAGGACGAAGAAGGTGCGGCCGCCGTTGTCTGCCATTTCAAGGAACTCCCAAAACGGCCCTCACCCTCCGGGGAAGGCCCTCAGTGGACGGTGCCGGACAGGGGCCTTTCGCGGGCGAAGCCGATCCATTCCAGCCAGATCTCGATTCGCAATCCACCATCGGCCAGTAATTCGTGCACGACGAGCGTTACCGCCCAGGCACTTACGCTTGTGAGGTAGACGACATCACCCTTGCGCGGTGCATCGGCTCCAGCCGGCCATCGAGGCACTCTCTCTCCAGAGCGCAGATGCTCGAGCTGGTCGTCAGGAATGCAGAGGTGTGTTCCCGCCGACGCCTCGGCGTGAGGATGGCGCTGTTGTCGCGCCATCGCGACCTCTTCCTCTCGCCTCGCCTCCATGCGGGGCGCGCTCATTCGTTCCCCCAGCCGGTCGCGTGGACCTGGACCTTGCGGAGGTTGTCGTCGATCGCCGTCAGTACCTCGAGCAAGCCGTACGACTCGAGTTCCTGAAAGTCGGGCGACAGGTATTCGATCGAGCTGGCTTCGAGCCGTTCTCGCAATGCCGGGCTGATTCGTGCGCTGGCCTGCAGCTGAGCAGTTAGACACCGGGCGCGCTCGACCCACATCACCATGGCGAGCATCCAGCGCGAGGCCAGTAGCTCGGCCGAGATGTCCTCGGATGTTCCCTGGAGGGTCAGGTTCGACGATGCGATCGGGAGTGGCGCAGTTGCGCCACGGGTGGTACCAGCCATGTCGGCTCCTTGTTGACGGGTCCAAAGACCGCCGCCCCTCACGCCAATGAGAGGCGGCAGCCCGAAGCAGGCTTGGCGTCCAGGCAACAAGGCACCTGTGAGCCCGAGGGCTCGCCCGCCCGGGCCGCCAAAAACGGATGCCGAGCGCTCGCGCGCGCACGCACAAAAATGGCCGCTGTTGAGGCGGCCGCGCGCCTTGTTGATTCGGGACGCCAATCCCGACCTGCACGACGTGCAGGCGCCGACACTGTAGCACCGCGCGCGCCGGTGGAGCTTGTAGCGCGACCCAGGGCCGTCCCACGTCCCTCGAAAGGGCGAACACCCCTAGGTCGCGAGCCACCACCATCATCAGGCGCCGGCCGCCTTGTACAGCCCGCGGAAATCCAGCACGCCGGCGCCGAAGTCGAGGCGCACCTTCAGCTCGATGCCATCGACCTCAAATCCCTCGCGCGTCATAACCTCAGGACCACCAATGCCGTCGAGGTATGAATACTCGATCGTGTCTATCACCGCCGAGTCGGCAGCCAAGTACCAGGCGGTCGCGCTGATCGCGTCGAGCCGCGGATCCACGACGAGCTCGAGCTTACCTGCGAACGGATTCACGTCGGCGCTTTGCGTCGGCGTGATGGACGCCAGCAGTTGCTCTGCTGGCGTCTCGAGGGCGGCCGGCACGATCAAGAACTTCGGCGTCGCATCGATCGGCGTCGTGCGATCCATGCCCGTCTGCAGTCGCATCGCCTTGCGCGCAGTCGTCAACGCGGTGAGCCCAAGGGCGGAGCCGACGCCGGTGGCCAGATTCCCGTGGTTCGTCGCGTCGAAGAGCGAGAAGCCGTCGCCCATCGTTGGATTCGACGTGAGCAACGTGGTCAGGAACGTCGCCTCGAATTCGGCCGCCGCCCGCCCGAGGCGCGCAGCCAGGTCGCCGAACGCATCCAGATCATCGTTGACGAGCCCTTGGCGCGTGATGCCAAAGATTCGGCCGAACGTGGCCAGCGAGTAGCTGTTCTTCGCCTCGGCCATCGTTCCATACTTGTATTCCCCGTGCTCGTTGACTTTGAGGAGCGCCGGCGCTTCGCTGAGCGCCAGTCGCTGTTTCGCGCGGAAGTCCGTTGCAGTGCTCGGCCGGCAGACGCGCTTCATGCCGGACGGCGCCACGTTGTAGGCTTGCGCGAGCGTGCGCTGGCCTGCGCCCTGCAGAAGGTTCGGGAAGTCGCTCGTGGTATGCAGCGCGCGCTCGATGATCTGGCCAGGCGACATCGACGTGGTTCGAACACCGCGCAGCTCGAGGAGCTCACGCGCCATGTCGTCCATCCGCGCATGCCGATATGGGTTCTCGCGCTTCAGCGCAGGGCCGCCCATCCTGGCAGCCACGGCGTCGGCCATCAGCTCGATGCTGTCGCCGCTGTCGTTGTGCGTGATAAAGGCGTTCGTCGAGCGCGTGTTCGGCGCTACGTTCAGATGGCCCGCCGCGCCCCGGTCGCGAAGGGCGCGCTCATGGATGATCTGCCGGCAGGCCTCGTCCACCGAGATTTGCCGAGTAACCAGTTGGTCCGCGAATGCCCGATCGAGGCCCGCGCGGCTCACCAGGTCGCGAATCTCGTCGATGTCGACCTGGCGGGTTCGTGTTGCGGTCATGGTTCTGTCTCCAACGGAGTTGTCGAGGGTGAGCGAGCGCCCGATACCGACGCTCGGGTCGGCGGGCACAGAGACGAGCGAGGCTTCGAGGAGTGCCCAGCTCGTGGCCTCGAAGCTCCCTTCGATCGGCACCAGCTTGGTCGGGTCCACGGAGTAGCCGATCGAGATTCCCGTGAGCACTCCATCGACCACGTCTTGCCAAACGTCGGCGGCACGCGCGGCCTGGCTGAAGCGCAGGACACCGACCAGGCGCGCGCCGTCGAGGCGGACACCTTCGACGACGCCGATGGGAAGCGCGGAGCGGTCGTGCCCGACGAGAAGCGGGATGCCCGAGGCGGCTCGCGAAAGGTCGATCGAGGCCGCGTCATGCCGCAATACCTCGATCTCGCCGCCGCGGGTCACCGGCGCGTCGCTCGACAGCGATGCCGGCACTGTTCTCTTGGCAGGATCGGCCCTGCTGCGGTCGATCTGGGCTTGCCGGATTCTCAGTTCAACTGACATTGCGTGTCCTTCATGGGAACGATGTGGGTGTTGCCCAGAACCTCGGCGATCTCCGGCACCAGTTCCGGCCCGAGCGCGAGCGCGAGGCGAAGGGCATCGGTGCCGAGCTCGAGCAGCTGACGCGGGGTCAACTGGATCTCGATGCACGAGCTGTCCTTCGTCAGAAGCAGCGAGCCATCAGCGCGGAGATACAGGGCTATCGGCGATTGGTTCATGGTGAGGCGATGTTCCCGTCTATGACGCTTTGGACAAAGAATCGCGATTCGATGTCAATCGCGAGGAGTGCTGCGCAGGATGCGAGCGATCTGGGCGGCTGAGCTCGGCGGCTCGGCGATCTGGCGGATTACGAGGACGGCAGGGTCGCCGCGCCGAAGCATCGCGGCGAGCGTTTCGGCTCGCTGGTGGACCGGGCCATCGAGGCCGGCAGCCACGCCCCTGATCGCCGCGTTGCGCTGCCGAAGTCTGGAGCCGCGATGCAAGGTCTCGAAGGCGCCACCGCGCCGCGGGCGGAGCCCGAGCAACCTGTTCAGGTCGCCACCCTCCGACAGCCATGCTTCAAGTGCTGCCGCGTGTCGGAGAGCCGCAGGCGACGCCGCGCCTCGCAGCAGCGTGACGACTTCGCGAACCTCCGCGGCTCGCTCGATGGGCGACGACGAGTCGGACGCTCTACGCGACACCGACGAGACGATGGCCAGCATGGCGCTGGCCGCCGCGCTGCTGGTCGCCTCGTGCTTCACTTAATCCCCCTGGAGAAGGGTCGTGACTGCGAAAAGGTCGGGGCTCGAATCACCCGCGACAGGAGGAGGCCCGAAGAACCTACTCGACCCCTGCCAGCTGCCCCGGTGGGACGGCCATCCGAGGAAGCGCGGCGATGAGGCGATGGCATCCGTCAACTATCGCCGGCAGCACGCCACGCCGTAAGGGCAAACATCGGTTGTTTGCCCCCCCCTCAGGTTCTCCTCGACCCCCGGGTCTCGCGGGTAGTTCGAGCCCCGACGAAACGCTAGTCACCGCGTCCGCCAAGGGGGGTTGTATTCGGGCGTGGCCTGCCCTCGGGGGAGGATGGGGAGGGTCTCCGCATTGACGGGTATCGCGCAGGCGCGCGTCACGCGCACACACGCGATACCCGTCAATCTGGCAACCCTCCCCATCCTCCCCCGACCATTGCAAGAGTGCCGCTGTGTATGATCGAGCAACGCGGAGTCTGAGGCGGGTCTGTTAATCCGTAGGTCCCTGGTTCGAGCCCAGGTCGGGGAGCCAAAGAAAGCCGAAGCAGAACAAGGACTTGCACGCGAGTGCAAGTCCTTTTTTGCTGGTGAACACGGTCCAAAACCAGTGTTTGCCACAGATTTGCCACAGCCCAAGACTGGCGACTGCTCCAACAAGGAGATCAGTCAACGTGGCAAGTGTTTCCAAGCGCGGTCGCTACTGGCGCGCGCAGATCGTCCGGCGGGGCTACCCGCCGCAGTACCGCACCTTCGACACCCGCGCCGAAGCCGAGGCATGGTCACGCACCATGGAGTCGGAGATGGACCGCGGCATCTTCGTGTCGCGCGTCGAGTCGGAGAAGACCACTCTCGCGGAAGCGCTGCAGCGCTACGAGCGCGAGATTTCGGCCGGCAAGGCGCACCCGGCCCAGGACCACCAGCGAATCCGGCACTGGCTCCGCCAGGACTTGGCGCACTACTTCCTGGCCAACCTTCGAGGCGCCGACTTCGCAAAGTACCGCGACGACCGCCTTGCCGCCGGACGGGCGGCCAACACGGTGCGCTTGGAACTCGCCCTGGTCAGCCACATGTTCGAGATTGCACGCAAGGAATGGGGCATGGAAGGCCTCATGAACCCGCTCAAGAACATCAGGAAGCCGTCCGGTTCGAATGAGCGGGACCGCCGCCTACGGGCAGGCGAATACGACCGGCTCCTGCAAGCGCTTTCCGAATCCGACAACCCGTGGGTTCGGCCGGCGTTTGATCTCGCGATCGAGACCTCCCTGCGGCAGGGCATGCTCATCGCCCTTCGATGGGACTGGATCGACCTTTCGCGACAGGTGGTCTGGATCCCCGCGCAACACCGACAGCATGGCAACAAGGGCGTACCGCCGGCTCTGCCGCTTTCGCTCAAAGCCGTTGCCGTTCTCCGGTCGCTCCCGCGGTCGACCGACGGTCGCGTCTTCCCGACGACACAGAACGCAGTCGTCTGCGTGTGGAAGAAGACGTTGAAGCGGCTCGGCATCGTCGGCCTGCGCTGGCACGACCTGCGCCACGAGGCTGCGTCTCGGCTCTTCGAGAAGGGGCTGAATCCGATGGAGGTCGCCTCCATCACCGGGCACAAGACGTTGAACATGCTGCGTCGATACACGCACCTCCAACCCGATGCACTCGCAAGGACCTTCCCTGAGCGGGGATCGCGGTTTCGGAGCGGCTTGGAAGCCTTGCAGCCCCGCTTCCTTGAAATCATGCGTCGGTGGCATGGTTCACCTCGCTGCTGGTTCGCGAATGCCCAGTCTCAAGGTTCTTCGTCGCTGCCTTCGAGATCGAGCCACGTCGCGTATTCCTGACCGCCATAGAACACGCCCAAAATCGTGACGCGGCGCGTCGCATCGTCGATTGCGTAGGCGATGATCGTCCGCCCTCTGTGATGCGTCACTCGCAGTCCCAGCCGGATGTCATCGCGCGACACGCCGCGGCGAGGGAATTTCGATAGGTCTTTGCAGGTCGCAACGATAGCCGACGTGTATCGCTCGGCGGTCAAGACCGACGCGCGATCTGCGATGTACGAGAAGAGCTCTTCAAGCTGATCGTCGGCCTCAGGCGCGAAGAAGACCTCATAGGGCATTGGAAGTCCTGGCGCGAGGCTTCTTGGCTGCTGCTGCTAATCGGGCCTTCACACGATCCGTGCTGACCGCACGCGACGGGTCGGCCTTCATCGCATCGAACGCCGCCGCGACATCGCGGCGCAACCATTCCTCCACCGCCTGGTCGCGAGCCTGCAAGGCTCGAAGGCCGTCTCGGATCACCTCGCTCTCGGTGGCGTATTCGCCCGAGGCGACCTTGGCGCGAACGGCGTCGGCCATCTCGTTGGGCAGGGTGATGCTGAACTGTTGGGTCGATCGCATGGGGCGGCTCCGCAAGAGTAGGATTAAATCATACTCCACCTCGCGCCCTGAAATCGGCGCGGCCTCCCTGCGGCCCTCCGTCTGACGTGCGTGCCTGCCGGCGCCGACAGCTGCGGATACACGCCGTGTTCGCGGCACCAGGCGTTGCGCGCAGCCTCGTCCATCGCCGCAGTGCTGATCACGGCCTCCAGCCGCGCCGCCGCGGTCCAGGTGCGCTGCTGCACGGGCTGCGCCAGCGCCTCGCTGCGCCAGCGCTCCAGGGTATCGGCGCTGACGCCGACCTCACGCGACACCACTTCCAGCGGCGCGCTCTCCGGCGGCAGCAGCCGGGCCACCGCGCGGTTCTTGAATGCTTGTCCGTATCGAGCCAAATCGTTCTCTCACTCGCCCCCGAGTGTTGTGATGACCCGCCGCGGCGCAGGCTGTGGATTTGTGGACGATGCGCTTCGTCCTGCGCCGTACCGGCCAGATTGATCGCCAGCGTCGCCAGCGCGCCCTGGTTCGAATAGCTGTAACTCGTCGCGGTCGCGTTGCCGCGGCTGACACTCACCTGGCGCGAGAGATCGTCATAGCTGCTGTAGTCCGCCAGCGTCGTCGTGCCGAGTTCCTTGACCTGCGTCGGCCGGTTGAGCGCGTCGTAGCCTGTCGTGACATAGAAGCCCGTGTCGGGCCACGTGGTGCGGACGCGATTGCTGGCGGCGTCGTACAGGTAGCCGAGCGTTCTCCCGCCTGCCGTCGTCGAGGAGAGCCGGCCCGCGTTGTCCCACGCGTAGCTCACCGCGTGGCCGGTCAGATTGGCGCTCAGCCGCTGGCCCAGCAGGTCGTAGCCGAACGTGGCGTTGTCGGCCGCGGTCGGATAAGTGCGTGATGTCAGCCGGTCCAGATCGTCGTAGCCGAGCGTGATGCTCTGGCCGCTGCGCCTGCGCAGGCTCGTCAAGTTGCCGTCGGGGTCGTAGCCGTACTGCTCGTAGTCGGTCGTGGAGGCCGAGCCGGTGACCGCCGGCTGCGCGTAGTCCTGCTTGCTGCGCCGGTCCAGGCCGTCGTACTCGATCTTGCTGACGTAGCCGCGCGCGTTCTTCACCGTCTCCGGCAGGTCGTTGGCCGTGTACATGCGGGAACCTACAGCCGCAATCACGCGCGCGCCTTCTCTAGCGCCTGGCGAATCTGGATGATCGTGACGGGGGGCAGCGGAAACACACGTCCCTCCTTCCCAACAACACCGCCGTCGTGCAGCGCCTTCTCAAGCCGCTGAACTGCTACATCGTTGTGACCCGCTTGCAGCGCTACCAAGCCGGCGACCACATGGCGGGAGAAGTAGTTGCCAAAGTTCCAAGTGCCGCTAAAGACTCGATCTCGCGAATGGTGCTCAATGTCAGGCTGGCCCGTTAGCAGGAGTTCAAGCAACGCGTCCCAGCAGTCAAATTGAGCGAACCATGGCAGGATCTCGTCGTCGATCGCTTTCGTCCATTCGGCCGCACATGCGGCGAGCTGACCGATGTCACCACCTATATACCAGACGTTGGCCGACGATGTCTCCCTCTGACGCGTCCGCTTGTATAGTGTTTTGCGCAGTTGACACTGGTCTTCCTTGGGATCCGGGTGACCTTCTTTCATGGGCATTGGCCCGCCAATTGCATCCTCAGGTACGAAATCCAGGTGTCGTCCTAAGTGCAGCGATGGCGAATTGCCCGGCAAGTGTGCAGGCTTCACGAAGCGTATCTGTATAACGTCGGTCCAGTGTTCCGTATGCCGCAGCGCGCGCCCGGCTGTGAAGTGACCGAAGCCCGCCGCGAGCAGCGGGGGACCTAAGGCGTCGACTAGGGCCTTTTGTACAGTGGCGCGCGCGATCAATTCGCGCGGCCGATCCTTGGCGAAAAGCGTCTTCAAGAAGCCAGTCATGGTCATCCTATTTGAGGCCGTTCGTGGAGCCGCCGATAAGAGAGCCGGAGAGCGCTCCTTCGCCGTTCGTCAAGACGCGGAAGCCGTTGGTACCGACGCCGGGGATAGTAGATACCGACATTGCGCCGTTGTCGATTAGGCCTTGGATCCGGCTCAGATCGGCGCCCGTGCGGGTGTAGAGGTTCATGCCGAGTCCGTTCTGCGACGCGTAGGTCGCTTCCGCAGCGATTTGCTGGGCATCGCAGGCGCCGATGGCGGCCACGTTCTTTACCTCGATCAGAGCGCTGTCGGTCAGTGCGTCTGGCATGTAGCTCTTACCGCCCACGCTGATTGCGGTCTTGCCAGTCGAGGCGATGCTCATCATCGATTCGCCCAGCGCACCGCGAGCGACGCTGCGCTCTATGTTGGTAGAACCGGCCCAAGTGAATCCGCCCGACATCGCTAAGCAGTTGAATTTGTTCGACTTTTAATCGAACAGCAGTGGTTGAAATTATGTATTCAAGTTAGCTTTGATAGCCAATTTGGATCAAGTTGATACAGAGTATCTGTGATGTCTGTGGGATGGCATCCGGCTCTTCTCAATTCGTCAATCAGTTGACGTATGGGCATCGGATGCTCCGTATGCCAAGCGCTCTTTGTGTGCGGCGGGCTGGCATTGGCTTCGTAGAGTCCTTCAGCGGATTTTGATATTTGTATAGACAAAGTCGCTGGGGAGTTGATGTCGTGTTAGCGGCGACGGAGTTGTGCTCTTGAATTGCGCGATGGGCTTCACCCTGCGTCGCCGTTGCTCATGCGAGCTGGGCCCTGGACGGCGATACTCCTGCCGGATGCACGAGCGTCGGGAATGCGGGTGAGAGCGCCTGGATCCGGCCCAGCGAGATGCTGCCTGTAGCGCACGTACGCGTCACGCGCTGCGCTTGCGGGGCGGACCGGGCCCAGCTCCGTTCATATGTGATCCTCCCTCAGCATCCATCGGTGCTTGCTGGTCGTCTAGGCGACGCCGCAAGCCTTTGATGCCAATATGTCCGATATGGCATGAGGCGGCTATCACCCAAACGGGTGGTATTGGGTTCGGTCGGATTTGGCGCCTGCCGGCGTGGTTCGTGCTCCGACTTCGATACTTGCCGGGTGCCTGCCTGCACGCTTATCACAATACTGTCTGCTTAGATGACATCTGGTGTGCTGACGCCCAGTCCCCTCCTGGAGACGACTCATGGCTCGTACCAAGGCAGTGCTGGGCGACGGCGCCCGCTTGACGGACTTCCTGGGCGCCAGCCTGATGGCGCGCGCGGTGCCGCCTGGCGCCGTCAACGAGGTGCTGCGCGCTACGCGCACGCTCAACAAGCGGTCTCCGCGCATGGTCAAGCGGCGAAACTCGCGCTACCAGGCCTTCGCCTGGGGAGCGCCCAGACGGGTGCCGATCGACTGCACGCCAGCGCCCGCCGGTCCCATGCAGCGCGCGCCGCCAGGCCGCACACGTAAGGCGCGGATGTGGTCGCCGAAGAATTCAGGCGGAGTATTCATCTTCTAAGTAGACAGTATTGGGTGAGGCGCCAGCTCGGGATCGGCGAACAGCAGGCCGAGCAGCCAGCACATCCAGAAGTCTTTCTCGACCATCACGCTCGACGCGGCCATCCGCGCCGCGGTCTGCGCGAAGGCCGGCGAGCGACGCTCAGCCGGCAACGCCACGAACGATGGGGCGGGCTTGACCATGCGTCAGTCCGCCGCGAGCGCGCGCAACGTCGGCTGCAACCAGCCTGGAGCGAGCGTCAGATCGTCGAGCAAGGCGCGCCGCTGCTCGACCGGTATCGCGCGGCGCAGCTTGTTCAGCCGCTGCGGCGTCACGTGGTCGGCCCCGAGGCTGCGGAGCGCCTGGATCACGAGCCCGCTCGTCCGCCCCGCCGCGGCCATCTGCCGTGGCGTGGTGCGCTTGAGGACGATCTGCATCGGACCGGCCTTCACGGTGCGGCTCGTGCCATCGGTCAGGAACTCGACACGCGCGGGCACCTGGTCGGACAGTCCGAGCAGGTTCGCGGCGTAAGCGCCGGTCGGCTGCAGACGCAGCTTGTCCTTGCCCGTCAGCGCGGCGACGACTGCATCCACGGACGGCCATAACGTGCCGAGCAACGGGTCCCGTCGCGGCTTGTCGCAAAGGCCACGCGACAAGCGGCGAAGATCGCCGCGAGCAGCCAAGCGCTGCAGTGCCTTGTCGATTGCCGCGCGGCTGCCGACACCGGCGAACAACACGGGGGTGAAGACGGTGCCCGGCTTCGCGCGCCGGACTCGCCGCGCGATGTCGGCCTCGATGCCTGGCTCACCGGACGGTCGCAGAGGAACTCGGCGACGGTTCAAAGGCCGGTCGACACCCTGCGCAGGCTGCGGGGCTGGTCGGCGCCGACCTGCTGCGAGTAGTAGACGTAGAAGCCTTGCTTCGTGACCAGCGTTTCGGGCTCGGTGCGGACGGCCTGCGTCTGCGGATCGCTCAGTTGCCGCGCAAGCGGCACGGAAGGGTCGATCGCCAGGAGCCAGATCTGCGAGGCGGGATCCTTCAGCTGGTTGCCGAACTCGACCACGACGTAGGAGCGTCCCTTGTAGACCTGAGGCTGCGGCGAATACATGGCCGACAAGCCCGGCGCCAGCGAAGCGACCTTGATCGTGTTGACGAGCACCCATCTCGAGCCGAGCTGCCGGTACACGCGCAGGCAACATCCGTCGACGACCGTCGTCATCACCCGGTCGCCGCCGAATTCAGGTGCGGACCATATCCAGACCTCGGCCTTGTTGCCATCGTCGTGGGTCAGCACTTGAGCGGTCTGCGTGTCGATGTCGAAGCGCACCGCCTGCATCACGCCGCTGGTGTCCGGCTCCACCATCGAGATCGCGCGTTCGTTGGCGACCCAGCGCGGCACGCTGCCCGTCACGGTCGAGAAGCTGTAGCTGCCGGGATAGAGCGTCTCGCTGGCCGGCTCTTCGGCCTCGCGCCACATCGGCAGGTCCTGACCCGACATCGTGCGGGCGACGTACATGATGCGCGCCTCCGGGGCGGTCGCGTCGGTGGAAGCCACGATCGTCGAGCGGCGGCTTCCCGACGCGAGGTAGCTCGCCTGCCACGCCTTCCCGTTCGCGACGGCATGAGCCAGGGCCGGCGTCTTGCCGTCGGGCAGGAACCGGGTATAGAAGATTTCCAGGCCGTTCGCGCTGCGGCCCCATTCCGGTCCTTGGTAGCCCGTGCTGTCGGGCCAGCCCCACGCGCCCTGGTCCACGAGCACGCCCACGCAGCCGGGCGTGCCGATGCTGCCGTCCGCGTTCATCAGCGCGACGCGGACCTGCACCTGCGCGTTGACGAACGTCATGAAGCGGCTTTCGGAGTCGAACTCCGGATCCGTCACGCCGTAGGCCGCAGAGCAGACCTCGACATCGTTCGGCGCGAAGGCGGCGGCGCCAGCACGACCGGCGAAGGCACAGAGCAGGGCGAGCAGCGCAGCGCGCGGCGCGACGGGAAAGCGGATCATGGCGACGTACTTTCGGGCAGGGTGAGCTAGGGTTCGCCGACGAAGAACGTCCCCGTGTTGGTGCCGGTGTAGACCACGCGGCGCGCGCCGCTCCCACCGTAGACGATCGGAAACTGTCCTTGTGCCGAATTGACCTGGGTGGTCGCGGCGACCGGATACAGCCAGAGCGCGGAGCCGGTCGCCGTCGAGCTGACATCGAGTGCGGCGACGTAGTTCGCGAGGCGGGCATCGAGCAGCGGCCGGATGCCCAGCGTCAGCACGACGGCGCCGCCAGCCGACTTGCTGACCGAGACCGCCGAACCGCCCGAATAGCCCGATGGGAGACCTGCCGCCGCGCTGATGGGGACGGTCTGCAACGTGTTGCCGGTGCCGGCGTCCAGGCGCAGCAGCGCATAGCTGCCGGGTACCGGATAGACCCACAGACCGCCGCGCGGATCGAGCGCCGCCCCGGCGACGAACTGCCCGGTGTACGCCTTCTTCCAGAGCAGCCGCGGCGTCGCGCCACGATCCTTGACCGCTATGAAGGTGCCGCCGCCGGCGGCCGGCCGGCCATCGAAGTAGACCTGCGTGCCGATCAGCAGCGGGCTCGCGCCGCTCGGCCCGGCGAAGTCGTAGTGCCATGCGATCGTCATCGTGCCGCGCCCGCCGCAATCGTCGGCATCGCAGACGTCGATCGCGTAGAGGCGGCCGTCGGCCGGGTTGTCCACCGCCGCGGTCAGCACGTAGGCGCGGTTGCCGGTCGTGGCGGCGGTGTTCTGCGTGCCGTAGACGATGTGGGTGTCGGGGTCGACGATCGCCTGATGAGCGAGCAGCGCGCCGCTCGACGCGTCCCAGACCGATACCTCCGGCGTCCCCGCGGCCGAACCGCCGGTCACGAGAAGGATCATGCTCGCATCGGCGCCGATGACGACCGGCCCGAGCGGACGACCGAGGTCCGGCTTCGCGGATTTCCAGAGGATCGTCTGGCGTGTCGGGTCGCCCCGCAGGATCCAGTTCTGATCGGCTGCAACCACCGTGCCGTCGGCGCCGATGAGAGGCGCCGAGGTGGCGGCGGTGCCGCCCAGGATGCCGCCGTCGTCCCAGAGCCTGCGACCGTCGCCGTCGTAGACGACCAGGTTCGAAGGCGACGGCGGATCGCCCGACAATGCGCAAGCCGCGATGTGCGTGTCCGAAGCGCAGCCCAAGCCATGCTTGCCGCCGGCGCTCGCCGTATCCGCATGGACGAGTTGTCCGACCGACGGCGAGACCGCGTTGACGCCGTCGGACAAGCGAAGATCGCAGTGCGCCAACGGGCAGCCGCGGCGCGGCAGCGCGAACGAGGCGGTTTGCGCGGCGGCGATGCCGGAGCAGGCGACGACGATCGCCGCGCACAGCCGGCGCGCAAGCCGTGCCGTTGCGGGCGATGTGACCGAGAGGTCCCTCGCGGGGGGCTGCATCCGCTACGGGCCCGTGTTCGGACCGAGCGGCGAGGGCGATGTCTGGACGGACCAGAGCGCGGCACCGTCCGAGCGCCGTGCGTACGAGACGTCCGGGGCGATGGCACGGTAGGCGATCGTGTCCAGCAGCGCCCCGCCGGCGCTGATCGGCGCGTAGAGCGCGACCGCCTGGCCTTTCGGGTTGACGCCGAACGATGCGTGCAGCTCGCCGGCCGCGGGCGCGTTGTCGAGCCAGACCAGCAGATAGCCGCCGGCCGGCACCGTGGTGCCGTTCGGGAACTTCCACATGCCGGGCTGCGACGGGTCGTTCGTGAGCGTGTGCCCGGTGAGCCGATAGGGGGTACTGCCGGGGTTGTAGAGCTCGAGCCAGGGACTGTGCGCGCCGGCCCTGTCGGCGATGCCGGTGCGGTTGTCGGGCACGATCTCGTTGATCAGCAGCGGCTGCGCGACGTTCGGCGCAATGCTCGCGAGGTTGGCATCGATGTAGGCGATGCGTGCGGTGACGAAATCCTGCAATGCCGGCGCCGATTGATCGAAGCCGCTGTTGTCCTCGCGGCCGCGCTTGTAGACGTCGCGATGCGCGTCGTCCGCGACGGTGCTGTGGAAGCCGTCGATGCGCGGCATCAGGACCGGTGGCGTGAACGACGATCCGAGCAGGTAGGACAGCTTGTTGACGTACCACTGCCGGTACAGCGGCACCGTCAGCAGCCGCGAGGTCAGCACGTTGTACGAGGTGATCGGCTGCCCCGGGCTCGTCTTGGCGGCCTGCAGCAGCGAAAGCGAGCTCTGGACGAACGCCTGGTCGAAGTCTTTCGGTATGACCTCCCAGAGCGGGCTGTCCGGGCTCTTGTACATGTAGTAGTTGTGGCTGATGTGGTCCCAGTCGCCATCGACGGCCATCGCGGCGACGTAGTCGAGATAGGCATCGACGTTCACGACCGATGCGATCGTCGACGCGAACTTGGCGTCCGGCGTCGTATTGATGGTCTGCACCAGCGCAGACAGCGCCGGATAGCCGTCGTCGTTGTCGCTGTGATCGTCCCAACCGACCGAATAGTCGGGAAGGATGCGCAGGTTCGCGTAGGCGGGGTTCTGCGCCTCCAGGAGCTGGCCGCTCGGGTTGATGCCGCGCGCGTTGAAGAAGTCGTCGTCCACCTCCTCGATGCGGCTGAAGACGCCCATGAATTCGCCGTTGACCTCCAGGTGCGAGAAGGAGCAGCTCGTCGCGAGCGTCGAGACGGCCTGGAGCTGCGCCGACGACAGGCATTCCGTGAGCAGCGTCGTGTCGGTCGACACCGCCTTCTGGTTGAGCTTGTCGCGCCCCTCGAACGGCACGCCCTTCTTGAAGTTGACCTTCCACGACTTCTTCTCGTTGTCGAGGCTCGACGATCCGCGGTACTTGACGCCGATGTCGGCGAAGGTCGTGCTGTCGCCGATGAAGGTGGCCGTGACGTAGTCGGAATCCGGATTGGCCTGAAGGATCGCGTACTGGTCGGGCGGTATCGACAGCTGATAGACCGGCAGTATCGATTGCGTGCGATCGAGCGGCGCCGCGCCGACCGCGCTCGTGAAAGCGCTCTGGTTGCCGAACACGTCGACCGCGGCGATCTGGTAGTAGTCGGCCGCGAACGGCGTGACGGCATCGTCGAAGTAGCGGCTGACCGGGGTCGGCGTCGGCGTCAGCAGCGTGAAGGGTCCGGTCGGGGTGCTCGATCGGCGCACCAAGTAGCCCGCAAGGTCCGGCTCGGTCTGGTCGGGCCAGGTGACGATGTTGCGGTAGTAGCCGCCGAGCGCTGCCACGTCGGTCGGCATGGCCGGGGCCTTCAGGTCCCTGGCGATGCGCTGGACCGCGATGCCCGAGATGGTGGACTGGCCGATCGTCGCCGGGAACGTGACGTTGAGCTGCCCGTCGGAGACGTTCACGGCGAACTGGTATGTGACAGCGTAGTTGCGTCCGTAGAGCGCGTAGAGATCGAGATCGGTCAGCAGCGGCACGCCCTCGGCGAGCACCGAGAAGCGCCTGAGGTTCGGGCCGTTCTCGAGCAGCTCCACGAACTGCATCGTCAGCAGGTAGGTGCCGTTGGGCACGTCGAAGCGGTATTCGGTGACGCCTTCGCGGACGCTGTTGAACAGGCTCGTGTAGGAGGTGTTCTCGATCAGCTGGCCGTTCGTGGCGAGCAGCGGCGTGACGGCGGTGCCGCCGATCGCGCCGGCGCCGTTGGCGGTGGTATAGAGCCGGTCCGGGCCGTAGAGCGAGCCGAACTGGCCGCCTGTCCCGCCGCTGTCCAGGCGGGCAGTGCCCGCGACGGCCAGGCTGGCCTGCAAGCAGATCGCCAGGAGGACCGGGGTTGCAACGGGCGACTTCATCGGCTTCTCCTTTGGTGCAGATTCGCCGAACGCCGGCACATGGACAAAGCGTGTCAAGCTACACGAATCGCGGCCGTCCGACAACTGAGACGCCTCGAATTAGGGGAGAGCGAAGATGGCGATCGCGCTGCGATGAGCGCGCCGGTTGCCGCACCAGGGGACATGCCTCGCCCATGCGGGGCACGCTTGCTCGAGGCGTTCAGCCCTGAGCTCGGCCGACGCGTGCGACTGTTCGACCGCGCGACCTTCAACCAGTGGATCCGCCTCGAGGCCGAGCCTTCGGCGCGGTGTTTGTGCGAGCGCCCTGCCCGACTCGGCCGCCAGGCGGATGCCCGGCTGATCGACTTCTGGATAGCAGAGCTTCGGACACGGGGCTCGTCTAGCTGTTCACACTTCGGAAGCCGGATGCGCAGTGTGAACAGGCCCTAGCCGGCGCCATACACCTCAAGGGTTTGCCCGATGACGGCTCCCATCCGCCGGCGGCAGGTGTTACGGCTCGCGACCTGAGCTTGGCAGGCAGGGCAAGCGAACCATATCGAAAGCGGCGTACGTTCGAAGGCAGGTTGCCAGGGCGTCGGCGAAGCTCATCGGTCGATCCGAGCAGGAATGGGACGACGCGTGTGCGAGCCTCATGTTGGCGAGGGTCCGGCCGGCGCGACACCCCGACGAGCCGATATTCATGCGTTCTTCCACGGACTGCCGGCCGCTAACGAGGCGGCGCTAGGGATACCGCACGAATCCATGTCGGGTGCCGTGAACGTCGACGCAAGTACCAGTGACCACGCCGCTCGCGTTGATGGCGGTGGGCAGCGTGGCCTTCATGCGAGGCACGTTGAAAGTGGTGATGTTGCCCGAAGCGTCGCGCACGAAGCCCTGGGCGTTGCCTCGGCCACCGCTCCGGTAGTACTCGCCGACGACCACGCCGTCCGCATTGATTGCGCGAGCTCGGGTGTCGTTCGTTTGTTGATTCTGACCGGTCGTTACGCGAAAGACGGAGAACGTGCCGTCGGTAGCGCGCACGAATCCGCGCACGTCACGCGGTGCGCAGACGATGCAGCTCACTTCGGCATAGCCCGTAGCCGTACCGCTGTCGTTCAGGCCGGTCACGGTTGCCTGGTCTCCCGCGGGCACGCCAGGCGGCACCGAGAACGTGAGCATCGTCCCGTCGCGATAGCGGATCAGGCCCTTCTGGCCGGGGTGGTTCAGCGCGGTGCTTCCGCCCGCATCGCCGAACGCGTTGATCGCGTAGAAATGCGTCTCGCCCTCGGCCAAGCCCAGCGATCCATCGGCAAGCAGCACGAAACCCCCACCGCCGGTCGGCGTCACATAGTTTCCAACAAAGCCACCCGATGCATTGACCGCGTAGGCAATGGTGACGTTGCTTCCTGGCACCGAATACGACTGGATCGTGCCGTCGCGCGTCCGCACGAACGCCTGCGGAAGGCCGGCCGACCAGTACCCCACGGCCGTTCCGGCATCGTTGATGCCGAAGACGATGGTGCCGGCGTTCGCGGCAGGCACATTGAACGTCGCGACGGACCCGTTCGCGCTGCGCACGAAGCCGCGTCCGGAGGTGCCATCGCCCGCGGTCCAATAGGTGCCGGCGATGTCACCGTCGGCGTTGATGCCAACCGGAGCGGTATCGCCTCCCGGCAGGTCGAACACCGTGTAGGTCGCAGCGAGGGCATCGGAAGCGTAGAGCGTGGGCAGCGCGACAGCCGCCATCCCGGCGAGAAATCGTCGAACTTTCATCGAATCTCCTATGCCTCCCTGAGGGCAAGTGGTCATTCTCCCTTTATACAAGGCGGCGCGCGGAATGGGGAGCGAACAAAATCGGGGCTGAAGGTCGAGCCGCCCCGCAAGCGCAAGATGAGGTCTCGATGACGCCGGAGGCTGGCCCGCGTCGAATTGCTTACTGCGACGGAATCCTCGGTACTCCGGTTGCGTCCGGGTCGCTGACCAGTCGCTGACCCGCCATCAGACGCCTCGAAGGGCCGTGTCTATCTCGACTGCGAATCGGTGCGCATCCCCGGGCCAACGCGCTGACAGATAGTTGTCGTCGCGCAGCACGAAGCCCGCATCTAGCTGGTCCAGGGAGTCGCGACGGTGCCCACTCGGGCCAACGTTGAAATCGGCCGGGTCAGCCAGCAGGCTGGTCACTTCTTGCTGCACGGAGACAGGGTAGGTCCGATAGTAGTCGCCGAGCCAAAGTCGGGTCAGAGCCCATGCGGTCAGTTCCATTCGGTGTAGGAGTGCCGTTGTCCGGCGCCCCCACAACACGGACTTGCCATCGGCACGCCGCGCCCGCGCAGCGAGCAACACCCCATGACAGATGGCGGCCACGAGTGCGCGCCGATCGAACGACGCGACGATCAGCTCCTGGAGCGGCTTCGATTCGAGGTACGGCCTCATGCCGGGCGCATGCCCTCCCGGCAGGAGCAACGCGTCGTAGGCCGTTGCGCCGGCTTGCTCCCAAGTCAGCGGTGAAGTGAACTCCGAGTCCTGGATCATTGCTGCGTAGGCCTTGCGGGCATTGACATCGGCCATCAGCACTCGCTTGAGCGGCCCCAGTCCGCGCCCGGTCAGCATGCGCTCGTCCGCGCGGCCCGGGCAGGCGTCGGGCGTTGCGAATCGGACCATGTGCCCTCTGTCGACCAGCACACGCCACGGGACGGCGGTCTCCGTCGGATCGAAGTCCGTACTTGGTATCGGGATGAGGATGGTGGCCACAGCAGGCGGTCAAGAACACCGAGCTAACGTAGACCTGGATTTGCGTCCAGGGCAATTGTCGCGGCAATGCCGAGACAATTGCCGGGCCCGGCTGGGCTCGTGTGCCCGATCGAGTCCGCGCTCGAACGGCATGTTGAAGCGCGGAAGCCTCGAAGCCGAGATTTCCACGCGCGAGATGTCGTGTACCGAGTAGCAGCACTCGGAGATGATGCGCACGATCTTCTCGACCCGGACCTCGTTCGATCCGGTTTCCTCGACGGCCGAGCGTGCCAGGAACCCGCAGTCGTGGATCGCGAAGACCATCGCGTGCAGCAGCGGCAGGTAGTCGTCGTCGAATGGGCAGTTGACGAAGACGCTCAGCTCGTAGGGACTCTTGACAGCCCGCGCAGGCTGCCCGGGCGCCGGCTTGGCCGGCTTGCGCGTCGTCACTTGAGCGAGGCCAGGGCTTCGGCGATCTGCTCTTCGGTAACGTGCTTGGGACGCACGTCCGATCCGAAGACGCGGTAGCCGCCGACATTGGCCACCTTCACCAGCACGCCGCTCGAAGTCGACGGCTTGTTGGTGGGCACCACGGCCCGCTTGGCAGCCGTTCCCTTGGCCGCCGCCCTGCCCGCGGCTTTGGGGGCGGATTTGCCGGTGACGGATGCCTTCTTGACCATGGTCGTCAGTCTATACGGATCGTCCAGGCAGCATCATGACCAGGCTCGTCGACCCACATCGCTCCTACTCTCCTTTCCGCGCTCTGCCCGTGCCAAGCCCCCTGCGCGCGCCGGCGTTCCAGAACTTTCCGACGGCCTTCATGCGCCGCTTCTGCTCGGTCGTGACGCAGCTCGACGTCACTCTGCAGACCCGCAAGCTCGACAACTTGTCCAGCAAAGAGTCCCTGGTCAAAAACAGCTTCACCAACATCGACCGCACGGGCCGCCTGACGACGGGCTGCGCGGTGTCACGCCAGCTGGCCCACGCCAGCAGTTCCAGTGCGGATTCGGTGAGGCTCGCCCCGACCGACGGAAGTCTGTCGGCCATCATCAAGGCGCTGAAGCTCGGCAGATTGATGAAGTACGAGTACGTGCCCGAATTCCAAGGCGCTCTGTATGCGCCCGAGCCGTTGTGAAGCGCATCCCCCTTCCCTTCAATCGAGAGACTCGAGGAACCGGCATGCAAACCATCCTGGGTGCCACGGGCCAGATTGCCGTGGAGCTGGCGCGCGAATTGCACCGCTCGCACGCCGGCGATCTTCGGCTCGTGAGTCGCAGCCCGCGCAAGGTCAACGACACGGACGTGCTCGTCCCCGCGGACCTGCTCGACGCCCGGCAGGCGGCGGATGCGGTGAAGGGCAGCAGCATCGTCTACTTCACGGCCGGCTTGCCGCCGGACACGGCACTCTGGGAGACGCAGTTTCCGGTGATGCTGACGAATGCCATCGCCGCGAGCCGTGCCGCTCGCGCGAAGTTCGTCTACTTCGACAACACCTACATGTACCCGCAGGACGATCGCGTGCTGACCGAGGACGCACCCTTCGAACCGGTCGGGCGCAAGGGCCGGGTACGCGCCGCCATGGCGTCGATGGTGTTGCAGGAGATGGCCCGCGGCGACATCCCCGTCCTCATCGGCCGAGCACCCGAGTTCTACGGTCCGGGCAAGACGCAGAGCATCACGAACACCCTGGTCATCGACAACATCCGAAACGGCAAGAGGCCTCGGGTGCCTGTGCGCGACGACACGCGCCGCACGCTCGTCTGGACGCCCGACGCCAGCCGAGCGCTCGCGGCACTGGGCAACTCGCCCGACGCGTACGGCCAGACCTGGCATTTGCCGTGCGACGACGACCGGTTGACCTATCGACAGTTCGTGGCGCTGGCTGCCGAGGTCTTCGGAGCACCGGGCACGTACAAGGTGCTCGGCAAATGGACCCTCACGGCCGCCGGCATCGTTTCCAGGCAGGTGCGCGAACTCGGCGAACTGCTGCCGAGATATGAGCACGACAACCTGTTCGACTCCTCGAAGTTCAAGCGCAAGTTCCCGGGGTTCAACGTGACGACCTACCGGCAGGGGTTGGAACGGATTCGCCGCGAGTCCGCGGTCGTTGGCTGAGAGAAGCGCGAGTACGCAGCTGCGGACCGCGTAGCGCTCCGCCCCGGGCTGCCCTGTGGGGGATCCTTGACGAGGCCTGTCAGGGAGCCCCGATATCGCAGTAATCCTGGCATTGGATTTTGCGGAATTCGGCTTTTGCCAATTCACGGGCCGTTTTCATCACTCGAACAGAAATCCGGGGTTTCTACTAGCTCAAGTTAGAGAGCAGGCTCCTAAAGCGCCCTCAGTCCCTGTCGATACGCGGCTCGGGAGGAGCGTTACATGTGTAAGCGGTGCAGCTCAGGCGGTTGCCGTGGTGCTCCTTCGAAGCGGATAAATCAATCCTTTGACAAACTCCAAATCGCAACGGGGCATCCATATGCATTTCAAGAACGTATCCTTGCGCGCCAAGCTCGGCGGCACCTTCTTCCTTCTCGTCTTGTTCGTCGTCTGCGTCGCGACGCTGGCGCTGCGTTCGCTGGGCCAGGCCGACGAGCGTTTCGGCAGCTTCGTCCACGGGATCAACGCACGCCTGCTGCTGGCCAACCAAGTTCGCACCGCTGTGGACCGACGGGCGATCGCCGCACGCGACATCGTTGTCTCTGCGAAGACCGAAGACCGGGATGCCGCCGGTAGGGAGGCGCTCAAGGCAGACCAGGACGTGAAGGAGCGCCTCGCGCGCCTGAACGAGATGGCCAAGGCGCCGGGCATCAGCGAAGCCGCCCGTGCGCACGTCGCCGAGATCGATCGGGTCGAGCAGTCCTACGGCCCGGTCGCCACCGCGATCGTCAAGCTGGCGCTCGACGGCAAGCACGACGAGGCCATCGCAAAGATCAACGCCGAGTGTCGCCCACTGCTGGCCGCACTGATGAAGGCGTCGGATGACTACCTCCAATACGCCCAGGAACATGCCGCCGGCCTGGTCGACGAGTCGGCCGCCAGCTACGCTTCCCAGCGCAACCTGCTGATCGGCGTCTGCCTGCTGTCGGTCGTGGCCTCGATCGTCGCCGGCGTCCTGATCACGCGCAGCCTGCTGCGGGCGTTGGGTGCCGAGCCCGCTGACCTGGGCGCGGCCGCCCAGCGCGTCGCCGAGGGCCATCTCGGCCCGGTAGCGGGTGCGGAGCGTGCGCCGGCAGGAAGCGTGCTCGCCTCGCTGGGCGCCATGCAGCACAGCCTCGCGGGCATCGTCGCCCAAGTGCGCGGCTCGTCGGACTCGATCGCCACCGGCTCCGAGCAGATCGCCTCGGGCAACGTCGACCTGAGCCAGCGCACCGAGGAGCAGGCCAGTGCGCTGCAGCAGACCGCCGCGACGATGGACGAGCTGACCTCGACGGTGCGCAACAACGCCGACAACGCCAAGCAGGCGAACCAGCTGGCTGCCGGCGCCAGCGGCGTGGCCGCCAAGGGCGGCGAGGTGGTGTCGCAGGTCGTCGATACGATGAAGGCGATCAACGACAGCAGCAAGCGCATCGCCGACATCATCGGCGTGATCGACGGCATCGCCTTCCAGACCAACATCCTGGCGCTCAACGCCGCGGTCGAGGCGGCACGCGCCGGCGAACAAGGGCGCGGCTTCGCGGTGGTCGCAGGCGAGGTACGTGCGCTGGCGCAGCGCAGCGCCGAGGCAGCCAAGGAGATCAAGGGTCTGATCACGAGCAGCGTCGAGCAGGTCGAACAGGGTTCGACCCTGGTGGACGAGGCGGGCCGGACGATGGAGGAGATCGTCGGAGCGATCGGCCGCGTGACCGATATCGTTGCCGAGATCAGCGCCGCAAGCTCCGAGCAGAGCGCGGGGATCTCGCAGGTCGGCCAGGCCATCACGCAGATGGACCAGGTGACCCAGCAGAACGCCGCTCTCGTCGAGGAAAGCGCGGCAGCCGCGGAGAGCCTCAAGCAGCAGGCGCAGCAACTCGTGCAGGCGGTGGCCGTGTTCAAGCTCGCGGCAGGACAGCAGCAGGTCGCAGCCGCCGCACCGGTGCAGCCCAAGGCCGGGGCCGGTGCTGATCGGCGCGGGCCGAATCGGGCAACCAACGTGACACGGCTGAAGGCCGCAGCGGTTGCACCCGAAGTGGCTGCGCCGCAGGCGAAGGTCGAGCCCGAGGCGCCGCGCGTGGCGGCCAACGGGACCTCCGACTGGGAAACCTTCTGACGGATGCCGCGATGTAGGCGCCCGGTGGTCAGGCCGAACGATCGCGCCACGATCGTCGGCTGAACCGTCGGGCGTATTCGAGTGCCAACCGAGATGTCGGCCAACGGCCGACGTTCCCGAGGCCTGGACTGTCCAGTTCCTCGACCATCGTATGGAGACCTTACATGAATCTCGAAGAAGCCGTGCAGAGGCACGCCGAATGGAAGCTGAAGTTCCGCGCCGCGATTGCGAAGAAGGAGCAAATGGACGCGGCCACGATCGGCAAGGACAACTGCTGTGTGGTGGGCGTGTGGCTCTACGGCGACGGAAAGGCCCGCTGGGGAAGCCGGCCGGAATTCCAGCGTGCCATGGACAAGCACACGGCGTTTCACTCCGAGGCGGGGAAAGTAGCCTCGCTGATCAACGCGGGCAAGTATGCCGTCGCCGAAGCCGCACTTGGTAGCGGCACCTCGTACGCCAGCGCGTCGGGCGCCGTGGGCGTCGCATTGATCGCGCTCAAGAAGGCAGTGGCCTTGTAGGGGACCGCCGAACTGTCGCAAGGTGCCACCCGGCGTTCGCGAAGAAACGAGCGGTTCCGGAACCGCTCGCCCCGGGCCCTTCGACACGCTCAGCACAGGCCTGTCGAAGGGCTCAGGCGATCGGAAATACAGCTCGGCCCGAACGGGCTCTGCGAGGCTTCACATCAGACGGATTCGAGCGCCGGAAAGCTCGAGACTGCACGCTGATTGCCTTGCCAATTGGTCAGAAACGCGCCAACTTCGGCGGCGGGCAATGGACGGGCGATGAGGAAACCTTGGAGCGTCGCGCAGCCCAACGCTTGCAGCATCTTGACTTCAGACGGCAGCTCCACGCCCTCGGCAACGGCGGTCATGCCGAGGACTCGCGACATCGCCAGTATCGTCTCGACGATGCCGCGTGACTCGTCATCGCTCGCCATCTCACGTACGAAGCTGCGGTCGATCTTGAGCGTGTCGAAAGGAAAGCGCCGCAGGTAGCCGAGCGCCGAGTAGCCCGTGCCGAAGTCGTCGAGGGCGATCCGGAAGCCCCTGGCCCGCAGTGCGCTCAGCGTTGCCACGGCGCCCTCGATGTCGTCCACCAGCGCCGATTCAGTGATCTCGAGTTCCACCATGTCGGGATCCAGCCCTCGTGCCGCGAACTCGACCCGCTCGACGAAGCTGAGTTTGCCGCCGAGCTGAGTGGCCGAGACGTTGACCGACACGCGCACGCCGGCCGGCCATCGCGCCGCCTCGCGGCAAGCTTCGTTCAGCACCCACGCGCCGATCTCCGGCATCAGGCCGGCTCCTTCGGCGATGGGCACGAACTCCGCCGGCGAGACCTCGCCGTGTTCGGCATGACGCCATCGCAACAGCGCTTCGAACCCGCAGACGCGGCCGTCGCCGCTGCTCACCTGCGGCTGGAAGGCCAGGCTGAACTCGCCTCGCTCGACCGCGTGGCGCAATGCCTCGGCGATCGCGTTGCGGCGACGTCCGGCGTCGGCCATCGCGTGCTCGAAGAAGCGCCAGCGGTTTCCGCCCGAGGTCTTGGCAGCGTAGAGCGCGATGTCGGCATGGTTCATCAACGTGTCCACGTCGGTACCGTTCGCCGGCGAGAATGCGACGCCGATGCTGGCACGCGGGGTCGCCACGCGGCCGCGCACGTCGACCGGGGCACCGAGGGCATCGCGCACGCGACCGAGCAGCATGGTCAGATCGGCCGACGTGCTGACGCCGCGCACGAGCATCGCGAATTCATCGCCGCCCAAGCGCGCGACGGTATCGCTGCGCCTGGCGACGGACAACAGCCGTTCGCCCACGACGCGAAGCAGTTCGTCGCCGGCGGCATGGCCATGACCGTCGTTGACCAGCTTGAAGTCGTCGAGATCGATCGACAGCACCGCCAGAGGCGGTGCCGGCGTGCCAGCGAGCAGCGCATGCAGCAGTTCCCGAAACTGAGTCCGGTTGACAAGGCCTGTGAGGGCATCGTTGTGGGCAAGCCAGGTCAGCCGACGATGCGCCAGATGGCGGTCGGTCACATTCGACGCCACGCCGCGCCAGCCGTCAGCGCGCCCCTCGTCGTCGAGGAGCGGTCGCGCGCTCAGTGCCCACCAGCCGGGTCCATCCGTGCCGGCGATCGCGACGACCTGCTCCCGAAACGGGCTGCCGCGGGCCAGATGCTGCAGCAACACGCGCCAGCGCGAGTCGGCGTCCGGGTCTGCGGGAACGGCGCGCTGCAGCAGGCGCGTGGCGCGCAGCCGAAGGAGCGATTCGGCAGGCATGCCGAACGCGCTGGCCAAGCGTTGAGAGACGTGGCGGAAGCGACCCCGTGCGTCGATTTCCCACAGCAGGTCGCTCGCGTGATCCTCGAAATCACGCAGGAGCAGACCGATGACTTCGCTCTGATGGTCGGCGCGCGACTCGGCCACCAGACGCGCCCCGAAGCTGCGCGACCAGGACCAGGCGCAGAACACCACGATGAGGCAGTAAAAGCTCAGCAACACGGCCGCGCCGCCGGCCACGTTCAGGTTGGATCGCCAAAGCGCCAGCGCACTGCCCGTTCCCAGCACGGCCACCCACGCGGTGGCGGCCGCCGGCACCGTGCTCAAGGCAAAGCCACCGGCGCAGATCATGCCGGTGACGACCATGCCTACGAAGAACTTCGCGCCGGCGTCCAGGCCCGCGAAGATGCACAGGGGCAGCAATGCCCACAGGGCGGCCAGCACAGCCGCCTGTCCGACGGCATGGTGCAGGGCGCGGACGGAAGCGGTGGTGCGAACCCTGGTACGGCCTCGCTGCCAGCCTCGCCACCCCAGTACGGCGAGCGTCGTGATGGCCGACGCCCAGGCAAGCATCAGCGCATGCGAGACCTGGGCCCAGGTGATCGCGCAGACGGCGACCGCGTTGCTGACATTCACGCCCATGGCCAGCGGCGTCAGGCGCAGCAGCGCCTGCAACTGGCGGGCGCGGAAGGACGGCGCGCTGGGGTTGTTGGGCGCGTAGGGCCGCATCCGGCCGAACCAGGCCATCCAACCGGGTGCAAGGACGGCCTGCGGGCGCGCCTTCGCGAGGATGGAGCCCGGGCTCGGCGTCGACGTACGGTAGTGACGACGCGGCACTACTAGCGGCCCATCAGCGGAAGGCGCGCACCGCTTCGGCCAACAAAGTGGCCTGGCGTTGCACGCTCGACGAGGCCGCCGCGCTCTCTTCCACCAAGGCGGCGTTCTGCTGCGTCACGTCGTCGAACTGCGACACGGCCTGTCCCACCTGTCCGATGCTGTCGCGCTGCGTTTCGGCAGCAGAACTGATTTCGGAGATCAGTGCAGAAACGCGACGCACCTGGTCGACGATTTCTCCGATGGTTTGCCCGGCGTCGCCCACCATCGTCGTGCCGGTCGTCACCTTCTCCACGCTCGCCCCGATCAGCGAGCGGATTTCCTTGGCGGCATCGGCCGAGCGCTGCGCCAGCGCGCGCACCTCGCCGGCAACGACGGCGAACCCGCGGCCCTGTTCGCCGGCGCGGGCAGCTTCCACCGCCGCGTTCAGCGCGAGAATGTTGGTCTGGAAGGCGATGCCGTCGATGGTGGCGATGATGTCGGCAATCCGGCGCGAGCTGGTGGCGATCTCGTCCATCATGCGCACGACCTGGGACATCGCCTTGCCGCCGCGCTCCGCCGCCTCACGAGCGGTGCCCGACAGGACGTTGGCCTCTTGCGCGGTCTCGACGCTGGTGCGCACGCCGGCGCTGACCTCGTCCATGGAGGCCGCGGTTTGCTGCACGCTCGCTGCCGCCTGTTCGGTCCGGGTGCTGAGGTCATGGTTGCCCTGCGCAATCTCGCTGATCGCGCTCTGCAGGCCTTCGACCTGCGAGCTGATGTCATCCACCAGCCAGCGGAACATCAAGCCCATCTGATTGACGGTGCGGAACGTCATGCCGATGTCGTCCAGGCGGTCGCTGAGCAAGGTGTCTCGGCGAGCGCCGGTCGCTATGTCCAGGCTCTGTTGGCGCAACTGCGCCAGAGGACGGGCAATCTGCGCCTCCAGCCACCAGGAGGCGAGCACCGCGCACGTCAGCGCCACCCCGGCGAACGAGATCAGCGCGGTGCCCGAAACGCCGGCCTGCGCAGCCGCCGAGAGAAGCAGCGCAGCCGGCAGTACCGAGGCCACGCGCAGGCGCCAACGCACCGAGCGGAGTTTGAACGTGTTCTTGATGGCGCCCAGCAAGCCCTTGCGCAGCAGGACGCCGCCCTGCAACTTGACGTGACCGGCGCGGCCTTCGCGCATGTCGCGGTAGAGCGACTCGGCCTGAGCCACCTCGTCACGGCCCGGTTTGGTGCGCACCGACAGATAGCCGGCGGTTTGGCCGTCGCGGACGACCGGAATGACGTTGGCCCGCACCCAGTAGTGGTCGCCGTTCTTGCGCCGGTTCTTCACGAGGGCCGACCAGGGATCGCCGCGGCGCAACGTCGCCCACAGGTCCTCGAACGCCTCGCGCGGCATGTCCGGGTGTCGCACGATGTTGTGCGGTTGGCCCGCCAGTTCCTCTCGCGTAAAGCCGCTGACTTCCACGAACGCATCGTTGGCGTAGCGCAGATGGCTGCTCGGGTCGGTGGTCGACATCAGCGTGGCTTCGTCGCGCAGTTCGAATTCGCGCTGGCTGACAGGCAGGTTCTCTCTCATCTTCATCTCTCCAAAGTGAGGTTGTCAGGCGTGTAGGCGGCCTTGGTGCCCGGCGTCGATGACGTCGGAAGCCTGGCGTTCGACCATCAAGCCAATCACCTGATCGTGAGGTCCCACAGTGACAACACAGCAAAGGCGGCGATGAGCTCTTGCCTCGACATACATTCGGCGCTCGTCGGTGCGAGTTGAGATCGTTGCCGCCCCGCATTGATTTAGCGCAAGCGCATCGGAAATCTTGGCGACGACCCTTGTCCCGGGGCGAAGCGGCCGCGCTACCAAAACTATGTCCATGTCGGCATGTCGGATGCGTCCAACCCGGTCCAGAGCTGATCGAGGTGGGTGAACTTCCACCGGCTGTTCGATTCGCGGCCGACGATGCGGTCGTTGCAGTTCGGCAGGCTGGTGTCGACGACCTCGACGGGTATCGGCATCTGCGAGCGGGTGGAGAAGAAGACCTTGACTTTCGGCCTGACCAGCGAGCCCTCGGTCTGCTCGACGACGACGCCGAGCCGGCCCGACTCCATGCGCACCAGCGAGCCGGTCGGGTAGATGCCCAGGCTCTTCACGAAGGCGGCGAGCATCGCCGGATCGAACTGGCCGGACTTGCTCCATTCGGCCATGCGCGCGACCGACTCGGCCGGATCCCAGCCGGCCTTGTAGGGACGGTTGGAGGTGATCGCATCGTAGACGTCGCAGACCGCGCCCATGCGCGCTGCCAGGGTCAGCGCGTCGCCCGACAGGCCGTGCGGATAGCCCTTGCCGTCGGGCCGCTCGTGGTGGTGCAGGCAGACGTCGAGC
>JAFEEF010000066.1 GCA_018241265.1 Pseudomonadota bacterium | reverse complement strand
ACACCACGGATTGGGACGCGACCTTCCATGACGATCACCGGTGCGTACGTCCCCGGAAAGATCCGCGCATCCTCGCCATCGAGCTCGACACGCCGCAGGTCCGCGAGCTTCTCGAGCGCGCGCTCGACCTTGCCGGTGGCAATCCGCTTGTTTTCGGCAGCCGCCTTCGTCGGCCTGCCCGCGAGCTTGCGGTCCGCGTCGGCCAGACGCCGGCGCTGCGCGAAGATCTCCTCCTCGAGTCGCGTCGTCTGCGCCGCCGCATACGCCGCGACCGCCTCGCGGATGCGGCCATCGACGTCGACTTCCGGGCTCGTGAAGAATGCCTGCACCGCCTTCGGAATCGCAATGCGAGGCTCCTGCACCCGGCGCCAGAACAGCTCGACGAATTCGCTCAGGCTGATCTCGACCCCGTACTGGCGCACGTAGCGCCGATAGTCGGCCTCGATGCGGGCGGAGTAGCACATGGCTTCGACTCTACCGTCACGCCGCGCGCGCAAGGTCGAGCGCCTGCTCCGTCTCCAACGGCGCCAGCCAGGCATCGGCCGCTCGTTCCGGCTCCATCCCCCTGAACCCCGGCCTTTCCCACAGCTCCGCGGCAATCTCGTCCAGCTGGTCCGGCCCGACCGTCCTCCAGCGGTGATGGAGGCGGTGCGCCGCGATCGCGATCCACTGAAGCCGGCCGAGTGGTTGCATGGCTGTCCCCTGACGAAGACTCTATACTGTACGCCCATCCAGTATCTACGGAGCCACACAAGGTCATGCAATGGGAGGTGTCCTTGCGGCGCAGACGCGGCCGGCGCCTGCGGCGCGAGGAGCAGCGCGAGACCGTCGTCGGCGACCTGACGATCGGCCTCCTCGAGCGGCGCACCGGCCAGAAGCCGCGCGCCGCGATGCTGCTGAAGCTGTGCGGCGACCTCGACAACCGCCGCACCGACGTGCTGCCGCCGCTCCTCGACCCGCGCCTCATCTACCTGCGCGCCGACGTCCTCGTGCTCGCCGGGATCGAGGTGACCTGGGAGGGCAGGGTAGCGCACGAGTTCGTGCAGATCTGGCACTGCCGGCTGCTGTCCAAGGATGAGCTGCCACCCGAGGCGCCGCCCTTCGTGCCGAGAACAGAAGTCGCAGTGCGCGCAGGCGCCGCACCGCAACCCGCCATCCGCCCTCAGGAATCCGTCGCCGGACCCGACCGAGACTCGGCTCGCGCGGCGTCCACGGCGTTTTGAAGGAGCATCGCGGCCGTTGCCCCGTCGGCCCGGCGGGTGCCCACACAGGAGCCGATCCTTGAACACGCGAACGCTGCTTGCCCTCCCATGGACCGCGCTTGCGCTGCTCGCATCGCCGACCAGCCATGCCGGCGAGCGCCCGGACGATCGCGCGATCATGGCCACCGACCCGGCCGAGCTCAAGTTCCAACAGGACTGGGGCTACGCCGGAGCGCGGATCGCCGGCGACATGGTGTACCTCTCCGGCGTCGTCGCCGGCGTGCGCGACGGCGAGACCGATCTGCGCCTGGGATATACCCGGGCCTTCGAGCGCATCGGCGCCTTGCTGCACGAAGCCGGCGCGAGCTGGAACGACGTCGTCGACATCACCAGCTTCCACACCGACCTGACCACGCAGATGCCGGCGATCGTCGCGGTCAAGAACACCTACATCAAGCCGCCGCTGCTCCCGGCGTGGACGGCGATCCAGGTCGCGCGGCTCATCCCGACCAACGGCATCACCGAGATCAAGGTCGTGGCGCGGCTCCCGAAGTAGAAGCGCTCACCAGCGCACGCTCTGCCACCAGCGGTCGTCGATGTAGACGTCGATGACAGGCCCGAAGCCGCGTGCCGGCGCGACCACCAGCGTCTGGTAGACGTTCACGCTCGCATAGCCGCCTTCCACCGGCACGAGCCGGGTGCCCAAGGCACCGGCGACGCACACCTTCGGTGGCGGCGGCCCGCCGTCCGGTGTCCACGCCGCATAGCCATCGCCATCGCCGATGCCGCTGTAGAGCGCGCCGGTGCTCCCCGCCGCATAGCTCGTCAGCGCGCCCGACGGCGCGCGCGGCAGGCTCGTGGCCGGCATCGGTGCGGCCAGCGCCGCCACTGCCCCGGCGGGCAACGCCGTCGTCCCGGCTGGACACGGGTCGTACCCGCCGACCGACAGCTTCGCGTAGCTCCGTCCACCGGGCCCCTGCGCCAACGCGCAAGTAGGGAAGGCGTGCCCCTGCGCCAGTTCGCTCCACAGCCGCTCGATCGGCGGCACGCACGGCGCGACCGCCTCCGGGCCGTTCGGATTGGCCAGGCACAGCAGCACCTCGCAGCCCCAGTCGTGCGTCGGCGCCGGAATGCCCGGCACGCCTTGCGCCAGGGCGCCACCTGCCAATCCGCAAAGCAACCCGCTCGAAGCCATCCATCGCGTTGTGATCGCCGTCATCGAAACCTCCCATCACCTCCATGCCTCCATGACCTTCGGAAGTCCATCAGGCCAGCACCTGCGGCGGAACGTCGCGCTCCTGCTCGCGGTATTCCCGCGCTCCGCGCTGTGCCGTCCTCGCCCGTGCCCGCTGTCCGATCTCGTCGAAGTCGTCGCCGATCACCTGCAGGCGCTGGCTCACCTCCTGACGCAGCCGCGGCGCATCGACCGCCTCGCCGCGCTCGAGCGCCTGCGCGATCCGCTCCTTCACGAGCGCCACCACGCGCTCGCGATCCTCCGGCCGCTCGATCAGCCGATCGGCGAACTGCTCGCCGAGCCACAGGCTGACGATCGCCCCTGTCAGGTCCGGATAGCGCGCCTCCAGCTCCCGTCGCGCCGCCTGGCCGTTCCGGAACGCCTCGGCCCGCTCCGCCCGCTCGTCGAAGTAGGACGGCTTCTCGATCAGCCAGCGGTTACGATGCGTCGCGATCCGCGCATCGGTCACCTTGCCGTCGGCATCGCGCTTCAGCGACTTGACCGTGACCGGACGGGACCCGAGGTTCTCGATGCCGACCTCGTCGCCGACCTTCACCTGCGTTGCGGACTCCACCAGCGCCCGCTCCAGGTCGATGCCCCAGAGCACTCGTTCGCCATGGGCCGTTGCCACCCTCACGTAGTAGGACACGCCCTCGTTGCGATCGAACCGGTAAGGTGCTGCTCCGGATTCCATCAGCACTCCGGTCAGCATCGGTCCGGCATGTCGCGCCCTGGGACCTTCCTTCGTCGGAACGTCTGGCGCGCTCGGCGCGTTGGCCGCCTCCTGCACGGGCATCTCACCGCGGCTTGGTCGGTGCTCTGCGCGTCGCAGTTCCTCGCGCTCGACATCGCTGGGCGCATAGCCTTTCACGCCAATCCCGTGAAGCTCGGCCTCGCGCCAGACCTGGCGTCGGAACGCCTCCGACCCCGACACCTTCACCGAGGCCCATCCGCGCAGTTGGGCGATCTCGATCAGCCCGCGCACGACCTCCGGGTTGTCCGTCTCCGACTTCAGCCGGTCGCCGCCGTCCGTGAAAGCGAGCGTTCGATCGCGGAAGTAATAGCGGTTGTCGACCTCCAGGAACCGCTCCAGGACCCAGGCGGGGACGGGCGTTGCGGGCGAGGGCGCCGCGTTGAACGAAGAAGACTCGCCAGCTTCGCTCGTCGCGCTAGGCTCGCTAGGCGGTGTGCCGGCGGCCGGTTCGACGGGCGTGCCCGGCATGCCGTGCCGCTGACCCGCCGGCTCGGGAATCCGCGTCCGCTCGTCCACCTCGACGATGTTGGGAGGGACCGCCTCGTTCCCCGGCAGCGCGATCTGCCGATAGGCCAGCGTCGTCCCGCGCAGTTCTCCCTCGCCTTGGGCTGCCGCGGCGCCGATCTTCGCAGCCACTTTGGCGATTCCTGCGAAGTTCCGCTCGCCGAGCAGCGACCGTGCTTCACTGGCCACCAGGTCCGCGGTCGCGACCACGCTTCTGCCGTTTGAAAACCGCAAGGTCACCCTTGTCATCGATCCGCCGTCGAACGCCGCAACGAACCGGACGGCGGTCGCCCACTGCCCATTGACGTTGATGACGCCGCTTTCGCTGAAGTCGCGTTCCATGCTGTGCCTCCATCAATCCGCCAAGGTCGCCATGAACTGATCGACAGCCTGGCTCACTTCCGCATCGGTCATCGGGCGGCCCTTCGGAATCTCGACCTTGCTGAAATCGAGCGAGAAGTCCTCGAGCTTGAGGTGCTCCAGGTCGCCTACACGGATTGCCTTCGGCTGCCTGCCGGCCGTCCTGTCGATGTGCTCGACCACGAATCCGCCGTCTTCGGCGTCCTTGCGCTCCTGCGTTGTGGGCATCGCTCGTACCGCGGCCACATCGAGCTTCGGCACCTCCGGCGGCAGCAGTTCGCGCTTGGCGAAGTACTTGTCCCGGTAATAGGTGATGCGTCGCCCGAGCACCGGTCGGAGCCCCTCGTAGAAGAGCAGCATGCGGTCCGGTCCGAGGTTCTTGACCTCCTGCGCCAGCAGAAGCCGCCTCGGCTGCTCGCTGATGTTCACCGTTGGTGACCGTCCGCCCCACATCGGTCGCGAGAACCCCTTCTGGCGAACCGTGTAGGTCCCGAGCTCCTTCGAGATCGCCTCGGCATCGTCGAACTCCTTCGGCGGGAAGACGATGCGTGCCGCCAGCATCTTGCGGATCGATTTCGCCCCTTCGATCCCGTACTTCTCGACGAGCTGCGAATGCGACTGCACGATGACGAGCGCGCGCACGTTGTAGCCCGGCAGGAACGCCGTCGCGTTGGCGATCACGGGAATCCGCCCCAGTGCTGCGAACTCGTCGAGCACCAACAGTACCTGGCACTTGAGCGCCGGGTTCTCTTCCGGCAGCTCCCGCGTCTGCAGCCCGATCGCCTGCTGGAAGAACAGGTTCAAGAGCGGCTGCAGCCTTGCGATGTTGTCCGGGTTGATGCGCGCGTAGATCGAGATCGGCCGCTTCCTCAGCGCCCGGAAGTCGAAGTCGTTGCCCGAGGTCGCTGCGTCGATCAGCGGGTTCAGCCACAGGTCGAGCCGGCTCGTGAAGGTCTTGCGTATGCTCGACGCCGTCACCGGCGCCAGGTCGATCACGTCGTAGAGCGTCTGGACGGCCTCGTGCGACAACGGATAGCCCGCCCGCTCGCAGCTCTCGATGACGCGCCGCCAGTGCTTCTGGAACCCCTCCGCATCGCTCGCCATCCCCTGGCGCAGGATCTCGCCGACCGTGCGGATGCTGCCCTCCGTCTCGAAGAGATACAGCGCGATCCCCAGGAACAGCGACCGCGCCGACGACGTCCAGAACGGATCCGCTCCCTGCGGATCCGGATAGAGCATCGTCGCGATCCGCTGCAGGTCGTCGATGCAGCGGTAGGGCACCTCGGACACGTAGGCGAGGGGATTCCAGCGCGCCGAGCGTTCGGCTTCCGACAGCGGATCGAAGAGATGCACCTCCTGCCCGTTGGCGGCCCGGTACCCGGCAGTCCGGGTCCAGTTCTCGCCCTTGACGTCGCTGACGATGACGGACCCGGGCCAGTTCAGCAGGTTCGGGATCACGACGCCGACACCCTTGCCGCTACGGGGCGGCGCTTCCAGCTCCGCCCCTTGCTGGCCGGGCAGCATCAGGTAGCGCTTGCCGTAGCGGCCGAGGATGATCCCGTGCTCGCCCAGGAGCTTCGCCTTCGCGATCTCGCGCCGCGTCGCAAAGCGCGCGTCGCCATGCAACGGTCGCCGCCGCGGCATCACGGCGGCGACGGCACCGCCCATCGACAGCCCCATGCCTGCCATGAGGCTGAAGGCCAGCCCCCTCCGCACGTCCGGCCGGTCCCCATACCCCTGCCAGTACTGGACTACGGTCCACGGCGTCGCGGCCGCCGGCGGCAGCTTGATCGACCAGAGGTAGAAGCCCCCCGCCACGTACAGCCCGACCACGGCTGCCAGCAGCAGCACGACGGCGATCTGCAGACCCCTAGCGGAGCCCTCTGCGGCGGGTGTCGGGGTCATACCAGATCTCGCTCACCAGACGCCTGCGGCCGACCCGGGCGCACTGCACGACGACGTCGATGCTGAGCTGCGCCAGCTCGACGCCGTCGCGCGTCGTCATCCCCTGGCCGGCGACACTGCGCTTCATCAACTGCGCCAGTGCGACGAACGCGAGTTGAGCGCTGTCGGCATGCACGCTCGTGATCGAGCCCGGGTGGCCGGTGTTGATCGAGACGAGGTAGTCGTAGACCTCCTCGCCGGTGCGCAGCTCCGACACGAAGACGCGGTCGGGCCGCTGCCGCTTGGCCGATGCGAGCAGCTCGCCCGCACCGATCGCGGCCTGGCCCTGGCCCCCCTGCGAGTAGAAAAGCCGCACGTGGTTCGGCTGGTTCGCGAGCGACAGCTCGGCCACGTCCTCGATCGTGACGATCCGCTCATCCGACGGGATCTCGAGGATGAGTGCCTTGCTGATCGTCGTCTTGCCGGAACCGGTCGCGCCCGACAGCAGGATGTTGCGCCGGAGATGCACCGCGCGTCGCAGGAAGCTCGCGATGTCCCGGCGGTCGAGCAAGTCGAAGAGCTGGCGTTCCACATCGCCGAGCGCCTCGCGCCGCGCCGGCAGCACCCGCACCTCGGCGAACACGCCCATCCGCGCGAGATCGTCGAGTGTCCACAGCACGTTCGACGGCCGCCGGATCGTGATCGACACGGTCCCGTCCTCGGCCGCCGGCGGCAGCACGATCTGGATACGCGGTCCGCTCGGCAGGGTTGCCGATAGCAGCGGCTCGGACGACGAGACGCGCTGGCGGGCATGGTGCGCGACCAGCTTGGCAAGCGACAGGCACCAGTCGTAGCTCGCAAAGGGAATTGCCTCGCGCGACCAGCCGGCGTCCCGTTCGACGTACGCCTCGCCCGGCCGGTTGATGCAGATGTCGGTCACCGCGGGATCGCCGAGCAGGGCCTCGAGCGGCCGCAGGAAGAGATCGAGCGAAGACGGCTCGGGCGCGGCTGCTGCCGCAGCGTCCGCGAGCGCGATCACGTCAGCGCCCATCGCCGCTGCTCCCTTCGGCGTCGCTGCGCAGCGCGTAGACCGCCCGGAAATCCACGTCGCGCGCGACCAGCACCTGGATGCGGTCGCCCTGGTTCTTGACGACGGTCGGCGGGATCGCGACGGTGCTCTTGAGGACCTCGGTCAGCACGTCGTGCCCACCCTGTGGGCTGACGACGACGGAGCGATCCGTGCTCTGCTGGGACGCCGCCGCGGCCTGCACCACGCCGTCGATCACCGAGATCAGGATGGCTGCGCCGAAGCGGTCCCAGAAGTGCGTGTCGACGAAGCCTGGAAGTCCTGCCCGGCCGAGTTCGTCGGTGCCGGGTGAAGCAAGGTTCACGACGACCCCGGTCGGCGTGCGGGCCTCGTTCCACAGCACGAAGACCCGCCCCTGGCCCTGGTGCAGGTCGCCGCGCTTCTCGCCGACGTACTTCGTGCCGCGCTCCAGCAGCACGACCTTGCCATCGGCGCCGTAGACGTCGGTGGCACCGATGCAGGTGACCATGCCGTCGAAGGTGGAGTCGATCGCGGTCTCCAGGGTGCAGTCCAGAAACGCCCCCTTGGGCAGCAGGAAGCGCCGCGTCGGCAATACCTGCGCCGACACGGCCGGCGTCGGTGTGGGACGCAGCATCGCCGCAAGCGGCGTTGCGCCGACCGATGTCGATGCGTCGCTCGTCGGCGTCATCCCGCCCATGAAGGCTGCGACGCCTGGCGGCATCTGGGCTGTCGTCGCAAAGGCTGCCGGCATCGTCGGTGCCGCCGTACCGGCCTGCGCCTTTAGCAGCACCGGTTGTCCGAGCTTGCGCTCGAGCGCGAGCTGCTCGGGTGTCTTCTGCGGCTGGCCGGCAGGCTGTGCGGCATAGGCCGGCATCGGCGGAGGAGGAGGGGGCATGCCGGGCAGACCTGGGGAAACGGCGGCAGCCGATGCGGCCACCGGCTCCAGCCGCGGTGGATCGATCCGCCCCAGCGGCGCCAGCCGCAGCTCGCCCGAGGCCCGCAACTCCTCCGCCTTCTTCGCCGCAGCCTTGGCCTCGGCCGAGCGCTCGAACTGCCCGACGTAGTACCACCCCAGAAACGCCAGGCCGATCAACACGATCGTGCCGACCGTCAGCACGTTGGCAATGCGCGAGTGCATCGAACGCTCGCGGTTGACCGACGGGATGGTCCGCTCGCCGGCAACTTCTGCAGCCGGGGCATCATCCTCGCGCACTGGCTCGATCAGCTCGCCAGTCTCCGGGTCTGGCATCGCCTCGGCCGACGGCGGCGCGATCCTTGTCCTGCGGAACCAGGCCGGCGCGTTCATGGCGCAAGCCCCTTGGTCTCGTGCGTGACGTTCGAGACCGTGGTGTTCGACGGCAGCCGCTCGCCGCCACCTTCGAAGGCCTGGTTGATGATGCAGCCGACGAGCTGCCCGCGGCGCAGCACGAAGCGCTTGGCGACGCGGTGCACGACGACCTCGTCCTGCTCGACGTTGAAGTTGATCAGCGACTCCGATCCGTCATCGTTGCGGACGAAGATCGCCGGAAACTCGCCCCGTGCCGCGAACCGCAGGTGCGTGTGCACGCCGTCGTCGAAAGCGGCGATGGGCTTCAGCGCCGGCGTGCCGCAGTAGGCATAGGCGAGGTTGCGCGGGCGGTCCGCCGTGGCCTGGTTCAGTGCCGCATCGGCACGCCGGCGCTCGGCATCTGCTGCGGCGCGTTTCGCATCCTCGCGCGGATACGTGAACCGCAGCGAATAGACCATGTCCCTGGCCAGCAGCGGGTTCGCGGGAGCCTTGCCGACGCTGTAGTCGAAGTGGTAGGTCCGCAGGTTCGTCAGCACCGTCAGGTTCGTCTCGACCTTCTCCTGCTTGGGCTTCAGGAAGAAGTGGTTCTTCTCGGCGCCGACGTCGAGTCCGCCGACGTCGCCGGCGCCGAGGTTGACGAACTCCTCGCCGTCGGCCCACTGCATGTGGATCTGGTAGCCGACGTAGCCGTGCAGGCGAATCACGTCATCCGGGTTGTAGGCGATGACGCGCACGCGCGGATCGACCGGGCCGGGCGGTGGGGTGGTCTCGGCGTGCGCCAGGGACAGGCAGAGCAGGGCGCCGGCGATGAAGGCGCAGAGCTTCATGACGATCCCTTGCCCGCCGGCGCGGTGGCGACCTCGGGCTCGCGGCGGTACTCGACGATCCGAAAGCCCAGCGGGTTCAGCGACCGCAGCTTCTCGTCGGCCGAGGGCTTGGTGTAGGCGAACTCGATCGTTGCGATCCAGGCAGTCGATTGCTCGTCGCCGGTACCGCCGATACGGGCGTGCTTCGTGAAACGGACCTGGGCGACGTTGTCGCGGCCACTGGAGAGCTTCAGGAACGTGATCGAGCGGATCTGCACGCGGACGGTCGTGCCGTCCTTGAACATGTTGAGCGGAGACTGCGGGTTGCTGCGTGCCCAGGAGGCGGACCACTCCTGGTTCAGGCGCGGGGAGTTCTGCGCCGCGACGAGCTCGTAGTCGGCCTCGGCCGTGCCGTAGAAGTAGCGCTCGCGGGCGATGACGTGGTTGTTGAGGAGCTGACGGGTGACGATCGGCTCGATGTCGGTGGTGCCGGCGTAGGTCGGAACGACGTCGACGACGCCATTGCTGCTGTCGACGCGGATGATCACCGGGACCGGTTGCTTGAGCGGGGTCAGGCCGGCGACGGCGGCAGCGCATAGGGCAGCGATGACGCCGGATGCACCGGCGACGATCCAGGCGCGGCGCGCCGACCGCTCGGCTTGCCTCGCCCGGTCGAGCTCCCAGCTGCGCGCGTCGCGCAGGTAGGCGTCAAGGGCCGGATCGCGTTGCATCCTTGTCTCCGGGGGCAGAGGTGGGGGATGGCGGGTTGATCGGGACGAGCGAGCCTTCGCAGTCGGGTGGCAGTGGAGGACTCACGGCGCACGCAGCGAGGGCCAGGAGCAGCAGCAGGGCGAGCGGCTTCACTGCTGCCGCTCCTCAGCGGAAGTTGCCCGGCGGCGGCATCACGCGCTCGCGCGGGACGAGCGTTCCGCCTGTGCGACCGGAGCCGGTAGCCTGGTCGCGCAGCGATCCTAGGCCGGAGCCGAGACGGTTTCCGGCACCACGGCGGAGCGACTCCCAGCGGCTGCGCGGTTCGCCGCGCCAGCCGTCCATGACGCCGCGGCCGGTCTCGTAGGCGGTGCGGCGGGCGGTGCCCAGGCCCCAGTTCAGGATGCCGCTGACGGCGCCAAAGGAGCTGAGTGCGATGCCGCTCGCCAGGCCGGCCGCGATCGCCGGGACTTGGCGCATCACGAGAAAGACCAGCGCGCTGACCAAGACCATGTTCAGCGCGTCCACCGTCACGATCGCGCTGCCGAGCGCGGCGGTCTGCGTCGCGTACGACTGCACGATGCGCAACAAGAGCGCTGAGGCAAGGACGGTCAACACGGCAATCAGCGCATAGTTCGCGAGCATCGCGACCCATGCCTCGAAGAACCGCTTGGTCGCCTCGAAGAACAGCAGCACGATGAAGATCGGCCCGAGAACCAGGATGAGCGACAACGCGATCTGCGACAGCGCCATCAGGAACATCGCGTAGACCGCGACCGTCCCCATGATCAGGTAGACGACGGCGCCCGCGAGGTAGAAGCCGAAGTCGCCGTTGAAGACGCCACCCTTGTCCCAGAGCTGTCCGGCGACGTACCCGCCGCGATCCCAGATCGTGTCGATCGTGTTGATGGGACTGCCGGCGCCGGCGATGACGGCGGCCAGCTGCGTCGGCGCCTGGAAAACCGAGTCGACGATCAGTGTGTTGTAGGTCCAAAGGTGCAGTGCCACGCCGAGCACGATTGCCACGACGACGATGCGCTTGAATCCTTCAAGGACGGGCTCCTGGATCTGCCCGCGCAGGCTGAGATACCCCCAGACCATCACGTAGATCGTCGCGGTGGTCACCGCGGCAGGCTCGATCGCGGCGGCGACGGCGGCGGTGTTCGTACCTACGTACGACGACAGCTGCCCCTGAAGCCAGCCCCAAAACGTGCTGAAGAACACGGCGGCCTCCTCACTCAGTTGAGCTTCCCGCCGTTCGTGGGCGGCGGCTTGGGGACGAATCGCTTCTCGAAATCGCCGTGCTCGGGCTTCGGTCTGGGCGCGGGAGTCGTATCTGCCGGCAGCGATGTTGAGGGCGGCGGCTGGATCGTCACGGTCTCGGTCCGCGTTGTGCTCATGTAGAAGTAGCCGCCTGCCGCCAGGGTGACGGCCGCGATGGCGAAGGTCACGATCGACACGGTGCGCGTCATCTACTTCTCCTCAGGGTTGGGGCTGCGGAGCGAACCGCGAGCTGAAGCCGCCATGCGCGGCGATGATCTGTTCCCGGATCCGCTGCTCCTGCACCCATCGATCGGCCTGCGCCATCTGGTAGAGCATCTGCAGCTTGGTCTGCTCGTTCTGCAGCATCGCCTGCTCGGCGCCGACGCGGCCCTGCAGGTCCTGGATCGCCTTGGGGTCGCCGGAGGCGCCGATCATCGTGATGAGCTGCTGCAGCGCGCCGAAGCGCGTGCTCGTGTTCTGGTAGGCGGACTGGCTGAGCGTGCTCATCATCGCGGAGGCCCTGCGGCCGTCCTCCACGAGCTGGCGCATCTGCGGCGTCATCGCATCGAGCTGCGTCGACGACAGCACCGCATTGGCCGCCATCGCCGTCTGGATCTGGTTCGACAGTCCCGCGTAGCCGGGCGCCTGCCCGTTCACCGTCGCCATCAACTGCGCGTAGTCGGGCGGCAGGTAGTTGCGCTGCTGGTAGCTCATCGGCAGCAGCGACTCCATGCCGCGGTCGCCCGTCATCGACCCGTAGGTCTGGCGCAGCTGCGCAAGCTGGTTCGACATCCCCGTGACCTGCTGCTGCCAGTAGCCCACCTGCTGGATCAGATTGGCAATCGCGGTCTGGTCGATCACCGGGATGCCTTGCGCCCAGCTTCCTACGGCGCCGCTCGACAGCGCGACGGCTGCCGTAGTCACTGCCGCAACCGAGATCGCTCTACGCCACATCGGACACCTCCATCAACTGGACCGGTCCCGGCCGGGCTCCGGTCCTTCTGCCGGCGAGCGCTTCCGCAAAGGCCGGCAGCCACTGCCCCGGCGCCGCCCCATGCGATGCGATCACCCGCCGCATCACCTCTACGTTCACGGTTCGCCCCGAGATCACGTCGAGTTCGAGGTCGAACCCTTGCAGGTCGAGCCGCGCCACCACGCTGACGTGGTTCTGCTTCACGAGGAACGACCGCGAACCCGGCTCCAGTTCCTGTTTCACGAGCCTGAACTCCCGCTCCGTCAGGCTGAAGCCTTCGCGGTACTCCGCCTCGTCCGCATCGGGGTTCGGGAAGAAGATCTTGGTCGGCGTCTGCTCGACGATCGCGCGCGCGATGCTCGAATTGAGCACGTGGCTCGCGCTCTGCGTGAAGGAGGCGAGTGCGGCATCCTTCTTGCGCCAGCCTTCCAGTCCGTTCTTCGAAAACTCCGCGAAGGACCGATCCGCCAGCAGCCGTGCGAACTCGTCGGCCCAGACCACCATGCGCCGGCCGTCGACCATCCGCCGCACGAGGTGGAAGAGGTACATCGACAGCGGATCGCGGACCGCCGGGTGGTCCAGGAAGTCCGTGACGTCGAAGCCGACGATCGCCGTCGAATCCAGCACCGGCACGACCTCGTCCGCGGGGTTGTCGAACACCCACGCGCGCTCCCCACCGTCCTTCGCGCACCAGGGCTTCAACCGTGCATGCACGCCTTCCGGATCGGTCGGATCGAGGAACTCCAGCACCCGCGACAACCGCCTCGCCGGCCTGTCCAGCGCCAAGGTGCCGCGCAGCGCCTGATCCAGATCCTCCTGTTGCCGCACCGTGAGCACGTCATCGGGCGTGCGCTGCACCAGGCGCCTCAGCCACTGCCGCAGGAACTCCACGTGCGCCGGCTCGGGCGGCAATTGCAGCGGATTGCAGCCGGTGGACCGGCCGTTGCGCAGTGGAAGGTATGCCCCGCCGAGCGCCCGCACCAGGATGTGCAGCCCTTCGTCCTTGTCGAAGAGCACCTGCGTCACATCGAAGCGCATCAGCATTGCCACCAGAAAACCGAGCAGCGTGGTCTTGCCGGTGCCGACCGGCCCGATCCCGCAGACGTGCCCGACGTCCTTCCGGCTGCCACCATCGGCCGCTCGTGGATCGCTCGCATGCAGCGAGAAGAAGTAGGGCGAGCGAGCACTCGTCGCGAACATCGTCAGCGCTTCGCCCCAGTGATTGCCCGCAGCGCGCCCGCACGGGTAGTTGTGGAACGGCGCCATCCCCGCGAAGTTGCGGCTCGTGATCGGCGACTTCCTCGAGCGGAAGCGGAAGTTCCCTGGCAGCTGCGCCCAGAACGCCGCTTCGAGCGCCAGGTCCTCCCGCGCCACCACCATCCCCGTGTCCGCAAGGATCGATCGCGCTCGCGCGACGTGATCGTTCAGCACCTTGAGCCGTCCCGCGCCTTCGGCTTCCTTCACGCCGTCGAAGGCCTCCGCCAGCACCTGCAGCGTCAGATGATGGTCGCCCACCACGAACCGGTTGCTGGTCAGGTCGTCGAGCGCATCCTTCAGCTCCTCGGCCTGCGACACCGCCAGATCGCCCGCGGCGCCCATGCGCCGGTGCTGCCGCGTCATCAACTCCACAGCCGTCGCCTTCGGCAGGAACGTGAAGCTCTGCGTCAGCACGAACGGAAAGGGTGCCGTCAGCAGCGCGTCGAACATCCCCGGCACGGTCGGCGTCGGGTGTTCCTTGATCCCCAGAAACGCCCCGTGGCGTGTCTGCGTCAGAGTCCGGTACTCCATCGCCTCGTGCCCGAAGAACGGCCGCGAGGTAGCGAGCACGGCGTTGATCGCGCAGCGTGGCAGCGGCATCGGCTGCCACTCGCCGTTGACGAGGAGACCGTAGAACTCGAGCAGCGAGGAGAACAGCACTTGGCCTCTTCCGGCGTAGACGCCGAGCGGCTCGGGGTCGTAGCGGGACAGCGCCGCCTGCAGCTCCTGGCGCTTCTTGGCGCATTCGTCGAGCGCGTCGCGAAGTTCAATGCCATCGGCGGCGGGATCGGTCCTGCGCAACAGGTTCGAGGCCGCGGCGCCGACCCGGGTCGGCTGGGTCCGGTAGACGAGAGTCAGGTACAGCTCGTTGACCATCAGCGTCTCGCCGGCCAGGCGCTGCCGGTAGCGCGCTGCCAGGTCCGCCGCGAAGCCGGGTGCGAAACCGCTGCCCGGCGCCGAGTTGTCGCGCCGGCGAACGACGTGACTCCACAGCGCCAGGTTCGGCGAGGCGACATTGCGCCACAGCACGTTGAGCCGCTCGTGCCAGTTGTTCAGCGTCTCGTCGTCGGCGCTCTCGAAGCTCGCGCCGCCCAGGCGCAAGGTCTGCACGTAGTCGCCCGAGGTCGTCCGGGCCACATGCTCGTCCACGTGCGCCGTCAGCGGGATCATCGCCGCAGCACTGGCCTCGCGATGCAAGGCTCGGGCATGGTGCAGCGCCGGTCCCATGGTCGCCTCTACACGATCACGCGCTCCGGTGCCGCGCGGTGGCGGCCGCGCTCATAGGGAAGGTCGAGGACGAGCGGGCTGTAGGAGCCCGCGCGCCAGAAGCGGACGTTGCCCGCGAGCAGCGCGATGCCGCGCGTCTTGCCCCAGAGCTGGAACAGGTCGAAGAAGCGCGGCTCGACCACGCACACCAGGTAGAAGAGGGCGTGGATCGGGATGAAGATCGCGAGCCACGCCAGGTTCCTCGTGACGATGAAGGTCTCCATCGTCATGACTACGTTGACGAGCATCGCCGAATAGGTGACGCCGAACAGCATCGACGGGCGGGTCAGCCCGACGAAGAGCGGGTCGGCCGTCAGGCCGAGGTTGCGGGAGCGTTCCACGAGGCACCTACACGCCGAACATTCCGCGGATCCACGACACGATCTGCGGCGCGCCGAAGACGAGCACCGTCCCGATCACGACGCCCACGAGCCACCACCAGCTGATCTTGCCGAACCAGCCGAGGACGCCTGAAACCATGACCGCGATCGCGGCCACCGGCGTCAGGATCGCCAGCAGGTTGGTGACGCCGGCGGTGGCGCCGGTCGCGAAGGGGCTGCCCTGGGCGAGCGCGCCGGCCGGCAGCAGGACGCCGGCGACCGCGAGCAGCCTCGCCAGCAATCTGCGAACGTTCAGCCCCTGAGTTCGACCCTCACCAGCGTGGCGCCGATCCCCATCGTCCGCAGCAAGGTCGCAACGGTGTCCAGGCTGCGGAACGTCCGCTCGCCGCGCGCGGCCACCAGGACGCTGCGGCCGCTGCGCCAGGTCAGCTGCGCCTCGATGCGGTAGAGCCGCTGGTCGTACTCGACGATGACGAGCTCCGTCACGGCGGAGGCGCCGAGGTACTCCACGAGCGCTGCGTGCGCGATGGCGTGTTCCGGCGCCGGCTGCGGTGCAGTGCGCTTGTGCGTGCGGCGCATGGTCGTGGCCATGTACGTCGGCCCCCGGGCGGTGCTGCGATGCCCGGATTAGAACGGATGCGGCATGGGTCGCTGGCATGGCGGACCTCCGTGTAGACACCAATTCAGAGAAAGAGCTCGGGGCAGCGCTACCGGGACACCGCCGCACTGGCACGGCTCGGCGCCCGTGCATAGACGTCCCACCAGACGGCTTCCTTGCCCGGGCGCGCGGCACCCACAGCCCGGCCCGGCACGGCAGGTCGAGGCGATCGAGCCGCCTCCAGCTCACGTTGCAGTGCGGACAGATCCGACAGTGCGCGGGCGCGCGCCTGCTCGGCCGCTTCGACGCCGGTCGGGTCGTGGGCCGCGAGCCGTTCCGATCGCCGCCTGACGGCGTCATCGGCGCGCTGCTGCACCTGCTGGAGTTCGTCCTCGAGGATGCGCACGCGATCGGCGTCGCGTGCGGCCTGCTCGGCCGGCGCAACCGCCACGGCTTGCGCCTGCACCGGTGCCGCTCCGGTCCACCCAACTGCCGCGATCGCAATGCAGCAGCTCACCTCCCAGCGGAGATCCCTCATCGGGGTTCCCTCCCAACGAAGCGCTACGCCGACCTGAAAGTGCCGGCGTCGAGTAAAGAATAGGCACGCACTGCCTTGTCGTCAAGACAACTTATGCCTATACTGTCTACATGCTTCTATATAGTTTTGAAGCCTAGCGCTGTGGAGTCCCTCGTGGAGTCTCGTGTGCATCCGGCATGGATTGGTGCGGTGCACGATGGCACGGGAAGAACCGCGATGCAAGGGCACTCCACCCGGGTACGGCCGTAGCAAGTCGTAAGACCCGAAACGCGTCTGACGGAGGGAGAGCGCCGTGAATGTGGTGGTGTTCGCGAACCAGAAGGGCGGGACCGGCAAGAGCACGCTGTCGGTGCTGTATGCGCTGTGGCTGGCGGAGCGGCGCGGTCAGAGAGTCGGCTTCATCGACCTGGACAGCCAGGGGAATGCCTCGAAGACGCTGCGTGCGCACGACTACGGCTACGCCTCGCGGCGCCTGTTCGGCGCCGGCGATACGCCGGGCTACGCGCCAGCGCCGAACAAGCTGGTGCTGTTCCCGGCAGACGTGGCACTGATCGACGTCGAGCGGATGCCACCCGAGGAGGCGATTCCAGTGTTCCGGCAGCGCCTCGGCTCGCTGGGCGAGGTGCTCGACGTCTGCGTGATCGACACGCCGCCGGCGCTCGGCCTGCGGATGAGTGCGGCGCTGATGGCCGGCACGCACGTGGTCTGTCCGATCGAACTCGAGGAGTACAGCATCGACGGTGTCACGCAGATGCTGCAGACGGTGTTCGGCGTACGCCGGAAGTACAACCCGGCGCTGCGCCTGGTCGGGATCGTTGCGAACCGTTTCAACGGGCATTCGGTGCGGCAGAAGCTGGCGCTGGCGGATCTGTTGCGCTCGTACCGCGAGTTCGTCGTTCCGGCGCGGATCTCGATCCGGTCGGCGATTCCGGAAGGCTTGGCGGAGGGGCTGCCGGTGTGGCGGCTCGCCAAGACTTCGGCGCGGGAGGCGAGCGAGGAGATCTTGCGGGTCTTCGAACTGCTTCAGGCGCGGATCGAGAAGCCTTCTCGCTCGCTTCGGGAGGTCGCATGAGCCGGGTGGCGGCGCTCGACCTGAGCGGCTTGGCGCAGTTTAGGCCGAGCGCGCTGCTGGATGCGATGGCGACGGCCGGGTCGCCGCAGGAAGTGGCGCTCGACCTGATCGCGTTCGATCCAGCGCAGCCGCGGCGCAGTCTGGACGAGGCGTCGCTGGCGGAGCTTGCGGCGTCGATCCAGGTCTACGGCGTGCTGGAACCGGTGTCGTTGCGCAGCGATCCGGCGCGGGCAGGGCGCTTCGTCGTCAATCGCGGGGAGCGTCGTGTCCGAGCCAGCCACCTCGCGGGAAAGGCGACTGTCCCGGCCTGGATCGACGAGCGGGTCGACCGCTACGCGCAGGTGGTCGAGAACCTGCAGCGGGAAGACCTGACGCCCTTCGACCTGGCGAGGTTCATCGCCGAGCGAGAAAGCGAAGGCGAGGCGCGCAGCGACATCGCTGCCAGGCTGAACAAGCCCGCTTCGTTCATCACCGAGGTGGCGGCACTGGTCGAGGCACCGGAGACGATCCGCGCGCTCTACGACTCGGGTCGGGTCCGCGATACGCGGGTCTTGTATCGGATTCTGCGCGCGCAGCGCCAGCGGCCGGCGGCCATCGCCGCGCTGCTCGACGGCGATGCGCCCATCACGCGCGAGGTGCTGTCGAAGGTGTGCGGCGCCGGCAAACGGATGCGCATTGACGAGGCGAAGGGCCGCCAAGTGGAAGGGACCAAGGCGGCCGATGCGCTGCTCGTCGAGCACGCCGGGCGGCGCGGGCGGCTCGGCTGGCACGGCTGGCCGGGAAGGCGCACCGGCGAAGTCCGGTTCGACGATGGCACGCAGGACGTGCTGGAACTCACGGAGCTGAAGGTGATTGCGTGGACGATGAGGTGATGCGATGAAGAAATACGAACATGGCAATGTCGCGGCAGGTGGGCCCGAACTCGAAACGTGGCCGCCCGAATGGCTGGCGACCGGAGCCACGGCTATCGGCCGGGCGACCTTGCGGACGATTGCCGTGACCGCAGTGGTCGCTGTCCACGCGATCCGCGTGGCGCTGTGTGCGCTCCTCGTGCTCGTCGAACCGGTCCTCGCGATGACGCTGCTGCCGGTGGCGTTCCTGGGGTTGCTGGTCACGCTGTTCTTCGGCTTCGTAGTCCACGATCCGCACTTCCCGCGATGGGGCATGCTGGCGATGTCGGTCGGGGCGCTGTGCCTGTACTGGCTCTTCGTGATCGTGGTGGTCGCCGTGACGGAGGGTGGTCGTGGTCGGCGCTGAGGCGGTGGACCTGGCGCTCCTGGAGCGGATCGCGCAGAAGCGGCGCTTCGAGGAGCGCACGCTCGAGATCGCCAAAAGGCACTTCGTCTACGGAGAAAGCGTACCTCGGCTGGCCGCCGAGTACGGGTTGCACGTGCAGCGCGTCTATGCGATCAGGCGCATGGTGCTGGAGACCGCCCAGCAGATAGCGCTGCCGCCGGGGTGGGAGGAAGTGACGATCGCCGGGCCACGGGAACTCGTGGCGCGGTTCAAGCGGCTCTTTGAGGAGGCGTTGGCGCGCCATGGTGCCGAGGGCGCGCAGGGATAGCGTCGTATGAGTGGATCGCTGTTACCAGAGGCCTCGTATGGCGGCGAGCCCGATCCGCAGACGTCGCTGCCGCTGGCGACCGACGGCGTGCAGCGGGTTGTCTGGCATCTGGCCACCGGACCGATCCTCATCGAGGTTCGAGATGGCGAGGTGTTCGTGAATGGCGGGCGGGTCGAGCCGTTGGCGGAGACGCTGCGGCGCGGCGTCGGGCCGGATGATGGTCGAGCTGCAGAAGCTCGATGAACGGAAGGGAGCGGGCGATGGAAGCGGAAAGGGTGCTGGTGAGGCTGCCAGGGGTGATCCGGATGACGGGGCTCGGGCGATCGACGATCTACCGGTTGATGGCTGAGAGGAAGTTTCCGGCGCCTGTCAAGCTGACAGAGCGCTTGAACGCGTGGCGTGCTAAGGACTTGACGGCTTGGTGCGACGCACGGAAATCCAGTGTTGGCGGTTGACGCGCGAACCGGTCTTCTGACGGCGTTCACCTTGAACGGTCTGATCAGTTCTCGTTGGATGATGCTTGAGCCGTGTGCTTCCCATCGATGTAGTCTGCCCACCATTGCATTAGCACCGTCCGGTCCTTGACGTACGTGGCCCGGTGGTATGCGGCCCGGACCTTGTTGCGTTCGACGTGACCTAGCTGGCGCTCGATGACGTCAGCATCATGACCGTGCTCATTGGCAACAGTGCTGAAGAGCGAGCGAAACCCGTGGGCCGTTGCAATGCCCTTGAATCCCATGCGTGCGAGTGCGCTGTTGACCGTGTTTTCAGAGATGGTCTTCTTTGGGTAGTAGGGACTGGGGAAAACGTGCGACTCGCCCGTCGATCTGGCAAGGAGCGCTGCAAGGGTCACGATCGCCTGGCGAGAGAGAGGTACGAGATGCTCGGAGCGCATCTTCGTGTGCTCCGCAGGGATTCTCCACAGCGCTGTGTCCAGATCGAACTCTCTCCACTCTGCGCTGCGCAGCTCTCCAGGACGAACTGCTGTCAACAAAAGTAGTCGGAGTGCGGCTGCGGTGGCCGAGTCGCCCGGAAAGGCATCGAGCTTGGCCAGAAAAGACGGGAGCTCCGCCTCGGGCAGCGCAGCGCGGTGCGTCACGTGACGGGCCTTCAGTACCTCGTCGGGCTTCAGGTCCAGCAGCGGGTTGGACGCGATGAGGTCATGGGTTACCGCGTATCGGAACACCGCCTTGACGCGCTGAAGCAGCCGTCCTGCCGAGTAGAGCGATCCGCGCCCTTCGACCGTCTTGACGAGGGCCTTGACGTCCCGTGCTGCAAGTGAACTGATCGGGGCATCGCCGAACTTCGGGAAGACGTCTGCCCTCATCGAATCCAGGATCCGCTTACGCGTCTGCGGAGTCCACTTGGCCTCGTGATGCTTGAGCCAGGCGCGGGCGACGCTCTCGAAGGAATTGGCCGCCGCCTCGGCGCGCCGAAGCTTGGCGAGTTTCCTTTCCAGTCCGGGATCCTGGCCTTCGGCCAGAAGTGCCTTCGCGGCGTGGCGCCTCTCTCGCGCCGCCTTCAGCGAGACCTGAGGATAGGCGCCGAGGGCCAGCAGTTTCTCTCTGCCTGCGTAGCGGTACTTCAGTCGCCAGAGCTTCCCTCCGGTGGGCTGGATGAGCAAGAACATGCCTTCGCCATCGAACAACTTGGCGGGCTTTTCCTGAGGCTTGGCACTTCGAATCGCCAGCTCGCTCAGCATGGGGGTATTTTTTGTAGCGGTGGGGGTACTTGCGTCGAAATCTACCCCCGTTTGATGTGAGCTGCAAGCGCATTGCCTGGGACGCCGATGGCTACCAGAGCCGGTATCCACCTATAAGAGATGGCTTGGCAACGGATGATGCGAGACGGCGTTGGACCCCCCGATGGTGCGCAGGACGGGACTCGAACCCGTACACCCCTTTGCAGGAAATGGCGGGTTTTAAGCCCGCTGCGTCTACCGGTTTCGCCACCTGCGCATCGCGCGGTCGATGATAGTCGGCTGTGACTCGATCAGAGAACGATGCGCCTGGCGTCGCCTGACAGAGCGAGCCAGGTTCGGCAGGCTGCGTTGAGTCGAGACGGCTCTCCCGTCGTTTCCACGACGAGGGCGGGGTGGGCGTCCGCAGCTTGCGCCTCGCCGACCACCCTGCCGATGCGCTTCAGCAAGCGCTCGGTCTGCCGCGCGACGGCATCGGCGGTGTCGATCAATGTCGCGCCCGGCCCTATCGCCACCTGGATCGCCTCGCGCACGAATGCATAGTGGGTGCAACCGAGCACGATGGTGTCGACGCCGGCGTCCCGCAAGGGGTCGACATGCCGTTCGACGAGGTCGAGAACGGTCGGGTCGTCGAGCGGCAGCGCTTCGATCGCGCCGGCCAGGCCGTCGCACGGCTGCAGATGAAAGCGCTGCGGCTCGGGTTGGCGTGCCAGCAGGGCCGTGAACTTCGCGCTGGCAAGCGTGGCCCGCGTCGCCATCACGCCGATGCGGCCGTTGCGCGTGGCGGCCAGCGCGGGCTTGAGTCCCGGCTCGAGGCCGACGATCGGCACCGCAGGCCAGCGATCGCGCAGGGCGGCGACGGCCGCCGCGGTTGCGGTGTTGCAGGCGACGACGATCAGCGCGGCGCCGGCTTCGACCAGATGCCGGGCGATGCGCGTCGAGCGATCGAGCACATGCTCGTCGTCGCGCTCTCCGTAAGGCGCGTGACCGGAATCGGCGACGTAGTGGCAGGGCACGTCGGGCAACCGGTCGCGCAAGGCACGAAGGACCGACAGTCCGCCCAGGCCCGAATCGAAGACGCCGATGCGCGGCCGAGCGTTCGGGTGTGGCGAGGCGAGCGGCATGGGGCGCGCAGTCTACGGCGAAGCCCGACCGAGCCGAGGGGTCGGCATCGGGCAGCGCCTCGTTCAAGCTAAAATAGCACGATCGTTCGATTTTCTTCCGCGCCGGGCGGCCGCGTCGCGCGTGGGATCCGCCGGCCAGGAGGCCGAACCTAGAATGCCCGACTCGGCTTGCAGGCCGCACCGGATACGCTTTTCCTTCATTTCTACGTCGAGGAGCCCGCTGCATGAAGATCCTGGTCCCCGTCAAACGCGTGGTCGACTACAACGTCAAGGTACGCGTCAAGAGCGACGGCAGCGGTGTCGACATCGCCAACGTCAAGATGAGCATGAACCCCTTCGACGAGATCGCGGTCGAAGAGGCGGTGCGCCTGAAGGAAAAGGGCGTGGACCCCGAGGTCATTGACGTCTCCTGC
>JAFEEF010000065.1 GCA_018241265.1 Pseudomonadota bacterium | reverse complement strand
ACCGCGCCACATCTCGACTCTACCCTTAAGCTTCGGTCGCTGACGTCACGCTGTCTGCCACATACTGGTCCTTGTGGGAACTCAGCACTGACTGAACGAGAATTCGAACTCGTAGTCCATGCGAGACTCGGCTAGAGCGGTCGGGAGAGCGCTAGCCCGGATATTTCACCTACCCCTGTAGAAGCGAGAACAGCATAGGACAGCATCGCCCTTGGAATGCCCTTTTATCGAGGTGTCGAATCTTGATAGGCGAGCGGGCGATGCCGAATCCAAACTGTACCGGACAGGACGAGCTTAATCTGGGCGTGATCGAGTTCGGGCGGCTGGGCCGGCGAGAGGTCCAAGGCTGCTTCGACGGCGGCAGCATGAACAGCGACGCCGGGGTGATTCTGCTGTCGGCGGCGGATCGCAAGATCGGATTGACGGCGGCCGCGGCGCGCTGCATCGCCGACCCGCGTAACCCGCTGCTGATCACGCATGCGGTGCGCGACATGCTGCGCCAGCGCGTGTACGGCCTGGCGCTGGGCTGGGAGGACCTCAATGACCACAAGGCGCTGCGCTGCGACGTGGCGATGCAGACCGCCGTGGGCGTGGATCGCGAGGTGGCCAGCGCGCCCGCGCTGTGCCGGCTGGAGAAGTGGGCCGACCAAGCCACGGCGGTGCGCCTGAGCGAGTTGCTGGTCGAGCAGTTCATCGCCAGCTTCAAGGCGCCGCCGGCGGTACTGGTGCTGGACTTCGATGCCACCGACAACCCGTTGCATGGCCAGCAGGAGGGCCGCTTCTTCCACGGCTACTACGACTACTACTGTTACCTGCCGCTGTACGTGTTCTGCGGCCAGCAGTTGCTGTGCGCGTACCTGCGGCCCAGCCGCATCGATGCCGCGCAACACAGTGCGGCTATCCTGAAGCTGTTGGTGCGCCGGCTGCGCCAGGCCTGGCCGACGGTCCGCATCATCTTGCGGGATGACTCGGGGTTCTGCCGCCAGCGCATCATCAACTGGTGCGAGCGCGCGGGCGTGCACTACATCATCGGGCTGGCCCGCAACCCGAAGCTGGAGGCGACGGTTCAGTATGCGCAGTTGGCGATGCGCGACGAGTACGAGCGAACGGCAATCAAGCAGCGGCTCGTCGACGAGTTCAGCTACGCCGCGCAGAGCTGGTCGCACGAGCGGCGCGTGATCACGCGGCTGGAGTGGGGTGCCCAAGGCCACAACCCGCGCTTCGTGGTGACCAATCTGGCCGGCGAAGCGGCCGCGCTGTACGACCAGTTGTGCTGCCAGCGCGGCGAAGCCGAGAACCGCATCAAGGAGGCGCGGGTGGGGCTGTTCGCCACGCGCACCAGCTGCCACGTCTTCGCCTCCAACCAGCTGCGCGTGCTGCTGGCGGCGCTGGCCTATGTGCTCATCGAGCGCATGCGCGCGCTGGCGCTGCAGGGCACCGAACTGGCCAGCGCGCAGATCGACACGCTGCGCATCAAGCTGCTCAAGCTGGTCGCGCTCGTCACGCGCAACACGCGGCGCATCCGGCTGTACTTCGCCTCCAACTGGCCCAGCGCGTCGATCTTCGCGCAGGCCATGCGCGCGCTCGGCGCCACTTAGTTAGCATCAGTGTCGCCGCCACGGTGCAGCGCCGGCCCATGCGGAGGATTCCACCGCGAGCATTCATGGGAATCCCCGTCGCCTCGACCCAAAGCCCTGATGCTACGTCGGCTGCCCGTCGTCGCAAGGCCTGCCGGCCGCGGTAAATTGCCTGCCACAAACCACAACGGAGACAACCATGGACATGGAAGCGTCCGAAAGCAGCCGCCGCGAAGAACGCCTCGACGAGGTCGCGCAGCTCGTGCAGGCGCGCCTCGCGCCCGACCAGCGCAACCTGCTCGAAGCCTTCGTCCGCCGCTACTTCGGCCAGGTCGACCCGGAAGACCTGAACGAGCGCCCGGTCGCCGACTTGTACGGCGCGGCGCTGTCGCACTGGAACTTCGCGCGCCGCCGCGATCCGGACCAGATCAAGGTGCGGGCCTACAACCCGACCGTCGCCGAGCACGGCTGGCAGTCGACGCACACGATCGTCGAGATCGTCAACGACGACATGCCGTTCCTGGTCGACTCGGTGACGATGGAGGTGAACCGGCACGGCCTCACCTTGCACCTGATCATCCACCCGCTGATGGTCGTCGAGCGCGATGCGGCCGGCAACCTGCTCGGCCTCGGCGAGGAAGCGCCGGTGCCGCACGAGTCGTTCATCCATGTCGAGGTCGATCGGGTGCCCGATCCGGCCGCGCTCGAATCGCTGGTGACGGACCTGCAGCGCGTGCTCGGCGACGTGCGCCTGGCCGTCGCCGACTGGAAGCCGATCCGCGAGCGCGCGCTCGCGATCGATGCGGGCCTGGCCGAGCACGCACCGCCGCTGCCGCCCGACGAGGTCGCCGAAGGGCGCGCGTTCCTCCAGTGGCTGGCCGACAACCACTTCACCTTCCTCGGCTACCGCGCCCACGAGCTCGTCACGCTCGACGGCGCCGATGCGCTGAAGATCGTGCCCGGCTCCGGCCTCGGCATCCTGCGCGATCCGCATGCGCACGAGACGCCGTCGCAAGGCATGGCGTCCGGCTTCTCGTCGTTGCCGCCCGAAGTGCGCGCCTATGCGCGCCGGCCCGAACTGCTGGTCGTGACCAAGGCCACCGCGCGCTCGACGGTGCACCGGCCGGGCTACCTGGACTACATCGCGGTGAAGCGCTTCGGCGCCGACGGCCAGGTCTGCGGCGAGGACCGCTTCCTCGGCCTCTTCACGTCGACCGCCTACAGCGCCAATCCGAGCGACATACCGCTGCTGCGCAAGAAGACGGCCGAGGTCGTGCGGCGCGCGGGTCTCGCGCAGGGCAGCCATGCCGACAAGGCGCTGATCAACATCCTCGAGACCTATCCGCGCGACGAGCTGTTCCAGACCAGCGCCGACGAGCTGCTCGCGACGTCGATGGGCATCCTGCACCTCGGCGAGCGGCAGCGCTTCCGGCTCTTCGTGCGGCGCGATCCGTTCGAGCGCTTCCTGTCGTGCCTGATCTATGCGCCGCGCGAGAACTACACCACCGAGCTGCGCGAGAAGTGGCAGGCGATCCTGATGCAGGCGTTCAACGGCGTCGGCTCGGAGTCCAACGTGCACCTGTCGGAGTCGGTGCTGGCGCGCGTGCAGATCCTCGTGCGCACGAAGCCCGGCGACATTCCCGAATTCGACCTCCGCGAGCTCGAGGCGCGCCTCGTCGCTTCGGCGCGCCGCTGGGAGGACGACCTCAAGACGGCGCTCGTCGAAGACCTCGGCGAGGCGCGCGGCGTGCGCCTGATGCGCCAGTTCATCAACGCCTTCCCGCCCGGCTACCGCGACCAGTTCGCGGCGCGTGCGGCCGTGTCCGACATCGAGATGATGGTCGGCCTCGACGAAGACCAGCCGCTCGCGATGAGCCTGTACCGGCCGCTGGAAGCGGCGCCCGGCACCTTGCGCTTCAAGCTGCTGCGGCTCGGCGAGCCGCTGACCTTGTCGGCGAGCCTGCCGATGCTCGAGCACATGGGACTGAAGGTGCTGGACGAGCGGCCGCACCGCATCGCGCCGACGTCGTCGCTGCCGGTCTGGGTGCACGACTTCGGCCTCGTCAGCGCGGTGCCCGGCACCGAGATCGAAGTCGATGCCTTGCACCGCGTGTTCGAGGAGGCGTTCGGCGCCGTGCTGCGCGGCGAGGTCGAGAACGACGACTTCAACCGCCTCGTCGTCGCGGCGCGCATCCCCGCGACCGACATCGTCGTGCTGCGCGCCTATGCGAAGTACATGCGGCAGATCGGCTTTGCGCTGTCGCAGTCGTTCATCGAGGGCACGCTCGCCACGCACGCGGGCATCGCGAAGTCGCTCGTCGATCTGTTCAAGCTGCGCTTCGATCCGGCCGGCGGCGACGGCGATGCCGAACGCGCCAAGGTGCAGGCGATCGAGGCCGCGCTCGAAGACGTCGAAAACCTGTCCGAGGACCGCGTGCTGCGCCAGTACCTCGGGCTGATCCAGGCGACGATGCGGACCAACTTCTGGCGCCGCGATGCCGAAGGCCGGCGGCGCAGCTTCCTGTCGTTCAAGTTCGATGCGAGCAAGGTCGCCGGGCTGCCCGAGCCGAAGCCGCTGTTCGAGATCTTCGTCTACTCGACGCGCTTCGAAGGCGTGCACCTGCGCGGCGGCAAGGTCGCGCGCGGCGGCCTGCGCTGGTCGGATCGCCCCGAGGACTTCCGCACCGAGGTGCTCGGCCTCGTCAAGGCGCAGATGGTGAAGAACACCGTCATCGTGCCGGTCGGTTCGAAGGGCGGCTTCGTGCTGAAGCGCGCGCCGGCGATGTCGGACCGCGAGGCGTACCTGGCCGAAGGCGTCGCCTGCTACAAGGACTACCTGCGCGGCCTGCTCGACATCACCGACAACCGCGTCGGCGATCAGACGGTGCCCCCGCCCGATGTGCGCCGCCATGATCCGGACGATCCGTACCTCGTCGTCGCGGCCGACAAGGGCACCGCGACCTTCTCCGACTACGCCAACGGCATCAGCAAGGAGTACGGCTTCTGGCTGGGCGATGCATTCGCATCGGGCGGCTCCATCGGCTACGACCACAAGGCGATGGGCATCACCGCGCGCGGCGCGTGGGAGTCGGTGAAGCGCCACTTCCGCGAGCTCGGCGTCGACACGCAGACGACGCACTTCACGTGCGCCGGCATCGGCGACATGTCGGGCGACGTGTTCGGCAACGGCATGCTGTTGTCGCCGTACACGCGGCTCGTCGCGGCGTTCGATCACCGACACGTCTTCCTCGATCCGGCGCCGGATGCGGCCGCCGGCTTCGCCGAGCGCGAACGCCTCTTCAAGCTGCCGCGCTCGTCGTGGGCCGACTACGACGCATCGCGCATCTCCGAGGGCGGCGGCATCCATGCGCGGACGTTGAAGTCGATCACGCTGACGCCGCAGGTCAAGGCCGCGCTGGCCGTCGACCGCGACACGATGACGCCGACCGAGCTCGTCAACGCGATCCTGAAGGCGCCGGTCGACCTGATCTACAACGGCGGCATCGGCACCTACGTGAAGGCGACGACCGAGACGCATGCGCAGGTCGGCGATCGCGCCAACGACGCGCTGCGCGTCAACGGCCGCGAGCTGCGCTGCAAGGTCTTCGCCGAAGGCGGCAACCTCGGCTGCACGCAGCTCGGCCGCATCGAGTACGCGCAGGCCGGCGGCCGCATCAACACCGATGCGATCGACAACTCGGCCGGTGTCGACACGTCCGACCACGAGGTCAACATCAAGATCCTGCTCGGCCTCGCGGTCGCCGAAGGCGAGCTGACCGACAAGCAGCGCAACGCGGTGCTGCCCGAGATGACCGACGACGTCGCCGCGCTGGTGCTGCGCGACAACGTGTTCCAGACCCAGGTGCTGTCGGTCACCGGGCGCATCTCGGCGCAGCTGCTCGATGCGCAGGCGCGCTTCATGCAGTCGCTCGAGAAGGCCGGACGGCTCAACCGCGCGATCGAATACCTGCCGTCCGACGAGGCGATCGCCGAGCGGCGTGCGCAAGGGCAGGGCTTGACGAGCCCCGAGCGCGCCGTCGTGCTCGCCTACAGCAAGATCTGGCTCTACGACGAGCTGCTCGCATCCCCGCTGCCCGACGACCCGTGGGTTGCGACGGCGCTGACGCGCTACTTCCCGCAGCTCTTGCAGGAGCGCTTCGCCGGCTACATGCCGCGTCATCCGCTCAGGCGCGAGATCATCGCGACGCACGTCACCAACAGCATGATCAACCGCGTCGGCAGCACCTTCGTGCACCGGCTCGTCGAGACCACCGGCGCCAGGCCGCACGAGATCGTGCGCGCCTACCTGATGAGCCGCGAGATCTTCGGGCTGGTCGACCTGTGGATGGCGATCGAGGCGCTCGACAACCAGGTGGCCGACGAGGTGCAGTCGAAGATGCTGATATCGACCAGCAGCCAGCTCGAGCGCGGCACCGTGTGGATGCTGCGCTCGCGGCGCCTGCCCGATGCTATGGGCGACACGATCGCGCACTTCAAGCCGGGCGTCGAGGCGCTGGCGGCGCGCTTGCCCGAGCTGCTCGACGCGGAGGAGCGCAACCGCATCGACGCCGGCGTGACGGCCTACCTGAAGCTCGGTGTCCCGCTGCCGCTGGCGCAGCGCGTCGTCACCTTCGACACCTTGCAGGCCACGCTCGACATCGTCGAGGTGGCCGGCCAGGCGTCGCAGCCGGTCGAGCCGGTGGCGACGGTCTACTTCGACATCGCCAACAAGCTCGGCCTGCCGTGGCTGCGCGATCGCATCGCGCTGCTGCCGGGCGACCAGCACTGGCAGATGCTCGCGAAAGCCGCGATGCAGGACGACCTGTCGGGCCTGCAGCGCGCGATCGCCGCCACCGTGATCGCCGGCGACCGCGACCTCAGCGCGCCCGGCGAGCGCGTGCTGGCCTGGCAGCAGCACAACCAGCGCACGCTCGAGCGGGCTGCGCAACTGCTCGGCGAACTGCGCGCGGCGCCGGTGGCGGATCAGGCGATGCTGTCGGTGACGTTGAGGGAGTTGCGGGCGTTGGCGTGAGGCCGTCAGCGTTACCATGGAGTCGTCCTCGTTGGAGTTCACATGCCCGATACCGTCACCGAGCTCGCCAAACAGGGGCGGGCACTGGCTGCCAAGGATCGCGAACGGCTGGTCGACTTGCTGCTCGATTCGTTGGACGAAGCACCCGACCCCGAGATCGAGGAGGCATGGCGAGTCGAGATCCGCCGTCGTGTGACCGCGTACGAGCGCGGTGAAGCCGTGCTCTACGATGCCGACGACGTGTTGGCCGAGGCGAAACGCATCGCGCCGTGAAGCGATTGCGCATCGACGCCGCTGCACGCGCCGAACTGCTGCACGAGACGCACTACTACGAATCGACGCGGCGCGGCACGGGTCGGCGGTTTCGGGAGGCCGTCACCGAGGTATTCGAACGCATCAAACGCGCGCCGCTGATCGGGAAGCCGGACGAAGAGGGTTGCCGGAGACTGCGTGTGGCGGGCTTCCCGTTCTCGGTCGTCTATCGGGACGAAGCGAGCGAGCTCGTCGTCTACGCTATTCGCCCGGATGCTCGACAACCTGGCTACTGGCTGGCGCGAACCCGGTGACTGCTGCCATTTCGCGCCAACGTCGAACCGCATGCTCCAGCCATGTCGCGCCATCGCTGGCTCGTATCGACAAGCCGAGCGTTGCGCCTGCGTCGTGAAGCGCTGCAAGCGGGTTGGCGATGTCCAATGCCTGCGCCCCATTCTGCTTCGACAACTTCTGCCCATCCGCCGCCAGCACCAGCGGCGTGTGCAGATAGCTCGGCGTCGGCACGCCGAGCGCCCGCTGCAGGTGGATCTGCCGCGGCGTGTTGTCCGCCAGGTCCGCGCCGCGCACGACGTGCGTGACGCCTTGCCAGGCATCGTCGACGACCACCGCGAGCTGGTAGGCCCACGGCCCGTCGGCGCGCTTCAGCACGAAGTCGCCGACCTCGCGCGTGACGTTCCGGCGTTGCGGACCGAGCCGGCGATCGGTCCATTCGATCACGAGGTCGTCATCCGGGCGAGCCGGGCTCGGCGCGCACAGCATGCGCATCGCGCGTGCCGTGCGGCCATGGAGACCGCTGCGGCAAGTGCCCGGATAGACCAGCTCGCCATGGCGTGATCGCGCGATGCCGCGGGCGACCAATGCATCGGCGACGTCCTTGCGCGAGCAGGCGCAGGGATAGGCCCAGCCCGCATCGACCAGCTTCTGCAATGCCTGCTCGTACGCCGCGCTGCGGGTCGACTGCCGCACCGGCGGCTCGTCCGGGTGCAATCCGCAGGCGGCGAGCTGACCGAGGATGACGCGATCGGCACCGGCGACGTTGCGCGGCGTATCGACGTCCTCGATGCGCACCAGCCAGCGCCCGCCGGCGGCACGCGCATCGAGCCAGGACGCCAGCGCGGCGACCAGCGATCCCGCATGGAGCGGCCCGGTGGGCGAAGGCGCGAACCGGCCGACGTAGATCACATCCCCGCCATCGGCACCATGCTGTGGCGCTCGAGCAGCGCCTGCTGCGTCGCCGGGCTTTCGAGCTGCGTCAGCCACCAGCGCAGCGCGAGGCCCAGCTGCGGCTTCTTCGCAGCACCCGGCGCAGTCGGGTCGGGCGTGCGCCAGGCATAGCCGAGGCGGCCGGCGCTGCCGGTGCTGCGCTGCACCGGCTTGACGACGAGGCGCCCGCCGGCCACATGCTCGCGGATCATCGGTTCGGGCACGAAGCCGCAGCCCATGCAACGCAGCAGCGCCTCGATCTTGAGCTGCATGCTGCTGACCGTCAGCACGTCCTGGCCGGGCAGCAGGTTGATCGTCGCCGGCGCCATGCGCTGCGCCGAGTCGGCGACGGCGACCGCGCGATGCTTCAGCAGTTCGGCATCGAACAGCGGCTGCGTCGCGGAAGCGAGCGGATGGTGCGGCGCGACCGCGAAGACGAAGCGCAGGCTGCCGAGCTCCTTGATCTGCACGCCGGGAATCGTCGTGCGGTCGATGTTGACGCCGATCGCGAGGTCGGCCTGGCCGGACGTCAGCGTTTCCCAGGTGCCGGTCATCACCTCGGTGCGCAAGCGCAGCCGCGTGCCCGGATTGCCGTGCTGCGCCATCTGGCCCTCGGCCGGCGTGCGGCCCTTGGCGACGGTGGCCGAGACGCACAGCGCATAGAAGGCCTCGCACAGCTCGAACATCGTGAGGCGCGAGATCACGCCGTCGACCGCGATGCTGAGCTGCGTCTCCCAGCCGGTCGCGACGCGCTTGACGCGATTGGCCACCGCGTCCATCTGGTCGAGCAGGCGCCGGCCTTCCGCGAGCAGCTCGGCGCCGGCCGGCGTCAGCTTGGCCTGGCGGGATCGGCGGTCGAACAGCAGCACGTCGAGCGCGTCCTCGAGCTGGCGAACGCTGTAGGTCAACGACGACGGCACCTTGCCGAGCTCGCGCGCCGCCGCCGCGAAGCTGCCGGTGCGCGCGATCGCGTCCATCATCGCCAGGGCATCGGGGGTCAGGACGCTGCGGCTGGTGGCGGTCATGGGGTGGTGAGCGGGGCGGTGCTCGTTCATTTTATTTGCACGATCGCTTCAACGCCGCGCCGCTGATCGGCAGCGGGCAGCGACCTAGAGTTCCTGGCATCGAAAGGAGCTTTCCATGATCACCCTGCGCAAGTCATCCGATCGCGGCCATGCCGACCACGGCTGGCTGAAGAGCGACCACAGCTTCTCGTTCGCCGACTACTACGACCCGGCGCACATGGGCTTTGCCAACCTGCGCGTCATCAACGAGGACCGCATCCTGCCCGGCACCGGCTTCGGCACGCACGGCCACCGCGACATGGAGATCGTCAGCTACGTGCTCGAAGGCGAGCTGGCGCACCAGGACAGTCTCGGCAACGGCACGGCAGGCTCGGCGGTCGGCGGCGTGATCCGGCCCGGCGACGTGCAGCGCATGAGCGCGGGCCGCGGCGTGCGCCACAGCGAGTTCAACCATGCGAAGGACCGCACGACGCACTTCCTGCAGATCTGGATCGAGCCGATCGAGCGCGGCCTGCCGGCGAGCTACGAGCAGAAGCACTTCGACGCGGCGAGCAAGCGCGGGCAACTGCGCCTGATCGCATCGCCCGACGGCCGCGACGGCTCGGTGACGATCCATGCCGATGCGTCCATCCATGCCGGCCTGATCGACGGCGCCGAGCAGGTCACGCGTGCGCTCGACCCGCAGCGCAAGGCTTATCTGCACGTCGTGCGCGGCGCCGTCGATGTGAACGGCCGCGCGCTCGAAGCCGGCGATGCGCTGCGCATCGAAGGCGAGGCATCGCTCGAGATCGCGCATGGCCGCGATGCCGAGGTGCTGCTGTTCGACCTGGCCGCATAGCCTTCCCTTCCATCCACCTTCATCTCAGGAGATCGTCATGCCCGCCAACCTCCAACCCCCGCTGGCCCTCGTCGGCCGCGTGCTGCTCGCACTGATGTTCGTGCTCGCGGGCCTGTCCAAGCTGACCGGCTTCGGCGGCACCGTCGGCTACATCGCGTCGCAAGGCCTGCCGGTGCCGTCGCTGCTCACGGCAGCGTCCATCGTGCTCGAGCTGGGCGGCGGCATCGCGCTGATGCTGGGCTGGCAGGCAAGGGGGGTCGCGCTCGCGATGGGTCTGTTCACCTTGGTCGTGAGCTTCATCTTCCATCCGTTCTGGGCCGTGCCGGCCGAGCAGCACATGGTCGTGCAGTTGCTGTTCATGAAGAACATCTCGGTGGCCGGCGGCATGTTCCTCGTCGCCGCGCTCGGCGCAGGTCCGCTCAGCCTCGATGCGCGGCGTGCCGCGGCGACGGCGATCGGCCGGCTGACCGGCCGCACGGCCTGACGCGCTCGGACCGTGGCAGGATGTGCGTCCACGCAAGGAGTCTTCGATGGATGCACTGAAGGTGCTGGTCGTCTCGGGCAGCTCGCGCACCGGCTCGTTCAACCGCCAGCTCGCGGCGATCCTCGCGAAGCTGGCGCGCGCAGCCGGCCACGACGTCACCGAGCTCGACCTGCGCGCGCTCGCGCTGCCGCTCTATGACGCCGACATCGAGCGCGTCGCGCTCCCCGAGGGCGCGGCGACGCTGAGGCGCCTGTTCGCCGCGCACGACGTGCTGCTGCTGTCCTCGCCCGAGTACAACGCCTTCCCGACGCCGCTCTTGATCAACGCGCTCGACTGGACCTCGCGCGTGCCGGCCGGCGACGATCTCCCGAACGGCATCGCCGCGATGGCCGGCACCGTGGTCGGCCTCGTCAGCGCATCGCCCGGCGCGCTCGGCGGGCTGCGCAGCCTGATGTTCATCCGCCAGATGCTGACCTACAACCTCGGCATGCTGATCGTGCCCGAGCAGTTCGCACTCAGCGCCGCGGCCAAGGCGTTCCATGCCGACGGAACGCTAGTCGACCCGAAGCACGAGGAATCGGTTCAGCGCGTCGTCCACGCCGCATTGCGCACCGGCCTGGCGATGAAGCAGCGGTAGTTCGGCAGGCGCATGCCGCGTGCGCCATTGCATCAGAGGAGTTCAACCATGACCATCCAAGCCCGCCTGCGCCGCAACGCCGTGCCGGCCGAACCGCTCAACGCGATCACCTTGCTGACCAATGGCCACCATGCCTGGACGGCCGACGTCGAATCCGAGGCCGGCGGCCTCGAGCAATCGCCGAGCCCGCACGACCTGCTCGACTCGGCGCTCGCCGCCTGCACCACGCTGACCCTGGAGCTCTACATCCGTCGCAAGGGCTGGCCGGTGACCGACCTCGAGGTCAGCATCGATCACGTCGAGACGCGCGGCACCGACGGCCGCGTGCACTATGCGATCGAGCGGCGCATCCGCATCGTCGGCGACATCGCCGATGCCGACCGCCAGCGCCTGCTCGACATCGCCGGCAAGTGCCCGATCCATCGCCTGCTCGAAGGCGACACGACGATCACGAGCAAGCTGGTCTGATCAGCGCAGGTCGCGTGCGAGGCGCAGCCCGCTGAACTGCCATTGCGCGTCCGGCGGGAAGAAGTTGCGGTAGCTCGCGCGGATGTGGCTGGCCGGCGTCGCGCACGAGCCGCCGCGCAGCACGAACTGGTTGCACATGAACTTGCCGTTGTATTCGCCGACCGCGCCGGGCAGCGGCCGGTAGCCGGGATACGGGTTGTAGTTCGACTGCGTCCATTCCCAGACGTCGCCGTACATCTGCACCGGCTCGCGCGACGTCGGCTCGGCCTGCGGCATCGGATGGTACGCACCGCGGTCGGCAAAGTTGCCGCGTGGCAGCTGGGTGAGCGCACGCGCGGCATGCTCCCATTCGAACTCGGTCGGCAACCGCGCATCGGCCCAGCGCGCATAGGCGTCGGCCTCGAAATACGACAGGTGCGTGATCGGCGTGCGCGGGTCGATCTCGACTTCGCCCTGCAAGGTGTGGTTGAGCCAGACCCGGCCGTCGCGCCGCCAATAGAGCGGCGCCTCGCGCTGGTCCGCCTGCACCCAGTCCCAGCCCATCGACAGCCAGAGCTCCGGGCGGCGGTAGCCGGCGTCGTCGATGAACGCCAGGTATTCGCCGTACGTCACCGGCCGCGATGCGAGCTCGAATGGCGCGAGGAAGGTGCGATGGCGCGGCGTCTCGTTGTCGAACGCGAAGCGGCCGTCGCGTGCCGGCTCGTGGCCGTGCTCGACGAGGCCGCCTTCGTGGCCGAACCATGTCAGCGGCTGATCCTGCACGGCGGTCATCGGCCAGCGCCGCGCATACGGCGGATGGCCCGGGCTGTGGGCGAGCGCATGCTTGATGTCGGTGAGGATCAGCTCCTGGTGCTGCTGCTCGTGCTGCAGGCCGAGCACGACCAGTTCGACGAGCGCCGGATCGTCCGCGGGCGATGTCGAGAGCAGCGCTTGCATGCGCTCGTCGACCTGCGCGCGGTAGCGCTTGACGACGTCGAGCGTCGGATGCGTCAGCAGGCCGCGGCGCGGCCGTGGATGGCGCTCGCCCACGCCCTGGTAGTAGCTGTTGAAAAGGATGCGGAATGCCGGGTCGTAGGCCTGGAAGCCGGCTTCGTGGCGCTCGAGGATGAAGGTCTCGAAGAACCACGTCGTGTGCGCGAGGTGCCACTTGGCCGGGCTCGCATCGGGCATCGACTGGACCTGGCAGTCCTCGGCACCGAGCGGCGCGACGAGCGCGATGCTCGCATCGCGCACCTGGCGATAGCGCAGCGCCAACGAGGTCGCCGGAGCGACGCGTGCATGCGGCCGGGTTCGGATCATCACGAGGCTCCACGTGGCGGCCTCGCAGCGCGAAGCCGGGACTGCGACAGGCATGGTCGCCGACCGCACGGATCACCTTACATCGTTTCGACCGGCGCCAATGTCGGACCGAGCGCCGTACGCTCGTCGAACACGAAACAAGATCCGTCGAAGTGTGTGCCGCCGGTATCTTCGAAGTATTTCAGGATCCCGCCATCGAGTTGCCACACACGGTCCATTCCCTGCTCGGCCATCCAGAGCGCGGCCTTCTCGCAGCGGATGCCGCCGGTGCAGTAGCTGACGACGGTCTTGCCCTGCAGCTCGGCGGCGCGCTCGGCCAGCGCCGCCGGGAAGTCCGAGAAGCGCTGCAGATCCCAGTGCACGCCGTCGCGGAAGCGGCCGTGCTCGACTTCGAACGCATTGCGCGTATCCAGCATCACGATGGGCCGGCCGGTATCGTCCGATCCGCGGTCGAGCCAGCGCGCCAGCGTGCGCGCACCGACCGCCGGCGCGCGCGCCTGCTCCGGCCGCACCGTCGGCTGGTTCATGCGGATGATCTCGCGCTTGACCTTGACGAGGAGTCGACCGAACGGCACGTCGGCCGACCAGCTCTCCTTGGCCTCGATCCCGGCGAACGGCGCTTGCGCGGCGAGCCAGCCGAGAAAGCCGCGCACGGCCTGCGCATTCCCGGCCAGGAAGAGATTGATGCCTTCGTGCGCCAGCAGCACCGTGCCGCGCAGGCCGGCGGCGTTCGCCTGCGCCAGGATCGCGCCGCGCCACTGGTCCGGATCGTCGAGCGCGACGAAGCGGTAGGCGCTGATGTTGAGGATGTCCTTCACGCGCGGATTCTAGGAGCTGCCGCGGGCGCGGAATGGCGGCCGCCCGCTCCCTAAAATGCCGGCATGGCCTACGTTCATCTGCGCACGCACTCCGAGTACTCCGTCGTCGACGGCACGCTGCGGATCGGCGATGTGGTAGCGGCGGCCGCGGCCGACGGCCAGGGCGCGCTGGCGATCACCGATCTCGGCAATCTCTTCGGCGCGATCAAGTTCTACGGCGCAGCGCGCAAGCTCGGCATCAAGCCGATCATCGGCGCCGACGTCTGGCTCGAGCCTGCGGGCACCGACAAGCTGCCGAGCCGTCTCTTGCTGCTGGTGCAGAACCGCACCGGCTACCTCAACCTCTGCGAACTGCTGTCGCGTGCCTGGCTCGGCAACGAGCAGCGCGGCCAGGCGAGGGTGCGCTGGGAATGGCTGGAGGCGCACGGCGATGGCCTGATCGCGCTGTCGGGCGCCGAGCAGGGCGCGGTCGGCCAGGCGCTCGCGGCCGGGGACCGGCCGCGCGCCGAGGCGCTGGCGCGGCGACTCGCGGCGTTGTTCCCGCGCCGCTACTACCTCGAGCTGCAACGCGCCGGCCTGCCGGGCCAGGAGGCGCTGGTGCGTGCGACGGCATCGCTCGCCGCGTCGCTCGCGCTGCCGGTCGTCGCGACCCATCCGGTGCAGTTCGTCGCGCCGGACGACTACGAAGCGCACGAAGCCCGGGTCTGCATCGCCGAAGGCGAGACGCTCGCGAACCCTCGCCGCATCAAGCGCTTCGGCCGCGAGCAGTACTTCAAGACGCAGGCGCAGATGGAAGCGCTGTTCGCCGACCTGCCGAGCGCGCTGCGCAACACCGTCGAGATCGCCAAGCGCTGCAACCTCGAGCTCGTGCTCGGCAAGCCGCAACTGCCGGACTTCCCGACGCCGGTCGAAGGCGGCGTAGCGGTGCCGATGGCCGAGCACTTCCGGCGCGAATCGCATCGCGGGCTCGAGATGCGGCTGGCGCATCTGTACCCCGATCCCGCGAAGCGCGAGGCCGAGCGGCCGCGCTATGTCGAGCGGCTCGACTTCGAGATCGAGACGATCCTGAAGATGGGCTTCCCGGGCTACTTCCTGATCGTCGCCGACTTCATCGGCTGGGCCAAGAACAACGGCTGCCCGGTCGGGCCGGGGCGCGGCTCGGGGGCAGGCTCGCTGGTCGCCTATGCGCTCGAGATCACCGGCCTCGACCCGCTGCGCTACGAGCTGCTGTTCGAGCGCTTCCTGAACCCGGAGCGGGTGTCGATGCCCGACTTCGACATCGACTTC
>JAFEEF010000064.1 GCA_018241265.1 Pseudomonadota bacterium | reverse complement strand
TTCTCTTGGCCCTGTTGCAATGGGTACTGTATGCCCCGCGCAGGCCATCAGGCGGGCCCTGGAGCGATTTCGCGTCCAACACACGCTCGGCGCGGCTACCGTGCTGGCCGGCCCATCGCGTCACTCGGGCGGGGTGATTTCGCAGGGCCGACTACAAATGAATCTAGATAAACTCAAGAGAGAATTGGAGCGCGTGCAATCGAAGCAGCGCGAAGCGGGGCGAAGGGCACAAGCGATCGGTGCGAAATTGTCGAACGCTGCGCGAGCGATGGACACCCGGAAGAAAATCCTGGTGGGGTCGTGGGCGCTCAAGAAGGCTGAGCGCGTCGAGGATTTCAACGCTGCAATGCTTCGTGAGCTCGACAAGGTCTGGCTCTGGCGCGACGACGATCGCGCGCTGTTCGGACTGGAAGCGCTCTCGGAGGAAGAGAAGGCTCAGCGGCAGAGCTTCGTCGAGAGCAGACTGAGAATGCCGCTGGGCACGGCAGCCGGGGACACGAGCGCAGCGAAGCAATCGTTGGCTGCGGCCTCCTCAGTTGAGGCCGCGTAGTCACACCGCTCAGTTCTCCATCCAAGCGCGTACCGGCGTTGGGCTTCGGACAATGGGCCTGCGTGGTATTGGGGAATCCGCATGGTCGGATCTCGCCTTCGCCTTGGCCATAAGCATCGGCCCTGCGGGGCCACTGGCGTGCCCTGAAGCACCGACGCTCAATTGCGCACCCTCACGGGCAGCGAAGCCCCCTCGCGAGGTCAGGCGGACACGCTCGCGGCCTCGCGACACGCGCAGCGGCTCCAACGCTGGCAGGATCGAGCGAGATGGTCCAGGCGTGCTAGGTGCTAGCGGCCCGGCGTAACCGCTCGATCGAGTGAGCCGCGCTTCCGATCGATCTCAGCGGTCGCGTATGCGGCAGCCCCGAAGCAACCCAGATAGATCGTTGCGCGCAGGACCTGGCCGACTCCTTTCGCTTGAAGCGCATCATCAATGGCAAACGCCGCAGCGATACCCGCCATCGGAACCGCGACGGAAAGAACATCCAGTACGCGATGGTCTTTCTTCGTTCTCACGTCTCCGCTCTTGACGCCGACTTGCGCTCGAACGGCGTCCGGCGTCAACGACTCGACCATACATCACTCGATTTGTATTTTGACCTAACAGGAAAATATTACCCGGTATCGTCACATCTGACAAACAAGATTTGCGACCGCCTACTTAACCCTAATGGTGGTGTCCCAAACTAATTTATCAGTCAGTATATTGTGATAACCCAAATGCTCGAGCTTGAAGTGGCTACTCTGAAAGCTCTGGATCTCGTGTTTTCCAATCTCGTTAAAGACAAAGAACGTCCCAATTTTTATTACTACCCCTGGTGCCCCAGGAACTACTTTTATGAGCTGGCGAGCGGCGGCGACCCTGAGTACATTGAGACCGTAGGCCTCGACAAAACTGATGACGGCGTCGGCGATCTTCTCGGCGGTACTTTGATACGGATGGAGAAGATATCCATGTGTTTCGTCCGGATTTTTCCAGTCAACGGTAAAGAAGCGAACCAGGCCAGTATCGTCGATGAGTGCGGTGTTTGGGCGAAGGGAGATGGTATATAGACGCCCGTCGGTGTTATGGAGATTTTTGATCGTTAACGGCTCTTGGTTCGGATGGACTGAGATATTCGAATTGAACACTTTTTACTCCTTCGCGTTCGACTATGCAACGGGCGGCACGGATCAAAAATCTTCATCGTCCGAATCTATCGCTGCCTTGACCAGCTCGTACAGAACACCGATGGCCGCGGGAATTCCCAGCGCATAAGCAAGAGTCCGCTTTCCGCTGGACGCCGGAGGCGGCGCAGATACCGGCGAAGCTTCGCTCGCATTGCTTTTATCCGATGGCGCACTGTTGAGCGGCTGCGCCGATATGGGTGAATTTCCGCCGGTCTCGCTTAGATTTGGCGCTGCAGCCCTGGGTGCATATAGGTCCGCATGCTGGAGCGTCAAATACTGCCATAGCGTTCCTTTTCCGAGCTCAGTATGCTCCTCTATATTGCGGAGCGTGCCATTCAGAAATCCGCGAAGAGTTTCCTTTCCGAGCAGCACTTCTCGGGGCAGACAGGCAGCTGCCTTCTGCAGGAGGTGCTCGTTACCCAGACGGTGCTTGAGTTTTGTTGCAACGATCCAAGCGCGGAGGGTGTCGTCATCTTCGGCGCCACGGTAGTTCGGTATCGGTCCCACGCTGGTCTCCGGAAGTGAACTGTGCGACACCATTGTGGATGTGGACCTAACAAACGGCAACTGCGTCTAGGTTCGGCAAAGAGTGACCGTATCGCAGTGACCTGGTCGGGGTGAAGCTCGGCCGAGAGGGCCGTTGGCTGGCCGTTGGGCGCCCGCTCGCAGGGTGCGGCAGCGGCGGCCTGATCCATTGGCCATGGCGGCCGGCCGGCCACTGGCCGATGGCTGGCAACTGGCTATCCACTCGGTCGTTGGCTTGCTGACCGCTGGCCGTCGTAACGCCCATCCGCACCGAAGATTTGCGTCGAGGCCGTCGTGGCCTCGATCAAAGGAGGTCGCGATGGTCGAAGTTGTGCTGCTGCTGAAGTCTGGGATCTGGGCCGCGCTCTGCGCGGTCTTTGGCGCGGTTATCTGCGCGGTGGTGGTGGGGTTTCTGCCGCATACGCATCCCATGTATGAGGTACTGGTGCGGCTGCTCGCCAAGTCGGGGCTGGGCAAGGAGGACAAGAATGCTTAACTTTCTCAGTTCCATGATATGGGCGTTTATCGTCCTCGTCGGAATGCTGCTTGTCAGTGGCATATCAGTATCCCTCTTGCCAAACGACAATCCGCTGCGCGAGCTGCTGGTAGCGCTGAGTAGAAAGCTCGCCTTAACTCTGGGGCTTGCAGTCGCAGCCGTGCCCACCGAGTTCATCCCTGTGGTCGATGTTCTCTACGATATAGCCGCTCCCTTGTTTCTGCTGTTTTCATGGGGTGGCTTCATCAAGGACGCGATCGCGCTCGATTCGCCCTTACGGAAAAAGCGGCCGGTGAATCAAAGGCAGGAGATCGTGCCGGAAGAGATACCGGCGCCGGCCGGGCAGCTGCGACGCATCCGTGCACCGAAGCAGACGGCCGAAGAGGTTGACTCCGTCTTTTGAGTGCGGCCCTTCCGAGGAGAGTGGCGAAGCTCTCCTCCTCACTGGGCTCTCCTTACAAAACCAGCCTTCGAGTTTCTCGCAGCCGGTTTTGTAAGGGTAGCGAATATCGGAGCTTGCCGTGTCACTGAAATTCAAGCTGTCGGCACCCATGTTCAAAGTCAAGGGGACGGTTATCCAGACGCTGGACGACTGGTTTCGACACATCATCGTCTTCGGTGCGACAGGCAGCGGCAAAACCTCCGGCCCCGGCTGGCTGATACGCAACGCGCTGCTCGCCGATACGCAGGACGTACCTGGCGGCTGCGGAGGGCTCGTCCTCATGGCCAAGGCGAGTGATTGCGCCGAGTGGATTGCTGCCTGCCGTGAAGCGGGGCGCACTGACGATATCGTCCGGATCGCTCCCGGCACGAAGTACGGCTTCAATATCCTCGACTGGATTTCGTCGTGGGGAACGGATGGCGATCGCGGGCCCATCGCGACCGTCGCCTTGCTCGAAGAGATCGCCAGCGCCGTCGACCAGGGCGGCTCCGACAGCGGCGGAGAGAACGCCTTCTTCGCCGGCGCTCACCGCAACAAGCTCACCAACCTGGTCATGCTGTGCCAGCTGGCGCGGCTGTCGGTCTCGCTGTCCGCGATGCGCGAGCTGTCGAGTTCCGCACCGGAGACGCTGCAGCAGGTCGAGAGCGACACGTGGCGGCGGCGAAGTGCCTGCTGGCAGGCGCTCGCCGAAGCGAGCCACCTGACCAAGGGCGATCCGGCGGCTCGCGCCGACTTCCGCGAGTGCCGCCGGTTCCATCTGCGCGACTACCCTTCCCTGTCGTCGCGGACTCGGGGCGTCGTGGAGATCATGTTCTCCTCGCTGACCCAGCCCTTCTTGACGCGACCACTGCGCCCGCTCTTCTGCGAGGCAACGACGGTAACGCCTGAGGCCTGCTTCGCCGGCAAGATCCTGCTCATCGACCTGCCGGTGCAGGAATACGGGCTCGTCGGCAAGCTCGCGGCGCTCGCGTGGAAGCGCGCGTTCCAGCTTGCTGTGATGCGTAGAACCGGACCGCTGGGCAGCCTGCGCCCTGTCTTCTGGTTCGCCGATGAGGCGCAGAACTTCCTCTCCGCTTCGGATGCCGAGTACCAGGCCGTGGCGCGCAGCTCCGGCGGCGTCACCTGCCTGCTTACGCAGCAGATCTCAAGCATCCGCGACGCGCTTGGCAGCGAGGACAAGGCGGAGGCGCTGCTTGCCAACCTGATGTCGAAATGGTTCTGCCAGAACACCGGGGAAACCAACAGCTGGGCCTCCGAGCTGATTGGCGAGCGCTACGTGAACATCGCGAACGTCAATATGGGCCGCGGCGGCAGCGAGAGCGTAGATGGCCCGGCCAGTTCGCACGCCGGCATATCGACGACGGAGCAGAAGCGCTTCTATCTCGAACCCGCGGCCTTTCAGCGCCTGCGGCGAGGCGGTGTGGAAAACGATCTTCTCGTCGATGCCGTCCTGTTCGCAGGCGGCAAGCAGTTCCCCTCCGATCAAGGCCCGGCGCCCTACCGGACCGTCACGTTCCGCCAGAGGTAACGATGCGCCGCCTTCCTTTGAACCTGCACTCGTACGAGCATGGCGGCATCAAGCCACCGCCGAAGTTCCTGACGGCGCCCGCGCGCATGTTGCTGCCACTCGTTCGCTTCCCGCTCGGCTATGAAATCGCCAACCCGCTGCGCGTCGTCCGTCCCGGGCTTGCGGCGATCGTGTTCCCGGTCCTCGTCTGGTTCTTTCTCGCGGCCACTGCGGGCGTCGAGCCGTCCAACGAAGGTCGTGAATACACCCTGCTCTATGCCGGCGTCGTTTTCCTCGTCTCGTGTCTGAGGTTCGCGGTGCGTGCGATCGGCCAGCACCGCGGCGAAGAGATCCATACGCAGGAGGCCGGCTACTCGCTCGTGAGCAGGCTGGTGCCGTTGCCGGTGTCGCTGTCCGAGCAGCTTGTGATGCCGGCGCTGCTCGTATGGCTGGGATCGGCGATCGCCCGCGCTGTCTCGGCGGACCTCGGCCTCTGGTTCATGGTCACGGCGGCATCGTACTTCCTGCTTGCCAACTGGGAGCGCCGGAACCTGCTCGCTCAGAGGCGCGCGCCCGTGGACGACAAGATCCGGGCCGCCGGATACGTCGATTCGATCGAGCTGCACGAAGAGCGGCGCGGCGGCAAGCGCACGAGTTCAGGGTGGTTCGGGAAAGGCCGCAGCACGGCCGATTCCGAAATCGCGGAAGTCGGCGGCAAGCGCCGCCGTCGTGGGTGAGAGCGTAACTTCATAGGAGCTGAATCATGAGCAAGGTGAACGACTACGCGGCACGGATTGGGCAGGGCGTCGGTGATGTCGCGCGCGACGCGGTCGCAGACATCGGCGATTCGTACCAGGAAGTGCTGCTTTCCCACTCCCCGGTGACGCCGCCGGACGGCATCAAGCCGACGCTGGACGACTGGGAGCCCACCGCTCCGAGTGATACCCAAACGCCGCCGCAGCCGGCCGCTGAACCGCCATCGCCCCAGGCGGACTGGGACCTCGACGTGTACTAGGCCCGCAGGCAAGCCAGGAGGCTCGAAGATATGGACCGCGCAAAGACGGACTTACTGGCGCTGTTTCGCCCGCCGGGGCGAACCGCGCCTCTCGAAGCCGAGAGCCCGACCTACCGTGCCTTCACGGTGGCGGGATTCGGCAGCCGGGCGACGCGCGTCCAGATGCGCCCGCGCTCGGGCCTCGCCTTCGCCCGGCTGCACAGCTCGCTCATCGACATCGTCTGGGATGTCGAGGACGACAGCGAGTTCTTGCTCGAGTTTCCGGGCCGGCTCGTCAGGATTCGCGGCAAGAACCTCTCGCCGCTCATCGAGGCCATGGTGTTCGGCACCTGTGAGTCGATCGCCGAAGTGCGGCCCACCGATCGCGTCGCCGCCGGCGCGACCGTCGTCGAGCGGATCGAGCTGATGACGCCGAAAGCGGCCTCGGCGCCGGCCTCGTGACTAGTCTTGGCCGAAGGCGTCGGCATACGGAGGCACATCATGACCAAGGAGCAATCGCATCTTCGGCGCATCCTCTTCATCGAGGAACTGTCGCCGCTCATCGGCAAGACGGCGAACACGATCCGCACCTGCGCGACGAACGCCAAGTATCAGCACCTCATCCCGAGGCCGTTCAAGCTGCCGAATTCGCGCCGCCTGGCCTGGTACGAGGAGGACGTTCTTACCTGGATGGGTCAGGCGGTTCCCGTCGGGCCCACCGGCAGGCGCCGCGGCCGGCCGACGAAGGCCGAACAGCTCGCGCGAGCGAGGCTGGCAGCCGCCATCGAAAGCCAGCGGTAGCGCTGAGCTATTTCGGCGCGCCGTGGATCAACGCGCGATATGGCGTTCGCGCATGATCACGCGCATCCGGTCAGTCAGGCGCAAGCTCTAAATATCCGAAGGGGGTCGCAAGTGAGATTGCACCACGTCGAGCATCGCGGAATAGCCAGTATCGAGTGCTTCATAGGTATAAACGATATGCTCCCGGCTAGCCTCGAGAATCTCATTCCGACGCGCCGGCGTGAATTGCTCTTTTCGTGTTGCACGAAGAGTCTCCCTGCCTTCCTCGACAGCATTGAGGAAGTGGCTTAGCTTATGCCTCAATTGATGAATATCTCGAAAGACTTCTTGCGGGATTAGCGCGCGGATCTCAAACAGAGTTTCAACGTATGAATCATGGAAGACTCGCAGCTGCCCAATGAGCCTCTTATCATCGGAGATCTCTGGATTCTCCGCTAGGTCCCGTGCCGCATTCCGTGCCCGATATCCAAGAGAAACGATGGTTCTTAGGGGCTCAAGTGTCTGGTCGAAGATCTTCGCCTCCCGTCTAATCCGTTCAGCCTGAGATTGCTTTATCTGGTCCTCGATTCGCTTGAGCCTGCTATCGAGAACTCTGTCAAAAATGCCCTTCGCGAAGAAGGCCGAACCGGCTGCAACAGCCGCTGTCCCGCCTATCGCAACAAGAACAGTATCCCACTGAATCATCTCGAGTAGCTCGGTGGTGATGTAGGGTGGAAAAGAACCAATCGGCTCGGTCTCAAGCCGTCATGTTACCCAGCAAGGGCGGGTGGTCCAACAGCTGTTTCACCTTCGTCAGGCGGCCGAAATTTCAGCAGGCCAAGCTCGTGGTGCTCTATCGCCCCTTTGCTGCGCGAATAGTAGGCCTGGAAGAACTTGAAGTCTGTGCGCCCGACTGCCCGGCACTTGTCCTCGATGACGCGGAAGATGTCCAGTTTGACATCCCGCGGCGTGCGGATGCCGAAAATGACGCCATCGAGGTCCTCAAACCGATAGGTCGCATTGCGCGCCTCCGGCGCGGACAGGTCGTTGAGCTGGCTGTGGATCACAAGCCGGTGCTCCGCTTCGAATCTCCATTCCTTGAGCTTCCGCGTCGTGCGGAAAGTGAAGTTGCGCCAATAGGCTTGTCGCCAGTCATCGGTAGAAGCGCGCATGGCGGCGGCGCTGCTGCTTCGCTCACCATTTGCACCGCTGTACCAGTATTTGTTGAGCACGGGATGCGGTAGACGGCCCAGGGAGGCGAAGAAGTCGATCGAGGCATGCTCAGAGGTGTAGACGACCTTGTCGAATGGGGTTGACACCTCGCGGCGAGTGGGGCCATCCGCGTTGGCGCCGTGGATCCGATTGAGCGTGAGGGAGTGGCAGCCATCATGCACGGTCGTCCTGAAGCGTAGGCATACGCCTTTGTGATCCTCGCCGTAGGTTCCCCAGATCGACGAATTGCTGCAATCCTCCATGAAACATGCTGCGTACCAGTCGGGGTAGAGGTTGCGCTCAACCTGATCGACATATCCCTCGGCAAAGCCCTGAAGTACGAAATTGAGAGCAGTCTTCTTGGGGTCGATCACCTGGTTGTGGACGTTGGCGAGCGCCATCTGCTCGTGCATGAGTCGCTGGAAGCCGAACAGCGTGTCAATGGCGTCCTCGTCGATGGGCTCGGCGGATTTGAGCGCCTTCAGCTGCGCGATCAAGGCGGCCGAGTGGCGCAGTTGCGCCTTGGCAGCCAGAACCTCGGCCACATCGGGCGTGGGAAGCCCTGCGTCCTTGCTCTCCCGGTGAGCCTCACGTATCGCGAGCAGGGCGAACGGGTGCGCGCACGTAAGGTGCAGTGAGAGTTCATGCCGGCGGATCGGGCCGTCTCGGGCAGCGAGCGCGGCGACGAGCGCTTGCGCATCCGCATCGGCAAAAAAGCGCGTGAATATCGCCGTGTGAATTGCCGCGTGTTGCGGCGTCGCTGCGCGATGCTCGCCTGGGTCTACTACCGGAATCTGATCCCAGGTCGTCGGGTGCTCGTGACCGAGAATCATCAGCAGGGAAAATGCGCGCTCCAAGCAGACGAGGTAGTGTCGTAGCAGGTTGCTCCACACGATCGCGTCGCCTTGCCAGAAGACATCGCTGAAGCCTTCCATTGGGTCATTCAGTTGGTGTGGACTGGCGAAGTAGATCTCCTGCCTTCGGAGTTCCTCGCGCTTGCCCAGGAGCGTTTGGACCGGCCTGAAGCGGTACAGGTGGCTGTGCATGCGCGATATTGTCGGCGCACTGCCTGCGGCGGCAGTCGCCCATGCGGGGGCGCGTCCGATGGTTGGGGCGGCTCAGCAGCGAGGGCTGGGGCCGGCGGCTCTCATCGAAAGCCAGAGGTAGGGCTTGGCGCTTTCGTTCGGGCATGCCCGGCGCCAACGAAAAGGCCGCCGGAACAGGGAGTCCGGCGGCCAAGGGAGGGCCTGGGACGCGCGCTGCTTATGCCGCGCGGCCACGGCCCTGTGAAAGCTCGATGATCTTGTTGACAGCGAGATCGGCGACCTTGTGCAACGCGAGCAGGTCGGCCGGGCCGTAGCTGTTCGAGGTCTTCCATTCGTCGCCGACCTTGTAGCGGCGTTCGAAGGTGACGGTGTGGAAGTCGCCCTTGTCGGTGTGGTTGGCCCAGATGCTGGCCTGCACGCCGCCAAAGGTGATGCGCGCGGCCGGTGGCGCATTGCGACGCACGCCTTGTTCGTCAGCGCCGTCCGACGGCACGGCGGATGGAAATGGACCCGGAGCATCATCTGTGGCCGGAGGTGCTTGGCGACGTTGGCCTTCGTCGGCAAGGCGAGCGGTATGAGAACGAGTGGCCATAGATTTCCTCCCTGTGGTTGTGCGTCGGAAATACATACAACCGCCGATGGCAATTGCAAGCGGATAGTTGGATACACCGGCAGAAGCGGACGTGCGGAATTTTCCCTCGCCACAGCTGGTGCGAGTCGCGCTATGAAGTCCTGGTGAGCCTACATGCTCACCAAGAATTCAGGTGGTAGTACTCTGCATTGTTCTCACCGCAAGCCACTCTCGGGGATGGTGAGGAAGGGGTGTCCCCTTCCTCGGGAAGCGAAAGACCTCGGAAGGGCTTGAGCTTCCAAAGCTGTTCATACGAGAGGTCTTTTCAGTGGCGCAAGTTATCCACCCCTCGCCTTCGCCAGCGCATTGGAATCGCGCTTCGGCGAAGCGTGGATAACTTGCCTTTGATTCATCGTGCTTTTTATATATAAGAAGAGAGGATCGATTAACCGCTTGATTTACATAGGCTGGTACGTTCAATTTTAGAACGAATTCGCGCAATAATGGATTTTGTTTGTTCAAAAATAGCTTGCCAAACTGAACAAATACGGACAATGTGTTGTCTATCTTTGCTCAAAAACAGGACTTAAAAATGAACAAATTCGAACTAAAATCCAATCAAGCGGTTGACGAACGGTATGGGGTGCCGGTGTATCAGAGCAATCCAAGCATCCCAGCAGATACCGAAATAAAGCGGAGCAAGCGGGCGCAGATTGGCACTGACATGCGTGGCCTGGTGGTTGACAGCGGCAGCGGGGAGATTCTCGGCCACGGCGGTGCGATTGCCTATGAGTGGGAGGAAGTTGACAAGGAGCGCTTTGTGAAGCTCTATCTGGCTGGCCTCAAACAGGCAGCGGGTCTGTCGAAGGCGGGTCTTGCCGTCTTTGAGGCGGTCTACACGCAGGTGCGGGAGCGGCCGGGACAGGACACCGTCCCGCTTGATTCGTACAGCTCGAGCCTGCATCCGGTCACGTACCGCCGAGGGCTGCGTGAACTCCTGGAGAAGGAATTTCTCTTCCGAAGCCCAAACCCGGGTCTGTTCTTCGTGAACATACGATTCATGTTCAATGGAGACCGGCTGGCATTCGTCAAGGGCTACAAGCTGCGCAAGGATCAGCCCACGCTGCCGGGCCTTGATATGGAACCGTCAAGCATGGCACCGATGCCGCCGTTACTGTGAGGTATCGGCGCCCCACTCAGACTTTCCGCTGTTTCGATTTGCCCGAACGGGCAGGCTCGTAGAGCCCAGCGCGTTTCAGACTTACCGCCCGGCGGTCGCCATTGCCAGCGCCGGGCGTTGTCTGCGGGTCAACCCGGCTCTGAAGCATCCTTTGGTGCGACGCAGACGATGCGCCCACTGACGGCGAGGCCCGCGGGCAGGACGAGATCGAAACCGTGACCGCTTCTGTGTGGCCACACGGCTCCGACTTCGGTCCAGCGGCTCTTGCGCTCGCTGCCCTCCGGGGTGCTTTCAACGATATAGGCACGATGGGTTGGCTTGGACATGATGGTTCTCCTTCGATGATGGCCCCATGAGCGGGGCAGGAAGCACCTTCAGCCTGCGCACTTCAGCGGCCGAGTCATAGCTTTTCGGGGGCAACCTTCAGGGGGAGCCGAAAATCGTCATTGACGCGGCTGCGCCGCAGGCTACGGTGCGCTGCCATACGCCATGCGGTCCTTGCGGAAGAAGCTGCGGGCATGACCAACGCGGCAAAGCCTAGGTGCATCGTCGGCGGCAATCCGGCGGGCACGCCGCTACGAAGCGCCTTAAGAACGGAAAAGCCCGAGCCGGTGGCTCGAGCTTGGGACACTGTTGGGACAGTGAGCGCCGCAAACGGACCCGAATATGCACGAACAGCAAAGCGGAGCTGTTCGGATAACTTGTTGATCTGTCTGGGTTTTTGTTGGTAGGCGCGATTGGACTCGAACCAACGACCCCCACCATGTCAAGGTGGTGCTCTAACCAGCTGAGCTACGCGCCTGCGAAGCCATGCATTCTAGCAGCAGTCGGCGGCACGTCATCCGCTGCCCCTGCTACTTCCGGCGTGCAGACCGCACGCCCGGCACGCGCCGCACGACGCCGAGCACCCGATCCAGGCCCGCCGCATCGCTCGCTTCGACGGTGAACATCATGCGCGCCGTGCCGCCGCCCGCATCGCGCGTCGACTGGCTGTTGACGCCGGTGACGTTCATCTTCTCCTTCGCGAATACCTCGGAGATGTCGCGCAGCAGGCCCTGGCGGTCGGTGGCTTCGACGAGCACGTCGATCGGATAGACGCTGCCGCCATCGCGCGCCTTGCCCCAGGCGACAGGGATCACGCGCTCGGGCGCGCGCGCTGCCATCTGGCGCAGGTTGCTGCAACCGCTGCGGTGCACGGCGACGCCCTTGCCGCGCGTCACATAGCCGGTGATCGCATCCGGCGGCGCAGGCCGGCAGCAGCGCGCCAGGTTCGTCATCAGCGATTCGACGCCGACGACGAGCACGCCGCCCTTCGGCCGCTCGGCGTCGGGGCTCGCACTGCGCAGCTTGATCGGCTCGTCGTCGGTGCGCGGCGGCTCGGGCGGGCGCAGCACCGTCTCGATGTTGCGCAGCGAGAACTCGTCCTTGCCGACCACTTCGAACAGCGCATCGGCGCTGCGGAAGCCGAGCTGCGCCGCGAGGTCGTCCAGCTTGAAGGCAGTCCGGCCTTCGCGCTGCAGGAGCTTCTCGACCGCTTCGCGGCCGCGCGCGATCGTCGTCGCCTGGGCCTGCGCGTTGTACCAGGCGCGCACCTTGGCCTTGGAGCGCGCACTGCGCAGATAGCCCAGCTCGGGATTGAGCCAGTCGAGCGATGGCCCGCCGTCCTTGACGGCCGTGATCTCGACGGTCTGGCCGCTCGCCAGCCTGGTGTTCAGCGGCACCATCTGCCCGTCGACCTTGGCGCCGCGGCAGCGGTGGCCGAGGTCGGTGTGCAGGCTGTAGGCGAAGTCGATCGGCGTCGCGCCGGCCGGCAACTCGACGACCGCCGCCTGCGGCGTGAAGACGTAGATGCGATCGTCGAACACGCCTTGCGCGAGCGTGCCGTCGTCGGCGCCCTGCCGCGCGAAGTCGCGCTCCCAGGCCAGCAGCTGGCGCAGCACCGCCTTGCGCGCTTCGGCGACCTGCGCATCGAAATCGCCGCTCGCGCTGACGCCGGCATAGCCCTTCGCGCCGGCCTCCTTGTAGGCCCAGTGCGCGGCGACGCCGTGCTCGGCATGGTCGTGCATCTCGCGGGTCCGGATCTGCACCTCGACCGCGCGGCCATCGTCGTCGAGCACCACCGTATGCAACGACTGGTAGCCATTGGCCTTGGGCTTGGCGATGTAGTCGTCGAACTCGTCCGGCACGGGCCGGTAGCGCTCGTGCACGCGCGCCAGCACCGCATAGCAGGTCGCCACGTCGGCGACGATCACGCGCATGGCGCGCACGTCGAACACGCGCGCGAAGTCCAGCGCCTTGCCGCGCATCTTCTTCCAGATGCTGTACAGGTGCTTCGGCCGGCCCTGCACCTCGGCGCGCAGGCCGTGCGCCGCAAGATCGGCCGCGAGCGCGATGCGGAACACCTCGACGCGCCGCTCGCGCTCGGCGCGCTTCTCGTGCAGCAACCGTGCGACCTCGTGGTAGCGCTCGGGCTCGAGGAAGCGGAACGCGAGATCCTCGAGCTCCCACTTGATCTGCCAGATGCCGAGCCGGTTGGCGAGCGGCGCGAAGACGTGCAGCGATTCGTCCGCGACCTCCGGCGGACAGGGCCTTCGGCTCGCCGCGAACCAGCGCAAGGTCTGCAACCGCGACGCCAGGCGCAACAGCACGACGCGCAGGTCGCGCGAGAACGCCAGCAGCATCTTGCGCACCCGCTCGGTCTGCTGGGCGCGCTGCGCCGCGCCGATCTGCGCCTCGCGCGCGGCGCGCTGCAGCTGCATGATCTTGCGCGTGTTGACGACGAGGCTGGCGTACGACGCGCCGAAGGCCTTCGCGACGACTTCTTCGGGCCGGCTCAGGAAGTCGCCGGCATAGACGAGGTAGGCGGCCGCGCGCATCGATGGCGGCGCGCCGATACCGAGCAGGATGGCCGCTACCGCATCGGCGTGCGCGAGCGCGCCTTCGCCGGTCGACAACAGCCGGTCGGCGAGCAGCGGCTCGGCGAACGCACGGGCACGCGAGATCGGATCGCCGGCCGGCGCGGCTGCGCCATCCGCGGTTGCCGGCTCGGCCCGCTCGTCGACCAGATGAACGATCGTCGCGGCATCGTCGCCGACAACATGCTCGCGCGGCTCGAGCAGGCCGGTCTTCATGGCGACAGCAGGAACCGGCGCACCGCCTCGACCTGATCCGGCTGCACCAGCATCGGCGCATGGCCGACGCCGGCGAACTCGTGCAGCTCGGCCTTGGGCCCGCGCCGCGTCATCGCATCGGCCGTCGTGCGCGTCAGCAGATCGGAATCGGCGCCGCGCAGCACGAGCGTCGGGCAGCGCAGCGCATCGTAGCTGCGCCACAGCGCCGCTTCGCCGAGCGCGGCGAGCTCGGGCGTGATGGCCCGAAACGGGACCGCGATCGCCGGGTCGTAGTGCAAGCGGAAGCCGCCCTCGCCTTCGCCATCTCCTTGGCCATTCGAACCGCCGGCCGCCACGATCATCGGCTCGGACAATGCGCGCCATTGCGCCGGCGTATGCGGGCCGAACGTCAGCGAGATCTCGTGCAGATAGGCCATCGCCTCGTCGACGCTCGCCCAGCGCAACGGCGCGCCCAGGTAGGTACCGATGCGCCGGAGCGCCTCCGCCTCGATCGTCGGGCCGACGTCGTTGAGCACCAGCTTCTCGATCGGCGACTGCGGCAGCGCCGCCAAGGTCAGGCCGATCAGCCCGCCCATCGACGTACCGACCCAATGCAAGGTCTGCGCGTTCAGTCGCCCGAGCAGCGTCACCATGTCGGCGACATAGGCCGGGATCTGGTAGCCGGCGGCATCGGCGAGCCAGTCGGAGCGGCCACGGCCGACCACGTCGGGGCAGACCACGCGGTAGTGCTGCTGCAGCGCCTGCGCCAGCACATCGAAGTCGCGGCCCTGACGTGCCAGGCCATGCACGCACACCAGCACGCGCGGATTCGCCGCATCGCCCCATTCCCAATACGCCATGCGATGCAGGCCGAGCGCGGACAGGCACTGGACGTGGTGCAGGCGGGGTTCGGTCATGGTGGCGGCGGGCTCGGACGCGACAGCTTGTCGGGTCATCCTAAGCGAATGCTCGCGCCGCCGCCCGCGGCGCGCGCATGACCTTGCGGGTCATCGCTGCGTGACCGGCGTCGCCGATACTTGCCGACAGCGACCCATCGGTCCGTGCGCAGGGAGCCGGCTTGACGAACGCCCGTACATCCGACATCAGCGAATTCGACCGCGACACCGAATTTCCGCCGGGCCGCGACGGCGTCCATCCGGTGACGATCAGCCCGCGCTGGAATGCGCTCGGCGGCAGCCCGAACGGCGGCTACAGCCTGGCGCTGGCGCTGCGTGGGCTGGCGCACGACATGCGGTCGCACGGCTTCGTCGATCCGCTCGTGGTGTCGGCGTTCTACCTGCGCCGCACGACGCCGGGGCCGGCGGAAGTCCGAACCGAGGTCGCGCGCGTCGGTGGCCGCACCGCGACCGGCACCGCACGCCTGCTGCGCGACGGCGACGAGGTCGTGCGCTTGACGGCGACCTTCGGCGACCTGGCGCGCATGCAGGGCCGGTCTGCCGTGTTCGGCAAGCCGCCGCCGTTGCCGTCGCCCGACGCCTGCGTCGACCTGACCGGCGCGCGTCGCATACCGGGCGTGACGCTCGTCGACCGCATGGAGTACCGCGCCCCCGCGCTGCCCGGCTGGGTGCGCGGCGCGCCGAGCGGCGATCCGAGCGCCGCGTTCTGGATGCGCTTTCGCGACGGCCGCGCGCCGGACACGATCGCGTTGCCGGCGCTCGTCGATGCCGCGCCGCCGGCGGTGCTCGAGATCGGCGAGCCCGGCTCGTCGACCATCGAGCTGACGGTCCACGTGCGCGCACGCCCCGCGCCCGGCTGGCTCGCTTGCCGCGTGACCACGCGCTACGTGATCGACGGCCTGCACGAAGAAGACTTCGAGGTCTGGGACGCCGAAGGCCGCCCCGTCGCGCAGGCGCGTCAGCTGGCCCTGCTGGCACCGACGCGCGCGCCGGCATAGCGGCCGCGACGACGCCGCAGCCGGCGCGGCCGCTTCAGCGCGTCAGCGCGTCAGCTGGATGGTGCCGCTCACCGTCACCGTCACGGTGCTCTTGCCGGCCTCGACCGGCAGCGCGTCGTCGCTGGTCGGCGCGGCCGCTGCCTTGGCCATCATCATCGGACGCACGATGCCCGGCGGCGGCTCGTTGGCATTGACGCTCACCTCGCGCACCGTGTAGCCGGTGTAGCCGAATGCCTTCGCATAGTCGGCCGCCTTCGCGCGAAAGCGCGCGATCGCCTCGGTCGACGCATCCGCCTCGGTCTTCTCGCGCAACTCGCGGGACAGGCCGGTGCCCACGCGCGCGATCGTCAAGGTGGTGATGCGCCCGGTGAGCTGACCGATCGCCGGCATGTCGCGTCCTTCGACGGTCAGCTCTGCGGTGCCTTGCCAGCCGTTGATGGTGCCGCCCTTGGGCGCGTAGCGCGGATAGAGCGAGAAGTTGCCGGTCTGCACTTCGAGCTGGCCGGGTCGGGCCACCTTCTTCGCTTCGGCGAGCGCCGCGTCGATCGCCTGCTTGAGCTGCGACTGGACCACCGCGGCATCGGTGCTCTCCTTCGTCGTGCTGAAGGTCACCGTGAGCTGGTCCTTGGTGACGTCGGCGCTGGCGCTGGCTCCGAGGTTCACGACCCCCGACGGCGGCGGCGTGTCGGCCCGCGCCGGCCCGGCCGGAAAAACGGCCGCGACGGCCAGCGCCCACGGCGCGAAACGCATGATCTGCATGGAGCTAATCCTTTTCGTCGTCAAGCGGTGTAGGAGATAGACGCATGAAGACGTCAGTCGGACGACATCGTTCGCGCCGGGTCGGCGCTGCTTTGTAACAAGTGGTCAAGACCCGGAAATCCGGCTTCAAAACCTCTTCAGAATCGGCTCTGTTACAAGTTTCGGAGTATCGACCAATGAACACCGCACCCGCCCAACGCCCCGATCGCATCGTCGTGGTCGACGACGACGCGCGCATACGCGACCTCTTGCGGCGCTATCTGACGCAGGAGGGCTTCGAGGTCTTGCTGGCCGAGGATGCGAAGGCGCTGAACCGCATGCTGACGCGCGAGACCGTCAACCTGATCGTGCTCGACCTGATGCTGCCGGGCGAGGACGGCCTGTCAATCTGCCGGCGCCTGCGCGCGGCCAACGACATCACGCCGATCATCATGCTGACCGCCAAGGTCGAGGACGTCGACCGCATCGTCGGCCTCGAGGTCGGCGCCGACGACTACCTGCCCAAGCCGTTCAACCCGCGCGAGCTGCTCGCGCGCATCCATGCCGTGCTGCGGCGCCGGCCCGCGATGGAAGCGCCGGGCGCGCCGTCGCTCGATGCGCAGACCGTGAGCTTCGGCCCGTTCGAGTTCGACCTCGCGCTGCGCCGCCTGTCGAAGGACGGCGAGCAGATCGCGCTGACGACCGGCGAGTTCTCGATGCTGAAGGCGCTGGTGCGCCATCCGCGCCAGCCGCTGTCGCGCGACAAGCTCGCACAGCTGGCGCGCGGCCGCGAGTTCGAGCCGTTCGACCGCAGCCTCGACGTGCAGATCTCGCGCCTGCGCAAGATGCTCGAGCCCGATCCGGCCCAGCCGCGCTACATCCAGACCGTGTGGGGCGTGGGCTACGTGTTCGTACCCGACGGCGCGTCGTGATCTGACCGGCGCAATCCCTGCACTTCGAGACCTTCGAGCCCCGCGGCTCTGCTAGATTGCCCGCCGGGCCGCGCATGGATGCCGGCCCGCCGACTGTCCTCGCATGGCCGCACCCAACGTCGCTCTCAGCCTGTTCTGGCGCACCTTCGTCCTGCTGACGTTGCTGCTCGTCGGCGGCGTGGTGTTCTGGGTACAGACGATACGTGCGCTCGAGTTCGAGCCGCGCGCGGTGCAAGCGGCGCAGCAGATCGCCAGCCTGGTGAACCTCGCGCGCGTGGCGCTCCGCGCGAGCGACGGCATCAACCGCGTCGCGCTGATCAAGAGCATGTCGAACCAGGAGTCGGTGCGCCTCCTGCCGCACGAGCCGGCCGACAAATGGGAGCCGTACGAGGTCGACCGCTTCACCGGCGCGATCGGCCAGGAGCTGCGCTCGCAGCTCGGCCCGGGCACGATGGTCGCGAGCTCGGTCAACAAGGCGCCGGGCCTGTGGGTCGGCTTCCTGATCGACAACGACCCGTACTGGCTGCAGGCCGATTCGACCCGCGTCAGCACGATGTCGTGGAGCACGCTGACCTTGTGGGTCGGCATCGCGCTGATCGCGTCGGTGCTCGGCTCGGCGGTGATCGCGCGCTTCATCAACCAGCCGCTCAAGGAGCTGTCGTTCGCCGCCAGCCGGATCCGCGAAGGCGAGTACGACTCGCGCCTCGACGAGAACACCATGACCAGCGAGATCCGCCAGGTCAACATGGGCTTCAACCGGATGGCGCGCGACCTCGCGCGCGTCGAGCACGACCGCGCGGTGATGCTCGCCGGCATCTCGCACGACCTGCGCACGCCGCTCGCGCGCCTGCGGCTGGAGGCCGAGATGAGCGTGCAGGACGAAGAGGCCAAGCGCAACATGGCGGCCGACATCGAGCAGCTCGACGCGATCATCGACAAGTTCATGGACTATGCGCGGCCGGGCGAGTCCAAGCTGATGGCGGTGCACTTGTCGAGCGTCGTCGATCGCGAGATGGCGGCGTTCCGCGACACCAGCCAGATCCGCATCACATCGCGCGTCGCGATCGACACCAAGGTGATCGCCGACGACGTCGAGCTCGGCCGCGTGCTGCAGAACCTGTTCGAGAACGCGCGCCGCTACGGCCGCTCGGCCGATACCGGCATCGCCCGCGTGCTCGTCACCTATGCGCGCGCGGGCCCGTCGGTGATCCTGTCGGTGCGCGACTTCGGCCCGGGCGCCGACCCGAAGAAGCTCAGCCAGCTCACGACGCCGTTCTTCCGCGGCGACACCGCACGCACCGCCGCGACCGGCGCGGGCCTCGGCCTCGCGATCGTCGACAAGACCTTGCAGCGCATGGGCGGCAGCCTCGAGATCGAGAACGCCGCGGACGGCGGATTCGTCGCGCATGTTCGGTTGAAGCGCGCACCCTGATCGCCCGCGACGGCAGGCGCGCCGCGAGGCTCTATGCTTCGCACGGCAACCCTCTCGAAAGGCATCCGATGCGATCACTCTTCCGACGCGCGCGTTGGCAAGCGCTGCTGGCAGCCCTGGCGTTCGGGCTGTTCCCGGCCGTCGCACACGCGGAGGACGCGGCGCCGATCAAGGTCAAGGTCTTCATCGCGGCGATGTTCGAGATCGGCAAGAACACCGGCGACCGCGCCGGCGAGTTCCAGCACTGGTACGAGCGCTACTGGCTCACCGGCGCGCGCGAGATTCCGGTGCGCGGCGCGCTCAATCCGGTCTACTGCAACGCCGACGGCGTGTGCGGCGCGGTGCTGGGCATGGGCAAGGTGAGCTCGTCGGCATCGATGCAGGCGATCCTGCTCGATCCGCGCTTCGACCTGTCGCAGACCTATTTCGTGATCTCCGGCGTGGCCGGCACGCCGCCGTCGCGCGGCACGATCGGCGAGGTGAACTGGGCGACCTGGCTGGTCGACTACGACCTCGGCCACCGCTGGGCGCCCGAAGAGAACAAGCCGGGCGAGCCCACCTTCATGCCGCGCAAGGGCTACGAGGCGGTGCGGCTGTTCCAGCTCAACCCGGCGCTGGTCGGCTGGGCGATGAAGCTGACCGCCGACACGCCGCTGAAGGATTCGGACGCGGCGCGCGCCTACCGGATGCGCTATCCGGATACCGCGGCACGCCGCGCCCCGTTCGTCGGCACCGGCACGCACATGACCGGCGACACCTTCTTCCACGGCCCGGGCATGTCGGCGCAGGCGCAGTACATCGCCAAGCTCTACGGCGCGGACGACTACGTGATCACCGAGATGGAAGCCGCCGCGGTCACGCTCGTGATCAAGCGCACCTACGGCTCGGACCGCGTGATGAGCTTGCGCGGCGCGGTCAACTTCGACCAGGGCAATCCGAACGAGACGACCTTGCAGCACCTCGATCCGGCGCCCGGCCAGACCGCGGGCGGGTTTGCCGAGACGGTGCAGAACATCGAGCTGGTCGGCTCTCGCATGGTCGATCACATCGTCGCGCACTGGAGCGACTGGCAGGGCGGCGTGCCGCCGCTCAAGCCTTGATGCATCGGGCCCGGAGCAGGCCTAGAGCGCGGTCTTCACCAGCATGCAGACCGCGCGCGTCTCGATCGATTCGCGTCGTCCCACGGGCCCCATGCCTTCGGCGGTCTTCGCCTTCACGCTCACCTGATCGATCGGCACGACCAGCGCCGTCGAGATGCGCTGGCGCATGCCGAGGATGTGCGGTGCCATCTTCGGCGCCTCGGCGACGATCGTGCTGTCGACATTGCCGATCTGCCAGCCGGCGCCCTTCACGCGGCGTGCGCATTCGGCCAGCAACGCGAGCGAATCGGCGCCCTTGTACTGCGGGTCGCTGTCGGGGAAGTGGAAGCCGATGTCGCCCATCGCGGCAGCGCCGAACAGCGCGTCGGTGATCGCGTGGCACAGCGCGTCGGCATCCGAATGGCCCATCAGGCCGTGGGTGTGCGGTATCTCGACGCCACCGAGCACGAGCCGCCGGCCCGGCACGAGCGCGTGCGTATCCCAGCCTTCGCCGATTCGCCACCAGGGCTTGAGCCGCAATGCCATCAGCGTGTCCTCAGCAGTCGTTCGGCCAGCGCGAAATCGGCCGGCCAGGTGATCTTGAAGTTCTCGAGCGCGCCCGGCACGAGCAGCGGGCGGCCGCCCTGCGCCTCGATCGCGCTCGCCTCGTCGGTGACCGCGGCGCCCGCGCGTTGCAGCGCCTCGAGCAGCGGGCCGACGCGGAACATCTGCGGCGTCTGTGCCTGCCACTTGCCGTGCCGGTCCAGCGTCGCGACGACCGCGCCGCCCTCTTCGGCCTTCAGCGTGTCGGCGACCGGCAGCGCGAGCAGGCCGCCGACGGGATGCTCGAGGCAGGCATCGACCAGCGCATCGATCCATTCGGGCCGCACCAGGCAGCGCGCCGCATCGTGCACCAGCACCCAGTCTTCCGGTCGCGCGCCGCGTTCGACGAGGATGCGCAGGCCGTTGGTGACCGTCTCGGCGCGGGTCGCGCCGCCGACGCGCGCGGCCCAGCCGTCGAAGCCCGGCGCGTGCCGCTCGAAGCGATCGTCGTCCGGACTCAAGACGACGAGCACGCGCTCCAGCCGACGCACGCCCGCGAGCGCGGCCAACGTGTGCGCGACGATGCTCTTGCCGGCGACTGCAGCGTACTGCTTCGGCCCGCCGGCACCGGCGCGCTCGCCGACGCCGGCGCACGGGACGAGCCCGTAGAGACGCGGGGCATGGACAAACGACATGGCGAGCAAGTTTAGCGAACGCCATCGCAGACCCATCGATCGATCGAGCAGCGCCGGTCGAAACGAACCGCAGGGTCATCGGCGATAATCCGACCCTCTCGCCCCGTGGCCGCCGGCATGTCGAACGACGCCGTGCAGGCAATGCGGGGCGAGCCGTTTTAGCTCGATGCAACTGCCCGCCATCGCCCCCGGCAAGCGCTACACCTTGCCCCGCCCCATCGGCTCGGCCGATGCGTTGCTGCTCGCCCGACAGGCCGAGGCCGGCAAGGCCGCCGGGCGCCTGACGGTCATCGTCACCGCCGAGCCGGCCGACGCGCAGCGGCTCGAAGCCGAGCTGCCGTTCTTCGCACCGGACTTGCGCATCGCCGTCTTCTCCGACTGGGAGACGCTGCCCTACGACACCTTCTCGCCGCACCAGGACCTGATCTCCGAGCGCCTCGCGACCTTGTGGCGGCTCGGCCGGCGCGAGCGCGACGTCGACGTGCTGCTGCTGCCGGCTTCGACCGCGCTGGTGCGGCTCGCGCCGCCGAGCTTCATCGCCGCCTACACCTTCCAGTTCAAGCAGAAGGAGCGGCTCGACGAAGCGGGCCTCAAGGCGCAGCTGACGCTCGCCGGCTACACCCACGTCAGCCAGGTCGTTTCGCCCGGCGAATACGCGGTGCGCGGCGGCTTGATCGATCTCTATCCGATGGGCTCGCCGGTACCGTATCGGGTCGACCTGTTCGGCGACGAGGTGGATTCGATCCGCACCTTCGATCCCGACACGCAGCGCAGCCTCTATCCGGTGCCCGAGGTGCGCCTCCTGCCCGGCCGCGAGTTCCCGATGGACGAGGCGGCGCGCAACCGGTTCAGGGCGCGCTGGCGCGAGAAGATCGAAGGCGATCCGACCAAGGCGCGGCTCTACAAGGACATCGGCGCCGGCATCGCCACCGCCGGCATCGAGTACTACCTGCCGCTGTTCTTCGACGAGACCGCGACGATCTTCGACTATGTCGGCGCCAACGCGCAGGTCGTGCTGCTTGCCGACGTCGACGCGGCGCTGAAGCGCTTCTGGACCGACACGCGCGAGCGCCATCGCTTCCTCGGCGCCGACCGCGAGCGGCCGCTGCTGCCGCCCGAGGAACTGTTCCTGCGGCCCGAAGACTTCTTCACGCTCGCCAACGCCTATGCGCAGCTCGTGGTTCGCGGCAACGAGCCGGTCGAGTGGGCTCGTCCGCTCCCCGATCTCTCGGTCGACCGCGGCGCGCCCGAGCCGCTGACGCGGCTGCAGGTGCACGTCGGCACGACGCCGCATCGCGTGCTGATCGTCGCCGAAAGCCCCGGCCGGCGCGAAAGCCTGCTCGAGCTCTTGCGCGACAGCCGCATCGAGCCGCCGACGGTCGCCACCTTGGCCGAGTTCCAGTCGGGCGACGAGCGCTTCGCGATCACCGTCACGCCGCTCGCGCAAGGCTTCTTCTGGCATGAGCCCGACGCCGGCATTGCGATCCAGTTCGTCACCGAGACCGAGCTGTTCGCGACCGCGCCGACGGCGCGCCGCAAGCGCAAGCAGGAGCAGACCAGCGACGTCGATGCGCTGATCAAGGACCTGTCGGAGCTGAAGGTCGGCGATCCGGTCGTGCACGTGAATCACGGCATCGGCCGCTACGTCGGTCTCGTCAACATCGACCTCGCGAACGACGGAGGGGGCCCGAGCGAGTTCCTGCACCTCGAGTACGCCGACAAGGCCGTGCTCTACGTGCCGGTCGCGCAACTGCACCTGATCGCGCGCTATGCGGGCGTCAGCCCGGACGAAGCACCGCTGCACAAGCTCGGCTCCGGCCAGTGGGAGAAGGCCAAGCGCAAGGCCGCCGAGCAGGTCCGCGACACCGCGGCCGAGCTGCTCGCGATCTATGCGCGCCGCGCCGCGCGCGAAGGCTTTGCGTTCCGACTGCAGCCGCACGACTACGAAGCCTTCGCCGCGAGCTTCGGCTTCGAGGAGACGCCGGACCAGCAGGCGGCGATCCATGCGGTGGTGCAGGACATGGTCTCGCCGCGGCCGATGGACCGCCTGATCTGCGGCGACGTCGGCTTCGGCAAGACCGAGGTCGCGCTGCGCGCCGCATTCGTCGCCGTCTCGGGCGGCAAGCAGGTCGCGATCCTCGCGCCGACGACCCTGCTCGCCGAGCAGCACTACCAGACCCTGGCCGACCGCTTCGGCAAGTGGCCGGTGAAGGTCGCCGAGCTGTCGCGCTTCCGCTCGCCGAAAGAAGTGAAGGCGACGCTCGACGGCCTCGCCGACGGCACCGTCGACATCGTCGTCGGCACGCACAAGCTCCTGTCGCAGACGGTGCACTTCAAGCGCCTCGGCCTGCTCGTGATCGACGAGGAGCACCGCTTCGGCGTGCGCCACAAGGAAGCGATCAAGGCGATGCGCGCCGAGGTCGACGTGCTGACGCTGACCGCGACGCCGATCCCGCGCACGCTCGGCATGGCGCTCGAGGGCCTGCGCGACCTGAGCGTGATCGCGACCGCGCCGCAGCGGCGCCTCGCGATCAAGACCTTCGTGCGCAACGAGGCGAGCGGCACGATCCGCGAAGCGGTGCTGCGCGAGCTGAAGCGCGGCGGGCAGGTCTACTTCCTGCACAACGACGTCGCGACGATCGAGCACCGGCGCGAGACCCTGCAGGCGCTGCTGCCCGAAGCGCGCATCGCGGTCGCGCACGGCCAGATGCCCGAGCGCGAGCTCGAGCGCGTGATGCGCGACTTCGTCGCGCAGCGCCACAACCTGCTGCTGTGCTCGACCATCATCGAGACCGGCATCGACGTGCCGACCGCCAACACCATCGTGATCGGCCGCGCCGACAAGTTCGGCCTGGCGCAGCTGCACCAGTTGCGCGGCCGCGTCGGCCGCTCGCACCACCAGGCCTATGCCTACCTGCTGGTGCCCGACGTCGAGGGCCTGACGAAGCAGGCGGCGCTGCGGCTCGAGGCGATCCAGAACATGGAGGAGCTCGGCTCCGGCTTCTACCTCGCGATGCACGACCTCGAGATCCGCGGCGCCGGCGAGGTGCTGGGCGAGAACCAGAGCGGCAACATGATGGAGGTCGGCTTCCAGCTCTACAACGACATGCTGTCGGAGGCCGTGCGGTCGCTGAAGGCCGGCCGCGAGCCCGACCTGCTGTCGCCGCTCGGCGGCGCGTTCGGCGGGTCGACCGAGATCAACCTGCACGCGCCGGCCCTCCTGCCCGACGCCTACTGCGGCGACGTGCACACGCGGCTGTCGCTCTACAAGCGCCTCGCGATGGCCGAGAAGCCCGAGCAGATCGATGCGTTGCTCGAGGAGATCACCGACCGCTTCGGCAAGCTGCCGCCGCAGGGCCAGACCCTGTTCGACGTGCACCGCCTCCGCGTGCTCGCCAAGCCCTACGGCGTGCTGAAGATCGACGCGGCGCCGAAGCTGATGGTCATCAGCTTCCGCCCGAACCCTCCGGTCGACGCGCTGCGCATCATCGAGCTGGTGCAGAAGAACCGCCACATCAAGCTCGCCGGCAACGACAAGCTGCGCATCGAGCGCGACACGCCGGAGGCGAAGGACCGGGCGCAGCTGATCCGCGACGTGCTGCGGTCGCTGGGGACGCCGAAGGCGGTAGAGACCGCGGCCTCGTGACGACATCGCGAACGTGGCAATCGACTACCATAGTGCTTCCCTTTCGCTTCCCGCGAGTCGCCCATGTCCACACTGGTCGTCAAGAACGTGCCCGAATCGCTGCATGAGCGGCTGCGCGAACGAGCACAGCAGAACCATCGTTCGGTGACCAAGGAAGTCATCGTTCTGCTCGAACAGGGCGTTTCGGGTCAGCCGCAGCGCAAGCCCATCAAGCTCCCGCCGCCGATCAAGCTGAAAGGTGGCCCGTTGACGATCGAACAGATCGAAGCAGCCATCAACGAAGGCCGCGAGTAGCACGTGTTCGTCGTCGATACGAACGTCCTCGCCAGTCTGCTGATCGACGGCCCCTTCAGTCCCGCAGCACGATCACTGCTGACCGCCGATCCGGACTGGCACAGCGAGCCCTTCGTCCTTGTCGAGTTGAGCAACGTTCTAGCAACCCAGGTTCGCGCAGGACGCCTGACGCTCGAAGCTGCCCAGATCGCGCTGAGTCATGGCGCTGCCACGATGGAAGGCCGCCTGCATCCGATCGAGCACGCTGCGGCGCTGACCTTCGCGCAGCGCTACGTGTCGTCCGCCTACGATGCCCGGTATCTGGCTGTCGCGCACGGGCTGGGTCAACGCCTCGTCACCGAAGACGCCGCATTGCGGCGCAAGGCACCCGACCTCACCTGCTCGCTGGCCGAAGCCCTCGAGGCCGCGCAGTGAGCCTCGAACACGCTCCGGGCCTCTACATCCGCGGCTTCACGCCGCCGCTGGCGCTCGCCGACTTCAAGCTCGTCGCGTTCGACATGGACTCGACGCTGATCAACATCGAGTGCGTCGACGAGATCGCCGATGCGGCGGGCCGCAAGGCCGAGGTCGCGGCGATCACCGAGGCGGCGATGCGCGGCGAGATCGCCGACTACCAGGAGAGCCTGCGCCGGCGCCTCGCGCTGCTGAAGGGCGTGCCGGTCGAAGCGCTCGAAGCGGTCTACTCGCATCACCTGCAGCTCAATCCCGGCGTCGAGCGCTTCGTGCGGGCCTGCCAGGCGGCCGGCCTGAAAACGCTGCTGGTTTCAGGTGGTTTCACTTTCTTCAGCGAGCGCATACGCGCACGCCTTAGTCTCGACTTCGCGCGCGCGAACATGCTCGAGATCGAAGCCGGCGCGCTCACCGGCCGGCTGGTCCTGCGGCCTTGGGGAGAGATCGTCGATGGCGCAGAAAAGCGCCGCGTGCTGCTCGAGGTCTGTGAGCTGATGGGCATCGCGCCCGACCGGGCGATCGCGGTCGGCGACGGCGCCAACGACCTGCCGATGATGGGGGTGGCGGGCCTGTCGATTGCCTACCACCCCAAGCCCGCGGTACGCGAGCAGGCCATGATGTCCATCATGTCGGGGGGCATGGATCGCGCGCTGGAGCTGTTGACGACTTGAGGCGGCGCGCCCTCGCCGCGCAGGCCGAGGGACGAGACTTGGAATCCGTGGACCATCGATGAATGTCCTGTTGCTGGGCGCCTCCGGTATGGTGGGCCAGGGTGTGCTGCGCGAGTGTCTCGATGCCCACGACGTGCACACCGTCGTCTCGCTGGTGCGCCAGCCGAGCCGGCTGCGCCATCCCAAGCTCTACGAGCTCGTCGTGCGCGACCTCGCCTGCCTCGACGACGTGCAGTTCGAGCTGCGCGGCATCGACGCCTGCTTCTTCTGCATCGGCGTCTCGGCGAGCGGCCTGAACGAGGCGGCGTACATGCGCGTCACCTACGACCTGACGCTCGCCGTGGCCGAAACGCTGGCGCGCGTCCGGCCGGACATGACCTTCGTCTACGTATCCGGCGCCGGCACCGACAGCAGCGAGCGCGGCAAGACGATGTGGGCACGCGTCAAGGGCCGCACCGAGAACGCGCTGCTGCAACTGCCGCTGAAGGCCTACATGCTGCGTCCGGGTCTGATCCGCCCGCTCGACGGCATCGTGTCGAAGACGCCGCTCTACCGCACCGCCTACATGCTCACCCGGCCGTTCCTGCCGCTGGTCGGCGCGCTCGCGCCGAACCACATCACGACGACGCGCCAGGTCGGCCGCGCGATGCTGCAGCTCGCGCGGCGCGGATCGGACAAGCGCATCCTCGAGATGCGCGACATCAACGCGCTGTAGGAATCTTCGCCGGCACGCCCGGCGGCACGAGGAAGTCGAAGTCCGCGCCGCGGTCGGCCTGCAGCACGCTGTCGAGGTAGAGCTTGCGGTAGCCGCGCGCCGCGCCGGGCGTCGCGACCGGCCGCTCGGCCTTGCGGCGTTCGAGTTCGGTGTCGTCGACGAGCAGGCTGAGCTCGCGCCGCGCCACCGACAGCCGGATGCGGTCGCCGCTCTGCACCCAGGCCAGCGGACCGCCGATCGCGGCCTCGGGCAGCACGTGCAGCACGATCGTGCCGAACGCGGTGCCGCTCATGCGGCCGTCGGAGATGCGGACCATGTCCTTCACGCCCGCGCGCGCCAGCTTGGCCGGGATCGGCAGGTAGCCCGCTTCGGGCATGCCGGGCGCTCCCTTCGGGCCGATGTTCTTCAGCACCAGGATGTCGTCGGCGGTCACGTCGAGCGCCGGGTCGTCGATGCGTCGAGCGAGGTCCTCCGCGTTCTCGAACACGACCGCCCTGCCCTCGTGCTCCATCAGCCGCGCATCGGCGGCCGAGACCTTGATGATCGCGCCCTCCGGCGCGAGGTTGCCGCGCAGCACCGCGAGGCCGCCTTGCGGATGGATGGGCCGATCGAGCGGCCGCACGACATCCTGCGCGAACGGCGGGCCGGCGGCCTCGACCTCCTCGCCGAGCGTGCGGCCGGTGATCGTCAGCGCATCGAGGCGCAGCAGCGGCTTCAGCTCGCGCAGCAAGGTCGCCATGCCGCCGGCGTGATGGAAGTCCTCCATGTAGTGCCGGCCCGAAGGCTTCAGGTCGACGAGCACGGGCGTCTCGCGCGCCATGCGGTCGAGCGCATCGAAGTCGATCGCGAACCCGAGCCGCCCGGCGATCGCGGCCAGATGCACGATGCCGTTGGTCGAGCCGCCGATCGCGAGCAGCACGCGCATCGCGTTCTCGAACGCGTCGGCGGTCAGCACGCGATCCGGCGTCAGCCGATCGCGCGCGATGCGTACCGCCAGGGCGCCGGTGCGCTCGGCGACGCGCATGCGATCGGCCGTGGTGGCCGGCGGCGATGCGCTGCCCGGCACGCTGATGCCGAGCGCCTCGGCGAGGCAGGCCATCGTGCTCGCGGTGCCCATCACCGAGCAGGTACCGACGCTCGCGACGAGCTGGTCGTTGACCGCGGCGATCTCGGCGCCGTCGATCTCCTCGGCGCGAAAGCGCGCCCAGTAGCGTCGGCAATCGGTGCAGGCACCGACGCGCTCGCCGCGATGGCCGCCGGTCAGCATCGAACCGGTGACGAGCTGGATCGCCGGCACGCCGGCCGATGCGGCGCCCATGAGCTGTGCCGGCACCGTCTTGTCGCAACCGCCGATCAGCACCACCGCATCCATCGGCTGGGCACGGATCATCTCCTCGGTGTCGATCGCCATCAGGTTGCGCAGGAACATGCTGGTCGGCTGCGCAAAGCTCTCGTGCAGCGAGACCGTCGGAAACGTCATCGGCAGGCCGCCCGCCATCAGCACGCCGCGCCGCACCGCCTCGATCAGCGCGGGCGCATTGCCGTGGCAAGGGTTGTAGGCGCTGCCGGTATCGGCGATGCCGACGACCGGGCGGTCGAGCGCCGCATCGGAGTAGCCCGCGCCCTTGATGAAGGCCTTGCGCAGGAACAGCGAGAAGCCGGCGTCGCCGTAGCTGGTGAGGCCGCGGTGGAAGCCGATCGGCTCTGACGGATCGTCGGAGTGGGCCATGGCGGTGGGTAGGCGTTGTCGTTCGATGCGCGCATGCGGCGCGTATGCGATGGGGCTGTAGCGTACCGGCTCCGCGATGCCTCGAGCAACGCCATACGAAAAAGCAGCAGCGCCGCCGGCTCAAACGTCGCCAGGCCATCGAGCCGGCGATCGGTCACGCCAAGAGCGACCATCGCGTGGACCGCTGCCGGCTCGCGGGCAGCACGGGGGACGCGCTGCATGCGGTGTTGTGCGCGGCGGGCTTCAACCCACCCGTTTCATCATGCACGCCGAGAAGGTCCTCGGGCTCGAATGGGCGAACGAGCCGCCGAGGCGTTGCGGGGTCATATCGGCGTTCGATCGACTTGCCGTGCTCGATCCGCACGACGGACAGAGCCGCCGAGCGGCCGCGGATCGCCAGCGTCCGCCGATCGGTCTGACAAAAGAGGCTGGCGAGCGGTCCCAACGACTCGTCGCTCGCGAGGATCTCGCCCGCGGCCGCCATGCCGCAGAGACGAGCCGCGGTGTTCGGCACTTCGCCGACCACATCCAAGCGACCGCGTTCGATGTCACCTTCGAACACCAGCACCGGTCCGGAGTGCACCCCGGAATGCATGCGGATCACCCCGACCCTCTCGCCGACAGGCAGATTGGCCGTGGCCCCGTGGAGTTCGAGCGCCGCTTCGACAGCACACACGCCGTCGTCCCCGTGCGTGGATCCCTGGCTGAACAGCGCCAGCAGCCCATCCCCCTGGAGGCGCGCGATCGTGCCGCCGCAACGGCTCACGATGCCGCGGGCGAGTTCGCGAAAACGTTCCAGAAGTCTGGCGTACTCCTCTGCCTCCAGTCGTTCGGCATATTCGGACGACCCTGAAAGGTCGGAAAACAGAACGGTGAGGTGTCGGCGTCGACCCAAGCGTTCAGACGGCGGTTTGGTTGGCATCGGATCGGCCGCTACGAACATTTCGAGCTCCACAGACTGGAGGCGTACGGCACCGATGGCCGGTACAGGTACCTCACCGCATGCAGGTTCCGGTCAGCAGCAGCCCGGCAATCCGGCGGACGTATATGCGCGCTCGTTCCGGACATACCATGCCCGGCCTCGCATTCGCGCAGCGCGGACGAACACTGCCGGATCTAGGCTGACTCGTACGGCAGCGCACCCAACGCACCCGGCTCCGCAGGCCCCACCGCCAGGGCGTCAACCGCTTTCCAGCTGCGCCGCGTCGCCCCGAGCGGCAGCGCCTTGGCCCCGTCGCGTCGCACGGCGCGCTCGGTCGATGCGGACATCTCGGCGATCTCGGCTCTGCTGCAATTGAGCCTCCAGTTGAACAAGCGGGAGCTGGTAGTACCGACTGACGCCAGGTTGCGCAGCGAGCGCGGCGCTCGACAGCGCTGCGAGTTTGGCGGCCCACTCGCGCTGCCCATTCGAGTAGGCGCACAGACCCGTCACCGCTCGCGCGCGCGCCAAGTCCGGCGAGTTTTCATAGTCGGTGCCAGCGTGTTGTTCGAGTGATTTGGTCAAGGATGACAAACCCTCTGTCCGCCGTCCAACGGCGCACAGGACCTCGCCGCGAAGCAAATACTCGTCGAACGGAAATTTAGTATCCGGATCGGCTTGAATGGGTGGCAGCATTGCGAAAGCGCCGGCAGCGTCGCCGCGCTCGAGAAAAATCCGAGTCAACCCCCTCCGCACAAGCAGTCCATCCGAGCTCGGCGCGCCTCGCGCATCCCTTGCCACATCGAACGACGGAGCGGATCCGAGCACCTGCATCGCCGCATCGAATTGACCGCTCATGCCAAGATTCAAAGCGATCAAAACATAGTCGTATGCGGCGTTCGGATGCTTGGCAGCGCCGAGCAATTCCGTCGTCTTGAGCCTCTCACGCAGGAACAGGGCTTGAGGTCTCTGTGGATCACCAGCCGCCCGTGCGCATACGCCACTGCCCGGATCACCTGCAGGTACAGCTCCAGCCTCTCGCGGATCGACAGGCTGCGCTCATGGCAATGCACGTCGATCGGCTGACCCTCGATGTACTCCATCGCGATGTAAGGCCGCCCCTGCTCGTCGATGCCCGCGTCGTACATGCGCGCGATGTGCGGGTGCTCCAGCAGCGCGCCTATGCGCCGCTCGCGCGCCATGCGCGCCGCCAGCCCTTCCATCCACGTGAGTCTTGGCAGCTTGAGCGCGATGCGCCGCTCGAAGCTCCCGTCGGCCCGCTCGGCCAGCCAGACGCTGCCCATGCCGCCATGCCCGATCTGCCGGATCAGCCGATAGGCTCCCACGCGCTCTCCCGCGTGTGCTCCGGCCTCCTGCGGCCCAAGCTTGGGGAGCGTGGCCAGCAGCGCTTCGGTCGCGTCGGCCTGGGTCAGCATCTCGCGCAGCGCCCCGACAAGGTGCTGCTGCTCTACGGGCAGGCCTCGCAACCACTGCTCGCGTTGCCCGGGCTCGAGCTCGAGTGCCTCGTCCAATAGCACGCTCAGTGCGCTCAGATCCGCAGGATCCACGACCATGACATCAATCTCTGGTCAGTCGCACTGCATCTCCCGGAGCGACAGCGGCGCCTTGATCGTGTCGCGCCGAACCCGAGCAGCACGTCCCGGGCGCCGGCGCCATCAGAGCGGACTCGACGCAGCAACTCACTCAGGGCGCCCATCTCGCCTCCCTGCACTCGGCAGGGAGGATGTTAGGGCCATCGCAGCGCAGCGTCATCCGGCTCGATCGGCGAGTCGATCAGATCGCGGCTCTGCGTGGCACTGCGCTGGCGGACTGCGCGATGGCCAGCGGATGGGACAGCGTCGGCGTCTCGTCGCCCTGCAAGGCGTAGTGGTTGGCCATGCCGAATTGGCTGCCGACCACCAGGCCGGCCATCACGACGGCGGCAAGCAGGCAGATCAGGCGGATCGTGTTGCTGGGCTTCATGGTGGGGTGTCCTTCGAGAGGGGCGCTGCACCGCGCAGCACGTCCTTCATCTGTTCGGACGCATCCACGCCTCCAGCGCGGACACGACGCCGCTCGCCCGCCATCGAGCCGCTCCGGCGTAGCATAGCCGCGGCCTAACGAGGAGACATCGCCATGAGCACGCCCACCAAGTTCCTGCTCGACGAGAGCAAGATGCCCACCCACTGGTACAACATCCAGGCCGACCTGCCGAAGCCGGCGCCTGCGGTGCTGCATCCAGGCACCTTGCAGCCGGTCGGCCCTGACGACCTCGCGCCGCTGTTCCCGATGGAGCTGATCCTGCAGGAGGTCAGCACCGAACGCGAGATACCGATCCCCGAGCCGGTACGTGAAGTCTTCCGTCTGTGGCGGCCGTCGCCGCTGTTCCGCGCGCATCGCCTCGAGAAGCTGCTCGGCACGCCGGCGAAGATCTACTACAAGTACGAAGGCGTCTCGCCCGCCGGCTCGCACAAGCCCAACACCGCCGTGCCGCAGGCCTGGTACAACGCCCAGGCCGGCATCAAGAAGCTCACCACCGAGACCGGCGCCGGCCAGTGGGGCTCGTCGCTCGCGTTCGCCGGCGCGCTGTTCGGCATCGACGTCACGGTGTTCCAGGTGCGCGTGTCGTACGACCAGAAGCCGTATCGCCGCGCGCTGATGGAGACCTACGGCGCGCGCTGCATCGCGTCGCCGTCGAACGAGACCAACTCCGGCCGCGCGATCCTCGAGAAGAACCCGAACCATCCCGGCTCGCTCGGCATCGCGATCTCCGAGGCGGTCGAGATCGCGGCGACGCACGACGACACCAAGTACGCGCTCGGCTCGGTGCTGAATCACGTGCTGATGCACCAGACCATCATCGGCCAGGAGGCGATCGCGCAGCTCGAGATGGCCGGCGACGATCCGGACGTGATCGTCGGCTGCACCGGCGGCGGCTCGAACTTCGCCGGCATCGCGTTCCCGTTCATCGGCCAGCAGCTGCGCGGCGGCAAGAAGCGCCGCATCGTCGCGGTCGAGCCGGCGGCCTGCCCGTCGCTCACGCGCGGCAAGTACGCCTACGACTTCGGCGACACCGGGCACCTGACGCCGCTCACGAAGATGCACACCTTGGGCTCGACCTTCACGCCGCCGGGCTTCCATGCCGGCGGGCTGCGCTACCACGGCATGGCGCCGCTCGTGTCGCACCTGAAGGAGCTCGGGCTGATCGAAGCGGTGGCCTACCACCAGACCCAGTGCTTCCAGGCCGGCGTGAGCTTCGCGCGTGCCGAGGGCATCGTGCCGGCGCCCGAGGCCAACCACGCGGTGCTCGGCGCGATCGAGGAAGCGATGCGCTGCAAGCGCGAAGGCAAGGCCGAGACGATCCTGTTCAATCTCTGCGGCCACGGCCACTTCGACATGTCGGCCTACATCAGCTATGCGAGCGGCCAGCTCGTCGACCAGCCCTACGACGAGTCCGAGCTCGCGATGGCGCTCGCCGGACTGCCCAGCGTGCCGGCCTGAGCACGGCGGCGTGCCAGCCAGGCCGCCGCCTCGGAGGCCGTCAGCACGCCCAGCGCCTGCGCGACCGCGGCCGCGAACGCCTCGTGCGCCCAGTGCTGCGCGGTGATGAACGGCAGGTCGACCACGACGTCGGCCGGTTCGTGGATGCTGCCGTTCCAATACGGCGCCGTGCACGCGACCCTCTCCGGCTCGGCGTATTCGGCGGTGTAGTTGTGGGTGACGCGCCGGCCGCGCAGCAGGCCGGTACGGGCCAGGACCAGGCTGCCGGCGCAGATGCCTGCCAGCAGCGCGCCATGGCGATGCGCCGCGATCAGACAGGCATCGGCCCGTCCCGCTTCGAAGATCGCGTCGGGATCGCCGCCCGGCACCAGCACGCAGGACCATGCGCGGTCCGTCGCACCGTCGAACGACGCATCGGCCGCGATGCGCAAGCCGTTCGACGCAGCGTGCTCGGTGCCGTCGGGCGTCAGGCACACGATCGTGCAGGCCGGCGCCAGCAGCTCGAGCGCCGCGGCGACCTCGAAGAAGATGCAGCCGGGATAGAGCAGCAGCGCGATGCGCTGCCGGCTCACGTCGATTCCCCGGCGGGCGTTGCGCCTCCCGCGACATCCTCGGCCGGCGCTTCGAGCGGTGCCTCGGCATCGTCATGCGACTGCGTGGACTCGGCGCCGGCGGCACGCAGGTCCTCGAGCCGATAGCCGACGCTGTAGATCGCCGCCAGCCGGTAGCCATGCTGCGGCAGCAGGTTCAGCTTGGTGCGCAGGCGCGACACATGGGTGTCGGCCAGGTCGAGCGGTTCATGCAGCAGCGGCCGGTCACGCGCATGCGCGACCTCGACGTAGTCGTCGATCGCCTGCAGCACGCGCTGCGCGTTGCGTTCGATGCGCTCGATCAGCTCCGCGGGCGGCAGCGGCGACGTGCGCGCCCGCTGCAATTCCATCAGCGCGATCGTCGTCGCATAGCCGTCGCGCGCGTCATGCGCGAGGAACGACAGCGCCTCGTCCAGGCGCTGCCTGCAGGCATCGCGCGTGGCGTCCGGCGATGGCGCGGCCATGACGGCACTCCGCTGATCCTTGCGCGCTAGCCGCGCCGGCGGCTGCGGGCCACCTGCCGGATCGCCGTGAGCGTCGAGCGCGTCGTGCTGACGTCGGCATCGAGCTTCACATGGATCAAGGTGGGAGCCTGCGCCTCGAGCGCCGCCGCGAAGGCCGGCTCGAACTGTTCGGTCGTGTCGACGCGCGACGCCTGCCAACCATGCGCACGTGCCAGCAGCGCGAAGTCGGGACTGAACAGGTCGCTACCGCTGACGCGGCCGGGATACTCGCGTTCCTGGTGCATGCGGATCGTGCCGTAAGTAGCATTGTCGACCACGATGCTGATCAGTTTGCCACGACCGGTGCCGGCGCGATAGCCGGTCGCGGTGGCCAGTTCCTGGCCCGTCATCAGGAAGTCGCCGTCGCCGGCCAGGTCGATGACGCAGCGGTCCGGACAGAGCAGCGCCGCGGCCACCGCCGCCGGCAAGCCGTAGCCCATCGCACCCGACGTCGGCGCGAGCTGCGTGCGGCCATGGTGCTGCAGCCCGGGGTAGCGGTAATAGCGATGCAGCCAGCCGCTGTAGTTGCCGGCGCCGTTGGTCAGTACGCTGCCTTCGGGCGCCAGGCGCTGGATCGTCTTGACGACTTCGGCCATGTCGAGCGGCAGCACGGCCTGCGGGACGAGGTTGCCTTCGTAGTCGGCGTGCGCCGCGGCGGTCCAGGCGCTCCAGGGCACCGACGTCGGCGGCGCAAGCGCTTCGAGCGCCTTGCCGGCGGCGCCGGCCGCGGCCTGCAGCAGCAGGTCGGCGGCATAGACGCGGCCGAGTTCCTCGGCGCCGGCGTGCACGTGCACGAGCTTTTGCGCCGGGCGCGGCGCCTTCAGCAACGTGTAGCCGCCGGTCGTCATCTCGCCGAGGCGCGCGCCGACCGCGAGCACGAGGTCGGCCTCGCCGATGCGTTGCGCGAGCTTCGGGTTGATCGCGATGCCGACGTCGCCGGCGTAGTTCGGATGGCGGTTGTCGAACAGATCCTGGAACCGGAACGCGCAGCCTACAGGCAGGTTCCAGCCTTCGGCGAAGCGCTGCAATGCCTCGCACGACGCGGCATCCCAGCCGCTGCCGCCGACGATCACGAACGGACGCTCGGCCGCCATCAGCATCGCGCGCAGGTCGCGCAGCGCGCCCGGCGCCGGCCACGCGACGGCCGGCTCGACGCGCGGCAATACCGCTGCGGCGGTCTCGGCGGTCAGCATGTCCTCGGGCAGCGACAGCACGACCGGCCCGGGCCGTCCCTGCAGCGCGACGTGGAAGGCGCGCGCGACGTATTCGGGCAGCCGATCGGGGTCGTGCACCTCGCCGACCCACTTCGCGAAGCCGAGCGTGCCGGGACCGAGCATCTGGCGGTAGTCGACCTCCTGGAAGGCCTCGCGGTCGCGCTGGTCGCTCGCGACCTGGCCGATGAACAGGATCATCGGCGTGCTGTCCTGGAACGCCGTGTGCACGCCGATGCTGGCATTGGTCGCGCCGGGGCCGCGCGTCACGAAGCAGATGCCGGGCCGGCCGGTCAGCTTGCCTTGCGCATCGGCCATGAAGGCGGCGCCGCCTTCCTGCCGGCAGGCGATGAAGCGGATGCGCTCGCGATGCTCGTGGAAGCCGTCGAGCGCCGCGAGGTAGCTCTCGCCCGGCACGCCGAAGACGGTATCGACGCCTTGCGCGATCAGGGCTTCGACGAGCGCATGGCCGGCCAGGCGGGAGGGCTGAGACATGGTGATGGGCAGTCGGTGTAGGAGGCGGCAAGTGTGCCTCGTTCCAAGGGCTCGCCCGCCCGGGACGTGTGCGGCCGCGCCCATCCCCCTGATCGCGAGGCGGTCAGGGTTCGCCCGCATGCATCAATTCACCGTTTGGTGAATTATGGGTCGCATGCTGGCGACGACCGAGCAGGCTTCCGCAGACCCGAGCGCCACGCTGCGCACGCGCGACGCCGACCGCACGCGCCAGACCATCCTGCGCGCGGCGATGGCCGAGTTCTCCGACAAGGGCCTGCACGGCGCGCGCATCGACACCATCGCCGAGCGCGCCGGCATCAACAAGCGCCTGATCTACTACTACTTCGAGAGCAAGGACGAGCTGTTCCTCGCGGTGCTCGAAGAAACCTATGCCGACATCCGGGATGCCGAGGCCGCGCTGCACCTCGACACGATGGCGCCGACCGATGCGGTGCGCGCGCTCGTCGCGTTCACGTGGCAGCACTACCACGAGCATCCCGAGTTCATCACCTTGCTGAACAGCGAGAACCTGCACCGGGCGCGCCATCTGCAGCGCTCCGGGCGGATCCACCAGCTCAACTCGCCGCTGATCCAGACGCTCGGCGACGTGCTCGAGCGCGGGCGCCGCGCAGGAACCTTCCGCGGCGGCGTCGATCCGCTGCAGCTCTACATCTCGATCGCCGGCCTCGCCTACTTCTACCTGTCGAACCAGTACACCCTGTCGGCCGTGTTCGGCCGCAACCTGATGCAGCCCAAGGCGCTTTCCGAGCGCCTGTCGCACATCACCGACGTGGTGATGGGCTACGTGCTGCGAAGCTGAAACGCCTGAGGAGTCTTCGACCTTGGATGCCTACGATCTCGCCTACTACCGCCATCACGGGCACGTCACCGTCCATGGTGTCTTCGAAGCGGCCGACATGGACGCCGCGATCCGCGACATCGAGCAGTGGGGCGAGACCTTCCTCGCCGAGCTGCCGCCCGAGAAGCGCGCCTGGTTCATCGACGGCGGCGTCTCGGCGCGCACCGTGCTGCGCAAGCTCGACAACCCGCACTTCCACCGCGATGCGTTCCGCAAGCTCGCGCGCGATCCGAAGCTCGTGCAACTGGTCGAGTCGATGATCGGCCCCGGCGTCTCGGTCTACTTCAGCCAGATCTTCTTCAAGGCGCCCGAAGGCGGCGGCCCGAAGCCGGCGCACCAGGACAACTACTACTTCGGCCCGACCGACATCGAAGGCGTCGTCACCGCATGGATCGCGCTCGACGATGCGACGCTCGAGAACGGCTGCCTCTACTTCGGCGACGGCACCAACCAGGGGCCGGTCTACGACCACATCGCGCCGGAATCGGAGCCGTACAACCTGCAGATCCCGGCCGCGGTGCTCGACAAGCAGCCGATGCAGCCGGCGCCGGTGCGCAAGGGCGGCGTGAGCTTCCACCACGGCAACACCTTCCACCAGTCGGGGCCGAACCACAGCCGGCGCTGGCGGCGCGCCTGCGCGCTGCACTTCGTGCGCAACGACGTCGAGTTCGCGACGCCGGCACTGCCGTACGACCACTCGCTGAAGCTGCGCATCACGGCGACGCCCGAGCAGGTCGCCGCATGAAGCGGTGGCTGACGTCGCCGGCGCTGCGGCCGGTCTGGCTGCTGATCGTGCTCGTCGTCGCCTGGGACGTCGTGATCCGGCTGTTCAAGATTCCGCCGTACCTGATCCCGACGCCCGAATCGGTGATCGGCCAATTGGTCAAGGAGTGGCCGATGCTCTGGCGCGAGAGCCTGCCGACGCTCTATGCGACGCTCGGCGGCTTCGTCGCTTCGGCGGTCATCGGCGTGCCGATCGCGATGTGGATCTCGTGGTCGCGCGTCACCGAGAGCTTCGTCTACCCGCTGCTCGTGTTCTCGCAGTCGGTCCCCAAGGTGGCGATCGCGCCGCTGTTCGTCGTCTGGTTCGGCTTCGGCGTCTTGCCGAAGATCATCGTCGCGTTCCTGCTCGGCTTCTTCCCGGTGATCGTGTCGACGGTGCAAGGCTTCAAGTCGATCGAGCCCGACGTGATCGACCTCGCGCGCTCGATGGGCGCCGGGCCGTTCAAGGTGTTCCTGAAGTTCCGGCTGCCGCACGCGATGCCGGCGATCTTCGCGGGGCTCAAGGTGTCGGTGACGCTGGCGGTGGTCGGCGCCGTCGTCGGCGAATTCGTCGGCTCGAACTCCGGCCTCGGCTACGTGCTGCAGAAAGCCAACGGCACCTTCGACCTGCCGCTGATGTTCGCCGGCATGGTCATCCTGTCGATGATCGGCGTGCTGCTCTTCATCGTCATCGAACTGGTCGAGCGCTGGTTGCTGCCGTGGCATGCGTCGCAGCGCCACGACCTCACGCAGGCCACCGCCTGAGCATTCATTTCATACCCGACGGAGATTCCATGCAACGACGTTCCTGGCTCACCGCTGCCGCAGCGGCCCTGGCCGCATTCAGCTTCGCCGCGCCGGCCGTGGCGCAGCAGAAGGACAAGGTGGTGCTGCTGCTCAACTGGTACGTCTACAGCGAGCACGCGCCGTTCTTCCTCGGCAAGGCCAAGGGCTACTACGACGCCGAGAACATCGACCTCGAGATCCAGGAAGGCCGCGGCTCCGGCCCGTCGGTGCAGGCCGTCGCGGCCGGCTCGGCGACCTTCGGCTACGTCGACGTGACGACGATGATCCGCGCCGCCACCAAGGGCGCGCCCGTGAAGGCGGTGGGCGTGGCGCTGCAGCTGAGCCCGATGTCCGTGATGGGCCTGACCGAGAAGAACATCAAGCAGCCGAAGGACATCGTCGGCAAGACCGTCGCGATCACGCCGGGCGATTCGATGAGCCAGGTCTGGCCGCTGTTCCTGAAGAAGACCGGCCTGACCGAGGACCAGTTCAAGACCGTCGCCGGCGACGCGCAGACCAAGCTCAACGCCGTCATCAACGGCCAGGCCGACCTCTTGCTCGGCTACCTGATGGATCAGAACATCAAGATCCAGGATGCGACGCACAAGCCGGTGACGGTGATCCGCTTTTCCGACTACGGCATCAACCTGATCAACTCCGGCATCATCGCGAGCAAGGACACGATCGCGAACAAGCCCGACCTCGTCAAGCGCTTCCTGCGCGCATCGACCAAGGCGATGGAAGAGACCGCGAAGGATCCGGAGGGCGCGATCGATGCGATGCTGAAGCAGCAGCCCAAGGCCGGCCAGCGCGAGACGCTCGTGATCGGCATCAAGCTGACGACGCCGCTCTACCACACCGCCGAGACCAAGAACCTTCGGCCGCTGCGCGCGTCGATGAAGGACGTCAACGACTCGCTCGACCTGCTGGTGCAGTACGGCGGCCTCGACCCGTCGCTGCGCGGCAAGGCCGAGGACTGGGTGACCAACGACTACCTGCCTTGAGCATCCCGGAGACCGCGTGGCCGCAGCCAAGCCCAACCTCTACGCCGTGCCCGCTTCGCGGGCGGCCGCCGCCACGGCGCTGATCGAAGCGCGCGGCGTGCGCAAGACCTACCGCACCGCCGACGGCGAGGTCGAGACGCTGAAGCCGCTCGACTTCTCGATCCGCGCCGGCGAGTTCGTCTCGGTGGTCGGCCCGTCGGGCTGCGGCAAGAGCACGCTGATGAAGCTGGTCGCCGGGCTCCTGCCGACGAGCGGCGGCGAGCTCACCTTGTCGGGCCGGGCCGTGCAGGGCCCGCAGACCAACGTCGGCATCGTGTTCCAGAGCGCGCTCCTGCTGCCGTGGCGGCGCGTCATCGACAACGTGCTGCTGCAGGCCGAGATCCGCGGGCTGCCGATGGCGCAAGCCCGCGAGCGCGCCGCGCAGCTGATGGAGATGGCGGGGCTGAAGGGCTTCGAGCACAAGTACCCGTGGCAGCTGTCGGGCGGCATGCAGCAGCGCGTGGCGATCCTGCGCGCCTTGCTGCACGACCCGCCGGTGCTGCTGATGGACGAGCCCTTCGGCGCGCTCGACGCGATGACGCGCGAGCGCATGAACCTCGAGCTGCAGCGCATCTGGATGGCGGCGGGCAAGACCGTGCTGCTGATCACGCACAGCATTCCCGAAGCGGTGTTCCTGTCCGACCGCGTGTTCGTGATGACCGAGCGGCCCGGCAGCATCGCGGCGATCTACGACATCGACCTGCCGCGGCCGCGCACGCTGGACGTGATGGGCAGCGAGAAGTTCGGCGCCTATGCGCGGACCTTGCGCGCGCACTTCTACGCGCAAGGCACGCTCGACGCGCATTGACCGGCATGACGACCGCGCCGCTGCTGCGCGTCCTCGGCGTCGGCCTCGGCGTGCGGCCGGTGCGGCTGCGCCGGCCGTTCCGCTTCGGCGCCGTGACGTTGACGGCCAGTCCCGAGCTGTACGTGCACGCGACCGTCGAGGTCGCCGGTCGCGGAACCGCGGACGGCCACGCCGCCGAGATGATGGTGCCGAAGTGGTTCGACAAGCGCAGCGATCGCAGCCGGGCCGATAACGTGCGCGACCTCGCGTCGTCGATCGCGCGCGCCGGCGATGCCTATGCGGGCGATGCGCCGGCGACGCCGTTCGGACTGCATGGGCGGCACTACGCCGCGCTGATGCAAGCCGGCGCGCGCGACGGCGCGACCGAGCTGTCGAGCGCCTATGGTCAGGCCGTGCTCGACCGTGCGGTGCTCGATGCGGCCTGCCGCGTACTCGGCGTGTCGTTCTTCGAGGCGGCGCGGCGCAACCTGCTCGGCCTGGTCGATACCGGACTCGCGCCCGATCTGCACGGCCACGACTGGAACGGCTGGCTGGCCGCACGCGTGCCGCCGCGCTCGATCGCGGTGCGCCACACCGTCGGCATGCTGGACGCGCTCGACGGCGACGAAGGCCTCGCCGCCGAGATCGCGCGCCAGGGCCTGACGCACTTCAAGATCAAGCTCGGCGGCGATCCCGCGACCGACATGGCGCGCCTCGATGCCGTGCTCGACGTGCTCGACGCGAGCGCGCCCGGCCATCGCTACACGCTCGACGGCAACGAGCAGTACGCCGATCCGGCGGCGCTCGCCGAACTGCTGGCGCGTCTGGCGACCTTGCCCGAGGCGCGCCGCAACGCGCTGCTCTACCTCGAGCAGCCGATGCCGCGCGAGCAGTCGCTCGCCGGCCCGGTGCCCGCGACCGGCGTGCCGCTGCTGATGGACGAAGCCGACGGCACGCTCGCATCGTTCGCGCAGGGCGCGGCGCTCGGCTGGCGCGGCGTGTCGAGCAAGGGCTGCAAGGGGCTCTACAAGGCGATCGTCAACCGGGCGCGCTGCGACCGGCTGAACGACGGCACGCCGGGACGCTGCTTCATGTCGGCCGAGGATTTGACCTGCCAGGCCGGCCTCGGGGTGCAGCAGGATCTGGCGTTGGTCGCCCTGCTGGGTCTCGCGCACAGCGAGCGCAACGGGCATCACTACGGCGACGGCTTCAACGGCGCGCCGATGGCCGAGCAGCAGGCGTTCGCGGCGGCGCATCCCGATCTCTACGTCGAGGGCGACGACGGGCGTCCACGCCTCCGCATTGCGAACGGGCGACTGGCGATCGACTCGCTCGATGCACCCGGCTATGCGCACGTCGCCGACCCGGACCGCTCGGCGCTGCGGCCGCTGGCCGACGCTCCCACTCTCGTCTGAAGGAGGCACCGCCATGGGCACCCAACGACTCGGCCTCATCATGCACGGCGTCACCGGCCGCATGGGCACGAACCAGCACCTCGCGCGCTCGATCGCGGCGATCCGCCAGCAAGGCGGCGTGCTGCTCGCGAACGGCGACCGCGTGATGCCCGATCCAATCCTGGTCGGCCGCAACGCCGACAAGGTCGCCGCACTGGCGCGCGACCACGGCATCGCGCGCTGGACCACCGACCTCGCGGCCGCGCTCGCCGATCCGGACGACACGGTGTTCTTCGATGCCGGCACGACGCCGATGCGGCCGCAGTTGCTGGCGCAGGCGATCCGCGCCGGCAAGCACGTCTATTGCGAGAAGCCGATCGCGACCAACCTGAACGAAGCCATCGAGATCGCGCGGCTGGCCGAAGACGCGCACCGCACGCGCGGCCTGAAGCACGGCGCGGTGCAGGACAAGCTCTTCCTGCCCGGGCTGCGCAAGCTCGACCTGCTGCGCCGCGCCGGCTTCTTCGGCCGCATGCTGAGCGTGAAGCTCGACTTCGGCTACTGGGTCTTCGAAGGCGACCTGCAGCCGATCCAGCGGCCGTCGTGGAACTACCGCGCCGAGGATGGCGGCGGCATGATCCTCGACATGATGTGCCACTGGCGCTATGTGCTCGACAACCTGTTCGGGCGCGTGCGATCGGTGTCCTGCCTCGGCGTGACGCACCTCCCCGAGCGCTGGGACGAAAGCGGGCGGCGCTATGCCGCGACCGCCGACGACGCCGCCTATGCGACCGTCGAGCTCGATGGCTTCGACGGCGAGCCGGTGGTCGCGCAACTGACGATGAGCTGGGCGACGCGCGTGCGGCGCGACGACTTGGTGACCTTCCAGGTCGACGGCACGCACGGCTCGGCGGTCGCCGGGCTGACGAGCTGCCGCGTGCAGTCGCGCGTGACGACGCCGCGGCCGGTGTGGAACCCCGACGTCGAGCAGCCGATGAACTTCCACGACCAATGGCAGGAAGTGCCCGACACCATGGTCTACGACAACGCGTTCAAGGTCCAGTGGGAGCACTTCATCCGCCACGTCGCCGAGGACGCGCCGTTCCAGTGGAGCCTGCCGGAAGGCGCCAAGGGCGTGCAACTGGTCGAAGCAGCGCTGCAAAGCTGGCACCAACGTCGCTGGGTCGACGTGCCTGCCCTGGACATCTGAAAGGACCGTGCCGATGAGCCTGAACCTCGACCTGCCGAGTGCCGACGGCAGCCGCATCGAGCGCTACACCTTGCGCGAGCAGGCCGCGATCGCGACCGCGCCGCGCGGCACGCGCTTCAACCGCATCGCCTATTCGGCCGCGCACGTCGTGTCCGATCCGCGTGCCGCGATCGACCCCTGGCTCGGTGCCGCGATCGACTGGGACGCGACGATCGCCTACCGCCAGCGCCTCTGGTCGCTCGGCCTCGGCGTGGCCGAGGCGATGGACACCGCACAACGCGGCATGGGTCTCGACTGGGCGACCTCGCTCGAGCTGATCCGCCGCTCGCTCGATGCCGCGCGCGACGTGCCCGGCGCGCGCATCGCGTCGGGCAGTGGCACCGATCATCTGGCGCCCGATGCCGCGAAAAGCGTCGACGACGTGATCCGCGCCTATGAAGAGCAGATGGCTGCGATCGAGAAGCTCGGCGGCCGCCTCATCGTGATGGCGAGCCGCGCGCTCGCGCGCGTCGCGCGGAGCCCGGCCGACTACGAGCGCGTCTACGATCGCGTGCTGCGTCAGGCCAGGCAGCCGGTGATCCTGCACTGGCTGGGCGACATGTTCGATCCGGCGCTCGCCGGCTACTGGGGCAGCGCCGACCTGAGCCGTGCGATGGACACTGCGCTGGCGGTGATCGAGGCGAACGCCGCGAAGGTCGACGGCATCAAGATCTCGCTGCTCGACAAGGACCGCGAGATCGAGATGCGGCGCCGCCTGCCGCCCAACGTGCGGATGTACACCGGCGACGACTTCAACTATGCCGAGCTGATCGCCGGCGACGGCATCGGCAGCCAGCCGAACCAGCGCCACAGCGATGCGCTGCTCGGCATCTTCGACGCGATCGCGCCGGCCGCGAGCGCCGCGCTGGCCGCGCTGGCGGCGGGAGACGAGGCGCGCTTCCACGCGATCCTCGCGCCGACGGTGCCGGTGTCGCGCCACATCTTCCAGGCGCCGACGCGCTACTACAAGACCGGCGTCGTCTTCATGGCGTGGATCAACGGCCATCAGAGCCATTTCACGATGGTCGGCGGGCAGCAGAGCGCGCGTTCGCTGGCGCATCTGGCCGAGCTGTTCCGGCTCGCCGATGCGGCCGGGCTGATCGAACGGCCGGATGTCGCGGTCGGGCGGATGCGGTCGCTGCTGGCGCTGCACGGCATCGGCGACTGAGTCGCCGGAGCGAGGCGCCTATGAAATTGCGCAGCGCAGGCGACTCGCTCAGAACCTGCCCAGCTTGCCAAGTCGAGCAATTTGCTCACAGGTTCTGACCGTGGGCAGCAGCGCATGACGCGCGACTTCTCGCGCGACCACCGCTGGCTGTCGATCAACACGGCGACGGTGCGGGCGCAGTGGCCGCTCGATCGCATCATCGACGAATGCGCGGCGCGCGGCATCCGCGCGATCTCGCCGTGGCGCGATCAGGTGGCGCAGGTCGGCATCGGGCGCGTCGCCGAGCGCCTGCGCGCCACCGGCGTCGAGCTGTCGGGCTATTGCCGCGGCGGCATGTTTCCGGCATCGACGCCGGAAGGCCGGCGGGCCGCGCTCGACGACAACCGCCGCGCGATCGACGATGCGAAGACGCTGGCCGCGCCGTGCCTCGTGCTCGTCGTCGGCGGCCTGCCCGGCGCGTCGAACGGCAAGCCCGAGCACAAGGACATCGCGGCCGCGCGGCGCGACGTGCACGACGGCATCGCCGCAACGCTGGAGCATGCGCGCGCCGCCGGCATGCCGCTCGCGATCGAGCCGCTGCATCCGATGTACGCCGCCGACCGCGCCTGCATCAACACGCTCGAGCAGGCGCTCGACCTGTGCGATGCGCTCGACCCTCGACGCAGCGGCAGCCTGGGCGTGGCGGTCGACGTCTACCACGTCTGGTGGGATCCGAAGCTCGAAGCGCAGATCGCACGCGCCGGCCGCGACCGCTTGCTCGCCTTCCACGTCTGCGACTGGCTCGTACCGACGCGCGACCTGTTGAACGACCGCGGCATGATGGGCGACGGCGTGATCGACCTGCGGAAGATCCGCGGCTGGGTCGAAGCTGCCGGCTACGACGGCTACAGCGAAGTCGAGATCTTCTCGAGCCTCGACTGGTGGCAGCGGCCGGGCGGCGTCGTGCTCGACACCTGCATCGCGCGCCACCGCTCTGCCGTCTAACGATCCTGACCGCGGGCCGTCGCGCTCGCCCGGGGGATGGCGAGGGGCGGCGATTCCCCTTAGACTGCCAGGGTCAAGACGGTTGCCGGTCGCGCAGCCGCGGTCGTCCCGGCGGGAGATTTCGTGCTCACATCGTTGTTTGGTGACCTGTCCGCGTTCGGCGTGCGCGGGCCTGGACAGGGCGACAACGGGTTCGCCGCCACCGCGATCCTGGAATCGGTGGCGACCGAAGTGAACGCGCAGGGCCGGATGGTCGACCGGCATTCGCACGATCTGGTCGTCTCCGGCTCGCCTGCGCAGGCGATCCGCGATCACTTCGCGGCCACGCGCGCCGACCTCGACACCGCGTCGTCGCTGATCACCCTGCTCGACCCGACCGGCGTGTGGGCGTCGGCCGTCATCAAGGCGCTGTCGGACGCGAGCGGCCGGCCGATCGAGCGGCTGCACCTGCGCGAGCACGGCACCTTGCGCACGCTCGCGCTGATCGAGCGCACGACGCTGGTGCGCCGGCACGACGACGCGCTGCGCATCTACCACGCCGACGTGCGTGCACCGGGCGCCGAGAACGCCGAGATTCCGGTCGCGCTGATGGAGCGCAGCCAGATGACGACGGTCGTCGTCGGCCCGATGCAGCCGCACGCGATCGACGCGCTGTTGCTGGCGCTGCGCGCGGCGGCGTCGCTGCCGACCTGGCGCTGCCGCCACCTGCTGTTCATGCTGCCGCCCAACGCGGTGTGGATCACCAACAAGGTCCACGCCATCGGCTGGCCGTCGCATCTGGCGGTGCGCGTGCTGAGCGAATCGATGACGAGCGCGTCGTCGGTCTGGAATGCGATGCTCGACCAGTGGACGCAGGCGCGCGCCGAGCCCGACGCCGACTCGGCATCGGACGACGCGGTCGCTTCCGCCGCGTCGACGCTCGACCCGCAGCGCGCCCGCCAGGCGCTGGCGACGCTGCTGACGCTCGACGGATTGCTCGGGTGCACGATCGTCGATGCGTCGAACGGCCAGGCGCTGGCGCGCGAGGTGCGCGAGGATCAGCCGATCGACATCGAGCGCGCAGCGGCCGGCGGCGCGCAGTTGCTGCGGCTGCATCGCCAGACCGCGCGCCAGACCGGCCTGGCGGATCAGGTCGACGAGGTCATCACCAGCGCCGGCAACCGGCTGCAGATCCTGCGCGCCCCGGCGCGCCATCCCGGGGTCTTCGTGCTGGCCCTGCTCGACAAGCAGCGCACCAACCTCGCGCTGGCGCGGCTGCACCTGGGCGAGGTCGAGCGAGCGCTGGGCTGAGACCCCGGCTCGGCGAGGCGTCGCCGCGCGGCCCGGCAGCGGGGCACGGCGGCTGTAAGAAGCCATCGGCCTCATCCGACCATGCGGTATCGGCGACACTCGCATCGACGTCGATGCATCGCCAACCTCGCTGAAGGACACCGTGATGAGACTGCCCACTTCCGCCCGGCGCTTCGGGCTGCGCGCCTCGACCACTGCGCTGCTGGCCATCGCCGCGGCGGCCGCTTTCGTCGGATCCGGCCGTAGCGCCGCGGCCGAGGCAGCCGTCCGCATCGCGCCGCCGGCGGTCGACGAGCGCGTCGATGCCGGCGTGCGCAAGGAGACCGTGGTCTTCGCCGGCGGCTGCTTCTGGGGCGTGCAGGGCGTGTTCCAGCACACGCGCGGCGTGCTGCAGGCGGTCTCGGGCTACGCCGGCGGCAAGGCCGAGACGGCGTCGTACATGGCGGTCTCGACCGGCCTGACCGGACACGCCGAATCGGTCCAGGTCACGTTCGACCCGCAGCAGGTCTCCTACGGCAAGCTGCTGCAGATCTACTTCTCGGTCGCGCACGACCCGACCCAGCTCAACCGCCAGGGGCCCGACCACGGCTCGCAATACCGCTCGGAGATCTTCTACACGAGCGCGGCGCAGAAGGACGTGGCCGAGAAGTACATCGCGCAGCTCGACGCGGCGCGCGCCTATCCGGCCAAGATCGTGACGCAGGTCGCGCCGCTGGTCGCGTTCTATCCGGCCGAGGGCTATCACCAGGACTACGCGACGCTGCACCCCGACGAGGCCTACATCGCGATCAACGACCTGCCGAAGATCGCGAACCTGAAGGCGATGTACGCCGATCGCTATCGCGACCAGCCGGTGCTGGTGGCGAGCGCGGCGAAGGGCAGCTGAACGATCAGCCCGCCAGCGCCGCGGCGCTGCCGGACTTCAGCCGCAGCGCGGTATTGGCCAGCGCATCGGCGCGCTCGTTGTGCAGGTCGCCGTTGTGGCCGCGCACCCAACGCGTGCGTACGCGGCGCAGGTCGGCGAGCGCGTAGAGCTTCTTCCAGAGCCCGAGGTTGGCCACCTGCTCGCCCTTCGAGTTCTTGTAGCCCTTGCGCTCCCAGCCGGCGCGCCATTCGGTCAGGCCCTTCAGCACGTACTGGCTGTCCGACACCAATTCGACGCTTTCGCCCGGCGGCACGCGCTGCAGGCCTTCGATCGCCGCGGTCAGCTCGGCGATCTGGTTGGTGCCCGGCCCGATGTAGCCGTAGTACTCGCTGATCGCGCCGCTGTCGGGCGCGATGAGCACCACGCCCCAGCCGGAAGGCCCGGGGTTGCTGGGTGCGCAGGCACCGTCGGTATAGGCGATCCACATGTTCGTAGCCGGAGTCCGAGTCGCAGGGCGGCGAAGGCTATCACGCGCCGGGCTTGCGGCCGCCGCCCTTGTCGTGGTGGTGCACGGCCACCGCCGGCGCGGGCGCCGCGTTGCGCACCGCCTGCGGCTTCCTGGCCATGCCGACCAGCCGCATGCCGCGCACCCGCTTGACCGCGACGACGAAGTACACCGCGCCGAACACCGGCCACCAGCGCTCGCCCACCGACTCGATCCAGGCGTAGCGCTGCAGCCAGGTCTCGGCCGCGACCGGCGGCCGGTAGCAGCCGAATCGGCCGGCCTCGATCTCGAAGCTCAGCAGCTTCAGCCAGTCGCGCAGCCGCCGGTAGCCGAGGAAGTCGCCCGCATCGGAAACGAACAGCGGCCTCGCCGCGCCGCCGTCGACGCCGCGCCGCAGCTCGCCGAGGCGCTGGCGCAAGCCCCACAGGCTCGCCGGATTGAAGCCGACGATGACGACGCGCCCTTCGGGCACCAGCACCCGCTCGACCTCGCGCAGCGCCAGGTGCGGATCGCGCGCGAGCTCGAGGGCATGGGGCAGCACGACGAGGTCGAGGCTGTTGGCATCGAACGGCAGCGCATCGAAGTCGCATAGCAGCGCGATCGCCGGGCGCGGGCGCGGCTCGGCGCCGGGGCGTGTCGCAGCAGGCTCGGCCTCGGGAACGGCCACGACGGCATCCGCGGCAGGCGCTTCATCGTCCGGCACGCTGCGCTCGACGCCGATCCAGCGGTGCGGCATGCGGTTGGCCCGCAGCGCATCGAGCTCGGGCCAGCCGAGCTGCAGCGCATGGAAGCCGAAGATGTCGGCCACCGCGGTGTCCAGATGGCGCTGCTCCCATTCGAGCAGATAGCGGCCGGGCGGGGTTTTCAACCACTGCGCCAAACCTATAATCCCGCTGCCTCTTGCCATGAACCTGACCGCCCTGCCCGCCTTCGGCGACTACCGCATCCGGATCCTCGACGATGGACGCCGCGCCATCGCGGCCGATCCGAGGGTTGAGGCACTGCTGCCCGCAGCGCTCGCCGCAGGGCGCCACGCGCTCCGATCCATTCTAGTGACGCACCACCGGCCCGCGGCCGCGCTGCTGCGTGCACTTCGACCATGGAAGCCCCCATTCCGATGACGACCCCGGCCGCACACGTGCGACGGCGACCGACCGCCAGCCTCGCGCTCTCGCTCCTCCTCCTCGCCGGCTGCGCCACCCAGCAGCCCGGCAACTCCCCCTCCCTCCCCGATCCGCAGACCGCCGCTCCGGTACCGACGCCGGCCCCGGCCGCACCTGCCGTGGCCGCGCCGGCTCCCGAAGCGCCGATCGAGGTCACGACGCCGCCGGTGCCGGTCGATCCGATCCGCGACGCGCCCGTCAATCTCGACGACCAGTCGGCGCAGACCGATCTGTGGGCGCGCGTGCGCAAGGGCTTCGCGATGCCCGACCTGGACAACGACCTCGTGCACGTGCATGAGCAGTGGTATGCGACGCGGCCCGACTACGTGCAGCGCATGACCGAGCGCGGCAGCCGCTACATGTACTACATCGTCGACGAGCTCGAGCGGCGCGGGATGCCGACCGAGCTGGCGCTCTTGCCCTTCATCGAGAGCGCGTTCAACCCGCAGGCGCTGTCGACCGCGAAGGCCTCGGGCATGTGGCAGTTCATCCCGTCGACCGGCAAGGACTACGACCTCAAGCAGAACATCTTCCGCGACGACCGCCGCGACGTGCTGGCCTCGACCCGCGCCGCGCTCGACTACCTGCAGAAGCTGCACGACATGTTCGGCGACTGGCAGCTCGCGCTCGCCGCCTACAACTGGGGCGAAGGCAGCGTCGCGAAGGCGGTCGCGAAGAACGAGCGGCTCGGCCTGCCGACCGATTACGTCAGCTTGCGGATGCCGGCCGAGACCACGTCGTACGTGCCGAAGCTGCAAGCGGTGAAGAACATCGTCTCGCATCCGGGCGACTTCGGCCTGACCCTGCCCGACGTGGCGAACCACCCGTACTTCCTGAGCGTACCCATCGATCACGACATCGACGTCGCGCTCGCCGCGCAACTCGCCGCCATGCCGCTCGACGAGTTCAAGCAGCTCAACCCGCAGATGAACAAGCCGGTGATCCTCGCCGCCGGCACGCCGCAGATCCTCCTGCCGTACGACAACGCCGATCGCTTCGTCAGGCGCCTGACCATGCACCACGGGCCGCTGGCGTCGTGGACCGCATGGGTCACGCCGAAGACCATGCGCCCGGCCGAAGCGGCCAGGCAGGTCGGCATGACCGAGGCCGACCTGCGCGACGTGAACCGCATACCGGCGCGCATGCTGGTGAAGGCCGGCTCCACCCTGCTCGTGCCGCGCATCGAGAACCGGCATGCCGACGTGAGCGGCGAGATCGCCGACAACGCCACGATCGCGCTCGCCCCCGATCTGCCGCCGCTGAAAAAGCACAGCTTCAAGGCCGGCCGCAAGGACAGCGTCGCGTCATTCGCGAAGCGTTACCGCGTGAGCCCGGTGCAGTTGGCGCAGTGGAACAACGTGGCGACCAATGCGAGCTTCAAGCCGGGGCAGACGGTCGTCGTCTACCTCGGCGGCAAGGCCGCCGCGACGAAGCCGACGCGGCTGGCCAAGGCAGCGCCGCCGCGCAAGGCCAAGCCGGCACGCGTCGCCTCGGGCAGCCCGGTGGCGCACGCCACGCGGCATGCCAGCCCGAAGTATCGGGTGGCTGAAAACTGATCAGCGCCGATCGCTCAGCGCGTGAGCGATCGTGCCGAGGTCGACGTACTCGAGTTCGCTGCCGATCGGCACGCCGCGTGCGATGCGGGTGGCGCGCAGGCCGCGCGCCCTCAGTGCCTCGCCGAGCACGTGCGCGGTCGCTTCGCCCTCGGCCGTGAAGCTCGTGGCGATGATGACTTCCTCGGTCGTGCCGTCGGTCGCCCGCGCGAGCAGCTCGGCGGCGCCGATGTCCCGCGTGCCGATGCCGTCGAGCGGGCTGAGCCGCCCCTGCAGCACGAAGTAGCAGCCGCGGTAGCTGCCGGTGCGCTCCAGCGCGGCCTGGTCGGCCGGCGTCTCGACGACGCACAAGAGCTTGGCGTCGCGTGTCGCGTCGCTGCAGATCGCGCACAGCGGCGCTTCGGTGAAGGTATGGCAACGCTCGCAATGGCGCACCCGCAGGTTCGCCTGGTGCAACGCCAGGGCCAGCTGCTCGGCGCCGCCGCGATCGTGCTGCAACAGGTGAAAGGCCATGCGTTGGGCCGACTTCTGGCCGACGCCGGGCAAGCGCCGCAGCGCGTCGATCAGCGCATCGACCGCGCCGCCGTCATCGCGCAGCGGCGCCGCGGCACGGTCGGTTGCAGGCGCAGGCTTCGTCACCGATCAGAACGGGAACTCAGAACGGGAACTTCATGCCGGGCGGCATCGGCATGCCGGCGGTGAGCTTGCCCATCTTCTCCTGCGTCACCTCTTCGGCGCGGCGCACGCCGTCGTTGAAGGCGGCGGCGACGAGATCCTCGAGCATGTCCTTGTCGTCCGCGAGCAGGCTCGGGTCGATCGCGACGCGCTTGACGTCGTGCTTGCAGGTCATCGTGACCTTCACGAGGCCGGCGCCCGACTGGCCTTCGACCTCGATCGTCGCGAGCTCGTCCTGCGCGCGCTTCAGGTTGTCCTGCATGGCCTGCGCCTGCTTCATCAGGCCGGCGAGCTGGTTTTTCATCATGATTCGAACTCCTTGCGGAAACGGATTCAGTGGGGCTTCACGGAGCCCGGCACGATGCGCGCGCCTTCGTACTGCGACAGCAGCGCGCGCACCAGCGGATCGCTCTCGATCGCCGCTTCGGCTTCGGCCTGGCGGCGCGCGCGCTCGATCGCCTCGCGCCGGGCCGGCGTGTCGCTCACCGGGCCGGCCTCGACGACGAGCCGAACGGGCCGCTGCAACGCCTGCACGAGCGCGGCCTGGAGCTTGTCGCAGTGGGCGGGTGCGCGCAACAGCTCGCGCTCGACGCGCAACTCCCAGCGCACCGGATCGGCAGCCTCCTCGATCGCCACGCACTCGGCCTGCATCGCCAACTCGCGCGCCAGCGCGGCGATGCTGCCGGCTTCGACCAGTTGCCGGACCGTGGCGGCCCAGCGATCGCCATGGGCACCGGGCACGAACGGCGCAGTGTCGGCCACGGCGCTACGGACCGGCTCGGGACGGCGCACCGGCTCGTTGATCTCGGTGGCGGGCGCCGGCGCGATCGCGCGGTCCACAGGCTCGACGTCGTCTGGCGGTGCGTCCACCCAAGGCGGCGGCTCGGGGCTGCGCGCGACGAGCCGGCTCGTGCGCGCAACGGTGGCGGCACTGGCCGCCACCGCGGTGACCGGACGTGCGGAGGCATCGACCGGACGAGGCACCGGTGCAGGTGCGGCCGGACGCGCCGGCGCAGCGGGTGCCGCCGACGTCGCGGCCCCCGACCCCGGCCGGAACGCCAGCCAGCGCAGCAGCACCATCACCAGGCCGCTGTATTCGTCGGGCGCGAGCGCCAGCTCGGCACGCCCGTGCAGCACCATGCTGTAGAGCAGCTGCGCCTCGTCGGCCGCGAGGCGCGATGCCAGGTCGGCGACCGCCGCGGCGTCTCCCATGTCCGCATCGACCGCATCGGGCACCGCCTGCTGCAGCGCGATCTGCTGCAGCAGCAGCGCCATCTCGTCGAGCGTGCCGGCAGCCGACAGGCCGAGGCCGCGCAGGCCATCGACGGCAGCGACCATCGCCGCGCCATCGCCGGCGGCGAGCGCCTCGACGAGCCGCAGCGCATGGCTGCGATCGACCGCGCCGAGCATCTGCCGCACCGGCGCTTCCTCGATGCGGCCGGCGCCGAATGCGATCGCCTGGTCGGTCAGCGACAGCGCGTCGCGCATCGAGCCGCGCGCCGCGCGCGCCAGCAGGCGCAACGCACCGGGCTCGGATTCGATGCCTTCGCCGGCGAGCACCGCCGCGAGATGCTGCTGCACGGTCTGCGGCGCCATCGGCCGCAGGTTGAACTGCAGGCAGCGCGACAGCACGGTCGGCGGCACCTTCTGCGGATCGGTCGTCGCGAGCACGAACTTCAGGTACTCGGGCGGCTCCTCCAGCGTCTTCAGCATCGCGTTGAACGCGGTGTTCGAGAGCATGTGCACTTCGTCGATCATGTAGACCTTGAAGCGCCCGAGCACCGGCTTGTAGACGGCCTGCTCGAGCAGCTGCGAGATTTCCTCGACGCCGCGGTTCGAGGCCGCGTCGAGCTCGACGTAGTCGACATAGCGTCCGGCATCGATCTCGCGGCAGGCCTCGCAGACGCCGCACGGATGCGCGGTGATGCCGCCCTGCCCGTCCGGGCCGGTGCAGTTCAGCGACTTGGCGAGGATGCGCGAGATCGTCGTCTTGCCGACGCCGCGCGTGCCGGTGAAGAGGTAGGCATGGTGCAGCCGCTGGTTCGTCAGCGCGTTGGCCAGCGCCTGCACGACGTGCTCCTGCCCGACCAGCGCCTCGAAATTCGGCGGCCGGTACTTGCGGGCGAGGACGACATACGACATGAGGGCATTCTAGGGCGCGCGGTCGGGCCTTCCGGCAGCGCGGACGGCACGCGCGTGGCCGATAATCGGCCGCCCTCCGAAGGCCCGCAGCCTGCCTCGCCCGATGAAATCGAATCCCGCCAGCGCCACCCTGAGCTACGACCAGGCCGGCGTGAACTACGACCAGATCGACCCGCTGAAGATCGCCGCGCAGCGCGCCGCCGCGTCGACCGCGGGCCACCTGGCCACGCACGGCTGCGCGGAAGTCGCGGCATCGCGGGGCGAGTCGGCCTACGTCGTCGACGTCGGGCCGTTCTACCTCGCGAGCATCGTCGAATGCCTGGGCTCGAAGGCGCTCGTCGCCGATGCGATGCACGAGCTCACCGGCCGAAGCTGGTACGACGGCATCGCGCAGGACACGATCGCGATGGCGATCAACGACCTGATCACGGTCGGCGCGACGCCCCTCGTCGTGCAGGCCTACTGGGCCGCAGGCGGCTCGGAATGGTTCGGCGACGCGGCGCGCGCCGCGGCGCTGGTCGACGGCTGGAAACGCGCCTGCGATGCCTGCGGCGTGGCCTGGGGCGGCGGCGAGACGCCGGCGCTCGCCGGCATCGTCGAAGGCGGCCGCATCGACCTGGCCGCAGCCTGCACCGGCATCGTCAACCCGCGGGAACGGCTGTCGGTCGGCGACGCCCTCGGCCCGGGCGATGCGATCGTGCTGCTGGCATCGAGCGGCATCCATGCCAACGGCCTCAGCCTGGCGCGCAAGCTGGTCGAGCGGCTGCCGCAGGGCTACCTGACGCCGATCGCGCCGGGGCTGTCGTACGGCGAGGCGCTGCTCGCGCCGACCACGCTGTATTCGCCGGTCACCGAGGCGCTGTACCGCGCCGGCATCGTGCCGCACTACAGCGCCAACATCACCGGCCACGGCTGGCGCAAGCTCCTGCGCCATGCGCGCGCGCTGACCTACCGCATCCATGCCGTGCCCGACGTACCGCCGGTGCTGCGCTACATCCGGCAGCAGGCGCGTCAGGACGATCGCGAGGCCTACAGCACCTTCAACATGGGCGCCGGCTTCGCGCTGTTCGTCGCGGAAGGCGACGCGGAGCGCACCGTCGAGGTGGCGCGGGCGCAAGGCATCGCCGCCTGGCATGCCGGCCGCGTCGAAGCCGGCGAGAAGCAGCTCCTGATCGAGCCGCTCGGCATCCGCTACGGCGCCGACGACCTGCAACTGCGCTGAAGACGATGCACGCGACGCGCATGGCTGGCCGCGCCGCTCGCCTTGCGGCGCTCTGCCTGATCGCGCTGCTCGCCGGCTGTGCCGGCGTGCTGCCGCGGGTGGCGCGCACGCCGTCGCAGACGCTCGTGGCGCCGGCCGATACGACGCTCGGCTCGATCGCCGCCGATGCCGGGCTCCGGCCCGGACAGACCGGCGCCTGGCCGATGGTGCAAGGCGCGATCGCGATCGATGCGCGCCTCGCGCTGATCGAGCAGGCCACGACCTCGCTCGACCTGCAGTACTACCTGGTGGGCGACGACGAGACCGGCCATCAGATCCTGCGTGCGCTGCGCGATGCGGCCAACCGCGGCGTGCGCGTGCGGCTGCTGGTCGACGACCTCTACACCGCCGGCCTCGACCGGCTGCTGATCGCGCTGGCGCAGACCCCGAACGCCGAGGTGCGCATCTTCAACCCGATCATCACCGCACGCGACTCGTCGCTGCGCCGGCTGATCGCGATGGGACTGGACTTCAAGCGGCTCGACCACCGCATGCACAACAAGCTCTTCATCGCCGACGGCCGTGTCGCGGTGGCGGGCGGGCGGAACCTCGCCGACGAATACTTCCTGCGCGGCAGGCAGAGCAACTTCATCGACTTCGACCTGTTCCTCGCCGGCGCGATCGTGCCGCAGCTCAACCACTGGTTCGACCTCTACTGGAACAGCGAGCAGGTCTATCCGGCGTTGCCGGTCGAGCGCGCGTCGGGCATGGACGTGGACGACGTCGAGGGCTGGCGCGAGGCGTTCGAGCGCGCGACCCTGCCGAAGCGGGTCGAGCCGCCGACGCCGGCGCTCGATTCGTTCGGGGCGCCGCCGCTGCGGCAGCAGGTCGCCGAGCGGCGCTATCGCCTGGTCGTGGCCGACGACGCGCTGAGCTATGCCGACTCGCCCGACAAGATCGATCCCGCGAACCACAGCATCGCGATCGCCGACACGCTGACGCACCGCTTCTACCAGCGGCTCGACGAGGCGCACGAGGACGTGCTGTTGATCTCGCCCTACTTCATCCCGGGCACGGAAGCCATCAAGCGCATCGGCGAGCTGCGCCGCCAGGACGTGCACGTCGCCGTGCTGACGAACTCGCTCGCGGTCAGCGACGAACCGCTCGTCAGCGTCGGCACCGAGCGCTACCAGATCGAGCTGCTGAAGATGGGCGTCGAGCTGTACGAGTTGAGCTCGACGCGCCTGAAGCTCGACAGCACGCTGCGCAACCTGCTCGGCGATTCGATCGGCCGGCTGCACGCCAAGCTCGGCTTCATCGACCACAAGTCGCTGCTGGTCGGATCGATGAACCTCGATCCGCGCTCGGCGACGATCAACACCGAGATCGGCATCATCGTGCAGAGCCCGACGCTCGTGCAGATGGTGACGAGCGGCTTCCGTATCGGTACCCTGCTCGGCGTCTACCGCGTGGAGCTCAGGCCCGGCGGCCGGGGCGTGCGCTGGACCGCGATGAACCCGGATGGCAGCCCCGGCGAGGAGCTCGACACCGATCCCGACACCAGCTGGGGGCAGCGGCTGCGGCTGCTGTTCCTGTCGGTGTTCGTGCCCGAAAGCCAACTGTGAGCCAGCGGCCGGCGGCGGCCCGGTAGAATGGAACGCGACGGGCCTCCCCGCATGGGAGCGCGGCCAACCGGGTCAGGTCGGGAACGAAGCAGCCCTAACCGTTGCAACCAGTGCCGGGATCAGGCTCGTCACCTTCGTTCAGCCCACCTGCTTGAACGCCATCACCGCCTGGTTGCGCAAGGTCCGGACCAGGCTCAGTTCCTTCTCGCCGATCTCGATCCCGCCGGGCTCGCCGCGGTCGGCGTAGATCAGCGCGAACGGCGCGCCCTTCAGCAGCATCGGCAGCAACAGGAACGCCGGCGCGTTGACGTCGGCGCGGTACCAGGCCGGCAGGCGCGCGGCGATGTTCGGCACGGTGGCGTCGCTGATCAGCGTGTCGGCTCCCTTGATGCAGACCGCGGCGAACAGGTCGCCGCCGACCTTCAACGGCACCTTGAAGCAGGCCGCGACGCGCTCGGCACCGTCGCCCAGGCCGAAGCGGCCGGTCAGCGTCCCGGTCTTCGGATCGCGCAGGCAGAACACGATGCGCCGGAAGCCGAGTGCGCGGTACATGGTCTCGAGGATCATGCGCAGCACCTCGTTGAGCTTGAAGCTCTCGACCATCGTGTTGGTGATGTCCTGGATGCCCGCGGCCAGCACCTCGGCCGCATCGCGCTGCGCGTTCGGCGCCGGCTCGCGCGGCTCGGCGATGGTGGCCTGCAGCTCATGCGGCTTCAGCGAATCGTCGGGCACTGCGGCCCGGGTCGCCGCGGCGGTGTTGTCCGTGCCCAGCAGACGCCGTGCCGGTGCGCCCGGCGGCACGCCCAGATGCATCGCCTGCGCGAGCTGCACCAGGCGCTGCCGCGCGGTCTCGGTGGCGGCTTCGATCTGTTCGGCCGGCAGGCCGAGCGCCCGCGTGAACTGCTTCGCGATCTGCTGCACGCGAGCCCGCGCCGCTTCGGGCTCGGCGCAGAGCAACGCCTCGGTGATTCGATTCGCAGCCGCCGCCAGCCAGCGCAACTGATCGGCGCCGGGGTCCGCCAGGCGCGTCGGCGGATCGGCCTCGGCCTTGCGCATGCAGCGCTGGATCGCTTCGGGCAAGCCCCAGCTGCGCGCGACGCCGACACCGAGTTCCTCGTACGACAGGCCGAGCACGCCGACCGCCGCGGCAGCTTCGCCGCTGCCGCCGGCAGCCGTGACGAGACCGCGGACGCGACGCGCCTCTTCGGGGAAGTAGTACTCGGCCAGCAGCCGGCCGAGGTTCTGGAACATCGCGCCGATGAAGGCTTCCTCGCCGACGCGCAAGTGCAGGCCGAGTTCGCTCGCGAGCGTGCCGGCCATCAGCGCGCGCAGGAACTCCTCCTTGAGCTGGCTCGCATGCCCGCGGTCGTGCATGTGCTCGAGCAGCACCAGGCTGAGCGCGAGGTTGCGGATGCCGGCAAAGCCGATCAGCGCGACGGCCCGCGAGACCGTGCTGATGGAGCCGCCGCCGGCATTCGAGTAGTGCGCGGTGTTGACGAGGCGCAGCAGCTTGTTGGTGAGCGCGACGTCCTTCAGGATCTCGTTGGAGAGCGACCCGAGACTCTCGTTCTCCGAGCTCGTGACGCGCTGGATGCGTGCGACGGCATCCGACATCGCCGGGAAGTCGCTCTTGTGGCGCATCCGGCGCAGCAGGAAGTCGAGCGTCGCGCCGCCGGCACCGGCGGCGCGCGCCTCCGCCGGCTGAGCCGGCAGCTCGGGCGCCAGCCAGTCGCGCAGCGCGTTGCGGAATGCCTGCGCATCCGGCCAGCGCTCGGCCGGCCGGCGCGCCACCGCGCGCAGCAGCACCGCACGCAAGGTGTCGTCGACCGCGGACGACAGCGTCTCGGGCAGGCGGACGTCCTCGTGCACCGCGCGCGCCATCGCCCGGTACGGATCGCGCTCGGCGATCAGCCGCTCGCCGGCGAGCATCTCGGCCAGCACGAGGCCGGCCGAATAGATGTCCATCGCGGGCGCCGGCGGCGCGCCGTCGACCGCCTCGGGCGACATGTAGCCGGGCGTGCCGACCACGTCGCGGGTCGCGTTCGGATCCTGCACGCGCGCCGCGATGCCGAAGTCCATCACGCGGGCACGGCCGCTCCCGTCGACGAGGATGTTCGACGGCTTGAGGTCGCGGTGCACGACGCCGGCGGCATGCGCGGCGTGCAGCGCATCGAGCACGCCGAGCATCATCGCCACCGCCTCGTGCGGCGGCATCGCGCCGCGACCTTTCAGGTATTGGGCCAGCGTCGGGCCGGCGACGTACTCGAACACCAGATAGGGCCGGCCGGCGTCCACGTCGGCTTCGAACACCTGCACGATGTGCGGATGGTGCAGGCGGCTGACGCTGCGTGCCTCGCCGAGCCGGTGCTCGAGCGTGCCGTACGCGGCGGCACTGTCGGCCGGAAGAAGCTTGACCGCGACCTCGCGGTCCAGGCGCGCGTCGTGCGCCAGCCAGACCGTCGCCTGCGCGCCCTGTCCGAGCACGCGCCGCAGCTCGAAGCGGCCGATGCGCTCGACCACGGCGCCGGTCATGCGGTACCGCCCGGCCCCGCGGCGCCCGGTGCGACGTCGCGCGGCGGCAGCGTGCGCGCAGCCGTCGGCGGCCGCGCACGCGACGCATCGCGTGCGCTCAGCAGCGCATCGTGCAGGTCGCGTCCGTTGACGCCGAGCGCCCGCGCATAGCGCTGCGCGAGCTGCGCGAGCGCGGCGCCGACGCGCGCGGCCGGCAGTCGCGTGACGGTGTCGACCGCTTCATTGGCGGCGCTCGCGACGATGCGCAGCACGTCGGCATCGCTGTCGGGCTTGCGCACCGGCGTATCCAGCGGCAGCGGCCGGCTCATGTGCAGCACGTCGTCGCTCAGGCCCCATTGGCGGGCTACCGTCTCGCCCAGCGTCTCGATGTCGACGCCGAGCACCGCGTAAGCGGCCGCCGCTTCCGTCAAGCCGGGCTGCTCGGGCAGTCCGAGCTCGGGCCGCGCCGGGATGCTCTGCATGAGCTGCTGGATCTGCTCGGCCTCGTCGGCGAAGTGGTAGCGCACCATCAGTCGCCCGAGGTTCTGCAGCACCGTGATCAGGTAGACGACCTGCGCGTCGTAGCCGGCCGGACGCAACGCCTGCGCGGTGTGCGCGGCCAGGCGCACGCGCTCCATCGCCCGCTGCAGCGCCTTCGCGTCCTCCGCATCGAGCGGACCGGGCCAGGCCCGCAGCGTGTTGGCAGCCAGGCGCACGCCGTTGACGCCGATCAGCGAGATGATGCGTCCCAAGGTGAGCACCGACGGCTCGCCGGCGATCTGCGTGCCCTGCACCTGGGCCGAGTTCAAGGTGCGCAGCAGCTCGAAGGTGAGCGCCATGTCGTCGAGCGCCTGCTCGGCCATCTCGTCGGTGCGTTGACTGTCCGTGCCGGTGATGCTCGCCACGCGTGCCGCCAGACCCGGCAGCGCCGGCAGGTGACCGACGGTGTGCAGCCGCTCGAGCAGCAGCCCGACCGGACCGCCGCGCGTGTCGGCATGCGACTCGCGCCAGCCTTGCAGCGCGCCGGCCAGCGTGCGGGCGCTCTGGTAGCGCAGCCGTTCCTGGCTCGCCGTGCAGCGGTTGGCGATCGCGCGCAGCGCATCCGGTATCGGCAGCGGCAGGTTCCACGGCAGCCGCACGAGCTCGCGGCCGAGCGGCGTCATGCGCCCGATCACCGCGGCGATGTCGGGCTGATCCAGCACCGGCTGTCCGCTCAGCAGCTCGTGCAACAGCACGCCGCAAGCGAGCACGTCGCGCGCGGCGGCGTCACGCTGGGCGCGCAGCTGATGGGTGTCGACCGACATCGCGCGCTCGTGCCCGCCGCCGGCCTCGTCGCGGCGGTACGCCAGGTCGCCGGCAACGCCGAGCGCCATCACGCCGGCCGTGCCGCGCTCGTCGATCAGGATGCATGGGAGCTGCAGATCCAGGTGCGCGAGACCGGCGTCGTGGGCGAATGCCAGCCCCTGCAGGACGTCGCACAGCCAGCCGGCGGCCTGCTCGGGCGGCGGATGACCATGGCTGGCGCGCCATTCGGGCAAGGTCACGACACCGCGCCGCGGCACCGCGACATAGGGCCAGTGGTCCTGCACTTCGACCTCGGACGGCCGCAGGAGGCGCGGGTGGTCGAGACGGGCGGCACGGCGCACGTCGGCCAGCCAATGCTCGAGCGCCGCCGCATCGGCCGGCTGCACGCGCGGCAGCGCCAGCATCACCTCTTCGTCCTGCTGCGGGTCGTAGGCCAGCCAGACCATCGTCGCCGCGCTCTTGCCGAGCAGGCCGCGCAGCGCATAGCGCCCGAAGCTGCGGATCGGATTCGCATGCGGCGCGGTCGTGGCTGGGCTGGTGACTGGCATCTGGAGCACGGTCAAAGATGCTCGATTGGACCGTGCCTCGACATCGGCCAAAACGCCGATGAACCGTATCCGGGCGCCCCAGATCGGGGCTTCAGGACCGGTGATGCGTCACACGTCGATCTCGATCAGGACGCCGCGCCCGGTGATGAAGGCGCAACGCACCGCGGCGCCCGGCTGCGCGGCCCGCACCGCATCGCGATAGCGCAGCAATTGCGCACGGTAGGCGGCGCGTTCGTCGGGATGCTCGTCGAGCTTGTAGTCGAGCACCCACCAGGTGCGGCCGTCCGCGTCGTCGAGCGCGACCAGCCGATCGATGCGCAAGGCCTCGCCGGCCTCGACCACCGGCCATTCGTTGCCGGCCCAGGCGATCGCCGGATCGGACAGGAAGCGCGCGCATGCGGGATTCGCGAGGATCGCCGCGGCCGCGCGCGCAACGGCGTCGGCCGGCGTGCCGAACTCGCGCGCCGCAGCCGCGGCCAAGGCCTGCAGGTCGGTGGCCTGCGCGCCGGGCGCGGTAGCCCATTCGAGGACGCGATGCAGCGCCTTGCCGGCGCGCGTGCGCTCGGTCTCGACGTCGCCGGCGACGGCACCGCCGCGGCCCTCCCACGGCGGCAGCACGGCGAGCTCGATCGTCGCGTGCACAGGCTGCGCGATCGGTGCCGCGGCCATCGGATCCCAAGGGACGGCCAGGTCCGCCAGACGCTGCCACCACGACGGGCCGCTGCGATCCGGACGGAACGGCTCGGTCGCGCTGATCACCACGCGCTCCTGCGCGCGCGTCAGCGCGACGTAGAGCACGTTCAGTTCCTCGCGGCGCCGCGCCGCCAGCTCGGCCGCGAGCAGGTTGCGCAGCGACGGCGGGCAGCGCGCCGGCGATTCGGAGTAGACGAAGGCGCAACGGCGCGGTGCCGTCGCATCGACCGGCCAGTCGACCAGCAAGGTCGCGCTGTCCGGCTGGGCCGGCTCGGGATCGGCATCGAGCACGAAGACGACGCGCGCCTCGAGGCCCTTGGCGCCATGCACCGTGAGCAATTGCACCGCTTCGGCGTCGGCCGGCGCGGCGACCTTGACGAGGCGCGCCTTGAGCGCACGCACGAAGCCGTACGGCGTCGCATAGCGCGCGCCATCGAGCGTCAGCGCCTGCTCGAGCACCGCATCGACCGCATGCAGCGCGGCACGCCGCTGCTCCGGCGGCACGCTCGCGGCGACACGCACGCGCACGTCGCCGGTCGCGACGATGCGATCGAGCAGGTCGTGCGGCGGCAGCCGCTGCGCAGCGGCATGCCAGTCGGCGAGCAGCGCGCGCGCCCGGTCGAGCGCCGGCCGGCCGGTGTCGGCGCGCAGCAACTCGCGCCACCAGTCGCCGCCGGCCGCGCGCTCGGCCAGCGCGACGAGGTCGTCGTCGGAGGCACCGAAGATCGGACTGCGCAGCGCATGCGCGAGCGCCAGGCGATGGCGCGGCGACGCGAGCACGTCGAGCAGCGCGACGAGGTCGCGCGCCTCGGCGGCTTCCATCAGCGGATGGTCCTCCGGCGCGGCGAACGGCAGGTGCACGGCACGCAGCGCCTCGGCCGCGAGACGCAGCGACTCGCGCTTGCGGCACAGCGCGAAGATCTCTCCGGGCGCGACGGCCTGCTGCTCGACGAGCTCGCGCACCGCCTGCGCGACGTGCGCCGCCTCGGCGGCGCGCAGCACTTCCTCGGCTTCGTAGCGCGGCGTCGTCAGCGTGTCGCGCCAGGTTCGCGCCGCCGCGGCTCGCACCGCACGCGGCGGCCGCAGCACGCGCGGCAACGCCCGCAGTCCGGCACCGGGTACCGGCGGCACTTCGGTCGTGTGCAGACGAAAGCCGTCGAACGCGCCTTCGGCACCGGCGCGCGCAAAGACGTCGTTCACGACCGCCAGCACCTCCGGGGCGTTGCGGCGCGTGTGATCGCAGGCCAGCGCGACGCCGGCGAGCGCGTCGGCCACGAATCCACGCGCCGCCGCGAAGACGCGCGGCTCGGCGCGCCGGAAGCGATAGATGCTCTGCTTCGGATCGCCGACGATGAAGACACCCGGCGGCCGGTGGCCGCTGGCACCGCCGCCGGCGCCGGCATACGACGACAGCCAGGCATGCAGCGCCTGCCATTGCAGCGGGCTCGTGTCCTGGAACTCGTCGATCAGCACATGGCGGATGCGTGCGTCGAGGCGCTCCTGCACCCAGCCGGCCAACGTCGCGTCGCGCAGCAGCGCGAGGCCGCAGCGTTCCAGGTCGTCCATGTCCGCCAGGCCGCGCTCGCGCTTGTAGCCGGCGTAGCTGTCGAGCAGCAGCCGCGCGAGCCGCGCCATGCGCTGCTGCTCGACGTGCGCGCGATGCTGACGGATCTGGTCGAAGACGACCTGCAGGCGGGCTTGCGTGGCCGCCGCCGCGCCATCGAGCTTGCGCGGCGCGTCCTCGACGGTGTGCAGCGCGCCCCAGGCGAGCTCGAAGGTCGCTTGCGGATCGGCCTGCGCGAGCGCGTCGACCAGCTTCGCCGCCGCGTCGCGGTCGGCCTTGCCCGTGCGCTTGCCGAGCGCGCCGGCGAGCGTTGCGAGCGCGGCGCGCCACGCGGCATCGTGCAGCACGTCGGCCGGATGGTCGCGGCCGGCCAGCTCGGGCCAGACCTCGGCAGCCGTCTCGACGCTGGTCTCGACGACGCCGGCGGCATCGGCGAGCGCGAACTCGACGCGCCGCGTCCAGGCTGCTTCGAGCCAGCGCCGCACCTGATGGCGGCCGCGTTCGGCGACCAGCGCACGGTAGTCGGCGCGCCGCACCGGATCGGCCAGCAGCGCCGCGTGAAAGCGGCGGAACACTTCGGGACGATGGTCGTCGAGGTCCTCGACCAGCTCCATGTCGGGCTGCAGGCCGAGCTCGCCGAGCAGTTCGAGCGGCGCCGCCCGCAGCAGTTGCGCGAACCATGCATGGAAGGTCCGCACCTCGACCGGCCGGCCGCCGGCGAGCAGCTCTTCGTGCAACGCCGCCAGACGCGGCGCGAGCGCGGCGGCCTCGATCGGCGCCAGGCCGCGCTGGACCAGCGCCGCGATGCGCTGTTCGTCCCCGCAGGTGGCGTACTCGTAGAGCCAGTCGTCGAGGCGCTCGCGCATCTCGCCCGCCGCCTTGCGGGTGAACGTGATCGCGAGGATCTCGTGCGGCGCGGCGCCGTCCACCAGCGCGCGCAGGATGCGCGACACCAGCATCCAGGTCTTGCCGGCGCCGGCGCAGGCTTCGACGACGACGCTGCGCGCCGGATCGCAGGCGAGCGCATAGAAGACGTCGCGCTCGACCAGCGCGCCGTCGGCGCGATACGCCGCCGCCCCTGCCTTCACGGCGCGGCCTCGGACGCCGGCTCGTCCGCCGACGGGCTCGCCCAATGGTCGCGCCGGCACAGGCCGCGCGCCGCGCAGTGCTCGCAGGTGCGCCCTTCGCCGAGCGCCGGCATCGGATGGCCGGCACGCAGGCGTTCGAGGTCGTGCGCCAGGCCGGCGACGAGCGCCGCGGCGCTCTGCTCGACGTCGCGGTGCTCGACCTCCATCTTCTCGCGCGACTCGAGCGCCAGGTACAGCGCGCGCAGCGGCGGCCCTTGCGGCGTGCGCATCAGCGCGGCATAGACCGCGAGCTGGGTGTCTTCGAGCGGCTCGGCGACCTTGTCGCGCAAGTCGGTCGCACTGCTCGTCTTGTAGTCGATCAGTTCGAGGACCTCGCCGTCGGGCGTGCGGCGCGCATCGACGCGATCGATGCGGCCTTCGAGGCGGACACCGCCGAAGCCGTCGGGTACCTGCGCCACCTCGTGCTCGCCGGCGCGCCAGCGCACGCCGTCGGCATCGCGCGCATGCAGCCAGCGCAGATAGCGCGGCACGAAGGCCGCGAACGACGCGCCGAAGGGCTCGAAGTGCGCGGCGTCGAGATCGTCCGCAGCGCGCACCTCGTCGGCGATCGTCTGCAGCAACGCCTCGTCGTCACGCGGATCGCCGCGCTCGCGGTGGAAGCGGTCGAGCACCGCATGCAGCCAGTTGCCGTAGTCGCGCTTGTCGACCTCGTCGTCCAGCTCGTCGCGCTCGCGCACGCCGAGCAGGTAGGTGGCGTAGTAGCGATAGGGACAGGCACGCAACGCTTCGACGGCGCTCGCCGACAGCGCCTGCGGCAGCAGCGCTGCCGGCGCGATCGGCGCCGGACGTTCGACCGGCGTCACCGGCCAGCGCCGGCGCTGCCGCGGATCGATCCAGATCGCGTAGCCGCGCCCGCTGCGCGCCAGCGCGGCACCCAGACGCGACACCAGCGGACTGGTGCCGACCGGCGTTCGGCCATCGGCCCGGCGGCGCAGCAAGGTGAGCGCAGGCGCGCGCAGCAGATGCACGAAGGCCTGCAGTTCGGCCGCACGCCGGTCGGCCGCGGTCGGCAGACCGAGCGCCGCGGCCTCGGCATCGGCCAGCAAGGCCGGCCGCGGCGGCTCGCCGCCGAGGTGCTGGTCATCGGCGCCGGGCAGCACGACGGCGGCGAACGGGCGCAGCACGGCGCGCGCCAGCGGGGTGATCACGACGTCGGGGGGGACGCCCGGCGCAGCGGGGCGGAACGCCTGCTCCTCGAGCACGTCGTGGACCCAGGCGGCGAAGTCGTCGCGCGTCAGCGGCAACGCAAGCGCGCCCGCCGGCGCGACAGTGTCAGGGCGCAGCGGGTCCAGGTGCAATGCCGCCAGCACCTGACGCCCGGCTTCGTCGGCCACGAGGCCAGCCCAGGCGCCGCTTTGCCGCAGCGCCTGCGTCAATACGGCCAGCCAGTCGGCCAGGCTGCGCGACGTCCGCTCCGACAACGGTGCCAGCCAGGCCTGCACCTCGGTCCACCAGGCTTGGAGACCCGCCTCCAGCGGACCGGCCGACAGCGCCGCGACCCGCCGCAGCGCGGCGCGCCGGCACAGCGCCTCGAGCGCATCGATGCGGTGCGCCAACGACGGCACGTCGGCGATGCCGGCGATCGCCTTCAGCGCGTCGAGCAAGGCATCGGTGGACGCATCGGGCCGGGCCGCCTCCAGCAACCCCACCACCGGCACGGCAGCGCGGGTGGTCGACAGCTTCCAGCCGGTCTCGTCGAGCACCGCGACCCGGCGCCGTTCGAGCAAGGCGCGTACGCGGCGCACCAGCACGCGATCCTGCGCGATCAGCGCGACCGGCCGCTCGCCGGCCCGGAGGTACGCGATCGCCTGTGCCGCGGCCGCCTCGGCCTCGTCTTCGAAGCCGGCGCAGACGGCGAGCGCCGGTGCGTGGATGGACTCGACCTCGGCGAGCGGCCGGGCGGCGTCGGCGTCGGCGTCGAGCCAGAGGCAGATTGCGCCGCCGGCGTCGCGCAGCGCGGCACACAACGGGTCGACGCCTCCGGCCTGCACGACGATCCACGCCGACGGCGCCAGCCCGAACAGCCGATCGGTCGCGGGCGCCGCGGCCAGGCATGCCCATTCGAGGGCGATGCGCGCCAGCAGCCGCTCGCGCTGGCCGGGGCCGGAGATCGGCATCAGCAGCGCGCGACCGCGCGTCCAGTGATCGTCGCGCTGCGACGGCGCGATAGCGGCCGCGCCGCGCGCGAGCGCATGCGCGGTCTCGACGATGCCGGCCACCGCGTGCGCGAAACCGCGCGGATCGCGCCGCGCGAGCGTCGCACCCCAGCGCTGGCCACGCAGCAGTTGCGCGGCCGTCAGCCCGTCGAGGGCGACGTTGAAGCTGATCTGACCGGCCTCGGCCGCCGGCGACGGCCCGAGCGCACGCGCGAGCGTCTGCGTGGTCTCGACGCGCGGCATCCAGCCGCCGATATCGGCCAGCGCGCGCCGCGCCGGCTCGAGCAACTGCGCATACGGCACCAGCAGCACGGCATCGCGCAGGGCGATGCCGGTCTCGACGGCAAAGGCGCGCACCGCCGTCGCGACGTGCGGCCACCATCCCCGGACGTCCGGTGGGATCGCAAGGGGCCGACGCACTATCGAAGTCATAGCAAACGAGACCGGCGCGGCGCCGGCTTGCCCTGGGCTTTGTGTCAGAATCATTGTGCCTGCCCGGCCCTGCGCATGCGGCAGCGGCGATCCATCCGCCGGGCTGCGTCCGGCATGGCATCAGATGGCCAAGGACCTACCCCATGAGCAGTGACCTGATCAAGCACACGTCCGACGCTTCGTTCGACACCGACGTTCTGAATGCGGGCAAGCCCGTGCTCGTCGACTACTGGGCCGAATGGTGCGGACCGTGCAAGATGATTGCCCCGATCCTCGACGAGGTTTCGAAGGACTACGGCGACCGCTTGCAGATCGCCAAGATGAACGTCGACGAGAACCACGACGTGCCGGCCAAGTTCGGCATCCGCGGCATTCCGACCTTGATGCTGTTCAAGGACGGCCAGCTCGCGGCCACCAAGGTCGGGGCCCTGTCGAAAGCCCAATTGACCGCCTTCCTCGACGGTCATCTATAATCTCGCCCAGTCGCGTTCGAGACCGGTTCCCCGAGGGGCCGGTCGAGGACGCAAGAGATTTGGGCCGTCATGGCGCCCACCGGCGCCGATCATCGGGCACCCGGTGTCCGATCGACGCGCAGCACGTGGCGCGGCCCGCTCCCACTTTCCCCACATCCGTTCCTCGAGGCTGACCTAAGCGTTCGGCCGTCGGCGCGCCCAACCGCAATGCGGGATGAGCGCAAGGCTTGCGGCGCCTCTGCATGACGTCTTGCGTGACGTCCTGCGCGCACGTCGGTCGCTTGTCGCCTACCCGCTGCGCGCTTCCTCCATCCCTGCCCTGTCCCACCACCTCCCGGCTGTCCCACGATGCATCTGTCCGAACTGAAGCAGATCCACGTCTCCGAACTCATCACGATGGGCGAGGCGCTGGAGATCGACAACGTCTCTCGCATGCGCAAGCAGGAGCTGATGTTCGCGATCATGAAGAAACGCGCCAAGGCCGGCGAGCAGGTGTTCGGCGACGGCGTGCTCGAGGTGCTGCCCGACGGCTTCGGTTTCCTGCGCTCGCCGGATGCGAGCTACATGGCGTCGACCGACGACATCTACCTCAGCCCCAGCCAGATCCGCCGCTTCAACCTGCACACCGGCGACGCGATCGAAGGCGAGGTGCGCGTCCCGAAGGACGGCGAGCGCTACTTCGCGCTGGTCAAGGTCGACCGCGTGAACGGCCAGGCGCCCGAGGAGAGCAAGCACAAGATCATGTTCGAGAACCTGACGCCGCTCTTCCCGAAGGAGCAGTTCAAGCTCGAGCGCGACATCAAGTCGGACGAGAACATCACGAGCCGCATCGTCGACCTGATCGCGCCGCTCGGCAAGGGCCAGCGCGCGCTGCTGGTCTCGGCGCCGAAGAGCGGCAAGACGGTGATGATGCAGAACCTCGCGCACGCGATCGTCGCCAACTACCCCGAGGTCTACCTGATCGTGCTGCTCGTCGACGAGCGGCCCGAGGAAGTGACCGAGATGCAGCGCGCGGTGCGCGGCGAGGTCATCAGCTCGACCTTCGACGAGCCGGCGGCACGCCACGTGCAGGTCGCCGAGATGNNTGGTGATCGAGCGCGCCAAGCGCCTCGTCGAGATGAAGAAGGACGTCGTCATCCTGCTCGACTCGATCACCCGCCTCGCGCGCGCCTACAACAACGTGCTGCCGTCGTCCGGCAAGGTGCTGACCGGCGGCATGGACAGCAATGCGCTGCAGCGCCCGAAGCGCTTCTTCGGCGCCGCGCGCAACGTCGAGGAAGGCGGGTCGCTCACCATCATCGGCACCGCGCTGGTCGACACCGGCAGCCGCATGGACGAAGTGATCTACGAAGAGTTCAAGGGCACCGGCAATTGCGAGATCCACCTCGACCGCCGCATGTCCGAGAAGCGCGTCTATCCGTCGATCCTGCTGAACAAGTCGGGCACGCGCCGCGAAGAGCTGCTGCTGAAGCCGGAGATCCTGCAGAAGACCTGGATCCTGCGCAAGCTCCTCTATCCGATGGACGAGATCGAGGCGATGGAGTTCATCCTCGACAAGATGAAGTCGACGAAGAACAACCTGGACTTCTTCGACATGATGAGACGGGGCGGCTGACGCCGTCCCGCTATAATCCCAGGTTACCCGCATCAGACGGAAAGTGCGCCGAACGGTTCGGCGTGGCTGCCGCAACACCAGGGCAATACCAGGCAAGAGGCTCCCGATGAAAGAAGGCATCCACCCCGGCTACCGCGAAGTCTGCTTCGTGGACCTGTCCAACGGTTTCAAGTTCGTGACGCGCTCGACCGTGCAGACCAAGGAAACCATCAAGATGGACGACGGCCGCGAGCTGCCGCTCGTCAAGGTCGAAGCGACGAGCGAATCGCATCCGTTCTACACCGGCACGCAGAAGAGCGTCGATTCGCTCGGCGGCCGCGTCGAGAAGTTCCGCAACAAGTTTGCGCACCTCGGCAAGAAGTAATCCATCGCGCGCGATCGAAGAGGCAGCCTGGGGCTGCTCTTTTCTAGAAGGCAGCCTGGGGCTGCCTTTTTTGTTGACGTCTTGCTGCATCATCGGTGGACCAGAGACCAGGCCCCGCGCATCGTTGAGCTCCACCAACCCCGCCCTCGTCACCCAACGCGCGGCCCAGCGCCTGCCGCGGCCGGCACTGCTGCTGTTCTGCGCGGTCTACATCCTGCCGGGGCTGTTCGGCCGGGATCCGTGGAAGAGCGCCGACGTCACGGCGTTCGGCTACATGGCCGGCATCGCGCGCGGCGCGACCGGCTGGTTCGCGCCGACCGTCGGCGGCCTGCCGCACGACACCGCGCTATTGCCCTACTGGCTGGGCGCCGCCTTCATCCGGGTGCTCGGACCGCTGCTCGGCGCGCCGCTCGCTGCGCGCGTACCGTTCGCGCTGCTGCTGCTCACGGTACTCGCGCTCACCTGGTACACGACCTACTACCTGGCGCGCACCGAGGCGGCCCAGCCGCTCGCGTTCGCGTTCGGCGGCGAGGCGGCACCGGTCGACTATGCGCGCACGGTCGCCGACGCCTCGCTGCTCGCGTTGATCGCGACGCTCGGCCTGCTGCAGCTCGGCCACGAGACGACGCCGGAACTGGTGCAGCTCACGAGCGTCGTGCTGCTCCTCTATGGCCTCGCGGCAAGTCCGTTCCGCACCGTGCAGCCCGCGATCGCCGCGCTCGTCGCACCGGCCGCGCTGGCGGCCAGCGGCGCGCCCAGCATCGCGATCGGCCTCGGCCTCGCCGGCAGCGTGATCTGCTGGCGTTCGAGCTACCCGGAGGTGCGCCGCTACACCGCATGGGTCCTGGCCGGCACGGTACTCGCGGGACTGATCGCGACCGGCCTCGGAGCCTGGGCCTGGCGCATCGTCGGCGTCGGCCCGACCGTGCACGACGCCTGGATCCTGCTGCGCCAGCTCGCCTGGTTCTGCTGGCCGACGTCGGTGCTCGCGGTCTGGACGCTGTGGCGCTGGCGCGGCCATCTGCTGCACCGGCATCTGTCGATTCCGTGGACCTGCGTCGCGGTGTGCCTCGTCGCCTGGTTCGGCATGGACGGCTTCGATCGCGCACTGATGCTGGCCTTGCCGGCGCTCGCGGTGCTGGCCGCGTTCGCGCTGCCGACGCTTCAGCGCAGCACCGCGTCGGCGATCGACTGGTTCTCGGTGTTCTTCTTCAGCCTGTCGGCGATCGGCATCTGGTTCGTCTACGTCTCGATGCAGACCGGCGTCCCGCCCAAGCCGGCGGCCAACATCGAGCGCCTGGCGCCGGGCTATCCGCATCTGTTTTCGCCGACCGCGCTGCTGTTCGCGATCGTCGGCACGCTCGCCTGGATGGGACTCGTGCGCTGGCGCACCGGACGCAATCGCCATCCGCTCTGGAAGAGCCTGGTGCTGCCCGCCGGCGGCGTCGCGCTTTGCTGGCTGCTCGCGATGACCTTGCTGCTGCCGCCGCTGAACCATGCGCGCAGCTACCGCTCGCTCGTCGAGCGCATCGCGCGCCTGGTCCCGCCCGATGCCGGCTGCATCGCCACGCCCGGCATGGCGCGCGCCGAGATCGCGGCGCTGGAAACGCTCGGCGGCTACCGCGTCGATGCCGTCGCCGACAAGGACCGCACGTCCTGCAGCCATCTGCTGTTGACCGATACCGGCAAGCCATCGCCGCCGGGCGCTGCCTGGACACTGCTGGCGCGCGAGAAGCGCAACGCCGCCGACGACGAGATCACCGCGGTCTACCGCCGCGCTGCGCGTTGAGCTTCAGGCCGCGAGCACCGGCCGCTGCTCGCGCATCTCACGGACGCGCGCCGCCGGAAAGACGAGCCTGAAGCACGAGCCCTGGCCGACTTCGCTCTGGATGTCGAGCTCGCCGCCGTGGCGCTGGATCACGTGCTTGACGATCGAGAGCCCGAGCCCGGTGCCGCCGGTGTCGCGCGAGCGGCTGCCGTCGACGCGATAGAAGCGCTCGGTGAGGCGCGGGATGTGCTCGCGCGCAATGCCCGGTCCGCTGTCGGTCACCGCCATCTCGCCGCGCCCGTCGGGCAGGCTGCGCCACGCGAGATCGATGCGGCCGCCTTCAGGCGTATAGCGCACCGCGTTGTTGACGAGGTTCGTGATCGCACTCAGCAGCTCGCTCTGCGCGCCGGCGATCTGCACGTCCGGCGCAGCCGCGAAGGTCATCGTGTGCCGGCCCGCGGACAGCGCCTTGGCATCGGCCTCGACCTGCGCAAGCAAGGGCTTCAGCGCCAGCCAGCCTTCCGCATTCGGCCGCGGGCTGCCCTCGAGCTGCGCCAGGATCAGGAGGTCGTTGACCAGCGCGCCCATGCGCTGCGCCTGCTGCGCCATCAGCCCGAGCACGCGCCTGCGCTCGACCTCGGTGAGCGGCAGGTTGTTCATCGTCTCGATGAAGCCCGACAGCACCGTGAGCGGCGTGCGGATCTCGTGCGAGACGTTCGCGACGAAGTCGCGCCGCATCGCGTCGGCGCGCTCGCGCTCGGTGATGTCCTGCGACAGCACCAGCTTCATGTCGTCGCCGTAGCGCCGCACCAGCACCGACAGCGTGCCCTTGCCGCGCGGATCGGGCATCTCCACCGGCTCGCTGAACTCGCCCTGCTGCAGGTAGGCGACGAAAGCCGGCGCGCGCACGAGGTTGGTGACGCGCTGGCGCCGGTCGCGCTGCGGGTCGAGCCCGAAGTGGTCCGCGGCGCGGGTGTTGCACCACTCGATCTGGTCGCCGCCGTCGAGCAGCATCACGCCGTTCGGCGACACCTCCATCGCCGACAGGAACTGCGCCAGCCGCTCGCGCTCGCGTGCCGTGGTCTGTTCGCGCAGGCGCAGCGACTTCTCGACGCGGTAGGCGAGCTCACCCCAGAAGCCGGCGTCGCGCGGTGCCTCGCCTTCCTGCGAGCCGCGCAGCCAGTTGATGAGCCGATAGCCGCGCCACGTGTCGAGCGCGACGATGATGGCGATGCCGCAGGCCACGCCGGCCAACAGGCGCGCCGGGGCGGCGCCGCCGAGCAGCCAGGCTGCCAGGCCGCCGGCCAGCGCGGCGAGCACGCAGGCCAGCACGCGCGGCAGCAGGCGGCTCATCGAAAGACGTTCCGTGCCGAACCCGCGCTCAGGCCGAGAATGCCTGCACCTGCTGCGTCAGCCGGTAGCCGGCGCCGCGCACCGTCTCGATCATGTGCGCGCTCTGCACCGGCTGCAGCGCTTCGCGCAACCGCTTCACATGGACATCGACGGTGCGCTCCTCGATGAACACATGGTCGCCCCAGACGCGGTCCAGGAGCTGCGCGCGGCTGTGCACGCGCTCCGGATGCGTCATGAAGAAGTGCAGCAGGCGGAACTCGGTGGCGCCGATCTTGACCTCCCGGTCATCGCGCGTCACGCGGCGCGTTGCCGGATCGAGGCGCAGGCCGCCGACCTCGACCGCCGAATCGAGCGCCTCCGGCGCCTTGCGGCGCAGCACCGCACGGATGCGCGCCATCAGCTCGTGGGTCGAGAACGGCTTGGTGAGGTAATCGTCGGCACCGGCATCCAGCCCGGCGATCTTGTCGCCTTCGTCCGCGCGTGCCGTCAGCATGATGATCGGCAGCTCCCGCGTGCGCGCCTCCGAGCGCCAGCGCTTGGACAGCGCCATGCCCGACAGGCCGGGCAGCATCCAGTCGAGGATCACCAGGCTCGGCAACACGCCGTCGACCGCCGCCTGCGCCTGCTCGGCATCGGCCGCGATCGTGACCTCGTAGCCCGCATGGCGCAGGTTCAGCGAGATCAGTTCGGCGATCGCCGATTCGTCTTCCACCACGAGGACCAGACTCATCTGCCGCTCTCCTTCGGACCTGCTGCTTCAGCGCACCATCGTCTCGACGGCACCCACGGTGTTGTGCCGCACATCGGTGCCCTTGACGATGTAGATGATCTGCTCGGCGAGGTTCTTCGCATGGTCGCCGACGCGCTCGATCGCCTTGGCCACGAAGACGAGGTCGATGCTCGAAGAGATCGTGCGCGGATCCTCCATCATGAAGGTGATCAGCTTGCGCATCAGGCCTTCGAACTCCTGGTCGATCAGGTCGTCCTGCTTGAGCACCTCGACCGCCTTGTCGACGTCGAGCCGTGCGAACGCATCGAGCGCCTTGCGGAGCTGCGCCACCGCCAGGTCGGCCTCGTAGGCGAGGTCCTTCACCGGCAGCCGCAGGCGGCTCGACACGCCCGAGTTGATCAGCCGCTGCACGGTGCGCGCGATGCGCGCTGCCTCGTCGCCGACGCGCTCGAGGTTCGCGATCGTCTTCGAGATCGCGATCAGGAGCCGCAGGTCGCGCGCGGTCGGCTGGCGCCGCGCGATGATGGTCGACAGGTCGCGGTCGATCTCGACCTCGGTCGCATTGACGCGCTCTTCGGTGACGAGCACGTCGGAGGCGACCTCGGCACTGAAGTTGCTGAGCGAATAGACCGAGCGCGCGACCTGCGACTCGACCATGCCGCCCATCTCGAGGACGCGCGTCGAGATGCCGCTGAGCTCGGCGTCGAACTGCGTGGAAAGATGCTTGTCCGTCATGCCATGCCCCGTCAGCCGAACCGGCCGGTGATGTAGTCCTCGGTGTCCTTCTTCTTCGGCTTCATGAAGAGCTCGGCGGTCGGCCCGAACTCGATCAGGTCGCCGAGGTACATGTAGCTCGTGTAGTCCGAGCAGCGCGCCGCCTGCTGCATGTTGTGGGTGACGATCACGACGGTGTAGTCGCTCTTCAGCTCGGTGATCAGCTCTTCGATCTTGCCGGTCGAGATCGGGTCGAGCGCCGAGCACGGCTCGTCGAGCAGCAGCACCTCGGGCTTGATGGCGATGCCGCGCGCGATGCACAGCCGCTGCTGCTGGCCGCCCGACAGGCCCGAGCCGCTCTGGTCGAGCTTGTCCTTGACCTCGTTCCACAGCGCCGCCTTCTTCAGCGCCCATTCGATGCGCTCGTCCATCTCGACGCGCGGCAAGGTCTCGAACAGGCGCACGCCGAACGCGATGTTGTCGTAGATCGACATCGGGAACGGCGTCGGCTTCTGGAACACCATGCCGACCTTGGCGCGGATCAGCGAGACGTCTTCCTTGCTCGTCAGGATGTCCTCGCCGTCGAGGATGATCTGGCCTTCGGCGCGCTGCTCGGGGTAGAGCTCGAACATCCGGTTGAAGGTGCGCAGCAAGGTCGACTTGCCGCAGCCGGACGGCCCGATGAACGCAGTCACCTTGCGTTCCGGGATGTCCATGTCGATGTTCTTCAGCGCATGAAAGCCGCCGTAGTAGAAGTTCAGGTTGCGTACCGAGATCTTCGCCTTCTCGGTCACCGGCAGATCGACTTTGCGGTCCATGCCTATCTCTCTAGTGCTTGTTCCGGAACATCACGCGCGCCAGGACGTTGAGCACCAGCACGCCGATCGTGATGAGGAAGACGCCGGCCCACGCCAGCTTCTGCCAGTTCTCGTACGGGCTCATCGCGAACTTGAAGATCGTGACGGGCAGGCTCGCCATCGGCTTCGTCAGGTCGCTGGTCCAGAACTGGTTGGACAACGCCGTGAACAGCAGCGGCGCGGTCTCGCCGGCGATGCGTGCGAGCGCCAGCAGCACGCCGGTGACGACGCCGGCACGCGCAGCCTTCAAGGTCACCGTCAGGATGACGCGCCACTTCGGCGTGCCGAGCGCGTAGGCGGCCTCGCGCAGCGCATTCGGGATCAGGGTCAGCATGTTCTCGGTCGTGCGGATCACGACCGGGATCACGATCAACGCGAGCGCCAGCGCCCCGGCCCAGGCCGAGAAGGTGCGCATGCGCGCGACGATCACCGAGTAGATGAAGAGGCCGATGACGATGGACGGCGCCGCCAGCAGGATGTCGTTGATGAAGCGGGTGACGCTGCCGAGCCAGGTGCGCTGGCCGTATTCGGCGAGGTAGACGCCGGCCAGGATGCCGATCGGCGTGCCGATCAGCGTGGCCATCAGCACCATCGTCGCCGAGCCGAAGATCGCGTTCGCCAGGCCGCCCTCCGACATCGGTCCCGGCGTCATCTGCGTGAACAGCGACAGCGACATCCCGCCGATGCCGAGCCGCACGGTCTCGAACAGGATCCACAGCAGCCAGAACACGCCGAATGCCATCGCCGCGAGCGACAGCGTCAGCGCGACCGCATTGGTGCGCTTGCGCCTGGCATGCATGCGGCGGCGCGTGGCCTTCAAGGCGTCGTCGGCGCCGCCCAACCGATCGGCGGACATCAGGGTGCTCATGCCCGCGCTCCTTCGCCCTTCTTCAGCCTCGCCAGCAAGACCTTCGAGAACGCCAGCACGACGAAGGTGATGAAGAACAGCACGAGGCCGAGGTAGATCAGCGAAGCGCGATGCAGCCCTTCGCCGGCCTCGGCGAACTCGTTCGCGAGCGCCGACGTGATGCTGTTCGCGGCCTCGAACAGCGAGATCGAGTTGAGCTGGTTCTGGTTTCCGATCACGAACGTGACCGCCATCGTCTCGCCGAGTGCTCGGCCCAGGCCGAGCATGATGCCGCCGACGACGCCGGTCTTGGTGTACGGCAGAACGACCTTGAACATCACCTCCCAGGTCGTCGAGCCGAGACCGTAGGCCGATTCCTTGAGCAGGGGCGGCGTCACCTCGAAGACGTCGCGCATCACCGAGGCGATGAACGGGATGATCATGATCGCGAGGATCACGCCGGCCGAGAGCAGGCCGATGCCGACCGGCGGTCCGGTGAACAGCGACCCGATGAACGGCACGCCGGAGAACACCGCCTGCAGAGGCTGCTGCACATAGGTCGCGAGCAGCGGGCCGAACACCAAGAGGCCCCACATGCCGTAGACGATGGACGGGACCGCGGCGAGCAGCTCGACCGCGGTGCCCAACGGCCGCTTCAGCCAGCCCGGCGACAGCTCGGTCAGGAAGAGCGCAATGCCGAAGCTCACCGGCACCGCGATCACGAGCGCGATCAGCGACGTGATCAGCGTCCCGTAGATCATCACCAGGCCGCCGTACTTGTTCTTGACGGGATCCCAGTCGGCGGTCCACAGGAAGCTCAAGCCGTATTCGCGGATCGCCGGCGCGGCGCCGACGATCAGCGACGCGATGATGCCGAGCAGCAGCAAGAGCGTCAGCCAGGCGGCGCCATGCGCCAGCATCGCGAACACGACATCGGCCGCGGGGGATGCGCGGCGGGCGGTCGGCGGCTTGCCGGGCGACTCGGTGCGCTGCATCTTGGCAGAGTCTTCGTAGGGGGTTGCCGGAAGTGTAGCGGCCATGATCGTCGTGCTCGGTGGACGGACAGAACGAAGCCGCGCAGGGGTCGCGCGGCCATTCCGGGGCGGCTTCAACAGCCGCCCGTCATCACATCGACGCGACCGCCTTGCCGGAGCCGTCCTTGATCTGGCCCCACTCCTTGCGGATCAGCGACTTCACGTCCGCCGGCAGCGGCACGTAGTCGAGGTCGTCGGCCAGCTTGTCGCCGTTGCCGTAGGCCCAGTCGAAGAACTTCAGCGCCGCGGCGCCCTGCGCCGGCTTGTCCTGCGTCTTGTGCATCAGGATGAAGGTGGCGCCGCTGATCGGCCAGGTGCCCTTGCCCGGCTGGTCGGTCAGCACCTGGTAGAAGCTCTTCGACCACTCCGCGCCGGCAGCCGCGGCCTTGAAGGCGGTGTCGGTCGGGTCGACGAAGTTGCCGTCGTGGTTCTTGAGCTGCACGTGCGACATCTTGTTCTGCTTGGCGTAGAAGTACTCGACGTAGCCGATCGAGTTGGGCAGGCGCTGCACGTACTGCGAAACGCCTTCATTGCCCTTGCCGCCGGCGCCGTTCGGCCAGTTCACCGCGGTGCCTTCGCCGACCTTCGCCTTCCAGTCGGCGTTGGCCTTCGACAGGTAGTTCGTGAACATGAAGGTCGTGCCCGAGCCGTCGGCGCGGCGCACCGTCGCGATCGCGGCATCAGGCAGCGTCACGCCGGGGTTCAGCCCGGTGATCGCGGCGTCGTTCCACTTCGTGATCTTGCCGAGGTAGATGTCGCCGAGCACCTGGCCGGTGAGCTTGAGCTGGCCGGGCTTCACGCCCTGGATGTTGACCACCGGCACGACGCCGCCGATCACGGTCGGGAACTGCAGCAGGCCGCCCTTGGCGAGGTCTTCGTCCTTCAGCGGCATGTCGGAAGCGCCGAAGTCGACCGTCTTCGCGTTGATCTGCTGGATGCCGGCGCCCGAGCCGACCGACTGGTAGTTGACGTGGTTGCCGGTCGCCTTCGCGTAGGCCTCGGCCCACTTCGCGTAGATCGGAGCCGGGAACGACGCACCAGCGCCGGTGACGTCCTCGGCCCGCGCGACGCCGCCGATCGCCAGCGCCGCGCAAAGCGCAGCGACGGTGCGCAGATTGAAGAGTTGCATGGTCATGCCTTTCCGCCCCGCAGGCGACTTTTGGAATGACCGGCACTCTATGAGCGCTGGATGACAGCTCCGTGACAACCCTGATGCATGCCGGCGGCACGTAGGGCCGTCATCGGAACGTCATGGTGATGTCACAGTGATATTTTGGCCTTCAACTGCGCAGCGTGGCAGCCAGGCGTTCGGCGCAGGCGCGCGCTTGTGCCGCCTCGCGCGCCTCGACCATCACGCGCACCAGCGGCTCCGTGCCCGACGGCCGGATCAGGACGCGGCCGCTCGTCCCGAGCTCTTCGACCACGGCGCGCTGCTCGGCCGCCAGGCGCGTGTTCGACTTCCAGTCGCTGCCGGCGTCGAGCTTCACGTTGATCAGGATCTGCGGAAACAGCCGGACGCCCGCGAGCAGGTCGGCGAGCGTCTTGCCCGAGCGGCAAGCCGCCTGCAGCACCATCAGCGCGCTGACGATGCCGTCGCCGGTCGTATGACGGTCGAGCGCCAGCAGGTGCCCCGAGCCCTCGCCGCCGAGCTGCCAGCCGCGCGCATGCAGCTCCTCGAGCACGTAGCGGTCGCCGACCTTGGCGCGCACGAACGAAACCCCGCGCTCACGCAGCGCCACTTCGACCGCCATGTTGGTCATCAAGGTGCCGACCGCGCCGGCGACGACCTGGTCCTGCGCCAGCCGGTCGCCGACGATCAGGTAGAGCAGCTCGTCGCCGTCGTACAGGCGACCGGCGCCATCGACCATCTGGACGCGGTCGGCGTCGCCGTCCAGCGCGACGCCGTAGTCTGCGCCGTTCGCCCGCACTGCCGCGACCAGCGCCGCCGGCGCGGTCGCGCCGCAGCCGTCGTTGATGTTGGTGCCGTTCGGGCTGCAGCCGATCGCGATGACCTCGGCACCCAGCTCGTGGAAGACGTTCGGTGCGACGTGGTAGGCGGCACCATGGGCGGCATCGACGACGATCTTCAGGCCGCGCAGCGACAGCTCGCTGCTGAACGTGTTCTTGCAGAACTCGATGTAGCGGCCGTGGGTGTCGTCGAGCCGGCGCGCCTTGCCGAGTTCGGCCGATCCGACCCATTGCGGCGTCAGTTCGAGGGCCGCCTCGACGTCCTGTTCCCAGCGGTCGGAGAGCTTCTCTCCGCGCGCCGAGAAGAACTTGATGCCGTTGTCCGGATAGGCGTTGTGCGACGCGCTGATCACGACGCCCAGGCTCTGGCGCAGCGCCCGCGTGAGGTAAGCGACGCCCGGCGTCGGCAGCGGACCGGTCAGCAGCACGTCGACGCCGGCCGACGCGAAGCCGGCTTCGAGCGCCGCTTCGAGCATGTAGCCGGAAATGCGCGTGTCCTTGCCGATCAGCACGCTAGGATGCGCTTCGCCGGCGCTCAGCACGCGGCCGACCGCATGACCGAGTCGCAACATGAAGTCGGGCGTGATCGGCGCCTTGCCGACGGTGCCGCGGATGCCGTCGGTGCCGAAATAGGATCTGCTCATGGAGTCTCGCCTCGCTGGGCGCGCATTCTGCGGCGTCAGCCTTGCACGGCGCGCCACACTTGTAACGCATCGCGGGTCGCCGCGACATCGTGCACACGAACGATGCGCGCGCCGCGCTCGACCGCGAGCAGCGCCGCCGCGACGCCGGCGGTCACGCGCTCGCCGACCGCCCGCCCGGTGATCGCGCCGAGCGCCGACTTGCGCGACCAGCCGACCAGGAGCGGGCGCACCCGGGCAAGCAGCTCGGCCTGGCGGCGCAGCAGCGCGAGGTTGTGCTCCAACGTCTTGCCGAAGCCGATGCCGGGGTCGTAGACGATGCGCTCTGCGCCCACGCCGCGTTGCCGCAGCAGATCGCCGCGCAGCGCCAGGAACGCACCGACCTCGGCGACGACGTCGTCATAGGCCGGTGCTTGCTGCATCGTTCGAGGCTCGCCCTGCATGTGCATCAGGCAGATACCGCAGCTCGGATGGTCGGCCACCGCCTCCACCGCGCCGGGAGCCTGCAGCGCCGCGACGTCGTTGACGATATCGGCACCGAGTGCGAGGGCCGCACGCATGACTTCCGGCTTGCTGGTGTCGACGGAGACCGGCACGCCGAGACGCAGGGCGCCTTCGACGACCGGCAGCACGCGCGCCAGTTCCTCGTCGGTCGACGCCGGCAGCGCACCCGGACGCGTCGACTCGCCGCCGATGTCGAGGATCTCGGCGCCCTCGGCACAGAGCTGCTCGCAATGCGCGAGCGCCGCGGCGGCGCTGGCGTGCAGGCCGCCGTCGGAGAACGAGTCGGGCGTGACGTTGACGATGCCCATGATCCGCGGCGTCGTCAGGTCGATGCGGAACCGCGTGGTCTGCCAGATCGTCATGGCGGGACGCTCCTCGTCAGGCGCAAAAACGGGGCCGCAGCCCCGTTTTGTCGTCGCGTCGCTCCGCGTCAGGCCGTCGCGGTAGCGCTGCCCGGCGAGACCGGCGGCGTCGCCGGCGCAGCGCGGTTCGGCGACGGCGTCCAGTCCTTCGGCGGACGCGGCGGCTTGCCGTTCATGATGTCGTCGATCTGCTCGCCGTCGATGGTCTCCCACTCGAGCAGCGCATTCGCCATCGCGTGCATCTTGTCCTTGTTGTCTTCGATGTGCTTGCGCGCGATCGCGTACTGCTCGTCGAGGATCTTGCGGATCTCGCGATCGACCGCCTGCATGGTCTGTTCGCTCATGTTCGTGGTCTTCGTGACCGAGCGGCCGAGGAAGACCTCGCCCTCGTTCTCGGCGTAGACCATCGTGCCGAGCGCCTCGGTCATGCCGTAGCGGGTGACCATGTCGCGTGCGATGTGGGTCGCGCGCTCGAAGTCGTTGCTCGCGCCGGTGGTCATCTCGCCGACGAACACTTCCTCGGCGATGCGGCCGCCGAACAGGATCGCGATCGTGCTCAGCATGCGGACCTTGTCGGTGCTGTAGCGATCGCCCTCGGGCAGTTGCATCGTCACACCGAGCGCGCGGCCGCGCGGGATCACCGTCACCTTGTGCACCGGATCGGCCTTCGGCATCAGGCGCGCGACGAGCGCATGGCCCGACTCGTGGTACGCCGTGTTGCGGCGCTCGTCCTCGGCCATCGCCATGGACTTGCGCTCCGGGCCCATCATGATCTTGTCCTTGGCCTTCTCGAAGTCGCCCATCTCGACGACGCGGCCGTTGCGGCGCGCCGCGAACAAGGCGGCTTCGTTGACCAGGTTCGCGAGATCGGCGCCGGAGAAGCCGGGCGTACCGCGCGCCAGGATGTCGGCGCGGATGTCCTGACCGACCGGCACCTTGCGCATGTGCACGTTGAGGATCTGCTCGCGGCCGCGCACGTCCGGCAGGGTCACGTAGACCTGGCGGTCGAAGCGGCCCGGACGCAGCAGCGCCGGGTCGAGGATGTCGGGACGGTTCGTCGCCGCCATCACGATGACGCCGAGGTTGGTCTCGAAGCCGTCCATCTCGACCAGCATCTGGTTCAGGGTCTGCTCGCGCTCGTCGTTGCCGCCGCCGAGGCCGGCGCCGCGGTGGCGGCCGACCGCGTCGATCTCGTCGACGAAGATGATGCAGGGGGCGCTCTTCTTCGCCTGCTCGAACATGTCGCGCACGCGCGCAGCGCCGACGCCGACGAACATCTCGACGAAGTCGGAGCCGGAGATCGAGAAGAACGGCACCTTCGCCTCGCCGGCGATCGCCTTGGCGAGCAGGGTCTTGCCGGTGCCCGGAGGCCCGACGAGCAGCACGCCACGCGGAATGCGGCCGCCGAGCTTCTGGAACTTCTGCGGATCCTTCAGGAAGTCGACCAGTTCCTTGACCTCTTCCTTGGCCTCGTCGCAACCGGCGACGTCGGCGAAAGTCGTCGTGTTGTTGGCCTCGTCCAGCATGCGGGCCTTGCTCTTGCCGAAGCTGAACGCCCCGCCCTTGCCGCCGCCCTGCATCTGCCGCATGAAGTAGATCCACACGCCGATGAGCAACAGGATCGGGCCCCAGGACGCCAGCATGTTGAGGAGGAACGACGGCTCCTCGCGCGGCTTGACGTCGAACTTGACGTTGTTGTTGATCAGGTCGCCGATCAGGCCACGGTCGAGGTAGGTGGCCGTGGTGCGCAGTTCGGAACCGTCATTGCGCTTGGCGCGGATCTCGGTGCCGCTCGGGCCTTCCTGCAACTGCACGTTGGCGATGTGCTTGTTGCGCACTTCCTCGAGGAAGTCCGAGTAGGCGATCTGGCCGGTCGGCACCGCGCTGCGGTCGAACTGCTTGAAGACGGTGAACAGCACCAGCGCGATCACCAGCCACACAGCGACCTTAGAGAACCATTGATTGTTCACCGCGACTCCGTTTCCCTGCCACTAAGGCCACTAAGAGTAGACACGAGACGCACGCCGGCGCCTCCGGGCCTACCTGTGGCCGATTTTAGTGCAGTCAAGCCCGCGGACCGGGTGTTATCCCTCAATCGCGACCATAGGACTGCCCGCCTTCGGCACTACGAGGCGATATCGGTGCCGGATGCAGCGCGCTTGAGACACCCGAAACCTCAAGAAGGCCCGGAAACCCGCGGTGCTTCCTTCAGTCCGATGCCGACGATGAAGGTCTCCGCCGAGCGATCGCGCGACGCCTTCGGCTTGATCGGTTTCACGATTCGAAACGTCGTCTTGAACAAGCTGACGAGCTGGCTGTAGCCGCTGCCGTGGAAGACCTTGCAGACCAGCGCGCCGCCCGGCACGAGGTGCGCCCGGGCGAAATCGACCGCCAGTTCGACCAGATCGGCGATGCGCGCGGCGTCCGAGCTCTCGATGCCGGAAAGATTGGGCGCCATGTCCGACAGAACGACGTCGACCCGGCGCCCGGCCACGGCCGCTTCCAGCTGGCGCAGCACCGCCTCCTCGCGAAAGTCGCCCCGCAGAAAGGTCACGCCTTCGATCGGCTCGAAGTCGAGCAGGTCGAGCGCGATGATCGTGCCGTCCAGCGCCCCGGCCGCCGCGCCGCCGCTGCCGGCCTGTTTCGGCGCGAAGCGGCGCCGCACGTACTGGCTCCAGGCGCCCGGCGCGGCGCCGAGGTCGACGACGAGCTGGCCGGGTTTCAGCAGGTGCAGTTCCTCGTCGATCTCCTTCAGCTTGTAGGCGGCACGCGCCCGGTAGCCTTCGCGCTGCGCCAGCTTGACGTAGGGATCGGTCAGGTGGTCGTGCAGCCACGCCTTGTTGACCTTCTTGCTTTTCGTTCGGACCTTCATGGCCAACGGATAATACGGAGATGACTGCCATCGCCCTCACGCCCGCCCAGCGCAAGGAAAAGCGCGCCGAAGCGCATCACCTGAGTCCGGTCGTGATGATCGGCGCCGACGGCCTGACGCCGGCGGTGCGCGCCGAAGCGGATGCCGCGCTGAATGCCCACGGGCTGATCAAGGTGCGCGTCTTCTCCGACGACCGCACCGAGCGCGACACGCTGCTCGCGGCGCTCGCCGATACGCTCGGCGCCGCCCCGGTGCAGCACATCGGCAAGCTGCTCGTGCTGTGGCGGCCGCTGCCCCCGGCCGAGCCCAAGGCGCCCGCCGAAGACCGCGGCCGCGGGATCCGCGTCGTCAAGATCGTCAAGTTCTCGAAGAGCGGCAACCATCGGGCGCAGGTCAAGAAGGTCAAGGTCGCCGGCAACATGCGCATCACCGCGGCCGGCGAACTGAAGCGCGCCCGCACGCGCCAGGCGAGCGTCAAGAAGAAGCAGCAGTCGAGCTGACGTCAACGCGGCGCGAGGCGCCACGCGAGCGCGAGCACCAGAAGGCCCTTCAGCGCGAAGAAGCCGACCGACGCCGCGTGCAGCGCGCCGAACGACCACGGCCCGTGGCCGGCGCGCGCCGCTTCGAGCATCGGCTGGATCGCGAAGTAGCCCGCGACGGTGCAGAACAGCGTGCCGAGCGCCAGTCCGACGTCGGTCGTGAACGCCGGTCCGCCGTCGCCGCTGCGGCGCCGCTCGATGAAGAAGATCAGCAGCGCGAACACGATGCTGACGTAGGCCTCCTGCGCGAAGATCCGGCCGACCACGCGCCCGGCGTCGGCGCTCGGCAAGGTCGCGAACGGCGCCGGCGTCGCAATCAACGCGATCGCCAGCAGGATGCCGGCCCAGACCCCCGCGAGCAGCGCCTGCCAGCGCCTGGCCGTCATCAGGAATAGCGGACGTCGACGATCTCGTAGCTGCGTACGCCGCCCGGCGCCTGCACGTCGGCCACGTCGCCCGCTTCCTTGCCGATCAGTGCGCGCGCGATCGGCGAGCTGATCGAGATCAGGCCGAGCTTCAAGTCCGCCTCGTCGTCGCCGACGATCTGGTAGGTCACCTTGGTGCCGTTCTCCTCGTCCTCGAGGTCGACGGTCGAGCCGAACACGACGCGCCCGCCGGCGTCGAGCCCCGACGGATCGATGATCTGCGCGGTCGCGAGCTTGGCCTCGATGTCGATGATGCGGCCCTCGATGAAGCCTTGCTTGTCCTTGGCGGCTTCGTACTCGGCGTTCTCCGACAGGTCACCTTGCGCGCGCGCATCGGCGATCGCCTGGATCACCGCATGGCGCTCGACGTTCTTCAATCGCGCAAGCTCTTCCTTGAGCTTCTCGGCGCCGCGCTTGGTGAGAGGAGTAGTGGCCATTGCAAAAACCTTGAACGCAAAAATGGCGCCGCCGGCATCGGGGCCGGCGGCGCGGGTCGGAACGGGCGCCAGTCTAATGCAAGTCGGCGTGCATCTGCTGCAGCGAGGACACCTCGAGCGCAGCCTGGTGCTTCATGCCTTCGACGGCCGCCTCGCAGCCGGCCATGCTGGTGTAGTAGGTGATGCGGTGCGCCAGCGCCACCTGGCGGATGTGACGCGAGTCGGCGATCGCGGTGCGCGTCTCGTCGACCGTCGTGAAGACGAGCTGGATCTCGCCGCCCTTGACCATGTCGACGATGTGCGGCCGGCCGTCCTTGACCTTGTGCACCGACTTCACCGGGACGCCGGCCGCGGTGATCGCCGCGGCGGTGCCCTTGGTCGCGACGAGCTGGAAGCCGAGCGCATGCAGGTCGCGCGCGACCGCCACGGCGCGCGGTTTGTCGGCGTTCTTCACGGTGATGCACACCGTGCCCTTGGCCGGCAGGCGCGAGCCGGCGCCGAGCTGGCTTTTCAGCATCGCCTCGCCGAAGGTGCGGGCCGCGCCCATGACTTCGCCGGTCGAGCGCATCTCGGGCCCGAGGATCGGATCCACGCCGGGGAACTTGTTGAACGGGAAGACCGCTTCCTTCACCGAGTAGTACGGCGGGATCACCTCGCCCCGGACGCCGGCCTGCGCATCGAGCCGCTGACCGACCATGCAGCGCGCCGCGATCTTCGCGAGCGGCTGGCCGGTCGCCTTGCTGACGAACGGCACGGTGCGCGATGCGCGCGGGTTGACCTCGAGCACGTAGACGACGGCGTCATCACCCTCGCCCTGGATCGCGAACTGCACGTTCATCAGCCCGACGACGTCGAGCGCGCGCGCCATCGCCTTGGTCTGCCGGCGCAGCTCGTCCTGGAGCTTTGCCGACAGCGAGTACGGCGGCAGCGAGCAGGCCGAGTCGCCCGAATGGATCCCCGCCTGCTCGACGTGCTCCATGATGCCGCCGATCATCACGTCGTGGCCGTCGCTGATGCAGTCGACGTCGACCTCGATCGCGTCGTCGAGGAAGCGGTCGAGCAGCACCGGCGACTTCTCGCTGACCTTGACCGCTTCGCGCATGTAGCGCTCGAGGTCCTTGTCGCCGTGCACGATCTCCATCGCGCGGCCCCCGAGCACGTAGCTCGGCCGCACGACGAGCGGATAGCCGATCTGCTGCGCCAGTTCGATCGCCTGCTCCTCGGTGCGCGCGGTGCGGTTCGGCGGCTGCTTCAGGCCGAGCTCGTGCAACAGCTTCTGGAAGCGCTCGCGGTCCTCGGCGATGTCGATCGAGTCGGGCGTCGTGCCGACGATGGGCACGCCGGCGCGCTCGAGGTCGAGCGCCAGCTTCAGCGGCGTCTGCCCGCCGTATTGCACGATCACGCCGGTGGGCTTTTCCTTGTCGACGATCTCGAGCACGTCCTCGAGCGTCACCGGCTCGAAGTAGAGACGGTCCGAGGTGTCGTAGTCGGTCGACACGGTCTCGGGGTTGCAGTTGACCATGATGGTCTCGTAGCCGTCTTCGCGCATCGCGAGCGCGGCATGGACGCAGCAGTAGTCGAACTCGATGCCCTGCCCGATGCGGTTCGGCCCGCCGCCGAGCACGAGGATCTTCTTGCGGTCGCTGGGCTCCGCCTCGCACTCCTCGTCGTAGGTCGAGTACAGGTAGGCGGTCGGCGTCGCGAACTCGGCGGCGCAGGTGTCGACGCGCTTGTAGACCGGCCGGATGCCGAGCGCATGCCGGCGCGCCCGCACGTCGTGCTGATGGGTGCCGAGCAGCTTGGCGAGGCGCTTGTCCGAGAAGCCCTTGGTCTTCAGGAAGCGCAGCTCGTCGTGCGTCAGCTCGCCGAGCGCACGGCCGGCGAGCGCCTGCTCGTGCCGCACCAGCTGCTCGATCTGCGCGAGGAACCACGGATCGATCGCGGTCTCCTCGAACACCTCGTCGAGCGACATGCCGACGCGGAACGCGTCCGCGACGTACAGGATGCGTTCCGGGCCCGCCTCGCCGATTTCCTGCGCGATCTCCTCGGCGTCGTTGCTGCGCTCGGTCAGGCCGTCGATGCCGGTCTCGAGGCCGCGCAGCGCCTTCTGGAAGCTCTCCTGGAAGGTGCGGCCGATCGCCATCACCTCGCCGACCGACTTCATCTGCGTCGTCAGGCGCGAGTCGGCGGCCGGGAACTTCTCGAACGCGAAGCGCGGCACCTTGGTGACCACGTAGTCGATCGACGGCTCGAAGCTCGCCGGCGTGGCGCCGCCGGTGATGTCGTTCTTCAGCTCGTCGAGCGTGTAGCCGACCGCCAGCTTGGCGGCGACCTTCGCGATCGGAAAGCCGGTCGCCTTGGACGCCAGCGCCGACGAGCGCGACACCCGCGGGTTCATCTCGATCACGACCATGCGCCCGTCCTTCGGGTTGATCGCGAACTGCACGTTGCTGCCGCCGGTGTCGACGCCGATCTCGCGCAGGATCGCCACCGAGGCGTTGCGCATCAGCTGGTATTCCTTGTCGGTCAAGGTCTGCGCCGGCGCCACCGTGATCGAGTCGCCGGTGTGGATGCCCATCGGATCGAGGTTCTCGATCGAGCAGACGATGATGCAGTTGTCCGCCTGGTCGCGGACCACTTCCATCTCGAACTCCTTCCAGCCGATCAGGCTCTCCTCGATCAGGAGCTCCTTGGTCGGCGAGAGGTCGAGGCCGCGCTTGCAGATCTCGTCGAACTCTTCCGGGTTGTAGGCGATGCCGCCGCCAGTGCCGCCGAGCGTGAAGCTCGGCCGGATCACCATCGGAAAGCCCGTGCCGCCAATGTCCCTGACGATGCGCTTCTGCACCGCGAGCGCCTCGTCCATCGAGTGAGCGATGCCGCTCTTGGCGGACGCCAGGCCGATCGAAGTCATCGCCTCCTTGAACTTCTGGCGGTCCTCGGCCTTCTCGATCGCCGTCTCGCGCGCGCCTATCATCTCGACGCCGTGCTTCTCGAGCACGCCATGGCGGTGCAGGTCGAGCGCGCAGTTCAGCGCGGTCTGGCCGCCCATCGTCGGCAGCACCGCCATCTTCTCGTGCGGATGGGCGCGGCGCTCCTTCTCGATGATCTTCTCGATCACCTGCCAGGTGATCGGCTCGATGTAGGTCGCGTCGGCCATCTCCGGGTCGGTCATGATCGTCGCCGGATTGCTGTTGACGAGGACGACGCGGTAGCCCTCCTCGCGCAACGCCTTGCAGGCCTGCGCGCCGGAGTAGTCGAACTCGCAGGCCTGGCCGATGATGATCGGGCCGGCGCCGATGATGAGGATGCTCTGCAGGTCTGCGCGCTTGGCCATTTACTTCTTCTCCATCAGCGCGACGAAACGGTCGAACAGGTAGCCGATGTCGTGCGGACCCGGGCTCGCTTCCGGGTGCCCCTGGAAGCAGAACGCCGGCCGGTCGGTGCGGACCAGGCCCTGCAGGGTGCCGTCGAACAGGCTGACGTGGGTCGGCTTCAGGTTCGCCGGCAAGGTCTTCTCGTCGACCGCGAAGCCGTGGTTCTGGCTCGTGATGCTGACGCGACCGGTCTCCAGGTCCTTCACCGGATGGTTCGCGCCGTGGTGGCCGAACTTCATCTTGAACGTCTTCGCGCCCGACGCCAGCGCCATGATCTGGTGGCCGAGGCAGATGCCGAAGGTCGGCAACCCCTGCTCGATCAGTTCGCGCGATGCGGCGATCGCGTAGTCGCACGGCTCCGGATCGCCCGGGCCGTTGCTCAGGAAGATGCCGTCCGGCCGCAGCTTCAGCGCGTCGGCCGCCGGCGTCCGTGCCGGCACCACGGTGACGCGGCAGCCGCGCGCGGCGAGCATGCGCAGGATGTTGCGCTTGATGCCGTAGTCGTAGGCAACCACATGGCGCTTCGCACGTGCGAGCTTTCCGTGGCCCTGGCCGAGCGCCCAGACCGTCTCGGTCCACTCGTAAGGCTCGGTCACGCTGACGACCTTCGCGAGGTCGAGTCCTGCCATGCTCGGCTCGGCGCGCGCGTGGCCGATCGCGCCGTCGATGTGCGCCTGCGTGATCGCCTCGCCGGCCGGCAGCGCGACGATGCAGCCGTTCTGCGCACCGCAGGTGCGCAGATGGCGCGTGAGCCGGCGCGTGTCGATGCCGGCGATCGCGACGGTTCCCTCGCGCTTCAGGTAGTCCGACAACGTCGCCTCGGCGCGGAAGTTCGACATCCGCACCGGCAGGTCCTTGACGATCAGGCCGGCGGCGTGCACCCGGGTCGCCTCGTCGTCCTCGGCGTTGACGCCGACGTTGCCGATGTGCGGATAGGTCAGCGTGACGATCTGCCGGCAGTAGCTCGGATCGGTGAGGATTTCCTGGTAGCCGGTCAGCGCGGTGTTGAAGACGACCTCGCCGGTCGTCCGGCCGGCGGCGCCGATCGAAATGCCCTGGAATACCGTGCCGTCTGCGAGGGCCAGGATCGCCTGGTCATGGGGGAACAGCAGTTGCGGCGGCACCGGAATCTCCGTCTCTTCGTGCGCGCCCGGCGCCGCCCCGCGCAGGCCTGCGGCGGGAACGTGCGGAGGTGATCGGGTGGAAGCGATGGATTCCGAAGGCGTTTCCGAAGGAAGCTGCGGGCACATCGCCGGGCGGCGGTTGGTAGCGGCGGCATTGTAGCCGAGGCGCTCTGGATCTCGCGCCCCGGCGGCGCTTGCAAACGCGCCGCCGATCGCCATGTCAGGGACGCGCCAGGGGGCTAGCCTGACCGTCAGGACGACGGAACTAGAATCCGCGCGCGCAGTCATAAAGCGGCTTGCCATTCCACAACATCGGAGGATCCATGGAACAACGTCTGCCTACCGCATACACCGACTACGCCGGTGCAGGCCTGGAGGCGGCGCAACGCCAACGCGTGCTGCGCAACACCTACTGGCTGCTCGCGCTGTCGATGGTGCCGACCGTGCTCGGCGCCTGGCTGGGCGTGGCGACCGGCATCACCCGGGCGATGGGCCCGGGCATGAGCGCGATCGTGTTCCTGGTCGGTGCGTTCGGCCTGATGTTCGCGATCGAGAAGACCAAGAACTCGGCTGCCGGCGTGCCCATCCTGCTCGGCTTCACGTTCTTCATGGGGCTGATGCTGTCGCGCCTGGTCGGCGTCGTGCTCGGCATGAACAACGGCGCGGGGCTGATCATGACGGCCTTCACCGGCACCGGCGTGATCTTCCTCGGCATGGCGACCATGTCGACGCTGATCAAGCGCGACCTGTCGGCCATGGGCAAGTTCCTGTTCGTCGGCGTGATCATGCTGCTCGTCGCCGGCATCGCGAACATCTTCCTGCAGTCGAGCGCGCTGATGATCACGCTGTCGGTGCTGGCGATCGGCATCTTCTCGGCCTTCATCATCTATGACCTGAAGCGCGTGCGCGACGGCGAGGAGACGAACTACATCACCGCGACCCTGGCGATCTACCTCGACCTGTACAACATCTTCCAGGCGCTGTTGTCCATCCTCGGGATCTTCGGCAACAACAACCGCTGAGCCCGGCGCTCCCGGAACGAAAAGGCCCCGCGAGGGGCCTTTTTGCCTTTCAGGCGGCGATCCGATCGAAGACCGCGATGCTCTCGACGTGCGCCGTGTGGGGGAACATGTTGACCGCCCCCGCCGCGCTGCAGCGGTAGCCGGCCTGGTGCACCAGCAGCCCGGCGTCGCGCGCCAGCGTCGCGGGGTTGCAGCTCACGTAGACGATGCGCGACGGCAGCACCGATCCGTTGCCGGCAGCCTGCAGATCGGCCAGCGCCTTGGCCAGCGCGAACGCGCCCTCGCGCGGCGGATCGACCAGCCACTTGTCGGCCGGGCCGAACGCGACGAGGTCTTCGGCGGTCGTCTCGAACAGGTTGCGCGCCGCGAACTCGGTGCGATCCGCCAGGCCATTGCGCGCCGCGTTGTCGCGCGCCCGCGCGACCAGCGTCTCGCTGCCTTCGATGCCGAGCACGCGCGCCGCGCGACGCGCCAGCGGCAAGGTGAAGTTGCCGAGGCCGCAGAACCAGTCGATCACGCGCTCGTGCGGCTGCACGTCGAGCAAGCGCAGCGCGCGCGTCACGAGCACCCGGTTGATGTGCGGATTGACCTGCGTGAAGTCGGTCGGCCGGAACGGCATGGTGATGTCGAACTCCGGCAGCGCGTAGCCCAGTTCCGGGGCGCCGGCATCGAGCCGGTGCACGGTGTCGGGCCCCTTGGGCTGCAGCCACCATTGCACGTCGTATTGCGCCGCGTAGGCGCGCAGCCGCGCGAGGTCGGCGTCCGACAGCGGCTCGAGATGGCGCAGCACCAGCGCCGTCACCGCGTCGCCGACCGCCACCTCGATCTGCGGCAGGCGGTCGCGCTGGTCCATCGCGGCGACCAGATCGCGCAGCGGCACCAGCATCGCGCTGACGCGCCGCGGCAGCACCTCGCAGCTGTCCATATCGGCGACGTAGCTCGACTTGCGCTCGTGGAAGCCGACCAGCACCTTGCCCTTCTTCGCGACGTGGCGCACCGACAGCCGGGCGCGATCGCGGTAGCCCCAGGCCGGCCCTTCGATCGGCCGCAGGATGCGCTCGGCGCGCACCTTGCCGAGGTGCCACAAGGCGTCCTCCAGCGCGCGCTGCTTGGCCGCGAGCTGCGCCGACGGGTCGAGGTGCTGCATCTTGCAGCCGCCGCAAGTCCCGAAGTGCGGGCAGCGCGGCACGACGCGCTGCGAGCTCTCGCGCCGCAGCGCGACCTGCTCCGCGCGCTCCCACTGGTTCTTGCGCCGCACGACCCGGACCTGGACTTCCTCGCCCGGCAACGCGTCCTCGATGAAGACCACCTTGCCTTCGGCGTTGTGCGCCACGCCCTGCCCTTCGAGGTCGAGCGACTCGACCTTCAACCACTCGTCTGCCAACGTCATGGGCTGGATTATCCAAGGCGCGCTGATACACTCGCCCGCGCCAGGAGAGAGCTCCCCGACGTGGTCGGGAACGGCCGCCGAAGGCGCAGAACGCGGATGAGCAACCGCGCTCGAACGCTCAGGCAAAAGGACTGGCAAGCGCTTCTCGAGAAGCGTTCCTCGCTGGAGAGAGGCCCGTCGCGAGCGGGCCCACCGAAGGGGCAAGCGGGTCGGACGGGCAGAGGCCGCCGGCGCGCCAATCTCTCAGGTAAAGCGGACAGCAGGGGCACGGAGGCGGCACGACGGCATGAAGCCGGCGCGCCGCGCGATCGATGGCCCCGTTGGAGACTGCCCCATGTCCGCCGAAGCTTCCCCGACCGCGCTGCACCGGACGCCGCTGCACGCATTGCATCTCGAGCTGGGCGCCAAGATGGTGGCGTTCGCCGGCTACGACATGCCGGTCTCGTATCCCGAAGGCATCCTCGCCGAGCACCGCCATTGCCGCACGTCGGCCGCGCTGTTCGACGTGTCGCACATGGGCCAGCTGCGCCTCGTCGGCGACGACGCGGCCGCCGCGCTCGAGACCTTGGTGCCGGTCGACGTCATCGACCTCGGCGTCGGCAAGCAGCGCTATGCGTTCTTCACCAACAGCGCCGGCGGCATCCTCGACGACCTGATGATCACGCGCCGCGAGCGCGACATCTTCGTCATCGTCAACGCGGCCTGCAAGGACGCCGACACGCGCCACCTGATCACCAACATCGGCCACCGCTGCCAGGTGCAGCCGCTGCCCGAGCGCGCGCTGCTCGCGCTGCAGGGACCGCAGGCCGTCACCGCGCTGGCGCGGCTCGACGCGAGCGTCGCCGGGCTGACCTTCATGACCGGCAAGAGCGCGGTCTTCGACGGCATCGAATGCTTCGTGACGCGCTCGGGCTACACCGGCGAGGACGGCTTCGAGATCTCGGTGCCGGCCGAGCAGGCCGAGGCGCTGGCGCGCAAGCTGCTCGCGCAGCCCGAGGTCCGGCCGGCCGGCCTCGGCGCCCGCGACACCTTGCGCCTCGAAGCGGGCCTGTGCCTCTACGGCCACGACATCAACGAGACGACGACGCCTATCGAAGCCGGCCTCACCTGGGCGATCCAGAAGGTGCGGCGGCGCGACGGCGCGCGCCACGGCGGCTATCCGGGCGCCGCGACGATCGACGGCCAGATGGGCGGCAACGTCGGCGTCAAGCGCGTCGGCCTGCTCGGTCTCGAACGCGTCCCGGTGCGCGAAGGCGCGACGATCCACGATGCGCAGGGCCACAAGCTCGGCCACGTGACGAGCGGCACGCTCGCGCCGACCGTCGGCCATCCGATCGCGATGGCCTACCTCGCCGCCAACCACGCGCTGCCGAGCCACGAGGTGTTCGCCGACGTGCGCGGCAAGCCGCAGCCGATGCGCATCGCGCCCATGCCGTTCGCGCCGCACCGCTACTTCCGCGGCTGACGCGCGCTGCGCGCCGGCCTTTTTCCGTACCGCGGCCGATCCATGGCCGCATCCACCACCTGCGCTTCTAGGAGTACGCCAGATGACGACGCACTACACGTCCGACCATGAATGGATCAACAGCAGCGCGCCGCAGGCCGCCGTGGTCGGCATCACCGCCCATGCGCAGGACGCGCTCGGCGACGTCGTGTTCGTCGACCTGCCCGCGGTCGGCGCGACCCTGAAGAAGGGCGACGTCGCCGGCGTCGTCGAATCGGTGAAGGCCGCGGCCGACCTGTATGCGCCGGTGAGCGGCGAGGTCGTCGAGGTCAACGAGGCGCTGCGCGCCGATCCGTCGCTCGCCAACAGCGATCCGCAAGGCGCCGGCTGGTTCTTCAAGGTCAAGCTGACCGACCCCGGCGAGCTCGGCGGTCTGATGGACGACGCCGCCTACGCCGACCTGCTGAAGAACAGCTGATCCGCCCCGCGCCGCGTTCGTCCGGCGCACCCGACCCCCGCCTCGAGAACCACGCGATGCCGATGTCCTCCACCCCGTCCCTGCACGAGCTCGAAAACCCGTCCGAGTTCGTCGCCCGCCACATCGGCCTCGAGCCGGCCGACGAAGCGCACATGCTGTCGGAGATCGGCATCGCGTCGCGCCGCGCACTGATCGAGGCGATCGTGCCGGCGAGCATTGCGCGGCCGCGGCCGATGCAGCTGCCGGAGGCGGCCGGCGAAGCCGCGGCGCTCGCCGAGCTGCAGGCCATCGCCGGCCGCAACCGCGTGCTGAAGAGCTACCTCGGCCAGGGCTACCACGGCACCCACGTGCCGGGCGTGATCCAGCGCAACATCCTCGAGAACCCGGCCTGGTACACCGCCTACACGCCGTACCAGGCCGAGATCTCGCAGGGCCGCATGGAAGCGCTGGTGAACTTCCAGACCATGGTCTGCGACCTCACCGGCATGGCGATCGCCAACGCGTCGATGCTCGACGAGGCGACCGCTGCCGCCGAGGCCATGACGCTCGCCAAGCGCAGCGTCAAGAGCAAGAGCGACACCATCATCGTCGCGGGCGACTGCCATCCGCAGACGATCGAGGTGATCCGGACGCGCGCCGCGCCGCTCGGCCTGAAGGTCGTCGTCGGCTACGCGCCCAAGCTGATGGAGGAGCACGACTACTACGCGGTGATCGCGCAGTACCCGTCGACCACCGGGCTGATCCACGACCTGAAGCCGTACGTCGATCAGGCGCATGCGAAGGGCGCCGCGTTCATCGTCGCGGCCGACCTGCTCGCGCTGACCCTGCTCGTGCCGCCCGGCGAGTTCGGCGCCGACATCGTCGTCGGCACGTCGCAGCGCTTCGGCGTGCCGATGGGCGGCGGCGGTCCGCATGCCGCCTACATGGCCTGCCGCGACGAATGGAAGCGCTCGTTGCCGGGCCGCCTGGTCGGCGTCAGCGTCGACAGCCACGGGCAGCCGGCCTATCGCCTGTCGCTGCAGACGCGCGAGCAGCACATCCGGCGCGAGAAGGCCACGTCCAACATCTGCACCGCGCAGGTGCTGCTCGCGGTGATGGCGAGCATGTACGCCGTCTACCACGGCCCGGCCGGGCTGCAGCGGATCGCGCTGCGCGTCGCGTCGTACACCGCGATCCTCGCGCAGGGCCTGCAATCGCTCGGCCTGAAGGTCGTGACGCCGCACGCCTTCGACACCCTGCTCGTCGAGACCGGCGACCGCACCGCAGCCGTCGTGCAGCGCGCGCTCGATGCGGGCGCGAACCTGCGCCGCGTCTCCGACCGCCACGTCGGCGTCGCGCTCGACGAGACGACGACGCGGGCCGACCTCGCAGCGCTCTGGTCGTGGTTCGCCGAGCCGGGGCAGACGCTGCCCGAGGTCGCGTCGTTCGAGCACGGCATCGAGACGATGATCCCGGCAGCGCTGCGCCGCAGCAGCGCGTTCCTGACGCACCCGGTCTTCAACCGCCACCACAGCGAGACCGAGATGCTGCGCTACATCCGCAGCCTCTCCGACAAGGACCTCGCGCTCGACCGCAGCATGATCCCGCTCGGCTCGTGCACGATGAAGCTGAACGCGACCGCCGAGATGATCCCGGTGACGTGGCCGGAGTTCGCGAACCTGCATCCGTTCGCGCCGCGCGATCAGCTCGCGGGCCTCTGGCAGATGAACGACCAGCTCTGCGGCTGGCTGTCGGAGGCCACCGGCTACGCCGGCGTCAGCCTGCAGCCCAACGCCGGCTCGCAAGGCGAGTACGCCGGGCTGCTCGTGATCAGGGCGTACCACGAGTCGCGCGGCGAAGGCCGGCGCAACCTCTGCCTGATCCCCGAGTCGGCGCACGGCACCAATCCGGCCTCGGCGCAGATGGCCGGCATGCAGGTCGTCGTCGTGAAGTGCGACGCGATGGGCAACGTCGACCTCGCCGACCTCGAAGCCAAGTGCGCGCAGCACGCCGATCGGCTGGCGGCGGTGATGATCACCTACCCGAGCACCTACGGCGTGTTCGAGGCGCGCGTCAAGGAGCTGTGCGCGCTGGTGCACCGCTACGGCGGCCGCGTCTACGTCGACGGCGCCAACATGAACGCGCTGGTCGGCATCGCGGCGCCGGGCCAGTTCGGCGGCGACGTCAGCCACCTCAACCTGCACAAGACCTTCTGCATACCGCACGGCGGCGGGGGCCCGGGCGTCGGGCCGGTCTGCGTGGTCGACGACCTCGTGCCGTTCCTGCCGGGCCACAAGGCCGCCGGCGTCGGCGGCGAGCGCAGCGTCGGCGCGATCAGCGCGGCGCCGCTCGGCAACGCCGGCGTGCTGCCGATCAGCTGGATGTACGTGCGCATGATGGGCGCCGAAGGCCTGCAGCAGGCGACCGAGAGCGCGATCCTGTCGGCCAACTACGTGGCCGCGCGCCTCTCCGACCACTACGACATCCACTACAGCGGCGACGTTGCCGGCGTGAAGGGCGGCGGCGTCGCGCACGAGTGCATCCTCGACCTGCGGCCGCTGAAGGAGAGCAGCGGCGTGAGCGCCGAGGACGTCGCCAAGCGGCTGATCGACTACGGCTTCCATGCGCCGACCCTGAGCTTCCCGGTCGCCGGCACCTTGATGGTCGAGCCGACCGAGAGCGAGCCGCTCGCCGAGCTCGACCGGTTCTGCGACGCGATGGTCGCGATCCGCGCCGAGATCGCGCAGGTCGAGTCGGGTGCCTGGCCGCGCGACGACAACCCGCTCGTCAACGCGCCGCACACGGCGGAAGCGCTGCTGAAGGCCGACTGGCCGCATCCGTACGGCCGCGAGCAGGCGGCCTATCCGGTCGCGAGCCTGCGCCGGCAGAAGTACTGGTCGCCGGTCGGCCGCGTCGACAACGTCTACGGCGATCGCAACCTGTTCTGCAGTTGCGTGCCGATGAGCGAGTACGGCGAGCGCTGACGGGGCCGAGCCGTCAGACCAGGCGGTCGCGGCGGGCCGCGCTACGCCGCGTGCGCCGCCCGGATCGCCGCGAGCCCGGCGAACACATAGGCGTACAGGTCGTCGACCATCGCCTGCGGGTCCTTGGAGATCGCGGGCAGCACGATCCGGCGCACCTGCGCCGGCACGACCAGCAGCATCACGCACGGCATCACCACGAGCGCGGTCGCGCGCTGCACCGCCGGATGGCCGGGCGGCAGGCCGAGCACGCCGGCGATCAGGCCCATCACGATCCGGGCCTTCGGCAGCACCGCCTTGCGAACCGCCGGCGGCGCCTGGTCGGACGGCGCGAAGATCTCGTGCATCAGCACCTGCAGGCCCCAGCCGCGCCCGCCCGCCTGCATGCGGCTCATGAAGAGCCGCAGCACGTTCTCTAGGCGCGCCTTGGCGCTGCCCTTCTGCGCGGCGATCGCCTGCAGCTCCTCGATCGTGACGAGCTGCGCGTGGGCCTCGACGAGCACGGCCTGATAGAGCCCGTCCTTGCCGCCGTAGTGGTAGTTGACCGCGGCCAGGTCGGCGCCGGCCTGCTGGCAGATCTCCTTGGCCGTCGCGCGCGCATAGCCCTTCTGCGCGAACAGCGGCCCCGCCGCGGCGAGCAGCGCGCGCTTGGTCTCCTGGCCGTCCGAACGCGCCGCGCGGACCGAGGCCGTCGTCTTCTTCATGGGCTCGATTGTGCCGCAGGCAACGCACTTGTTGCAATTCAAATTTGAATTAGATATGCTGCGGGCCTTGCGGAACTCACAGCCCGGCCTGCACGCCGCCATGCGCGTGCGACGGCGCACCCCTCGCGATGAATCCCAAGCCCGTGATCGCCGCCGTCGTCGGCGTCGCCCTGCTCGCCGGCCTCGGCCTCTGGTGGCGTGACGCGCATCGGGCCGACGAGACGCCGGCCGGCACCCTCACCGTCTACGGCAACGTCGACATCCGCCAGGTGTCGCTGGCGTTCAACGGCAGCGAGCGCATCACCGAGCTGTCGGTGCAGGAAGGCGATGCGGTGCGCGCCGGCCAGGTGCTCGGCCGCCTCGACGACCGCACCCTGCGCGCGCGCCTGCAGCAGGCCGATGCGCAGGTCGCGGCGGCCGGGCAGGCGCTGGCGCGGCTGCGTGCGGGCAGCCGGCCGGAGGAGATCGCGGGGGCCCGGGCCGAGGTGCGCGGCGCCGAGTCGGACCTGGCGCTCGCCGCTGCCAACGCGCGCCGGCTCGAAGACGTCGCACGCTCGACGTCCGACAAGGGCGTCAGCCGCCTCGACCTCGACAAGGCCCAGGCGACCGAGCGTGCATCGACCGCACGGCTCGACGCGGCGCGGCAATCGACCGCGCTCGTCGTCGCCGGCCCGCGCAAGGAGGACATCGCCCAGGCCGCCGCGGAGCTCGATGGCGCGCAGGCGGAGCGCGCCGTGCTGCAGCGCCAGCTCGACGACACGACGCTGCAGGCACCGAGCGATGCCGTCGTCCGCTCGCGCCTGCTCGAGACCGGCGACATGGCGTCGCCGCAGCGCCCGGTCTACACGCTCGCGATCGTGCAGCCCAAGTGGGTCCGCGCCTATGTGCCCGAGCGGGCGCTCGGCGCGGTGCGCAACGGCGTCGCGGCACGCGTCACGACCGATGCCGACCCGTCCCGCCCGATCGCCGGGACGGTGGCCTACGTTTCGTCGGTCGCGGAGTTCACGCCGAAGACGGTGCAGACCACCGAGCTGCGCACCAGCCTGGTCTACGAGATCCGCGTCAAGGTCGACGATCCGGGCGATCGCCTGCGCCTCGGCATGCCGGCCACCGTCACGCTCGACGTGGCCGGCGCCGCGTCCGCACCCGCGAAGTAGGCCGCGATGGGCCGCACGACCGCCGCCGCCGTGTCCGGCGCCGCGCTGAGCAAGCGCTTCCTCGACAAGGCGACGAAGCAGCAGCGCATTGCGCTCGACGGCCTGTCGATCGAGGTCGCCGCCGGCTCGCTGACCGCACTGGTCGGCCCCGACGGCGCGGGCAAGACCACGCTGATCCGCATGATCGCCGGCCTCGTCGTGCCGGGTGCCGGGACGCTGTCGGTGCTCGACCTCGACGTCGTCGCCGACCCGCAAGCGGTACAGGACCGCATCGGCTACATGCCGCAGCGCTTCGGCCTCTACGAGGATCTGAGCGTGCAGGAGAACCTCGACCTCTACGCCGACCTGCACGGCGTGCCCGAGGGCGCGCGCGCGGCCCGCTATGCACGGCTGCTCGAGATGACCGACCTCGCGCGCTTCACCGACCGGCCGGCCGGCAAGCTCTCGGGCGGCATGAAGCAGAAGCTCGGCCTCGCCTGCACGCTGGTGCGCTCGCCCGAGCTGCTGCTGCTCGACGAGCCGACCGTCGGGGTCGATCCGCTGTCGCGCCGCGAGCTGTGGCAGATCGTCGAGCAGCTCGTGCGCGAAGAGCGGCTCACCGTCGTCGTCAGCACGGCCTACCTCGACGAGGCCGAGCGCTGCGACCGGGTGTTCCTGATGCACGACGGCCGGGTACTCGCGTCGGGCACGCCGGAGGCGCTGCGCGCCGCGGCCGATGGCCGTACCTACGTCGCCGCGCCCTCGCCCGGCGAGCCGTGCCGGCTGCTGCAGGCACGCCTGCTCGAAGCAGCCGACACGATCCTCGATGCGGTGCCGCAGGGCGGCGAGGTGCGGTTCATCCGTCGCAAGGACGTTACGGTCCCGAATGGCGATGTGCCGCAAGCCCGCGCGGTGCCGGCCAGGCTCGAGGACGGCTTCATGGTGCTGCTGCGCGAGGCCCGTCACGTGGCCGCCAACGCGCCTGCGTACGCAGCGGCGCCGGCAGTTGCGACGGCGTCGAATGCGCAGCCGACGGTGATCGAGGTCCGCGACCTCGTGCGCCGCTTCGGCGACTTCACCGCGGTCGCCAACACCAGCTTCAGCGTGCGGCGCGGCGAGGTCTTCGGCCTGCTCGGCCCGAACGGTGCCGGCAAGACGACGACCTTCCGGATGCTTTGCGGCCTGCTGCCGGCCACGAGCGGTCAGCTCCGGGTGGCCGGCGTCGACATGCGCCACGCGCCCGGCTCGGCGCGCCGCCGCATCGGCTACGTGTCGCAGAAGTTCGCGCTCTACGGCAACCTGTCGGTGGCCGAGAACCTCGGCTTCTACGCCGGCGCCTATGGCCTGCGCGCGACGGCGGCACGCGAACGGGTCGCCGCGTCGCTCGCCGACTTCGGCCTCGGGCCCTACCGCGACGCGCCCGCGCTGCAGTTGCCCGGCGGCTACAAGCAGCGCCTGTCGATGGCCGCGGCGCTGATCCACCGGCCCGAGATCCTGTTCCTCGACGAGCCGACGAGCGGCGCCGATCCGATCGCGCGGCGCGAGTTCTGGCTGCGCATCACGCGGCTCGCACAACAGGGCATCTCGATCGTCATCACGACGCACGTCATGGAAGAGGCCGAATACTGCGATCGCATCGTGATCCAGGACGCCGGCAGGCTGCTCGCGATCGGCACGCCAGCCGAGGTGCGGGCGCAGGCGTCGAACGCGCCCGACATGGAGCGCGCCTTCATCGGCATCGTCGAGGCCGGACGACGCACTGCCGCGGGAGGCACGCGATGAGCGGCACGGGCTTCGTCGCGCGGCTCTGGTCGCTCGTGAAGAAGGAGACGCGGCAATTGCTGCGCGACCGCAGCAACGTCGCGATCGGCCTCGTGCTGCCGTTGGTGCTGATCCTCCTGTTCGGCTACGGCATCTCGCTCGACGTCAAGCAGGCCAGCGTCGCGGTGGTGCTCGAAGACGCGAGCCCGCAGGTCGACGACGTGCTCGCGGGCCTGCGCCTCACGCCCTACATCGCGCCGGTCGTCACACGCTCGATGCGCGAGGCGGAAACGCTGATGCAGGACCACCGCATCGACGCGATCCTGCGCATCCCGTCCGACTTCTCGCGCCGGCTCGCCGCCGGCCAGGCGGCGGCGCAGCTCGTCGTCAACGGCGCCGATGCATCGACCGCTCGCGCCGTCGAGTCGTACGTGACGGGCGCGCTGATGCGCGGCGCCGGTCCGGCCGCCGGCGTCTCGGTCGAGCCCAGGCTCTGGTTCAACGACGCCAACACCAGCACCTGGTACCTCGTGCCCGGCCTCATCGTGCTGATCATGACCTTGGTCGGGGCCTTCCTCACGTCGCTCGTCGTCGCGCGCGAATGGGAGCGCGGCACCTTCGAGGCGCTGTTCGTCAGCCCGGTGCGGCCGGCCGAGATCCTGCTGGCGAAGATCGTGCCGTACTTCTGCGTCGGCATGATCGGCTTCGCGATGTGCCTCGCGTCGGCGCGCTGGCTGTTCGACGTGCCCATCGTCGGTTCGCTGGCGCTGCTCGTGCTCGCGTCGGTGCTGTACCTGCTGGTAGCGCTCGGCACCGGCCTCCTGATCTCGTCGGCGACGAAGAACCAGTTCCTCGCGAGCCAGATCGCGCTGCTGTCGAGCTTTCTGCCGGCGCTGATGCTGTCGGGCTTTCTCTTCGACCTGCGCAACGTGCCGGTCGTGGTGCGCGCCGTGGCCAACGTGCTGCCGGCAACGCACTACCTCGCGCTCATCAAGACGCTGTTCCTCGCCGGCGACGTCTGGAGCATCGTCGTGCCGAAGCTGCTGCTGCTCGCGTTGTACGCGGCGGTCTTGCTGGCTGCCGCGCGCGCCGTGACGCGCAAGCGCATCGCCTGACCGGAAACACGCGCCATGGACTGGATCGCACCGTTCGTCGCCCTCGTCCGCAAGGAGTTGCTCGCCGTGCTGAAGGATCCTGCCAACCGGCTGATCCTCGTCGTGCCGGTGATCCTGCAGAGCCTGCTGTTCGGCTATGCGGCCACCTACGACCTCGCCGACGCGCCCTATGCGCTGCTGGACGAAAGCCGCAGCGTCTCGTCGGCCGAACTCGTCGCCCGGCTCGACGGCAACGGCATGTTCCGGCGCGTCGCGACGCTCGCGTCGCCGGCGCAGATCGCGGGCCCCGTCGAGCACGGCGACGCGCTGATGGTGCTGCACATCCCGGCCGACTTCGAGCGGCGCCTGCTCACCGGCCGGGCCGCGCCGGTGCAGCTCATCCTCGACGCGCGCAACTCGACGACGGCCGGCTCGGCCGCGGCCTACGCGAACGCGATCGTCGCGGCCTACGACGCCGAGCGCGGCGCGCGGCCGCCGATCGACGTCGTGACGCGGGCCTGGTTCAACCCCAACCTCGAGACGCGCTGGAACTTCATGCCGGCGCTGATCGCGTCGCTCAGCATGATCCAGGTGCTGCTGCTGGCGGCGCTGTCGGTCGCGCGCGAGCGCGAGCAAGGCACGTTCGACCAGTTGCTGGTCACGCCGCTGTCGCCGCTCGCGATCATGGCCGGCAAGGCGCTGCCGCCGCTGCTCATCGGCCTCGTGCAGAGCTCGATCGTGCTGACGGTGACGCGCTGGTGGTTCGACGTGCCGATGGCCGGCTCGCTCGCGAGCCTGTACGGCGGCCTCTTGCTCTTCATCGTCGCCGGGGTGGGCGTGGGGCTTTCGATCAGCGCGGTCGCGCTCGACATGCAGCAGGCGATGCTCTACACCTTCGTGCTGCTGATGCCGTTGATGCTGCTGTCGGGCCTGATGACGCCGATCCGGAACATGCCCGACGTGCTGCAGGTCGCGACCTACGCCAACCCGCTGCGCTACGGCATCGACCTGGTACGCCGCGTCTACCTCGAAGGCGCCGGCGTCGCGGCGCTGGCCACCGATGCGATCGGCCTGGTGCTGATCGCAGCCGCCACGATGCCCGCCGCGGCCTGGCTGTTCAGGCACCGGCTGGCCTGAAGGACCCGCCATGAAGACACGACTTGCTTCGGCCTCGCTGCGGATCGGCGCTGGCGCGCTGGCGGCCTGGCTTGCCGGGTGCGCCGCCGTCGGACCGGATCGCGCGCGGCCTGCCGTCGATGCGCCGGCCTCCTGGCGCGACTGGCACGGCGGCGCCGCATCGCTGCAGTTGCCCGGCGCGGCCGACCGGCCCGCGACGACCGGCGAGCGCTGGGCTGCGCTGACCGATCCGACCCTGACGCGCCTGCTCGCGATCGCCGCCGACGGCAATCCCGACATCGCGGGCGCGAGCCTGCGCATCCTCGAGGCGCGGACCCTCGAGACCACCGCCAGCGCACAGCGCGGCCCGCAGGTCGCGGCACGCGCCGGCGCGTCACGCCAGCGCCTCAGCGACTCGGGTTCGAGCACGCGCCTCGTCGACGCGATCGCGCCGTCCGGTGCCGAGCGCGACCAGGTGCTGTCGTTCCTCGCGAGTCCTTACACCGTCTACCAGGCCGGCTTCGATGCGTCGTGGGAGCTCGACCTGTGGGGCCGCGTCCGCCGCAGCATCGAAGCAGCGCAGGCGCAGACCGAGGAGTCCGACGCGACCTTGCGCGGCCTGCGCCTCACGCTCGCCGCCGACGTCGTGCGGACCTACCACCAGTGGCGCGGGCTGCAGGCGCAGCAGGCGCTGCTCGCCGAACAGCGCCGCGCCGCCGACGAGGCCGAGGCCTTGCTTGCGGCGCAGTTCCGCGGCGGCCTCGTGACCGAGCAGCCGCTGCTCGCGCGGCGCCAGCGCGTTGCCGACCTGCGCAGCCGAGACGATGCGCTGACGCTGGAGATCGCGTCGGCGGTGAACCGCCTGACCGTCCTGTGCGGTCGGCATCCCGGCGCCTTGAACGACGTGCTCGCGACGCCGCCCGCAGGCCCGCAGCCGCTGCCATCGGTCGCGCTCGGCCTGCCGGCCGACCTGGTGCGGCATCGGCCCGACGTCGCGGCGGCCGAGGCGCGGCTCGCCGGCACCACCGCCAGCATCGGCGTCGCGGTCGCCGATCTCTATCCGCGCATCACGCTCGGTGCGAGCTTCGGCTTCGAGAGCCTGCACGATCAGGAGCTCGCGCAGTGGGGCTCGCGCCAGTGGTCGATCGGGCCGTCGCTGTCGCTGCCGGTGTTCGACCACGGCCGGCGGCGCGCCACTGTGGCGCTGCGCGAGCTGCAGCAGCAGGAAGCCGCGGTGGCGTTCCAGCAGACCGTGCTGAAGGCCTGGCACGAGGTCGACGATGCGGCGTCGGCCTATGCGTCCGAGCTTGCGCAGCAGCGCACGCTGGACGACAAGGCCGCGCTCGCCGACGCGGCAGCGACCCTGGCCCAGGCCCAGTACGGCAAGGGCATCACCGACTACGTACCGGTGCTCGACGCCGACCAGGCGGCCGACGAAGTGCGCCAGGCGCGCGCCGACAGCGCAGCGCGCCTGCGCATCCGGCTCGTCGCGCTCTACAAGGCGCTGGGCGACGACGGCACGCTGCCGCTCGCGCCGGCGGTCGCGTCGGCGTCCGGACGCTGAAACAGGCAGCGATGCTTCGGTCCCGCGATCCCGGCCGCTCGCCTGCCGAGTCGCCGGCTTGCCGCGGGTCATCGCGGCCTGATACGCTCGCGGCGCCATGGCCGTCTCCGTTTTCGACCTCTTCAAGATCGGCATCGGGCCGAGCAGCTCGCACACCGTCGGGCCGATGCGCGCGGCGCGTCTCTTCGTGCACCGGCTCGCGCACGAAGGCCGCCTGGCCGCAACGGCGCGCATCCGGTCCGATCTCTACGGCTCGCTGGGTGCGACCGGCAAGGGCCACGGCTCGGACAAGGCGGTGCTGCTCGGCCTGCTCGACCACGAGCCCGACAGCGTCGATGTCGATGCGATCCCGGCCATGCTCGCCGCGCTGCGCAGCAGCAAGCGCCTCGCGCTGCCCGGCGCGCACGAGATCGCCTTCAACGAGAAAACCGACCTGGTGTTCCATCGGCGCGAGACGCTGCCGTTCCACGCCAACGGCATGCGCTTCACGGCCTACGACGCGGACGGCAACGAGCTGCTCGAGAAGACCTACTACTCGGTCGGCGGCGGCTTCGTCGTCAGCGACGAGGTGGCGCACGACGGTGCACGCCAGAAGGTCATCGCGCCCGACACCACGGCGCTGGCCCATCCGTTCAAGACCGGCGCCGAACTGCTCGCGCTGACCGCCGAGCACGGCGTCACGATCGCCGAGCTGATGCGGCGCAACGAGCGCTGCCTGGGCCAGAGCGGGCGCAGCGACGCGGAGATCGATGCCGGCCTCTTGAAGATCTGGGCCGTGATGCAGGCCTGCGTGACGCGCGGCTGCCAGACCAGCGGCACCCTGCCCGGCGGCTTCCAGGTCAAGCGGCGTGCTGCCGAGCTGTACCGGCAGCTTTGCAGCAACCCGGAAGCGGCGCTGCGCGATCCGCTGCAGGTGCTCGACTGGGTGAACCTCTACGCGCTCGCGGTCAACGAGGAGAATGCCGCCGGCGGCCGCGTCGTCACCGCGCCGACCAACGGTGCGGCCGGCATCGTGCCCGCGGTGCTGCACTACTACACGCGCTTCACGCCCGGCTCGCACGAACGCGGCGTGATCGACTTCCTGCTCACCGCCGCGGCGATCGGCATCCTCTACAAGGAGAACGCGTCGATCTCCGGCGCGGAGGTCGGCTGCCAGGGCGAAGTCGGCGTCGCCTGCTCGATGGCCGCCGGCGCGCTCTGTGCGGTGCTCGGCGGCACGCCGGCCCAGGTCGAGAACGCCGCCGAGATCGGCATGGAGCACCACCTGGGTTTGACCTGCGATCCGGTCGGCGGCCTGGTGCAGATCCCCTGCATCGAGCGCAACGCGATCGCGTCGGTGAAGGCGATCAATGCGGCGCGCATGGCGCTGCGCGGCGACGGCACGCACCACGTGAGCCTCGACAAGGTGATCAAGACGATGCGCGAGACCGGCGCCGACATGATGACCAAGTACAAGGAAACCGCGCGCGGCGGACTCGCCGTCAACATCGTCGAGTGCTGAGCGCAGTACACAGTCGGAGATCCCATGCCCCGCCGCTTCGTCGACCTGTCGATCTTCCTCGAGAACGACGTGCTGTCCGATCCGCCGGCCTTCGTGCCGAAGATCCAGTACTTCAAGCACGACGCGACCTACGAGCAGATCGCGCCGTTCTTTCCCGGCCTGCGGAAGGATGACCTGCCCGACGGCGAAGGCTGGGCGGCCGAGCTGGTGCAGCTGTCGACCCACAACGGCACGCACCTCGATGCGCCCTACCACTTCCATTCGACGATGGACCGGGCGCTCGGCGACGGGAAGCCGTCGATCGCGATCCACGACGTGCCGCTCGAATGGTGCTTCCAGCCCGGCGTGAAGCTCGACTTCCGTCATTTCGAAGACGGCTATGTCGTGACCGCGGCCGACGTCGAGGCCGAGCTCGAGCGCATCGGCCACGTGCTCAAGCCGCTCGAGATCGTCGTCGTCAACACGCGCGCCGGCTCGCGCTATGGCGAGGCGGACTACGTGGCCTCGGGCTGCGGCATGGGCTACGCGGCGACCATGTACTTGCTGGAGCGTGGCATCCGCCTCACCGGCACCGACGCCTGGAGCTGGGACGCGCCGTTCGTGCACACCGCGAAGAAGTACGGCGAGACGCACGACGCCTCGCTGATCTGGGAAGGCCACAAGGCCGGCCGCGACATCGGCTACTGCCACCTCGAGAAGCTGCACAACCTCGAGGCGCTGCCGGCCGACGGCTTCTACATCTCGTGCTTCCCGCACAAGATCCGCGGCGCTTCGGCGGGTTGGACGCGGGCAGTCGCGATCTTCGACGATGCGCTGATGGCGTCGGCGGGCTGAGGCGGCTTCAACGCCAGGCGAACGCCGGCTGCTCGAAGTGCGCGACGCGCGTCGGACGGCCGAGCAGGCAGAGCTCGCGGAACTGGTACAGCACCGCCGCGGTCGGGGCAGCGATCCAGCTCGTGCCGACCGGCATGCGCAGCACCGGCTGCGCCAGCTCGGGCAAGGTCTCGAGCATCGGCGCGTCGGCACGCAGGAACTCGTGCAGCGGGATGCGGTGCACCTTGCCGACTTCGTCCGGGTTCGGGACCAGTTCACGCGCGGCGCCCGGCCACACGACGATAGGCGTGATCACGAAGCCCGAGCGCGTCGCATAGTCGTCGAGCCGCCCGAGGATGCAGGACGGCTCGACGACGAGGCCGACCTCTTCGGCGAGTTCGCGCAGCGCAGCCTCTTCCGGCGATTCGCCCGCATCGATGCGCCCGCCGGGCAGCGCCCATTGGCCGGCATGGCGGCGCAGCGTGCCCGATCGGCGCGTCAGCAGCAGCGCCGCATGCACGCTCCAGCCGGCGTGCTGCGGCATGCCGTCGAGATCGGCGCCGTGGCCTTCATCGATCACCGCCACCACGACGGCGGCCCGCGGGCCGCCGTCATCGGGCAGCGATCGGACATCGAAGTCGGCGAGGCGCGCGCGGATCCGCGCGTGGAGATCGGCGTCGCGGCAGATCGTTGCAGGGCTCGAGGACATCGCGCGATTCTGCCCCGTGCATCGAACCGGCGACGCCAATCGCAGCACCGCCCTGCTCGTGTACGTACAATTGGTGCACAGACAGGATTCGCGCCCAAGGATGACCATGCTGAAAGACATCACGGAAACCGGCAAGGGACGCGGCGAGCGCCTGGCTGCCCGCATCACCGCCGCGCAGAAGTCCTTGCTGCAGCACGCGGCGGCTCTTTCGGGCCGCACGGTGAGCGACTTCGTCGTGGCCAGCGCACAAGCCGCCGCCGAACGCGTCATCGAGGAGCACGAGACCATCCGCCTCACCCGCGCCGAGCAGGTCGCCTTCGTGAGCGCGTTGCTCGAGGCCCCCAAACCCGGCCCGCGCCTGCGCAAGGCGGCTGCCAAGTACCGCCGTCAGATGGGGCTCTAGGCCACGTGCCCGTCTCGCCCTATCGCATCGAACCGCTGCAGAAGCAGCACGAGCGCGGCACCTTCGCTTCGGGCAGCGAGCCGCTCGATCGCTATCTGCGCCAGCAGGCACGGCAGGACGCCGAAAAGCATGTCGCGGCGCCGTTCGTGCTGGTGGCTCCTCCGGCGCATGAAGTGCTCGGCTACTACACGTTGTCCGCTTCGACCGTGGCCGCCGACGAACTGCCGGCCGAGCTGGCGAAGAAGCTGCCCCGCTACCGCCAGCTCCCCGTGACACTGCTCGGGCGTCTCGCGCTGGATCGAACGATGCGCGGACAGGGACTCGGCGAGCACCTGCTTCTCAATGCCCTGCATCGTGCGGCGGTGGCCGCGGCCGAGATCGCATCCATGGCCGTTGTCGTGGATGCAAAGGACGAAGCCGCGATCGCCTTCTACCGGCACTTCGACTTCATGCCGCTGCAGGCGCAGCCGGCCCGGCTGTTCCTCGCGATGGGAACGGTGACCAAGCTCTTCGGACAGCTGCCATGATCGACGTCGACGAAGACCACGCAGCGCAGCTCGTGCGCTGGCGCCATCACCTGCATCGCCATCCCGAGACCGGCTTCGAAGAGCGCGCGACCTCCGACTATGCGGCCGGCATCCTCCGAGCACTCGGCTGGCAGGTACACCGCGGCATCGGCGGCACCGGCTTCGTCGCGAACCTGACGGTGGGCTCTGGCAAGGGCGTCATCGGCCTCCGCGCCGAGATGGACGCGCTGGCGATCACCGAAGCCGCCCCCGGCCGCGAGCACATCTCGCAGGCACCCGGCCGCATGCACGCCTGCGGCCACGATGGCCACATGACCATGGTGCTGGGCGCCGCGCGCCTGCTCGCCGAGCGGCGCGACTTCGACGGCACGGTGCGCTGCATCTTCCAGCCGGCCGAGGAACACGGCCGCGGCGCCAAGGCGATGATGGACGACGGCCTGTTCGACCGCTTCCCGGTCGACGAGATCTACGGCGCGCACAACATGCCCGGCATCGCCGCCGGCCACATCGCGACGCGCCCCGGTGGCCTCATGGCGAGCGAAGACAACTTCGTGATCCGCATCCAGGGTCGCGGCACGCATGCGGCGCGGCCGCACATGGGCGTCGATGCGATCGTCGTCGCGGCCGAGATCGTGCTCGCATTGCAGACCGTCGTCTCGCGCAGCGTCGACCCGAGCGTCTCGGCCGTCGTCTCGTGCACCGAGATCCATACCGACGGCCTCCGCAACGTCGTACCGGGCGAGGTCGTGATCGAGGGCGACACGCGCAGCTACGCGCCCGAGACGCAGGCGCTGCTCGAGCGGCGCATGCGCGAGCTGTGCACCGGCATCGCGCGGGCGCACGGCGCGACCGCGACGCTGGCGTACACGCACGAGTTCGCGCCGACGGTGAACTGGCCCGAGAGCACCGCGACCGCGCTGGCGGCGGCGCGCGCGGTCGTCGGCGCCGAACGCACCGACGGCAACGTGCTGCCGATGATGATCTCGGAAGACTTCGGCGCCTTCCTGCGCGTCGTGCCCGGCGCCTTCGTCTTCATCGGCAACGGCGACCACGGCGACGGCGCGACGCCACTGCACAACGCCGGCTACGACTTCAACGATGCGGTGCTCGAGACCGGCGCGCGCTGGTTCGCCGAGATCGTGCGGCTCAAGCTGCCGATGCGCTGACGATGCCGTCGAGCACGTTGACGACGTTGACGCCCATCTCGGCGACGGCATAGCCGCCTTCGAGCACCAGCACCATCGGCAGGCCGAAGCCGGCGAGCATGCGGCCGACCTCGAGGTAGTCGTCGCTCTTCAGCGTGAAGCGCGAGATCGGATCGCCTTCGTAGGTGTCGACGCCGAGCGCGACGACGAGCGCCTCCGCGCCGTCGCGTTCGATCGCGTGCAGTCCCTGCGCCAGCGCCGCGCGCCACGCCTTGAAGTCGCTGCCCGCCGGCAGCGGCAGGTTGAGATTGCAGCCCTCGCCCGCGCCGGCTCCGTGCTCGTTGGCGTAGCCGAGGAAGAATGGATACTCGGTGTGCGGATCGCCGTGGATCGATACCGTCAGCACGTCAGGTCGCTCGTAGAAGATCGTCTGCGTGCCGTTGCCGTGGTGGTAGTCGATGTCGAGCACTGCCACACGCGCCGCGCCCGCCACGCGCCACGCCTCGGCGGCGATCGCGGCGTTGTTCAGGAAGCAATAGCCGCCGAAGAAGTCCGGCCCGGCGTGGTGTCCCGGCGGCCGCGTCAGCGCCATCGCGGCTCGCGGCCCAGCGGACGCTGCGACGGCGCGTACCGCATCGATCGCGCAGGCCGCGCCGCAGCGCGCCGCCTCCCACGTGCCGGCGGTGATCGGCGAGCCAGTGTCGAACGAGAACAACCCGACGCGCGCTGCGAAGTTGACCGGCAGCACGTCGTCGCGAAAGCCGCGCACCGGCCAGATCGACGGCAGGATGTCGAGCGCGGCGTTGTCCGGATCGAGCGCGATCCATTCCTGCCAGGCGCCGGCGAGGAAGTCGAGGTAGCGCGGGCGGTGGACGCGGCGCACGAGGTCGAGGTCGGCGTCGCTCGGCTCGCGCAATTCGCCGACCGGGCGCCGCGCCAGCTCGGCCAGTACATAGTCGAGGCGCGCCGGCGATTCGTGGCAGGGCACGAGCCGGCCGCGGAACATCTCGTGGCGGCCGGCATGCCGCGCGTGGAGCGGGTTGTGGAAGATGAGCATGCGGCGATTTTCATGCGCCGGTGTGTGAGCCGGCCTTGGCACGCGAACTGGATATTCGTACAGTAATCACCTTCGAGCAACCGCAGGGAGCCAGCGCATGTCCGAGCCGACATCGATCAACGCCAATGGCGTCTACGAGCCCTTCGACATCGAGCGCGTACCGTGGGCCGAGTTCTCGCACGGCAACCGCTACGGCATGCGCTACCAGCACCTCAGCAGCTACGGCGGCGGCACGCAGATCAGCGTGTCGATGGAGGTGCTGCCGCCGGGCCGGCAAGCGAATCAGGCGCACTACCACCTGCTCGAAGAGGAGCACGTCTACGTGCTCGAAGGCAGCCTGACGTTGCGGCTCGGCGATCGCAGCTATCCGATGAGCGCCGGCCAGTACGTCTGCTTTCCGGCCGGCCAGAAGGTCGGCCATGCGCTCGTCAACGAGACCGATGCGCCGTGCCGCTACCTCGTGTTCGGCAATCCGCACCCGCACGAGGTCGTCATGTTCACCGATACCGGCCGTGTCGGCGTGAAGCTGACGGGCACCGGCTACCGGGGCTCGGCGACGGTCGGCTACTGGGACGACGTCGATGCCGCTTCAGGCACGTAGGCGCGCCTGCGCGGCACTCGCCGAGGCGCTCGCGTCATTGCATGCACGAGGAGTCCTTGCCATGAGCACACGAACTGCCAAGGGAGCTCGAGCGCTGGCGCCTACTGCACCGGCCGCTTCGCGCCGCGGTCGTTGATCGTCGCCTGTCCCGACACGCTGCGCTTCAGGCTCGGTGTCCCCCAGTAGTCCACCTTGCCGACGCCGGCCACCGCGACGTCGAGGTTGTCGGTCGCCCAGACCTTGACGTCGCCGATGCCGCTGATCGCGACCTTGGCGCGCTCGGTCATCAGGTTCTCGCCGCGGAATTCGCTGTGGCCGGCGATGCGCACGTCCAGGCTCTTCGCGATGCCGGTCACGTCGCCGTTGCCGGCACCCGAGACCTCGAAGCTGAGCTGCCCGGCACGCAAGTGGTCGAAGCGCGCGTTGCCGGCGCCGGCGATGTTGACGGTCAGCCGATCGACCTGCAGCGGCCCGTCCGCGCGGAAATCGGCGGCGCCGTAGATGCCGACGCGCGTCAGGTCGCGCGCCGTCACGTCGATGCGCAGACGGCCCGAGTTCCAGAACTTCCATGATCCGCCGGGCCGGATCTGCAGGCGGCGGCCGCGCACTTCGAGTTCGACGGCACGCTGCGCGTCGTCGTCGCCCTGCACGAAGACGCGATCGCTCGTGCCCTGCGTGAAGCGCACGATCGCCGCGCCGGAGATGTCGATGGTGTCGAAGTCGCCCGGCGTGTAGGTGCGTCCCGCGGCGCTCGCGGGCTCGTCGGGCTTTTGCGCCGCTGCCGGCAGCGCCGCCGACCCGACGAGGGCGAACAACAGGATGGCTATGCGCGTTCTCATATCGAATCGGCCCTCAGTTGCTTGGAGACTTCGCGGCTCGCGGTGATGCGCGTGCCGTCGGCGAGCTGCACGACGAGCTGCGAGCTGTCGTCCGGCGTCATCGCCTCGACGAAATCGAGGTTGACGATGCAGGCGCGGTTGACCTTCAGGAAACGGCCCGGATCGAGGCGCTTCTCGAAGGCGGCGATCGGCAGCCGCACGAGGTAGCTGCGGCCCTTGCTGACGATCGCGGTGTACTTGGTGTCGGAGCGCAGGTACTCGATCGCGTCGACAACGAGCGGGAAGATCTTGCCCTGGTCGCGCACCAGGATGCGCGACAGCGGCTCGGCGGCTCCGGCCGGTTCGTCGCCCTGCACCGCTTCGAGCGCCGGCAAGGCCTGGCCGCGCGGCGCTTGCAACGCATGGTCGACCGCTTCGACGAAGCGCTCGTGCGTGTAGGGCTTGAGCAGATAGTCCGCCGCGTGCAGCTCGAACGCGGTCAGCGCATGCTCGTCATAGGCGGTCGTGAAGATCACCGCGGGCGCCGCCACATCGGGATCGTCGGCCAGCGCACGCAGCACCTGCAGGCCGGTCATGCCGGGCATGTGGATGTCCATCAGCACGAGGCCCGGTTGCAGGCGCCGGATCGCATCGAGCGCGCTCGCGCCGTCGCCGCAGGTCGCGACCAGCTCGAGCTGCGGCAGTTGCTCCACCCACTCGGCCAGCCCTTCGGCGGCGAGCGGCTCGTCTTCGGCGATCAAGGTGCGGATTCGATTCATGAGGATTGCGGTATCAGGATGTCGACGCTGAAGCCCGCGCCGGGCGCCGAGCGCACGTCGAGGCGTGCCTGGCCGTCGTAGTCGAGTTCGAAGCGACGCCGCAGTGCGCTGAGGCCGAGGCCGCCGCGGCGCGGCGTGTTCTCCGCCGGTGCCGTCGGCGGCCAGACGCAGCCGGCGCCATCGTCGGCAACCCGCAGCACCAGCGCTTCCCATCGGCGACGCGCCTCGATGCGCACGGTGCCGCCTTCGACGCGCGGCGCGATGCCGTGCACGATCGAGTTCTCGACCAGCGGCTGCAAGGTCAGCGGCGGGATCATGTCGTCGAGCACCGCGTCGTCGATCTGCCAATCGACGCGCAGGCGCTGGCCGAGGCGCAGCGACTCGAGCGCGAGGTAGTCGCGCACGAAGTCGAGCTCCTCCTGCAGCGCCACGCGGTCGGCCGCGCCGCGCTGGCTGTCGAGCAGGTAGCGCAGCATCCGCGAATAGCGCATCAGCGCCTGCTCGGCGGCACCGGCATCCTTGCGCGTGAGCAGGATCAGCGAGTTGAGGGTGTTGAACAGGAAGTGCGGATTGAGCTTGTCGCTGATCGCCGCCAGCTCGGCGCGCACCCGCGCCGCATCGGCCTGCACCGCGGCGACCGCGGCGGCGTGCGCGCGCCGCGCATGCAGCGCGCCGCCGAAGCCGAGCACGAGCGCGGTGTAGACGAACACCGCCCACGCAGTGCGCCAGAGCACCTGCTGCTCGAAGGTCGCGGCCGCATGCTCGGGCCCGAACAGCGCTCGGGCGAGGCCGTAGTCGATCGCGTGCCAGACGCTCGCGAAGGCGAACGCCGCGAGCGCATGCAGCACGAGCCGCGCCGCCAAGCCGCGGCGCTGCGCCTGCAGCGCGCGCACCCACGGCAGCACCAGCGTGCCGAGCAGCATCGGCGGCAGCAGGTTCCAGGTCGACTCGTAGATCGCTTCCCAGAGGCGCCAGCTGCCGCGCAGCCATTCGGTGCCGGCGATCGTGTAGAGCATCCAGCACAGCACGCACAGCCCCGCGTAGGCGATCCAGATGCGGCGATCGCGACCGCGCGGAGGGCGGTCGGCGATGCGGGCCGGGACGGCAGGGTCTGACATGCGGCCATCCTAGGCCCAGGCACCGACCCACGTGACCGCTGCGTGACGAACTGCGAAAGCCGGTGGTCGAATTGCGCCCGTGACAGCGCCCGTGCGCAGCGCCTGCGCTGGCCTACACTGCCGCGATGATCCCGATCCCCGATGCCGCGTGGGAAGAGCGTCTGACGGCGCTCTGGGCGCAGTTCGATCGCCTCGACGAGCAGGCCTTCGTCCAGCGCATCGACGCGCTCGCCGCCGAGCTGCCGGCCGGCGATCCGGCGGCGCTGTTCGAGCGCGCGGCGGCGCGCGATTCGACCGGTCGGCCCCACGATGCCGTGCCGCTCTATCGCGCCGCGCTGGCGGGTGGCCTCGCCGGCATGCGGCGGCGGCGCGCGGTGATCCAGATGGCGAGCTCGCTGCGCAACCTCGGCGACGCCGCGACCGCGGCACGGCTGCTCGCCGCCGAATCGGATGCCGGCTCGGACGAGCTCGACGGCGCGGTCTGCGCCTTCCTGGCGCTCGCGCTCGCCGACCTCGGCCGCGAGCGCGAGGCGCTCAGCCTGAGCCTGTGCGCGCTGGCGCCGCTCTTGCCGCGCTACAACCGTTCGCTCGCACGCTACGCCGAGGCGCTGCTCGACCCGGCACCATGAGGGCGCCTCGGGCACCGGCGCTGCGGCGGCGATCCGCTCCGCCGTGGCCTCACGGCTTGGCCGCAGGGGCCAGGTGAGCGCGCAGGAAGTCGACCACCTCCGCATCGAGCCGCCGGTGGAACGCCACACGGTCGAATCCCCCGTCATCGACGCAGATCTGCGGAATCTCCTTGGTCAGCACCGGCGGACACGGCGTCAGGAACGCGAAGTGCGCGGTGCCCGGCACGCGGTGGAAGTCGGGCCGCACCGGCAGGTCGCGGGCGACCGCGGCCACGTCCTCGGGGCTGACGCCATCGCCGCCGCGCTCGGAGGACCACAGCTGCAGCGGCACCTTGACGTCCTTCAGGCTGTCCCGCGTCGGAAAGAAGCTCAGCGGATCGGCGATCACGATCGCGCGCACGCGGGGGTCGTGCGTCAGCGGCGACGCTGCCTGCATCGGTGCGCACAGCGCCGGCGGTCCCGGACAACGCACGTGCGCATGCACGAAGTCCGGATTGGCACCGCCGATCACGAGCCCGGTGTAGCCGCCGCGCGAGAAGCCGAAGAAGCCGATGCGGGCCGGGTCGATGCGCCGCGCATCGGGCCATCCGGTCAGCATGTAGTCGATCACGCGCTTCACGTCGGTCGGCCGATGCGCCAGCGCCGCGACGTTGGCCGCAGGATCCTTGTTCGACGTCGTGTCGTCGGGATGGTCGAGCGCCACGGCGACGAACCCTGCGTCGGCCAGCGCTTCCGCGGTGTCGTGATGGCCGAGGGCATTGCCGCCATAGCCATGCGAGACGACGACGAGGCCGAGGTGGTCGCCGGCGACGGCGCAGTCGCGCACGCCGGGCAGCGTGAAAGGCCCCATCACGACCTGTCCCGGCGCGGTATTGCACGGCGTCCACACGATGGCCTTGATGAGCGGACCGGCCGCATCGGCCGGAACCTCGATCGACTTCAGGCCAGCGGCCTGAGCGTGCGTCGCCGCGAGCGCTGCGAGGCCGGTCAGGACGATCGCCGCGAACCCGCGCAGCCGCCGCATCCTCAATCCTTCGAAGCCGGCATCGGCAATCCGCCGGCCACGCCGCCATCCGACGTCTGCGCCGGCTGCGGCAGCCCCGCCGGCGCGGCCGCGGTCTTCTTGTCGCGCACCAGGTACGACCACAGCACCGGCACGACCACCAGCGTCAGCAACGTCGACGTGATCACGCCGCCGATGATCGCGCGGCCCATCGGCGCCTGGATCTCGCCGCCGTCCGACAGCGCGAGCGCGAGCGGCAGCATGCCGAAGATCATCGCCGCGGTCGTCATCATGATCGGGCGCATCCGCACGAGGCCGGCCTGCAGCAGCGCTTCGGGCACCGACAGCCCCGCCTTGCGGCCGTGGTTCGCGAAGTCGACCAGCAGGATCGCGTTCTTCGTCACCAGGCCCATCAGCATCACGAGGCCGATCATCGAGAACAGGTTCAAGGTCGAGCCGGTGACGAGCAGCGCGATCATCACGCCGATCAGCGCGAGCGGCAGCGACGCCATGATCGCGATCGGCTGCACGAAGCTCGCGAACTGCGATGCCAGCACGATGTAGATGAACAGCACCGCCGCGCCCAGCGCCATCAGGATGCCCTGGAAGGCTTCTTCCTGGTCCTTGGTCTGGCCGCCGACGTCGAAGCGATACCCCGGCGGCAGTTGCGTCGCCTTGACGATCTTCTGCACGTCGGCGCCGACGTCGCCGCTCGGCCGGCCCGACGCGCCGGCGTAGAGTCCCTGGCGGCGCTGCAGGTCCTGGCGCTTGATGACGTCGGGGTTCACCACCGGCACGATGTCGGCGACGCGCGACAGCGCGATCGGCGAGCCGTCCTTGGCGTAGGCCACCGGCAGGTCGTCGATCTGCGAGACGCTCTCGCGCATCGGCTGCGGCAGGCGCAGCTCGACCTCGACCTGCTCGCCGTCGGGCGCGGTCCAATAGGTCGCGACGTCGCCGTTGATGAAGGTGCGCAGGCTCGCGGCGAGCTGCGTCGCGGTCATGCCGAGCTCGCGCGCCGCATCGGGCTTCAGACGCACCGCATAGGCCGGCAGGCCAGGCTGCACCGACGTCTGCAAGTCGGCGATGCCCTTGACCTTGCTGACCTTTTCTTCCAGCCGCTTGACCTCGGTCTCGAGCACCTGCGGATCGGGGCCGAGCAGCGCGACATAGATCGGCAGGTCGCCGAGCGAGGTCTGGATGCCGGGGATCGGCTTCAGCATCGTGCGGATCGCCTCCTCGACCTGCTTCTGGCTGCGCTTGCGCTCGCTCGGCGGCGTGAGCTGGAGGTTGAGCGTCGCGGTGTTGCGGCTGCCGTTGCCGTTGTCGCCGATCGTCGTCGACATCAGGCGCACTTCCGGCATCGGACGGATCAGGTCCTCGATCTGCTGCATCTTGTCGCTGCCGCGCTGCAGGCTGGTGCCGACCGGCATGCGGATGTTGAGCTGGATGTAGCTGTTGTCGGAGTCGGGGATGAACTCGGTGCCGACCAGGGGCGCGAGCATGATCGCGACGACGAAGCTCGCGACGCCGGCCCACAGCACGATGCCGCGCGCGGTGATCGTCGCGATGCGCGGCTTCAGCGCCGAGAGCCGGCGCTCGCGGATCGCGGTCACGATGCCGAAGCTCGGCAGCACCCAGAGGCGATAGTGCCGGCCGGAGAAGATCCAGCGGATCAGCCGCTCGTAGATCGCGTGCATCGCGTCGAGCACGCGATCGGTGCCGCGCATCAGGTGGCCGAGCACCGGCAGGCGTGCCAGGCGGTTCGTGGGCGGGTCGGGCCAGATGCTCGACAGCATCGGGTCGAGCGTGAAGCTGACGAAGAGGCTCACCAGCACCGCCACCGCGACGGTGACGCCGAACGGGAAGAAGAACTTGCCGGTGATGCCCTTCATGAATGCGACGGGCACGAACACCGCGCAGATCGCGAAGGTCGTCGCCATCACCGCCAGGCCGATCTCGTCGGTGCCTTCGCGCGCGGCGCGATGGTGGTCCTTGCCGAGCGCGACGTGGCGCACGATGTTCTCGCGCACCACGATCGCATCGTCGATCAGGAGACCGATGCACAGCGACAGCGCCATCATCGTCATGAAGTTCAGCGTGAAGCCGAACAGGTAGATCGCGATGAACGACGAGATCACCGCGATCGGCAAGGTCAGGCCGGTGATGATCGTGCTGCGCCAGCTGTGCAGGAACAGGAACACGATCGCGACCGTCAGCAGCGCGCCCTCGACCAGCGTGCGCTTGACGCCCGACAGCGAGTCCTTCACCCAGTCGCTGTCGGCATAGACGAGCTTGAGCTCGACCCCGGGCGGCATGCTCTTGCGCAGCTCTTCGGTGGCCTCCTTGATGCCCTCGCCGGTCTCGACGATGTTGGCGTCCTGCTGCTTGTAGATCTGGAACGAGATCGCCGGCACGCCGTCGACGCGCGACAGCGAGTCGGGCTCGCGCTCGCGCTCGACCAGTTCGCCGAGGTCGCCGAGCCGCACGACGAGGCCATCGCGCGACGACACGACGACGTCGGAGAACGCCTTCGGGTCGCGCACCTTGCCTTCGACGCGCACCAGCGACTCGGCCTTCAGGCCGCTCAAGAGGCCAACCGGGATGTCGGCGTTGGCGGCCTGCAGTGCCGCGGCGACATCGGCCGGCGTCACCTGGTAGGCGCGCAGGCGCTGCGGGTCGAGGTCGATGCGGACCTGGCGCACCGTCAGGCCGCCGACGTCGACGCGCGCGACGCCGCCGACGCGCTCGAGGCGCTTGCGCACCACCTGGTCGGCGAGGAACGACAGCTCGCGCGAGCTGCGGGTCGGGCCGAGCAGCGACAGGTTCACCGTCGGCTGCGAGTTGTCGTTGTCGAAGCGGCCGATGTAGGGCGGCTTGACGTCGTGCGCGAAGCTCGGCTGCAGCGCGGCGACCTTGTCGCGCACGTCCTGCACCGCGCGCCCCATGTCGGCCGACAGCAGGAACTCCACCACCGTCTCGGTCCGCCCTTCGTAGGTGTTCGAGCGGATCATCTTGACGCCGGCGATGCCGTTCAGCGCCAGCTCGAGCGGACGGGTCAGCTCGCTCTCGATCGCCTCGGGCGACGCGCCCGGATAGGCGATGCTGATGAAGACGATCGGCGGCGAGATGTCGGGCAGCCGCTCGACGCGCAGCTGGCTATAGGAGAACAGGCCCAGCACGCACAGCGCCACCATGACCATGGTGGCGAAGACCGGGTTGTTGATCGAGACGCGCGTGAACCACATGGCGGCTCCCGGAAAGACGGCTGCGTAGGAAGGAGAGGAAGGCTTACGAGCGCTCGCCGGCCGGCGCCGACGAGGCCGCCGAGGCCGTCGGCGCGACGCGCTGCGCCACCACCTTCGCAGCGGTGCCTTCCTTCAGGTTGTCGAAGCGGGCGGCCAGCACGACCATGTCGGCCGACAGTCCCTTGGATACCTCGACGCGATTGGTCGCCTGATCGCGCCGGCCGGTGATGACGATGCGGCGCACCAGCGCGCCCTTCTCCACGGTCCAGACGAAGTCTTGGCCGGATTCCTGGCCGACCGCGGTCGCCGGCAAGGTCAGCCGCTGCGTCTGGTCGTCGAGCACGACCTCGGCGCTCGCGTACTGGCCGGCGCGGTAGATCTCCTTCGGGTTGTCGAGCACGACGACGACGCGGATGCCGCGCGTGCCCGGCTCGACCGTCGGCGCGATCCGGTCGATCCGACCCACGACCGGCGAGCTCTGCCCTTCGACGCGCACCGCGACCGGTTGTCCGGCCCGCAGCATCGACACCTGGTGCGTGCCGACGATGCCGGCCAGTTCGAGCGAGCGCAGGTCGACGATGGTCATCAGCTCCTGCTCGGCGCTGACCTTCTCGCCCGGCACGACATTGCGCTTGCCGATCACGCCGTTGATCGGCGCGACGAGCGCGGCGTCGCGGATGCCGACGCGTGACGTGTCGAGCTGCGCCTGCGCCGACTTGAGCTGCGCGCGTGCCGAGTCGAGCGTCGCGCGCGACGTGTCGAGCGCGGTCGACGAGATGAAGTGCTGCCCTGCCAGATCCTCGTTGGCCTTGTAGCTGCGCTCCGCCTCGGTGAGCTTGGCCTGCGCCTGGTCGACCATCGCCGAACGCTCGGCGGCGCGGCTCTGCAGGTCGGCCAGGTCGATCGAGCCGAGCGGCTGGCCGGCAGTGACCCGGCTGCCCTCGGCCACCTTCAGGTCGAGCAGCGTGCCCGACGCCTTGGCGCGCACGATCGCCGTGCGCGGCGCCATCAGCGCGCCCGAGAACTCGATGTGCTCGGGCAGCGCCAGGAGCTTCGGATGCGCGACCTCGCCGTTCGTGAACTCGAGCGCCACGTCGGCGGGCTTCTTCGCTTCGGCGGACGGGCCGCCGCTCTTGGCGCGCGACACCACCCCGAAGGCGACACCCGCGGCGATCACCACGGCGACGCCTCCCACCAGCCACAGCTTGCGCATGGCAAGTCCTTTCTTCTCTATCGTTCAGTGCGCCGCGCAGTGTAGGGACGAGTTACAAGGCGTCCATCCCTCGTGCGACGGAATGCAGTTTGTCGGGGCCAGGCTGCAGCGGCGGCGGAAAGACTGCGGAACTTTCCGCCTTTTTCAGACGTGGCCCGGAATCGCCGGCATCGCGACGCGGACATCGCCGCACTGCGCCCGGTGGCGCAGCGCATGGTCCATCAGCACCAGCGCCAGCAGGGCCTCGGCGATCGGCGTCGCGCGGATGCCGACGCAAGGATCGTGACGGCCATGCGTCTCGACCATCTTCGGCTGTCCCTGCAGGTCGAGCGACTGGCGCGGCGTGCGGATCGAGCTCGTCGGCTTGACCGCGATCTCGACCGTGATGTCCTGGCCGGTCGAGATGCCGCCGAGCACGCCGCCGGCGTGGTTGGTGCGGAAGCCCGCCGGCGTCAGCTCGTCGCCGTGCGTCGTGCCGCGCTCGGCGACCGCGCGAAAGCCGCTGCCGATCTCGACGCCCTTGACGGCGTTGATGCCCATCATCGCGTGGGCGATGTCGGCATCGAGCTTGTCGAACAGCGGCTCGCCCCAGCCGACCGGCACGCCGCGCGCCATCACGCGGATGCGCGCGCCGCAGCTGTCGCCGGCCTTGCGCAGGTCGTCCATGTAGGCCTCGAGGCGCGGGATGTCGGTCGCGTTGGCGGCGAAGAACGGGTTGTGCGGCACGTGCTCCAGCGACTCGAACGGAATCTCGATCTCGCCGATCTGCGTCATGTGGCCGGCGAACGTGACGCCGTGATGAAGCGCCAGCCATTTGCGCGCCACTGCGCCGGCCGCGACCATCGGCGCGGTCAGCCGCGCCGACGCACGCCCGCCGCCGCGCGGATCGCGCAGGCCGTACTTGTGCAGGTAGGTGTAGTCGGCGTGGCCCGGACGGAACGTATCGAGCAGGTTCGCGTAGTCCTTGCTGCGCTGGTCGGTGTTGCGGATCAGCAGGCAGATCGGGGTGCCCGTGGTCTGTCCCTCGAACACGCCCGACAGGATCTCGACCGTGTCGGGCTCGTTGCGCTGCGTGACGTGGCGCGACGTGCCCGGCCGGCGCCGGTCGAGCTCGGGCTGGATGTCCGACTCGGCCAGCGCCATGCCGGGCGGGCAGCCGTCGATCACGCAGCCGATCGCCGGGCCGTGGCTTTCGCCGAAGTTGGTGACGCGGAACAGGTGGCCGAGGGTGCTGCCGGACATGGCGCGGAGGTCGACGGGAGGGCTGAAAACGAGACCACCGCCGTAGCGGCGGTGGCGGTGACGCGGCGAGCGTCGATTCTAACGGAGGCCGTCGCCGTTCACGGGCTGGACGGCGGCCTCGTTCGCGAGCGTCACGGCGACGTCTGCTCGTCGCGCGGCTCCTCGACCGGCCAGTCGCGGATGTAGGCCTTCAGCATGCGGTTCTCGAAGTCCTGGCCGTCGACCACCGCCTTGGCGACGTCGTAGAACGAGATCACGCCCATCAGCGTGCGCTGCGCCATCACCGGCATGTAGCGGGCGTGGCGGCCCAGCATCATGCGGCGCACCTCGTCGATCTCGGTGTCGGGCGTGCAGGTGAGCGGCTTTTCGTCCATCACCTTGCCGACCTGCAGGTCGCCGAGCGACCCGCCGTTGCGCACGATCGCCTGGATCACCTCGCGGAACGTCAGCATGCCGGTCATTTCGCCCTGGTCCATCACGACCAGCGAGCCGATGTCGCGCTCGGCCATCGTCGACACCGCCTCGGCCAGGCGCATGTCCGACGTGGCGCAGAACAGCGCGCCGCCCTTGACGCGCAGGATGTCGCTGACTTTCATCGGACTCTCCTTCCAGGGTGCGAGGCCAATATAGCCCGAATTCCGGAATGACAACAGCCGGGAGATACGGCGCCCGCGGGGCTTTCCTTGCGTTACATCATGTCGATGCTCCTCGAATCGACGAGGAGATGGCGCCAGGCCGCGCTGGCTACACTCGCGAGCCCTGCCCCGCCGCCCACGGAGACCCCATGCCCGGTAGCGCCGATCCCGGCTTCGATACCCTTGCGCTGCACGCCGGCGCCGCGCCCGATCCGGCCACCGGCGCGCGTGCGGTGCCCATCCACCTCAGCACGTCGTTCGTGTTCGAGAACAGCGAGCACGCCGCGTCGCTGTTCAACATGGAGCGGCCGGGCCACGTCTACAGCCGCATCTCGAATCCGACCAACGCGGTACTCGAAGAGCGCGTCGCGGCGCTCGAAGGCGGCGTCGGCGCGGTCGCGACGGCGAGCGGCCAGGCGGCGCTGCATCTGGCCATAGCGACCCTGGCCGGCGCCGGCGCGCACATCGTCGCCTCGGCGGCGCTGTACGGCGGCTCGCACAACCTGCTGCACTACACGCTGGCGCGCTTCGGCATCTCGACGACCTTCGTGCGGCCCGGCGACATCGACGCCTGGCGCGCCGCGATCCGGCCCGAGACGCGGCTCCTGTTCGGCGAGACGCTCGGCAACCCGGGGCTCGACGTGCTCGACATCCCGACGATCTCGGCCATCGCGCACGAGCACGGGCTGCCGCTGCTCGTCGACTCCACGTTCACGACGCCGTGGCTGATGAAGCCGTTCGACCATGGCGCCGATCTGGTCTACCACTCGGCGACCAAGTTCCTGTCCGGGCACGGCACCGTGATCGGCGGCGTGCTGGTCGACGGCGGCGCCTTCGACTGGGCTGCATCGGGACGCTTCCCGGAGCTGTCCGAGCCGTACGAAGGCTTCCACGGCATGGTGTTCGCCGAGGAGAGTCCGGTCGGCGCGTTCCTGCTGCGCGCCCGCCGCGAAGGCCTGCGCGATTTCGGCGCCAGCATGAGCCCGCACACCGCGTGGCTGATCCTGCAGGGCATCGAGACCTTGCCGCTGCGCATGGCGCGGCACGTCGACAACACGCGCAAGGTGGTCGGCTTCCTGGCGAGCCAGCCGCAGGTCGCGCGGGTCGGCTATCCGGAGCTCGAGACGCATGCCGGCCACGCGCTCGCCAAGCGCCTGCTGCCGCGCGGCTGCGGCTCGGTCTTCAGCTTCGACCTCGCGGGCACGCGCGCGCAGGGCCAGGCGTTCATCGAGTCGCTGAAGATCTTCTCGCACCTCGCCAACGTCGGCGACTGCCGCTCGCTGGTGATCCATCCGGCGTCGACGACGCACTTCCGGATGGACGACGCGGCACTCGCGCAGGCCGGCATCACGCCCGGGACGATCCGCCTGTCGATCGGCCTGGAGGATCCGGACGACCTGATCGACGACCTGAAGCGCGCGCTCAAGGTCGCGGCGAAAGCGGGGGCGTGATGGAACTCGACGTCGTCACCGCACGAGGACCGCGCCGCGCCTATGCCTACACCGGCGGCCAGCCGTTCGATGCGAGCCTGCCGTGCATCGTGTTCCTGCATGGCGCGCTGCACGACCACAGCGTCTGGACGCTCGCGGCGCGCTGGTTCGCGCATCATGGTCACGGCGTACTGGCGGTCGACGAGCCGGGCCATGCGCGCAGCGGCGGACTGCCGCTGGACAGCGTCGAGGCCGCCGCCGACTGGACGCTCGCGCTGCTCGACGCGGCCGGTGTCGCCCAGGGGGCCTTCGTCGGCCACAGCATGGGTTCGCTGATCGCGCTCGAAGCCGCGGCGCGCGCGCCCGGGCGAGCGACCCGGCTCGTGATGGTCGGTACCGCCTACCCGATGAAGGTGTCGGCAGCGCTGCTCGACACCGCGCGCGACCGTCCGCTGGCGGCCATCGACATGGTCAACAGCTATTCGCATTCGACCCACGCCGCCAAGCCGTCGCATCCCGGTCCCGGCTCGTGGCTGCATGGCGCCAACCGCGCGCTGATGCGCCACGTCCAGGCCGGCCAGCGCGAGGTCAACCTGTTCCATCACGACTTCGGCGTCTGCGACCGCTATGCGCACGGCCTGGAAGCGGCCGCGCAGGTGCAGTGCCCTGCGACGCTGGTCCTCGGCGAACGCGACCAGATGACCGGCCCGCGCCAGGCGCGCGAGCTTGCCGCCGCGCTGCGCGCGCAGACGGTGCTGCTGCCGGCCGGCCATGCGCTGATGACCGAAGTGCCCGACGCGCTGCTCGCGGCCTTGCGCAAGGCGCTGGCCTGATCAGGCGCTCATCAGCTCGCGCAAGGTCAGGCGGTCGAAGCCGGCGCGGTGCCACAGGCCCTGCAGCGCCGGTGTCGGCTCGACGAGCGTCAGCGCGAGCAGGCCGGCGGCCGGCGTGGCGGCGGGATCGCACAGCAGCACGTGACGCGGGTTGCCCTCCTCGTCGAGCCGGCCGACCCAATCGAGCCCGGTCAGCACGTCCAGCACCGGCTCGATCTGCAGCGGGTCGGTGTGCAGCGCGACCGCCAGCTGATCGACGTTCAGGCCGGGCGTGCGGGCGCGCCGCGAGTGCTCGAGTTCGCGCAGCACCGCGATCGTCAGTTGCAAGCGCGCACCCGGCGTGTCGGGCCAGCGCTTCACGCGCATCCGCAGGCTGGGCGCGTAGGCGGCGATCACCGCGCCGAGCAGCACCACGACCCAGCCGACGTAGAGCCACACGAGGAAGATCGGCACGGTCGCGAACGCGCCGTAGACCATCGAATAGGTCGGCACCTCGGTCAGGTACCAGGCGAGCAGCTTCTTCGCGATCTCGAAGCCGAGCGCCGCGAACACCGCGCCGCCGATCGCATGCCGCCAGCGCACATGCGTGTTCGGAACATAGTGGAACAGCCCGGCGAAGCCGGCCGCCAGCAGCGCGAACTCGAGCAGCGACAGCAAGAGGCCGACGCCGCCCGGCAGCACGTTGACCACGCCGCGCCCGGCCGAGATCGCATACGACGTCAAGGTCAGGCTCACGCCGAGCATCAGCGGGCCGAGCGTCATCGCGGCCCAGTAGACGAGCACGCGTTGCGCGATCGGCCGGGGCGTGCGCACGCGCCAGATGCCGTTGAGCGTCTTGTCGATCGTCAGCATCAGCGCGATCGCCGAGAACACCAGCACCACGAGGCCGACGCTGCCGAGCCGGTTCGCCTTGGTCGCGAACTGCGTCAGCGCCTTCAGCACCGGATCGGCGATCGCCGCCGGGATCAGCATCTGCAGGAAGTACTTCTGCAGCGCGATCTGGAAGGTCGCGAACATCGGGAACGCGGTGAACACCGCGAGCATCACGGTGAGCAGCGGCACCAGCGAGATCAGGGTCGTGAAGGTCAGGCTGCTCGCGGTCAGGCCGAGGCGGTCCTCGCGGAAGCGCTGGTAGAGCGTCGTGCAGGTGTCCAGCCACGGCCACGTCTGCAGGGCCTGCAGCCCCTCGGCGACGCGCTCGCGCAGCGTGGCCTTCATCGATCGCGACACATCCATTGCTGGCATCATAGGCTCGATGACTGCCACCTCCGCCCTGCCGAGCCCGCTCGCCTGGACGCGCGCCGCAGCGGTGGCGAGCCTCGCCGGCCTGATCGCGCTCGGCCTCGCGTGGGAGCTGTGGCTCGCGCCGACCGGCCGCGGCACGCTCGCGCTGAAGGTCGTTCCGCTCGTCATTCCGCTCGCCGGCATCGCGCGCGGGCGGCTCTACACCTACCGCTGGCTGAGCCTCCTGGTGTGGGTCTACTTCGCCGAAGGCGCGGTGCGGGCGACGAGCGAAAGCGGCCCGGGCGCGCGGCTCGCGATGATCGAGATCGTGCTGTGCCTCGTCCTGTTCGCGGCCTGCGGCGCGCATGTGCGCTGGCGCTTGCGGCAGGCGCGCGAGGCCGCGCCGCCGCAACCGCCCCTGAAGGAACGTGTCGGATGAACCTCGTCGATCGCCTGCGCGACACCGTCGGCGCATCCCATGTGCTGACCGACGGAGACCTGAGCGCGTATCAGATCGACTGGCGCAAGCGCTTCCGCGGCCGCGCGCTCGCCGTCGTGCGCCCGGCCACGACGGCCGAGGTCGCGGGCATCGTGCACCTGTGCGCCGAGCACGCGACGTCGATCGTCACGCAGGGCGGCAACACCGGCCTGGTCGGCGGCTCGGTGCCCGATGCGACGGGCTCGCAGGTGCTGCTGAACCTCGGCCGCATGAACAAGGTCCGCGCGATCGACAGCGCGAACCAGACGCTCACCGTCGAAGCCGGCTGCATCCTGCAATCGGTGCAGGAGACGGCGGCGCAGCACGGCCTGCTGTTCCCGCTCAGCCTCGCGGCCGAAGGCAGCTGCACGATAGGCGGCAACCTCGGCACCAACGCCGGCGGCACGCAGGTGCTGCGCTACGGCAATGCGCGCGAGCTCTGCCTCGGCATCGAGGTCGTGACGGCCGACGGCGAGGTCTGGGACGGCCTGTCGGGCCTGCGCAAGGACAACACCGGCTACGACCTGCGCGATCTCTACATCGGCAGCGAAGGCACGCTCGGCATCATCACCGCGGCGACGCTCAAGCTCTATGCGCGGCCGGCCGCGGTCTCGACCGCGCTGGCGGCCGTGCCGACGCTCGCCGCCGCGGTCGACCTGCTCGACCTGGCGCGCGCCCGGCTCGGCCCCGCGCTGACCGGCTTCGAGGTGATGGGCCGGCATGCGCTCGACCTCGTCCGCAAGCACTGTCCGCAGCTCCAGCAGCCGCTGGCGCCGACCGCCTGGACGGTGCTGCTCGAGCAGTCCGATGCCGAGAGCGAGGCGCATGCGCGCACCGTGTTCGAGGCGCTGCTCGAGACGGCGCTCGAACGCGGCATCGTCGGCGACGCGGCGGTGGCGACCAGCCTCGAGCAATCGAACGCGATGTGGCACCTGCGCGAGGCCATACCGCTCGCCCAGGCCGACGAAGGACCGAACATCAAGCACGACATCGCGCTGCCGGTCTCCGCGGTCCCGGCGTTCGTCGCGGAGGCCGACGCGGCGTTGCTGGCGGCCTTTCCGGGATCGCAACTGGTGAACTTCGGCCACCTCGGCGACGGCAACCTGCACTACAACCTGCAAGGACCGCCGGGCGTCGAGGCGCGGGCGTTCCTCGATGCCGGCGAAGCGCGCGCGAACCGCATCGTGTACGACCTCGTCGGGCGTCATGGCGGGTCGATCTCGGCCGAGCACGGCATCGGCGTGTTGAAGCGCGCGGAGCTTGCCGAACGCAAGTCGCCGGTGGCATTGAAGCTGATGCGCGCGGTCAAGGCCGCGCTCGATCCGCACGGGCGGCTCAATCCGGGGCGCGTGCTGTGACGGCCGCACCGCGGCGCCCGCTCGAAGGCGTGCGCATCGTCGAGTTCGAGGGCCTGGGCCCGGGGCCATTGGCCGGCCGCATGCTGGCCGACATGGGCGCGCACGTCAGCCTCGTCGTGCGCCCGCCGAAGGGTGGACCAGGCGGACCGGGCGTCGCCGAGCGCCTGGGCGGCACCGGCGACAGCCCGCTGCGCGCCGGCAAGGAACTCGTCGTCATCGACCTGAAGGCGCCGGCCGGCGTCGCGCAGGCGCTCGACCTCGTGGCCGGCGCCGATGCGCTGATCGAAGGCAACCGGCCGGGCGTGATGGAGCGGCTCGGCCTGGGTCCGGCCGATTGCGCGGCACGCCATCCGCGCCTGGTCTACGGCCGCATGACCGGCTGGGGCCAGGACGGACCGCTCGCGCAGGCCGCCGGCCACGACTTGAACTACGTGGCACTGACCGGCCTGCTCGCGCTGTCGAAGCAGCCCGGCGCGGCTCCCATCGTGCCGCCCACCGTGATCGGCGATGCCGGCGGCGCGCTCGGGCTGGCGTTCGGCATCGCCTGCGGCGTGCTGGATGCGCATCGCAACGGCCGCGGCTGCGTGGTCGATGCGGCCATCGTCGACATCGTCGCGGTGCTCGGCACCTTGGTGCACTGGATCAAGGCCGCCGGCCAGATCGACGCCGGCGCGCCCAGCCCGTTCCACGACTCGCCGTTCTACGATGTCTACGAATGCGCCGACGGCGGCCATGTGACCCTGGGCGCCCTCGAGCCGCAGTTCTACGCGTTGCTGCTCGAGCGGCTCGGCCTGGCCGACGTCGATCCGGCCGCGCAATACGACACGACCGGCTGGCCCGCGCTGAAGCGCCGCTTCGCCGAGCTGTTCCGCAGCCGGCCGCGCGCGCACTGGTGCGATTTGCTCGAAGGCAGCGACGTCTGTTTCGCGCCGGTCTTGAGCCTCGACGAAGCGGCCCGCCATCCGCACAACCGGCAGCGCGACGTGTTTCGCGTAACAAGTCGCGGCGCGCTGCAGGCACGGCCGGCACCGCGCTTCACGCCGCTGCCCGATCGCTGAGCGGCCGCTCACTGGGGTCGGCCGCGTGCGGCCGCACGATCCGCCGGGCGTTCGTGACCGGCGTGCCGACCAGCGCGACCTCGCTGACGCCTGCGGGCGGGACCGCCGCGGTCAAGACGACGCCCGCCCGGAAGCGCTGAGCGACGGCGCCTCGGCGCCCAGCGGCCGGCCGGCGTCCGCGCCTGCCGGCCGCCGTCGTTGGGTCGTACGGAAGATTTCAGCGCGGGCGCGTCACCCCTGGCTCACCGCGCGCGCCTCCAGCCGCAGCCAGTCCGCGAAAGCCTGCACGTCGGGCTTCTTGCCGGCGCCCTCGGCGACGATCAGGTAGTAGCTGCGCGGCGATGCGACGCTCTTCTTGAACGGCGCGACGAGCTTGCGCTCCTTCAGCATCCGGTCGAGCAGCGGAATGCGGCCCAGCGCCACGCCCTGCCCGCTGACCGCCGCGGTGATCAGCTGGTCGAACTGCTCGAAGTGCATGATGCCGGCGGGCTTCAGGTCGTCGAGCTTCATCGCGCGCAGCCAGATCGGCCAGTCCTGCATGTCGCCGCCCTTGCCTTCGTCCTGGTGCAGCAGCACGTGGTGGCGCAGGTCGGCCGGCTCCTTCAGCGGCCGCGCCGGGTCGCGCAGCAGGCGCGGGCTGCAGACCGGCAGCACGGTGTCGTCGAACAGCAGCTCGGCATGCGGGCCGGCGACGTCCTCGGTCGCATAGCGGATCGCGAGGTCATAGCCGTCGCGGTGCAGGTTGGCGAGTTGGTAGGTGGCCGACAGCCGCACGTCGACGTTCGGCTGCCCCGCGGTGAATGCCGACAGGCGCGGGATCAGCCACAGACCGGCGAACCCCGGCGTCGTCGTCACCGACACCGGACGCGGCCGCCGGTCGCGCCGCAGTTCGCCGCCGATCTGGTGCAGGTGGCCGAGCACGGTGTCGATCGCGCGGTAGAGGGTCTGCCCTTCGTCGGTCAGGCGGAGCGCGCGGTGCAGGCGGCGGAACAGCGGCAGCGCGTAGTGATCCTCGAGGCGCGCGATCTGCCGGCTGATCGCCGACTGCGTCAGCGCGAGCTCGTCGGCGGCCTTCGTGAAGCTCAGGTGGCGCGCCGCCGACTCGAAGGCCTCGAGCTGGTCGAGCGGCGGAAGGTCATAGCGGCGCATCGTCTGCCCCCCGGTTTCGCATTCTAGTTTCGCATGCAAGCGATGCGCGAATACCGTTTGAGCGCACGAGGTAGGGCGCGCAAAGTGCGGCCATCGCTGACATGCGCAGCGCACATGCACCGGAGGATCTCCATGAACGTCGACCTGATCGCGGCCCGGCGCCATCTGGACAAGGGCGATGTGATGCGGCTCACGCACGGCGCGGGGCGTCGCATCGAGAGCTTGCACGGATCGCTCTGGATCACGCTCGACCACGACCTGCGGGACATCGTGCTCGATGCCGGCGAGGGCTACACCGTCGACGGGCCGGGCCCGGTGCTGGTATCGGCGCTCGACGATGCGAGCTTCCTGCTGCTGGACGTCGATGGCGGCGGCAGGACGCCGCACCACTGAAGAAGCGACGCGTTCCTGCTGCACCGCAGCACGCTAAACCAACCTTTCGGTGGGGCCGCCGCTGTCGGCCCGGATGGTCGAATCTCCCTTCATGACGCCGGCGCCACGGGCTGCGACGGCGCATCGACCGGAGACATTCATGACCGACCTCCACGGCCGCCGTGCCCTCGTGACCGGCGCGGCGCAAGGCCTGGGACGCGCCATCGCGACGCTGTTCATCGCGCGCGGCGCCCAGGTGATGCTGGCCGACATCGACGAAGCCGGTGCCGCACAAGCGGCCGACTCGCTCGGCCCGAATGCGCGCTCCGTGCATTGCAACGTCACGTCGGGTGCCGACTTCACGCGCGCCGTCGACGCCACCGTGGCCGCCTTCGGCGGCATGGACACGCTGGTCAACAACGCCGGCATCGAGGTCGTCAAGCCGCTGTTCGAGCAGAGCGAGGAAGAGTTCGAGCGCCTGATGGCGATCAACGTCAAGGGCGTCTTCCTCGGCATGAAGCACTCGCTGCAGGCGCTCGTCGCGTCGGGCCGCGGCGCGATCGTCAACATGTCGTCGCTCGCCGGCGTCGGCGGCGCGCCGCTGTTCGGCTCGTACTGCGCCTCCAAGGCGGCGGTGATCCAGCTCACGCGCGTGGCCGCGGTCGAGCTGCGGCCGACCGGGATCAGGGTCAACGCGGTCTGCCCGGGCTTCGTCGGCACGAAGATGGTCGAGCGCCTCGTGCCGACGGTCGAGGCCGCGGTCGGCGTGCCTTTCGATGCGCTCGTCGCGATGAAGCAGGGGCGGCTCGGCACCGTGGAGGAAGTGGCCGAGATGGTCGCGTTCCTCGCGTCGGACGATGCGTCCTGGACCACCGGTGCCCACTACGTGCTCGACGGCGGCTTGGCGGCCGGCCTGCTCTGAAGGAGATCCGCAGATGAACACCGAACTCCTGAAGGACAAGGTCGCGATCGTCACCGGCGCCGGACGCGGTCTCGGCGAGGCCGTCGCACGCGCCTATGCCGCCGAAGGCGCGCGCGTCGTCGTGTCCGACATCGACCTCGCGTCCGCCGAGCGCGTCGCGCAGAGCCTGGCCGGCGCACGAGCCGTCGCCTGCGACGTGCGCGATCCGAAAGCCGTCGAAGCGCTCGTCGCGAAGACGGTCGATGCGCATGGACGCCTCGACGTCATGGTGCCGAACGCCGGCGTCGCGAACCTCGCGCCGCTCGCGACGATGAGCTACGAGCAGTGGCGCGAGGTCACGTCGGTGAACCTCGACGGCGTGTTCCTGTGCCTGCGCTACGCGGCGCCGGTGATGATGGGCCAGAAGAGCGGCGCGATCGTCACGATGTGCTCGGTGACGGCGCAGGCCGCCTGCGCGCTGATCGGCCACTACGCGGCCGCCAAGGCCGGCGTGATGTCGCTGACGCAGACCGCGGCGACCGAACTGCGCGGCCACGGCGTGCGCGTCAACGCGATCCTGCCGGCGTTCATCGAAACCGACATGGTCACGCCGCGCAAGGCCGAGTTCGAGACCCTGCTGCAGTTGCCGATGCCGTTCGATGCGCTGATCGCGGCGCGCCAGGGCCGCTACGGCAAGCCCGATGAAGTCGCGCGGCTCGCGGTCTTCCTCGCGAGCGAGCGCTCGAGCTTCTGCAACGGCGGCGCGTACGTCGTCGACGGCGGCGTGCGCGCGTCGCTGCTCTGACCCCCACACCACATCGGAGACCTGTCCATGAGCAAGAAGCCCGTCGTCGTCTATGGCGCGAGCGGCTACACCGGCCGCCTCGTCTGCGAGTACCTGCGCGAGTACAACATCCCGTTCATCGCCGCCGGACGCAGCCGCGAGCGGCTCGATGCGTCGATGAAGTCCAACGTCGCCGGCATCGAGACGGCCGACTACGAGATCGCCGAGGTCGCCCACAACGTCGACGCGCTGACCAAGCTGTTCCAGGGCGCATCGGTCGTGCTGAACACCGTCGGCCCGTTCTCGAAGTTCGGACCCGAAGTGGTCCAGGCTTGCCTGGCGGCGAAGTGCCACTACACCGACACGACGGGCGAGCAGGACTGGCTGATCCTGCTCGACAACGAATACGGCGCACGCTTCGCCGCGGCCGGCCTGCTGCTCGCGCCCGGCATCGCGCAGATGTACACGACCGGCGAGATCGCCGCGCAGCTCTGCCTCGACACGCCCGGGCTCGACACGCTCGACATCGCGGTGTTCTGGGGCGGCAGCCCGACGATCGCGTCGACGCAGACCATCCTCGTCAACGCCGCGACGTCGAAGGCCTACCACCTGCAGCAGCGCCAGCTCGTCGAGTGGCAGGCCGACGCCGGCCTCTACCAGCTCGCGATCCCCGGCCAGCACGAGATGGCGCTCGCGCTGCCATGGGGCGGCACGTCGCATCCGATCTGGTTCCGCCGCGATCCGCGCGTCGCCAACGTCAAGGTGCTGGGCGGCGTGTTCAACAAGCCGCTGATGCTGGGCGTGCCGAAGATCGTCGAGGCCGCGCTCAAGGCCACCGAAGGCATGAACAGCGACGACCGCTACGCGGCGCTCGCGCAGACCGCGGCCGGCGTGATGAACACGATGCCGCCGCGCGAGAACCCGCGCATCAACAAGTCGGTCGATTCCGTGCATGCGCAAGGCCCGCTCGGCCGTGCGCATTGCGTGATCTACGGCAACTCCAACTACAAGCAGACCGGCCTGCTGCAGGCCTATGCGGCGCAGGCGCTGCTGCAGGGCGCGCAGAAGAAGGTCGGCTTCGCATCCGGTTGCCAGGCGTTCGGCCACCACGAGCTGCTCGGCGTGCTGCGCAGCTTCGGCCTGGTGCAAAAGCCGGTCCTCACGGTCCACGACTGACGATGGCGACATCGGTACGCGCGCCTCTTCGCACCCTGGAGGACATCGAGGCGATCGAGCGCATCCCGGTCGACGACAGGCTCGCCGAGCCGGTGTCGAGCTATGCGGCGATCGCGCGCCAGGCCGCGGCAACGCCCGATACGCCGGCGCTGACCTTCGTGCCGACCGGCGATCCGGCCGACGGCGAGCGCACCTACAGCTACCGCGAGCTGCTCGCGCGCATCACTCGGGCGGCGAATGCGTTCGACGGCCTCGGCATCGGGCGCGGCAGCGTCGTGTCGTACCTGCTGCCCAACCTGCCGGAGACGCACTTCGTGCTGTGGGGCGCCGAAGCGGCGGGCATCGTCAACCCGATCAACCCGTTCCTCGAGATCGACCACATCCGCGGCATTCTCGAAGCGGCCGGCACGCGCGTGCTCGTCGCCTGGGGCCGCCAGGCGACGCCCGGCGTGTGGGAGAAGGTCGAGGCGCTGCGCGGCAGCGTGCCGTCGCTCGCGGCGATCGTGCGCGTCGGCGGCGACGAGCCCTGCCCGTCCTGGGCGGTCGACTTCGACCAGCTCTGCGCGCAGCAGCCCGCCGATCGACTGCTCACGAAGCAGCCGCCCGGCGCGAACGACGTCGCATCGTACTTCCACACCGGCGGCACGACCGGCACGCCCAAGCTCGCGCGCCGCACGCATCGCAACGAAGCGGCGAACGCCTGGGCGCTCGCGACCGCAGCCGATTTCGGACCGGCCGACACGCTGCTCTGCGGGCTGCCGCTGTTCCACTCGAACGCGATGATGGTGACCGGCCTGGCGCCCTTCTCGGTCGGCGCACGCGTCGTGCTGCTGTCGCCGGCCGGCTACCGCGAGCCGCGCACCTTCGCGGCGTTCTGGCGCTCGGTCGAGCGCTACCGCGCGACCTTCTTCAGCTCGGTGCCGACGGTGCTCGCGGCCTTGCTCGCGGTGCCGCGCGACGGCGCCGCGATCGACTCGCTGCGCTTCGCGGTCTGCGGCGCGGCGCCGTTGTCGCGCGAGCTGTTCCAGCGCTTCGAAGCGGCCACCGGGCTGAAGCTGCTCGAAGGCTACGGCATGACCGAGGCCACCTGCGTCAGCTCGCTGAACCCGCGCGACGGCGAGCGCCGGGTCGGCTCGATCGGCCTGCGCCTCCCGTACCAGGAAATGAAAGTCGCGATCCTCGGCGAAGGCGGTACGGTCGAGCGCGACGCCGCGGTCGACGAGATCGGCACGATCCTGCTGCGCGGCCCGTTCGTGTTCTCGGGCTACGTGCGCGACAGCGACAACCGCGGCGTCTGCCTCGAAGGCGGCTGGCTCAACACCGGCGACCTCGGACGCCAGGACGCGAACGGCTGCTTCTGGCTGACCGGCCGCGCGAAGGACCTGATCATCCGCGGCGGCCACAACATCGACCCGGCGATGATCGAGGAAGGCCTGATGCGCCATCCGGCGGTCGAGCTCGCGGCCGCGGTCGGCAAGCCCGATGCACGTGCGGGCGAGCTGCCGATGGCCTACGTGACCTTGCGCAAGGGCGCGACGGCCGACGGCGCCGAGCTGCTCGCGCATGCGCGCGGTGCGATCGCCGAGCGTGCCGCCGTGCCGGTCGACGTGGTCGTGCTGGCCACGATGCCGCTCACCGCGGTCAACAAGATCTACAAGCCGGCGCTGCGCGAGCGTGCGATCGCCAAGGCGCTGGCCGAGACGGTGCGTGCGGTGTGCGGCGACATCGCGGTCGACGTCGACGTGCGGCCGCATCCGCGCGACGGGCTGCATGCGGCCATCGTCGCGACCTTGCCCGCATCGGCCGAACGCGCGGCGCTGATCGCCGAGACCGAACAGCGCATCGGTGCGCTGCCGGTGCACTGGAGCATGCAATGGAAATGAGCGCGGCACCCAAGGTGCGCGTCGTCGGCGTCGGCATGGTGCCGTTCGCCAAGCCGAGCGCGAGCGCGCCCTACCAGGTGTTGGGGGCGGAAGCGGCGCGTGCGGCGCTCGCCGATGCCGGCATCGACTACCGGCTCGTCGAGCAGGCCTACATCGGCCACGTCTACGGCGATTCGACGTCGGGCCAGGCGGCCCTCTACGGCGTCGGCCTGTCGGGCATACCGATCGTCAACGTCAACAACAACTGCGCCACCGGCTCGACCGCGCTCTTCCTGGCGCGCCAGGCGATCGCGAGCGGCGCGGCCGACTGCGTGCTGGCGCTCGGCTTCGAACAGATGGAGCGCGGCGCGCTCGGCGCGAAGTTCACCGACCGGCCCGATCCGCTCGCGCGCTTCCAGCAGGCGATGACCGACATGCAGGGCCTGGAGCCGGCGACGCCGATCGCCGCGCAGTACTTCGGCGGCGCGGCGCGCCGCCACATCGCCGACCACGGCACCAAGCCCGAGACCTTCGGCCGCATCGCGGTGAAGGCGCGACGCCATGCGGCGAAGAACCCGCTCGCGGTGTTCCGCCAGGAGGTGAGCCTCGACGAGGTGATGGCATCGCCGTCGGTGTTCGCGCCGCTGACCAGACTGCAATGCTGTCCGCCGACCTGCGGCGCGGCCGCGGCCGTGCTGTGCTCGCCGGCGTTCGCGCTGCGCCATGGCCTCGACGCCTCGGTCGCGATCGCCGCGCAGGCAATGACGACCGATACGCCGTCGAGCTTCGAGGCACACGACATGCGCCGCCTGATCGGCTTCGACATGAGCCGCGCCGCGGCGCAGCGCGTCTACGAAGCGGCCGGCATCGGCCCCGAGGACATCGACGTCGTCGAACTGCACGACTGCTTCACCGCCAACGAGCTGCTGAGCTACGAGGCACTCGGCCTCGCGGAAGAAGGCGGCGGGGAGCGCCTGGTCGAGGACGGCGACAACACCTACGGCGGCCGCTGGGTCGTCAACCCGTCGGGCGGACTGCTGTCGAAGGGCCATCCGCTGGGCGCGACCGGCCTCGCGCAATGCGCCGAGCTGGTGTGGCAGCTGCGCGGCCGGGCCGACGCGCGCCAGGTCGACGGTGCTCGGCTGGCGCTGCAGCACAATCTCGGCCTGGGCGGCGCGTGCGTGGTGACGCTGTACCAGCGACAGTAGCCCAGCGACAGTAGCGCAGGCCCTCACGGCCGGCGCCAGCCGAGGACAGGGATCGATGGCGCAGCGCAGTGGTCGACGGCCGGCCGACAACCAGGATCTGCCGGTGCCGGTCGTCGAGTCCAAGCTCGCGCCGCCGCACACCTCGCAGAGCCTCTTGGCGCGCGCGCGGCTGTCATCGCTGCTGCACCTCGGGCTCGTCAAGCGGCTGATCAGCATCACCGCGCCGGCCGGCTACGGCAAGACGACGGCGCTGGCGCAGTTCGGCACGCGCTTCGAGGCGCAGGGCGGCACCGCCGCATGGCTCAGCCTCGACGCGGCCGACAACGACCCGCTGCGTTTCGTGCGCTACGTCGCGGCCGCGCTGAACCATGCCGATGCGGCGCTCGGCCGCCGCACGCTGGCGCAGTTCGGCGGCGGCACGATCACGTCGCTCGATGCGGTGCTGGCGTCGCTGCTGCACGATCTCACCGGCTGCACGCGGCCGCTGCTGCTCGTGCTCGACGACTTCCACCTGATCCACAGCGACGTCGTGCAGCGCAAGCTCGAATGGCTGTGCGGCTTCCTGCCGCCCGGCGTGTGCCTGGTGATCGCGAGCCGCACGCGATTGCCGCTGTCGGTCAGTCAGCTTCGACTGCGCGACGAACTGCTCGAGCTCGATGCGGCGCACTTCAGCCTCGGCCTCGACGAGGCCGCCGAATTCGTCGCGCGCGTCAGCGGCGGGCCGCTCGACCGGCGCCAGGTCGAGGCGCTGCATCAACGCACCGAAGGCTGGATCGCCGGGCTGCAGCTCGCATCGCTCGCGCTGCGCGAGGCCGGCGACCGCAGCGCCTTCGTCGCCGCGTTCTCGGGCAGCGACCGCGACATCACCGACTACCTCGGCGAGCAGGTGCTCGGCAGCCTGCCCGCCGGCGTGCGCGACTTCCTGCTCGGCACGGCAGCGCTCGACCGCTTCTGTGCCGATCTCTGCGACGAGGTGCTCGGCCGCAGCGACAGCGCCGCGCTGCTCGCGGAGATCGAGACGCGCAACCTGTTCCTGTCGAGCCTGGACCGGTCGCGCACCTGGTTCCGCTACCACCATCTGTTCGCCGACTACCTGCGTGCCCGCGCGCGCGAGCGCCGGCCGGCCGAGCTGGCTGCGGTGTGCCGGCGCGCCAGCGACTGGTTCGACCGGCATGGCCTGCCGCACGAAGCGGTGCGCTACGCCTTCGATGCCAACGACGCCGAACGCGCAGCCGATCTCGTCGCCGCGTTCTCGGCCGAGCTGGTGCAGCACCGCGGCGAGCATGCGACCTTGCTGCACTGGTTGACGCGGCTGCCGCCCGAGCTGGTGCGTACGCGCCCGAAGATCCGCACCGGCCATGCCTGGTCGCTGGTGCTGACGCGCCGCTTCGTCGAGGCCGACCAGGAGCTGCGTGCGCTCGAGGCGCGCGGCGCCGGCGGCGCGGACGACGACGACACGCGCGGCGTCGTCGAGATGATCCGCAGCGTCTACTACGCGCTGTCCGACCAGGCGGTGCAGGCCAAGTCGGCCGCCGAGGCGTGGTTCCGCTCCTGGCCGCAGGCCGAGGCGTTCCGCACCGGCGTCGTCGCCAACGTGCTGGCCTACGGCTGCTGCGCGACCGATGCGTTCGAGCCCGGGCTGCAGGCGCTGGCGGTGGCACGTCGCGCATTCGCCGAATGCGGCGCGCACTACGGCACCGCCTGGGCCGGCGCGCTCGCGATGATGGTGGCGCTGCGGCGCGGCGACCATGCCGGCGCGCTCGCGCAGGCGCGCAGCGACATGGCCGCGGTCGAAGGCAGCCTCGGCGTCGCGTCGTATGCCGGATCGATGCTCTCGCTGCTGGCCGCCGAGGCGAGCTACGAAGGCAACGACCTGGCCGCGGCCGAGCGCCTGCTCGCGCAGGCGCTGGTGTTCATCGACCAGCACGGCCTGGTGGAAATGACGACCGCCGGCTACGTGACGCGCGCGCGGCTGCTGCGGCTGCAAGGCGACGTCGCCGGCGCCGATGCCTGTCTGCTCGAAGGCGAGTCGCTCGGCCATCGCCTGAAGCTGCCGCGGCTGGCGCTGACGCTGGGCGCCGAGCGCTGCGTGCTGCGTCTGCAAGCCGCGACGCTCGACGAGGCGCTCAAGCTGGCGCAGTCGTACGGCATCGTCGGCGACGCGAGCGTGCCGTCGAACGAGGATGCGGTCGTGCTGGCGGCGCTGCGACTGCGTCTCGCGGTGGCCGGCGGCGCAGCGGCCACCGGCGCGCTGCACGATGCGATCCGGCGTGCCCAGCGCGATGGCCACCAGGCGCAACACGCGCGGCTGTTGCTGCTGCGCGCGGTCCACCAGCACCGCGCGCTCGAGCGCGCGCAGGCGCTGCGCACGCTCGACGAGGCGCTGACGCTCGGCTTGCGCTGCGGGCTGCGGCGCAGCTTCCTGGACCACGATCCGCTCGTGCTCGACATGCTGGAGGAGTGGCGCGCCCACCGCAGCGAAGCGGGCGATCGCGCGGCCGAGGCGGCCCATGTCGAAGCGCTGCTCGAAGCCGCCGGCCGAGGCGCGACATCGTCGCCGCGGACGCTGCCGGCCGCGCCGGCCGATCTGACCGAGCGCGAGCTGAAGATCCTGCGCCTGCTGAAAGCCGGGCTCGGCAACCGCGAGCTCGCGCAAAGCCTGTTCCTGTCGGAGGCGACCGTCAAATGGCACCTCCATAACATCTTCGCGAAGCTCGGCGTGAAGAACCGCACCCGCGCGCTCGCGCGGGCGCAGGAGATCTCGCTGCTGTGATACGAGTCGGCTTACGCCGCGGTCCGTGCGCGGCGCCGAGCGACCATCACGCCGATCAGGCCGATGCCGAACAACGCGTACGTACCCGGCTCGGGAATCGGCGCGAGGGTGACGACGAAGCCGTGGCGCGCGCTGTCCAGGCCGTAGACCGTCGTGCCGTCCGCCGATACGCCCATCGGCAGCGCCAGCGTGCGGCCGTGCAGGTCGATGCCCTGGCTCTCGGCGTAGTCGGTCAGGTTCAGCATGCCCAGCCCTTCGATCCAGATCGAGCCCGTGCCGAGCTGCGGCGGGCCGGAGTTGCGGTCGTAGCCGACGATCACGCGGCCGTCGGCCGAGATGCCGGTCGCGGCCTGCTGGTCGCCTGACGGATCGAGGTCGCCGAGGTACTGGATCGTGCTGGTCTGCGTGTTGTAGCGCCACGTCTCCTGGCCGCCGAGGGCATCGCCGACGACCCAGGTGCCGTCCGCCGACACGGCGTTCGCTTCCGACAGTTCGGCACCATGCTCGTCGAACATCAACGTCGCGACGCCATTGCGCCAGTAGGTGCCCTGCCAGAAGCCGTTCGCCAGTTCCTGCCAGCCGACGACCATGCTGCCGTCGGCGTTGACGCCATTGGCGCGCGACGAGCCGCCGAGCGAGCCGAGATCGTGCAGGATGCCGGCCGGCGTCGACTGCACCGCATGCGCCGTGCCCGCATCGACCCAGCCGAGACCGACGATGGATTGGCCGTTGCCGGCCATCGCCCAGGCGCTGCTTTCCGACGTGCCCGAGGCGCCGCCGATGCCGCCGAGCGCCGTCCACCGGCCGGTCGCAACCGTGTAGACCGCCGCCTGGGTGTTGCCGTCGGCGCCGACGGTGCTGCCGCTGACCAGCGTGCCGTCGCCGGACACGCTCGCGACACCGCTTTCCCAGCGGCCGCCGATCGACTTCACGCCGCCGGCCGGCGTCCAGACGTAGTAGCGGGCGCCGTCATAGGCGGCGGCGACGCCGCCGTTGGCCGACGCGCCGGTGACGGTACGGCCGGCGCCGAGGTCGTACCAGGCGGCTGCCCCATGGGCGAGTTGCATGGTCAGGCCGCTCACGGCGATGGCGACGGCGCGCGCAAGCGCGGTCGTTTGCTTCATCGAAATTACCTCCTCGTGTGTTCTGAATCGGCCCGGCACCGACCGGCGCCTGCCGGTGCGGCATCGGGCCCGGCAAACTCTATGCATCGGTCAGGAAGCGTGCAAGAGTTCTATGAGAGATCACGTAACCGAATGAGCATTGCCATGGGAATCGATCGAAAGCCGATAGCGCACTCACCCCCGTCCAGGACGGGCAACGCGGGCACGCCCACCTTGGCGGCTTCGAAGTTGTTGCCTGGCGCAGCAGGTGCAAGGCCAGATCGCAGCGGGCCCGCGCTGCCAGGTCGGATTCGCCTTGCGCCATCGCCAGGTCGAGGGCGCGCTGCGCCGCCTCGGTCCCGGCGTTGTGGTCTCCGCGATCGAGCGCAGCACCGCTCTCGGCCAGGGCCGCCTGGATCGACATGACATCACCTCGCCATCCAGCGTCCGATGCGAATCGCCCATCGAGCTGCCATGCCGTGTCGAGCCGAAGATGGCTGTGTCGCGAAACACATCGACACTACCACCGTCGAGCCCGGTGAACGGCGTCAACTATCTTGTCCGGCGGTCAGTGCCGCGGTCCCTTGAGCGCGGGCGGCAGATCGAGCGCGAGCACCGAGATGCCTTCGTCGGCAAGTGCCGCCGCTTCCTCGCGCGTCGCCCGCCCGCGGATGCCGCGACCCTCGGCTTCGCCGTAGTGGATGCGGCGCGCCTCCTCGGGAAAGCGCTCGCCGACGTCTTCGGTGTTCTCGACCACCTGGCGCAACACCTTCAGCAGTTGCTCGGCACGCACCTGCTGCTGCGGCGTCGGCCCGGCTTCGATCACTTCGGCGGTGGAAGGCTCGGTGCGCTGGCGCGACGACATCATGTTGATGCGCGGCGCGCTCGGCAGCCGCCGCACCGTGCCGTCGCCGCACATCGGGCACGACAGCAGGCCGCGTTCGTCCTGGTTCTGGTAATCGTCCTCGGAAGAGAACCAACCTTCGAAGCGATGGTGCTGGGCGCAGACCAGGTTCAGAACCTTCATGCTGCGCATTATCCGCAGTCGCGGCTCATTCCGGCACGAACCAGCTCAAAGGCCAGCGGCCCGAGCGCCAATTTTGCAGCCAGAGCATGCCGACCAGCGTCTTCGCGTCGGTCAGTTCGCCCCGCAGCGCGTAGCCGTCGAGCTCTTCGAGCGTGGCGGTGCCGACGTCGAGGAACTCGCCGGCGTCGAGCTGGCGCGTGCCCAGGGTCAGGCGGCGCGCGAACCAGACCTCGATGCCTTCGTTCGAATAGGCGATCGCGTTGTGCAGGATGCCGGCGCGCGCCCATTCGGCAGCGCGGTAGCCGGTCTCCTCGAACAGCTCGCGCACCGCGCATTCGAACGGCGGTTCGCCGGCCTCGAGCTTGCCGGCCGGGAACTCGACCATCGCCCGCGCCAGCGGATAGCGCCATTGGCGTTCGACGACGAGCCGGCCGTCGTCGAGAATGGGCACGACCATCACGGCGCCGGGATGGATGATGTATTCGCGCAGCGCCGGGCCGCCATCGGGCAGGCGGATCTGGTCGCGGCGGACATCGAAGAAGTTGCCGCGGTAGACCTCCTCCGAGCGCACCATCTTCTCGCGCAGGTGGTCCGGGTCGGCGTGGATGTCGAGCGCGTCGGTCATGGGGATCGGTGCCGCCGGCGCAGGTAGCGCCAGACGAAGCCCGGGAAAGCCAGGGTCAGGAAGAAGAAGCCGATCGCCGCATAGAACTCCCAGCCCTGCGGCTGGATCTGGCCGATGCGTGCCTCGACCGCAAAGCCGACCGCGAGCGTCACGCCCCACAGCACGACGAGTTCGACGAGGCGCCAGCCGATCGCCTTGGGCGCGCGCAGCGGGCCGACGACGAACAGCCGCTCGTTGACGAACGGCAGGTTGGCCGCGGTGATCGCGACGAGCAGCACGAGCCAGACGCCGGCCGACGAACTCACGCCAGCGGGCCCCGGCTCAGGTCGCGAGCGCCTTGACGATCGCGTCGGCGCACCAGGTCATCAGCCCGCCCGGCAGGATGCCGAGCACGAGCACCGCGAGGCCGTTCAGCGACATCAGCGCCCGCACGTCGCCGCCGGTCACGATCGCGCGCGTGTCGGTCGGCTCGTCGAAGTACATGACCTTGATGACGCGCAGGTAGTAGTAGGCGCCGATCAGCGACAGCAGCACCGCTGCGACCGCCAGGTAGATCAGGCCCGGGATGTTGGTGGAGACGAGCGCCTGCAGCACCGACAGCTTGGCGTAGAAGCCGACCGTCGGCGGCAGGCCGGCGAGCGAGAACATCAGGATCGTCATCATCAGCGCGAACCACGGGCTGCGGCGCGACAGGCCCTTCAGGTCGTCGATCTCCTCCGACTCGAAGCCCTGGCGCGACAGCAGCATGATCATCCCGAAGGTGCCGAGCGTCGTCAGCACGTAGGTGACCATGTAGAACATCGCCGAGCTGTAGGCATTGGCGGCCGAGATCGTGTTGCCGTTGACGACGCCCGAGCACAGGCCGAGCAGCACGAAGCCCATCTGCGCGATCGACGAATAGGCGAGCATGCGCTTCAGGTTGCTCTGCGCGATCGCGGCGAGGTTGCCGAGCGCCATCGAGCCGATCGACAGCAGCACGAGCATCTGCTGCCAGTCCATCGCGAGGCCGAGCATGCCTTCGACGAGCAGCCGGATCATGATCGCGAACGCCGCGAGCTTGGGCGCTCCGCCGATCAGCAAGGTGATCGCGGTGGGCGCGCCCTGGTAGACGTCGGGCACCCACATGTGGAACGGCACCGCGCCGAGCTTGAAGGCCAGGCCGGCGACGATGAAGACGACGCCGAACACCAGCACCGGCCGGTTCGCCGTGCCGGCGCCGATGTTCTTGAACACCTCGCTGATCTCGAGCGAGCCGGTGGCGCCGTACATCATCGACAGGCCGTAGAGCAGGAAGCCGCTCGCCAATGCCCCGAGCACGAAGTACTTCATCGCCGCCTCGGTCGCGTCGGCATGGTCGCGGCGCATCGCGGTCAGCGCGTACAGGCAGAGCGTCATCAGCTCGAGCCCGAGGTAGACCATCAGGAAGTTGTTGGCCGACTGCATCACGAGGATGCCGAGCAGCGAGAACATCGACAGCGTGAAGAGCTCGCCCTTCAGCATCTCGCGCTCGGCCGCATACGGCCGCGCGTAGGCGAGCGACACCATCACCGCGACGCTCGCGAAGAAGCCGAGCAGATGCCCCATCGGATCGGAGACCACCATGCGCTGCATCGCGTAGGTCGTGAGCCCTTCCTCGAAGTAGACGAGGTGCATGATCGCGACGATCGCGAGCGACAGCTGCGTCAGCAGATAGGTGGGCGTGCGGCGCGGATCGGTGACCCACAGGTCGACCATCGCGACCACGCAGGCCGCGATCAGCAGCACGATTTCGGGGTAGACGGCCTGCCAGTTCATGTGGGCGCCTTCAATTTGCGAGCTTGCTCTGGGCCACGTGCTTCAGGAGCTCGGCAACGGAAGCATTCATCGGATCGGTGATCGGCTTCGGATAGATGCCGACCCAGAGCACGGCGATCGCGAGCAGCGCGAGCATCACGAACTCGCGCGTGCCGATGTCGGCGAGCGCTCTCACGTGGTCGTTCGCGATCGGACCGAAATAGACGCGCTTGACCATCCACAGCGTGTAGGCCGCGCCGAACACCAGGGTGGTCGCGGCGATCAGGCCGAGCACGAAGTCGAACTTGACGCCGCCGAGGATCACCATCCATTCGCCGACGAAGCCCGAGGTGCCCGGCAGGCCGCAGTTGGCCATCGCGAACAGCACCGCGAAGGAAGCGAACTTCGGCATCGTGTTGGTGACGCCGCCATAGGCCGAGATCTCGCGCGAATGGACGCGGTCGTAGAGCACGCCGATGCAGAGGAACATCGCGCCCGAGATGAAGCCGTGCGAGATCATCTGCACCAGGCCGCCCGAGACGCCGAGCGGGCTGAAGATGAAGAAGCCGAACGTCACGAAGCCCATGTGCGCGATCGACGAATAGGCGACGAGCTTCTTCATGTCCTGCTGCACCAGCGCGACGAGGCCGATGTAGACCACCGCGACGAGCGAGAGGGCGATGATGAACCAGGCCCATTCGCGGCTCGCATCGGGCGCGATCGGCAGCGAGAAGCGCACGAAGCCGTACGCGCCGAGCTTCAGCATGATCGCGGCCAGCACCACCGAGCCGCCGGTCGGCGCCTCGACGTGGGCGTCGGGCAACCAGGTGTGCACCGGCCACATCGGCACCTTGACCGCGAACGCCGCGAAGAACGCGAAGAACAGCAAGGTCTGCGCATGCGCGCTGAGCGGCAGGCGCTGCCAGGTCAGGATGTCGAAGCTGCCGCCCGACTTGTAGTAGAGGTAGATGAACGCGACCAGCGTCAGCAGCGAGCCCGTCAGCGTGTACAGGAAGAACTTGAACGCCGCATAGACGCGCCGCGGTCCGCCCCAGACACCGATGATCAGGTACATCGGGATCAGCGTGGCCTCGAAGAACACGTAGAACAGCAGGCCGTCGAGCGCGCAGAAGACGCCGACCATCAGGCCCGACAGGATCAGGAACGCGCCGTAGTACTGGTTGGCACGCTCCTCGATCACCTGCCAGCCGGCGATCACGACGATCACCGTGATGAACGCCGTCAGCGGCACGAACCACAGCGACAGGCCGTCGATGCCGAGGTGGTAGTAGACGTTGAAGCGCGCGAACCAGGCCGCCTTCTCCTCGAACTGCATCGCGGCGCTGCCGGCATCGAAGCCGGAGATCAGCGGCAAGGTGACCGCCAGGCTGACGAGCGACACGGCCAGTGCCAGCCAGCGCACCATGCCCGTCTGCTCCTTGCGGCCGAAGGCGAGCAGCACGCTGCCCAGCACGATCGGCAGCCAGATGGCGAGACTCAGTAGACCCATGTAGTTCTTCTCCGTCGTGGCGCTGGTTCGGCGTCAGAGGCCGAGCAGGTTGGCGATGAACGGCCAGAGCTGCCAGGACATCAAGCCGACCACGCCGAGGATCATCACGAGCGCATACCAATAGAGGTAGCCCGACTGCAGGAAGCGCGTCAGCGATGCGATGCCGCCGACCGTGCTCGCCGAGCCGTCGATCAGCACGCCGTCGATCAGCGCCACGTCGCCGCCCTTCCATAGGCCGCGGCCTGCCGCGCGCGCCGCCGGAGCAACGAGGTTCTCGTTGATCCAGTCCATGTAGTACTTGTTGTCGAGCAGCTTGTAGAGCGGCTGGAAGCGCGACTGGATCATGGCCGGGATGCGGGGATCGACCATGTAGAAGAAGTACGCGACGACGACGCCGGCGAGCGCGAGCCAGAACACCGGCGACGAGAACGCGTGGGTGGCCATCGCGAGCGGCCCGTGGAAAGCCTCGGCGAGCTCCTTCATCGCCTCGTGATGCTCGGCGTCCACGACGATCGCGCCCGTGAAGAAATCGCCGAACAGCATCGGACCGATCGTGAAGTAGCCGATCACGACCGACGGAATCGCCAGCGCGATCAGCGGGATCGTCACGACCCACCTCGACTCGTGCGGGTCGTGGTGCTCGTCGGCGTGGCCATGCTCGTCCTCCGCATGCGCGTCGTGCTCGCCAGGGAACGGCTTGTGCCGGAAGCGCTCCTGGCCATGGAAGACCAGGAAGTACATCCGGAACGAGTAGAACGCCGTGATGAACACGCCGGCGAGGACCGCGAAGTACGCGAAGCCCGAGCCGGCGAGATGACTGGCCTCGACCGCCTCGATGATGCTGTCTTTCGAGTAGAAGCCGGCGAAGAGCGGCGTGCCGATCAGCGCGAGCGAGCCGATCAAGGAAGTGATCCAGGTGATCGGCATGTACTTCGCAAGGCCACCCATGTTGCGGATGTCCTGGTCGTGGTGCATGCCGATGATCACCGAGCCGGCGCCGAGGAACAGCAGCGCCTTGAAGAACGCGTGCGTCATCAGGTGGAACACCGCGACCGAATAGGCCGATGCGCCGAGCGCGACCGTCATGTAGCCGAGCTGGCTCAGGGTCGAGTAAGCGACGACGCGCTTGATGTCGTTCTGGATGATGCCGAGCAGGCCCATGAAGAGCGCCGTGATCGCGCCGATCACCATCACGAACGACAGCGCCGCATCGCTCAGCTCGAACAGCGGCGACATGCGCGCGACCATGAAGATGCCGGCCGTCACCATCGTCGCGGCGTGGATCAGCGCCGAGATCGGCGTCGGGCCTTCCATCGAATCGGGCAGCCAGACGTGCAGCGGGAACTGCGCGCTCTTGCCCATCGCGCCGATGAAGAGGCAGATGCAGGCGACGGTGATCAGCGACCAGTCGGTGCCGGGCAAGGTGAGCTTGGCGATCTCGGCGCCCTTCGCGAAGGTGTCGCTGTAGTTGAGGCTGCCGCCGTAGGCCAGCAGCAGGCCGATGCCGAGGATGAAGCCGAAGTCGCCGACGCGGTTGACGATGAAGGCCTTCATGTTCGCGAACACCGCGGTCGGCTTCGTGTACCAGAAGCCGATCAGTAGGTACGACACCAGGCCCACCGCTTCCCAGCCGAAGAACAGCTGCAGGAAGTTGTTGCTCATCACGAGCATCAGCATCGAGAACGTGAAGAGCGAGATGTACGAGAAGAAGCGCTGGTAGCCCGGATCGTCCTCCATGTAGCCGATGGTGTAGATGTGCACCATCAGCGACACGAAGGTGACGACGCACATCATCATCGCGGTGAGGCCGTCGACGAGGAAGCCGACTTCCATCTTGAGGCCGCCCCGAGGCGAAGCCGAGTCGGCGATCGTCATCCATTCGTAGACGGTCGCGTTATAGCGGGCGCCGCCGAGCACGTCCTGCAAGACGAGCGCCGAGATGACGAACGACACCGCGACGCCGAGGCAGGTGATCCAGTGCGCGCCGGCGCGGCCGATCTGCTTGCCGAACAGCCCCGCGACGATGGCGCCGACGAGCGGCGCGAGCGGGACGATCGTCAGCAGGGTGGGAGAGAGTTGGGCCGACATCGTCAATCTTTCAGCGCGTTGAGCTCGTCGACGTTGATCGTCGCGCGGTTGCGGAACAGCACCACGAGGATCGCCAGGCCGATCGCCGATTCGGCCGCCGCCACCGTCAGGATGAAGAACACGAAGACCTGGCCGGCCATGCGGTCGGCCGCGGCCGGCAGGTAGTGCGAGAACGCGATGAAGTTCAGGTTGACGGCGAGCAGCATCAGCTCGATCGCCATCAAGAGCACGATCAGGTTCTTGCGGTTCAGGTAGATGCCGATCACCGACAGCGCGAACAGCATCGCGCCCAACGTCAGGAAGTGGCCGAGGGTGATGGGGCCGATGCTCATCGCTGCTCCCCTCCGGCCGGTGCGGCGGTGGCCGCAGCCACCGGCGCGGTCTCGACCTGCGGCGGTATCTGCACGATGCGCAGCCGGCCCAGCTTCTTGGCCTTGACCTGCTCGTCAGGACGCTGGTACTTCGAGTCCTTGCGGCGACGCAGGGTCAGCGCGATCGCCGCGATGATCGCGACGAGCAGCAGCACGGCCGCGACCTGCAGCGGATAGATGTACTTGGTGTAGACCTCGGCGCCGAGCAGGTGCGTGTTGCCGAGCTTCATCGCTGCGGCGTCCGCCACCGGCGCATCGACGAGCCGGAAGCCCGGCAGCAGCACCGCGGCCATCTCGAGCGCGATGACCGCGCCGACGCCGGCGGCGAGCGGGAAGTGCTTCCAGAAGCCTTCGTGCAGCGCCGCCGAATCGACGTCGAGCATCATCACGACGAACAGGAACAGCACCATCACCGCGCCGACGTAGACCAGCACCAGCGCGATCGCGAGGAACTCGGCGCGCAGCAGCATCCAGACGCAGGCCGCGGTGAAGAACGCCAGCACGAGGTAGAGCGCCGCGTACACCGGGCTGCGCGCGGTGATGACGCGGAACGACGCGGCCAGCAGCACGGCCGAGAAGACGTAGAAGAGCGCGGTATTGATGTCCATGTGTTCTTGGCCGCTCGCCCTGCCCCACGGGCGCGGCGGCGCGTCCGGGTGGCTGAAAGAGCGGCCTGCCCTTCAGCGGTGTTCAGCGATATTTCGCGTCTGCCGCCTTCGCGGCAGCGATCTCTTTTTCGTAGCGGTCGCCCACGGCCAGCAGCATGTCCTTCGTGAAGTACAGGTCGCCGCGCTTCTCGCCGTGGTATTCGAAGATGTGCGTCTCGACGATCGAATCGACCGGGCAGCTCTCCTCGCAGAAGCCGCAGAAGATGCACTTGGTCAGGTCGATGTCGTAGCGCGTCGTGCGGCGCGAGCCGTCGGCGCGCACGTCGGATTCGATCGTGATCGCGAGCGCCGGGCAGACCGCCTCGCACAGCTTGCAGGCGATGCAGCGCTCCTCGCCGTTCTCGTAGCGGCGCAGCGCATGCAGGCCGCGGAAGCGCGGGCTGAGCGGCGTCTTCTCTTCGGGAAACTGCACGGTGATCTTGCGTTGCCAGAAGTGCCGGCCGGTCAGGGCCATGCCCTTCCAGAGCTCGGCGAGCAGGAAGCTGGAGAAGAAGCTCCGGACGGGGGATGCAGACGATGTGGTGGCAGCCATGACGACGACGACCTATTTCCAGATGTTCCAGGGCGACTGGATCCACAGACCGACGACCACCAGCCAGACCAGCGTCACCGGGATGAAGATCTTCCAGCCCAGGCGCATGATCTGGTCGTAGCGGAAGCGCGGGAAGCTCGCACGGACCCACAAGAACACGGTGACGACGCAGAACGTCTTGATGACGATCCAGATCCAGCCGGGGATCCAGGTCAGCGGTGCGATGTCGAACGGCGACAGCCAGCCGCCGAGGAACATGATCACCGTCAACGTCGAGACGAGGATCATGTTGGCGTATTCGGCGAGGAAGAACATCGCGAACGCCATGCCCGAATACTCGACCATGTGGCCGGCGACGATCTCCGACTCGCCCTCGACGACGTCGAACGGATGGCGGTTGGTCTCCGCCAGACCCGAGATGAAGTAGACGAGGAAGATCGGCAGCAGCGGCAGCCAGTTCCACGACAGGACCGAGACGCCATGCGACGCGAAGATGCCCCGGCCCTGGCTCTCGACGATCGCGCTGAGGTTGAGGCTTCCCGTCACCATCAGCACGACGACGAACGCGAAGCCCATCGCGATCTCGTAGCTGACCATCTGCGCCGACGCGCGCAGCGCGCCGAGGAAGGCGTACTTCGAGTTCGACGCCCAGCCGGCGATGATGACGCCGTAGACCTCCATCGACGTGATCGCCATCAGGTAGAGCAGGCCGGCGTTGACGTCGGCGAGGACGACCTCCGGGCCGAACGGCACGACCACCCAGGCGGCGAGCGCCGGCATGATCGTCATGACCGGGCCGAGGAAGAACAGGCCGCGGTTGGCCGCGGTCGGAAGGATGATCTCCTTGAAGATCAGCTTCACCGCATCGGCGATCGGCTGCAACAGACCGAGCGGGCCGACGCGGTTCGGGCCGGGGCGGATCTGGCTCCAGCCGATCGCCTTGCGCTCCCACAAGGTCAGGTAGGCGACGCAGATCATCAGCGGGATCAGCAGCGCGACGATCTTCACCAGCGCCCACACCACCGGCCACACCGGGCCGAGCACCGACGTGCCGAACTGTTGGACCGTGCCCAGCGCTGTCATGCCGCGCTCGCTTTCTCGACGCTCACCGGACCGAACATCGCGCCGAGCCCGGCCGTGGCCGGATGGCCCGCGGGGATGCGCACCGCATGCTCGGCGAGCGTCGCATCGACGCGCGCCGGCAATTCGATCGCGGCCGCGCCCTGCGTGACGCGCACGCGCGCATCGCGCTCGGGCAGGCCGAGCGCGCGCCACAGGCCGGGCGGCAGGCTCGCGACCGGCGCCTGCGCATCGGCCGTGTGCTGCAGCGCCGGCGCGCGCCGCACCAGCGCATCGGTGGCATAGATCGGCACGTCGGCGATGCGCTCGTAGCCGTTGGCGGATGATGCCGCCGACATCGGCGCGGCGGTCCGGTTCGACAACCGCGCGGCGATCGCCGTGCCGTCGCCGACCGCTTCGTCACGCACCTCTTCGGACGTCTCGAAGTCGAAGCCCGACAGGCCGAGCAGATTGCCGAGCACGCGCAGCACCTTCCACGCCGGGCGCGCATCGCCCTTCGGCCGCACGACGCCGTGGAAGCTCTGCAGCCGGCCTTCGGCGTTCACGTAGCTGCCCGAGGTCTCGGTGAACGGCGCGATCGGCAGCAGCACGTCGGCTTCGGCGCTCGCGGCGCTCTTGAACGGCGTCAGCGCGACGACGAGCGCAGCCGCATCGAGCGCCTGGCGTGCCGCGGCGGGATTCGCGAAGTCGAACGCCGGCTCGATGTCGAGCAGCACGAGCGCCTTCATCGGCGAGCCCGCGGCGAGCATCTTCGCGGCATCGAGGCCGCCCGCCCCCGGCTGCGCACCGACGAGTTGCGCACCGACACTGTTGGCGGATTCGGTCAGGTAGCCGACGCTCGCGCCGGTCTGCTCGCCGATCCAGTTGGCGTACGCGAGCAGCGCGCTCGCATCGGGATGCTGCGCAGCGGCGTTGCCGAGCAGGATCGCCTTGCGCTCGCCGCTCATGAGCGACGCGGCGACCGCGCGCGCCTCGTCCGACGCAGCGCCCGCGCCGGCCGGCGCCGCGACGCCCTTGCCGGATGCGATCGCGGCCGCGACGCCGGCGAGCGCCTGCACCCAGCCGCTGGGCGCGGCCGTGAGCCCGGCCGCGACCGGCATCGCCCAGTCGTCGTGCACGGCGTGCAGGCTGTGCACCTTGGCGCCCTTGCGCACCGCCTGGCGGATGCGCTGCGCGAGCAGCGGATGGTCCTTGCGCAGGAACGAGCCGATCACGAACACGCGTTGCAGGGTCGACAGCGACGCGATCGACGTGCCGAGCCAGCGCACGCCGTCGGCCGGCGTCGCGTCGGCATGGCGCAGCCGATGGTCGATGTTCTCGCTGCCGAGGCCGCGCACGAGCTTGGCGAGCAGGTGCAGTTCCTCGACCGTGCCGGCCGCGCTGCCGAGCGCGCCGATGGCGGCGCTGCCGTGCTCGCTGCCGATCTGCTTCAGGCTGCGCGCGACGTATTCGAGCGCGCTGGGCCAGTCGGTCTCCTGCCAGGCGCCGTTCTGCTTGATCATCGGCATCGTCAGCCGATCGTCGCTGTGCAGCGCCTCGTACGAATAGCGGTCGCGGTCGGCGATCCAGCATTCGTTGACGTCCTCGTTCTCGAACGGGACGACGCGCATCACCTGCGGCCCCTTGATCTGCACGACGAGGTTGGCGCCGACGCTGTCGTGCGGACTCACCGACTTGCGGCGCGACAGCTCCCAGGTCCGCGCGCTGTAGCGGAACGGCTTGCTGGTCAGCGCACCGACCGGGCAGATGTCGATCATGTTGCCCGACAGCTCCGAGTCGACGGTGTCGCCGACGACGGTCGTGATCTCCGAATGCTCGCCGCGGTGGATCATCCCGAGCTCCATGACCCCGGCCACTTCCTGGCCGAAGCGCACGCAGCGCGTGCAGTGGATGCAACGGTTCATCTCCTGCATCGAGATCAGCGGGCCGACGTTCTTCGGGTAGACGACGCGCTTCTCTTCCTCGTAACGCGAGGTCGAGGCGCCGTAGCCGACCGCCAAGTCCTGCAGCTGGCATTCGCCGCCCTGGTCGCAGATCGGGCAGTCGAGCGGGTGGTTGATGAGCAGGAACTCCATCACCCCCTTCTGCGCCTGCTGCGCCTTGGCGCTCTGGGTGCGCACGATCATGCCCTGCGTGACCGGCGTCGCGCAGGCCGGCATCGGCTTGGGCGCCTTCTCGATTTCGACCAGGCACATGCGGCAGTTGGCCGCGATCGTCAGCTTCTTGTGATAGCAGAAGTGCGGAATGTAGGTGCCGGCCTTGTCGGCCGCATGCATCACCATGCTGCCTTCGACCACTTCCACCTTCTTGCCGTCGAGTTCGATTTCGATCATGGTCAGACGTAGGCCGGCACGACGCAGCTCTTGTGCTCGATGTGATGGATGAACTCGTCGCGGAAGTTCTTGATCATCGCGCGCACCGGCATCGCCGCGGCATCGCCGAGCGCGCAGATCGTGCGGCCCTGGATGTTGTCGGCCACCGAGTTCAGCGTGTCGATGTCTTCCTTGCGGCCCTGGCCGTGCTCGATGCGGTCGACCATGCGCCACATCCAGCCGGTGCCTTCG